>JAYWGR010000113.1:0-6384 GCA_043778145.1 Rhizobacter sp.
TCCGATGCGACGTCAACGTCTCGGTGCGGCGGCCAGGCGAATCGTTCGGCACGCGGCGCGAAGTCAAAAACGTGAACAGCTTCAAGTTCATGCAGCAGGCGATCGACTACGAAGTGCAGTGGCAGATCGACCTCATCGAAGACGGCGGCACCGTGCAACAAGCCACCGTGCTCTTCGACCCCGCCAGCGGCGAGACGCGCGCGATGCGCAGCAAGGAAGATGCGGCCGATTACCGCTACTTCCCCGATCCCGATTTGCCGCCGCTCGTGATCCCAAGCGAGTGGATCACCGAAGTGCGCGCAGCGATGCCCGAGCTGCCGCGCGCCATGGCCGAGCGCTTTCAGCGCGACCACGGCCTGCCCGCGTACGACGCGTTGGCGATGACGCAGAGCCGCGCCTTCGCCGAGTTCTTCGAGACCGCAACACGACTCAGCGGCCAGCCCAAACTGGTCGCGAATTGGCTGATGGGGGAGCTCACGCGCAGGCTGCATGCCGACGGCGTGGCGATCTCGGCCAGCCCGGTCGATGCGCCGCTGCTCGCCGCGTTGATCGCGCGCATCGCTGACGGCACGGTGTCGAACAACGGTGCCCGTCAGGTGTTCGATGCGCTGTGGACGCAAGCCACCAGCGGCGTGGAGCCGGCGGCACGCGTCGAGTCGTTGATCGAGTCGAAAGGCTTGAAGCAGATGAGCGACGACGGCGAGCTCGCCGCCATCGTGAGCGAGGTGCTGGCGGCGAATCCGAAGTCGATCGAGGAGTTTCGCGCGGGCAAGGAGAAGGCTTTCAACGCGCTCGTCGGCCAGGTCATGAAAGCCACCAAGGGCAAAGGCAACCCGACGCAGATTAACGCGTTGCTGCGTCAGAAGCTGGCCTGATCGGCCGAGAGGCCGGGCGGCAAACGCGGGCGGCGCCCGCGCGCGGCTACTTGGTGGTCGATGCGCCCGAGCCGGCCATCGCCGTGGCCGACGGCAGACCGCCCAGCGACCCCGGCTGCGCGCCGTTCCAGAGCTTTTTCAGGCGCGCGAGTTCGACGTCATAACGGCGGTTGATGCGCACCACCTCGAACTGCTGGTTCTGGATGAGATTGCGCTGCGCTTCGGTGGCCGCATCGTTGCCATCGAGCAGGTTGCGCAGCTTCGCCGGCAAGGCCTTGCCCACATAGAACTCGGCTTCGTCTTGGAGCGGTTTGCGCTCTGCCGCCAGCGACGCCACACGAATCTCGGACACGCGAACCGCTTTGCGAACGTCGTCAAGCGCCGCTTCGCGCGCCCTCTGGTGGGCGGCTTCGTCGGGAAAGCGGGCCAGCAGGTTGCGGTCTCGGCGAATCGCATCCTGGCGGGCGATGCGCTCGGCCATCGCATCGCGTTCGCGGGCTTCCATCTCGGCGCGCTCTTCGGCCGTCGGTGTGGGTGGGCGCACGCCTTTTGGCGAGCCATCGGCGTTGAGCATGCGCTGCTCGCGCGTCGCGCACTCGGGGATCGGGCGATCGGAGGTGATCTTTTTGCCGTTCGCGTCGGTGCACGCGTAGATCGACAATGGCGCAGGGCCGGGCTCAGCGCCCGCCGGGGAGCTCGCGAGCACACCCAGCAAAACAGCTGCGCATCGCGTCAGGCCAGTCGTCGATGTCAGCAAAATTCACACTCCATAGCGTTCGCGGTAAGCCATCACACGACCGAGGTTGGACCTCAAAGCCGGGTCGGCATGGGTTTGCAAGTATTCCAAGAGGTCGCCGAGACCAGCGATCGAAATAACGGGCATTCCGTAGGCTTCTTGAAAGTCTTCAACGGCCGAGCGAGGCGAGAGGTTGTCATCGGTGCCGCCACGCTCCATGCGGTCGAGTGCGATGAGCACAGCAACCGGCTCGGCGCCTGCCGCGCGGATCATCTCGACCGATTCGCGCTTGGAAGCGCCATCGGTGATGACGTCATCAATGATCACGACCCGGCCCTTCAACGGCGCGCCGACCAACGTGCCGCCTTCGCCGTGGGCTTTGGCTTCTTTGCGGTTGTAGGCAAACGGCACGTTGTGCCCGAGGCGGGCCAATTCGACCGCGGTGGCCGAGGCGAGCGTGATGCCTTTGTAGGCCGGGCCGAAGAGCATGTCGAACCCAGGCCCGGAGGCGGGCGCCAACGAGGCGAGCAAACGCCGCGCATAGAATTCTCCGAGGCGCCCGAGCTTGGCGCCGTCGTCGAACAAGGCCGAGTTGAAGAAGTAGGGCGAGAGCCGGCCGGCCTTGGTTTTGAATTCACCGAACCGCAATACGCCCGCAGCCACCGCGAACGACACAAACGCCTGAGCCAGGTCAACACCGGCAGTCACTTCAGGCGAGGTCGAACCAGACTTTGCGGCCTCAGAACTGGCGGGCGGAATCATCAGGGGCCTTTCTTGTTTCGTCTCGTCTCTTTGAACTTGAACGGCATTCGTTCGGCCGCCACCAAGGGTTTCGAAGCCTGGACGGCCGGCGCGGCCCCGGATTGTATGGGGGTGCAAGAGGTCAAAGCCCAGGCCGACACGGTGGTTGGCCGCTTCGACAACGTCGCCGGAATGCGCGGGCATTTTCACTTCGCTGACAAGCCCGGCTACTCCGGCGTCGGCCTCTATACGCGGCAGGAGCCGACCCGGATGATCACCGGCATTGGCGACCAAGAGTTCGATGCGGAAGGCCGTTACGTCGAAGCGCAGTTTGACGGGCGCCCCGGCGCGAGCTTCTCGAAACTCAGCATCGTCAGCTGCTACTTTCCGAGTGGTTCGAGCGGCGAGCTGCGCCAGGCCGCCAAGTTCAGGTTTCTGGCCCTGATGCTGCCGCACCTGGTGCGCCTGGCCGCCGAACGCGAGCTGATTCTTGTGGGCGACATCAACATCGCGCACAAAGAGATCGACCTTCGAAACTGGAAGAGCAACCAGAAGAACAGCGGCTTCTTGCCCGAAGAGCGCGCCTGGCTCACGCACCTCTTCGATGAGATCGGCTTGGTCGACGTGTTCCGCACGCTCAACCCGAATCCCGATCAATACACGTGGTGGAGCAACCGCGGCCAGGCTTGGGCGAAAAACGTCGGCTGGCGGCTCGACTACCACTTGGCGACACCCGCCGTCGCCGCCACTGCCCGCCACGAACACATCTACCTTGAGCAGCGCTTCAGCGACCACGCGCCGCTGTTGATCGACTACGACTTCACGCTCTGATCCGAGCCCAACGCCCTCCAGCCGGGAACCCACGCATGCCACTCGACGCCATCGAAATCGAAACCGCGCCCCATCCGCGCGCCACCGTCATCATCCTCCACGGCCTCGGCGCCGACGGCAACGACTTCGTGCCGGTCGCCAACGAGTTCGATTTGCGCGGCGTCGGCCCGGTGCGGTTCCTCTTTCCGAACAGCCCGGTGCGGGCCGTCACGGTCAACGGCGGCCATGTGATGCCGGCCTGGTACGACATCTTCGGCGCCGAACTCGCGGAGCCTGGCAAAGGCAGCGCCCGCCGCGAAGACGAGGCTGGCCTGCGCGAATCGCAGGCGCTGGTTGCCGCGCTGATCGACCAAGAGCGCGCGCGCGGTATTGCGGCATCGCGCATCGTGCTTGGCGGCTTCTCGCAGGGCTGCGCGATGACGCTGATGGCCGGCCTGCGCTACCCGGAGCGCTTGGCGGGCTTGCTGTGCATGTCGGGCTACTTGCCGCTGGCTGACACCGCTGCCAGCGAGCGCAGCGAGGCCAACGCCGCCGTGCCGATCTTTCAAGCGCACGGCACGGCCGACGGCGTGATCCCGATCGCCCGCGCCACTGCGTCGCGCGATGCGCTCGTGGCGCTCGGCCACCCCGTGGAATGGCATGCCTACCCGATGGCGCATTCGGTTTGCGCCGAGGAAATCACCGACATGAACCGCTGGCTGGCCAAAGTGCTCGCCTGAAGCGCGACCGAGAAGCGCGACGGCGAAGCGCCAAGCCCCGGGGCGCAACAGCCCACCCATGGCGCGATGTGAATATTTCACAAGTTTGCTGGGCAGATTGCCGCCTGCGGAGCCGGCGGGCTTTCTAAGCTTCATGACGCGTCCTGCACCGCAGCGCGCTCTAGGAGCTAGCCATCATGACCTTCGCCGAATCGATCCACACGCCCGCCGCTCTCCCGTCGCCCCCCTTCGCACCGGGATTCACCTCACCCGCCGGCGCCTTGCTCACCGCCTTCGACGCGAACATCGCGCCGCTCTCCGGCGTGCTGGCGCGCATGCTCGATGAAATCGACTATGGCCTGGTGCTCGTGACCGCCAGCGGGCGCTTGCGCTACGCCAATCAACTGGCGTTGCGTATGCTGGTGGGCGGTGCGGGGTTGCGGCTGGCGGGCGGCGTGGTGAGTGCCGGCGATCCGACCGAGCAAGCCGCTCTGCGCAGCGCGCTGATCGATGCGGCCCGGGGCCTGCGCCGCATGCTCAATCTGGGCGGTGCTGACGCCGCCAAGGGCGAGCGCAAAGCGGCAGCGTCCACGATCGCGGTCGTGCCGATGGCCAGTGGCGATGCGGCCGCACACGCCAGCTGCAACAGCGTCTCGCTCGGCAGCGACTCGCTGACCGACTCCGAACCGCTGGTCATGCTCGTATTCGGCAAGCAGCCCGCCAACGAGACGCTGACGCTCGACTTCTTCGCCCGCGCCCACCGCCTCACCAGTGCTGAAGCCGGCGTGCTGCACGGCCTGTGCGCAGGGTGCCGGCCGAAAGAGATTGCGCAGAGCCTGGGCGTGGCGATCTCGACCGTGCGCACGCAGATTGGCAGCATCCGCATCAAAACGCAGACGCGCAGCATTCGCGACCTGATCAACCGCATCGCGACACTGCCGCCGATCACGCCCGCCATGAAATCGCTGGCTTGCCACTGAACTTGCAGCCGGCACGGCAGCGGGGTTGAGATGCTCTCGCACCTCACAGTCGACGTGCTAGAGTTTTTGCGCAACGGGCCGCTCGGGCCCGCCAATCGACCCCGCCTGCCCGCGATGGAACCCGCACCCGCCGCTCTATTCCCTGCTGTACCGATGAGCGAATCGCTGCGAGCACTGGCCGTTCGCGGGCGGGTGCAGCGCTATCCGAAAGACATGCTGCTGATCCAGGAAGGTGACCGCAGCGATTCGCTCTACATCGTGCTGAGCGGCCGCGTCAAAGCCTTCTCGACTGACGAGCGCGACCGCGAAATCACCTACGGCACCTACGGCCCCGGCGAATACCTGGGCGAGATGAGCCTCGACGGCGGCCCGCGCTCCGCCTCGGTGATGACGCTGGAGCCCACGCGCTGCGTGGTCGTCACACGCCACACGCTGCGCGAGCACATCGCAGCCGACCCGGAATTCGCCTTCGAATTGCTAGAGCGCGTGATCCGCCGCGCCCGCGTGCTGACCGACAACGCTCGCAGCCTCGCGCTGCTCGACGTCTACAGCCGGCTCGTGAAGGAACTCAACGCCCGGGCCACCACAGCCGCGGCCACCACCTCGCACGATTGCCGCCGCGTGATCTCACCCAAGCCGACGCACCAAGAGCTCGCGAGCAGGGTCGGCGCCTCGCGCGAGATGATCAGCAAGCTGATGAAAGACCTGGAGCGCGGCGGCTATGTCGTCGTCGAAGGCCGCACGCTGGTGATCGAACGCAGCTTGCCGTCGAGCTGGTAGGGGCAAGGCGACTGGCGCTGAGAGCTCCGCGCATGCGCCCGTAAACACCGCTCGCGAGCCACCACTGATGCACACCCTCCTTCGGGGGTTTGCGCGAAACTTTCCACGTCTACCCTAATTCGCGCACGAACAATCTCGCTGCAACAGAGGAGTTCTTGTGTTGGAAGCAGTGTCACCGGTGCCGGCAGCGAGTGCCGCACCCCAAGAAGCCGCGGCACTTGAGAGTCCCCAAGTTTTTCGCCGTCCGCCCAACCCAGCCTGAAGAGTCTTTGCCTGATCGCGCGGCTGCATCACGTCGCCGCTGATCCGGAATTGCTCGCGCATCAGCTCGGCTGGCCACCAAGCCACCAGCCGAGCGGTGAAGACTTCTTGCTCGCTGCCAAGCACATCGGTCTGCAGGCCAAGCGCGTGCGCACGTCCATCGAGCGGCTGGGGCTCACGCCTTTGCCGGCGCTGGCGGTGCTCTCGCCGATCGGGGGCGAATTGAGCCCGCGCATCGTCGTGCTCGCCCAGTGCGACGGCCAGCGCGTGTTGTTCCAAGACCCGGCCGGCAGCAGCCAAGGCGGCCGGCCGGCGATCGAGCCCGTGGGCGTGTACGCCGTGCAATGGACCTTTGGCGTAACGGCGGATGCGGTGAATGACGAGAACCTGAATCCGTGACCTCGACCCGAGTGGATGCGAGATTGGGGCTGAGTTTCATGACAAGTATTTCCGAGTGATGAATCGAACGATGTCGTGACTCG
>JAYWGR010000114.1:0-21087 GCA_043778145.1 Rhizobacter sp.
GGCAAGGTGTCGGCGCGGTGTCGTGGCTCGACTGGGCGAGCCGCTTGATGGAGTTTCCGACCGGGCTGCTCGGGGTGGCGCTCGGCGTCATCCTGATCCCGCAACTCTCGGCTGCCAACACACGCCAAGACGCGGCCGGCTATTCGGGCTTGCTCGATTGGGGCTTGCGGCTCGTCATGCTGCTGGCGTTGCCGTGCGCCGTGGCCTTGCTGGTCTTCCCGACCGCGCTGGTCTCGGTGCTGTTCCACCGCGGGGCCTTCGATCAAGCCGCCGTGGCGCAAACGGCGGCTGCGCTGCAAGGCTACGGCGTCGGATTGATGGGATTGGTCGGCGTGAAGATCTTGGCGCCTGGCTTCTACGCGCGGCAAGACATCCGCACGCCGGTGAAGATCGCCATTGCCGTGCTGGTGTTGACGCAGCTGATGAACGCGGTCTTCGTGCCTTGGATGGGTCACGTTGGCTTGGCTTTGTCGGTGAGCGTGGGGGCGATGGTCAACGCGCTGTGGTTGTTCATTGGGCTGCGGCGCGTGGGGGCTTACACGCCAGAGCCGGGTTGGCTGGGGTTTTCTCTGCGCGTGGCCGGTGCCACTGCATTGCTCGGCGCACTGCTGATGTGGGCCGAGCGCGGGATCGACTGGATCGGCCTGGTCGACCATCAAGCGCAGCGCATCGGCTGGATGGCGCTCTGCTTGGGTGGCTCGGCGGCGGTCTACTTCGGCAGCCTGTACCTCAGCGGGCTGAAATTTCAGCAGTTCATGCGCCGCGGCTAGAAAAATTCGCCGCAGCTAAACTGTTTTCATGGCCGGCCGCTTGCCCCATCTGGTTTTCGACACGCCGACTGCGCTCGGCTACTTCGCGACGTTGGTTGCCGATGACGAGACGCTCTCGCTCACCGAAACTGCCGCTGCGATTGCCCAAGACGAGTTCCCGCAGCTCGATACCCAAACCGTGCTGGCTGAGATCGACAGCCTGGCCGCGCGCCTCAAACGCCGCTCACCGGCCGACGCACCGCCCGTGCAGCGGCTGCGGCTGCTTAACCGCTTCTTCTTCCAGGAGCTGGGTTTCGGCGGCAACGTCAACAACTACTACGACCCGAGTAACAGCTACCTCCATGCCGTGCTCGCAACGCGCCGCGGCAACCCAATCACGCTGGCTGTGCTCTACATCGAGATCGCCACGCAGATCGGGCTGACCGCGCGCGGCGTCTCGTTTCCCGGTCACTTTTTGGTCAAGCTGCGCATGCCGAAAGGCGAGGTCGTGATCGACCCGTTCACTGGCCATTCGCTCTCGCGCGAGGAGCTCGACGAGTTGCTCGCACCCTACAAGCGCAACCGCGGTCTGCATGGGGACTTCGATGTGCCGCTGGGCCTGTTTTTGCAGTCCGCGCCGGCCCGCGACGTGGTCGCGCGCATCCTGCGCAACCTGAAGGAAATTCACCGAAGCGGCGGCGATTGGCCCCGTCTCCTGGCCGTGATGCAGCGCCTCGTGATCCTGCTGCCGCAGGCCTGGGACGAGCGCCGCGACCGGGGCCTGGCGCATGCCGAGCTCGGTGGGATCGATGCGGCCGCGGAAGACTTGACCGCCTACCTCCACAACGCTGTCGACGCACCAGATCACGCGGCCATTGCAGAGCGCCTGGCACGCTTGAAACCGAGCGGAGCGGGGCGCCTGCGTTGACGCTCCGATCGCCAGTAAGCACAGAGGCACTCGCGGGTGCGCCCGTAGAATTCGGCCGACGCGGTACCTGCCAGTGCCTCCTGCCCTTGGCGCCGCGGCATCACTTTCGATGACCCTGACCGCTCCCCAACGCCAAACCCTTTCTTGGGCCGCAATCGCACTGTTGGCGGCCATCGCCATTTGGCTGCTCGCGCCGGTGCTCACGCCCTTTTTGATTGCCGTTGTGCTGGCTTATGCCTTGCACCCGGCGGTCGAATCATTAGCGCGGCGGCGCGTGCCGAGGGTGCTCGCGGTCAGCTTGATTGAGTTCGCGGCAATTGCAGCCGGTCTCGCGGTGCTGCTGCTGATCGTGCCGGTCATGGTCAAGGAGTTGCCCTTGCTTCGCGAGCAGATTCCGATGCTCGCCGACCGCCTGAACCAGAACCTGGCGCCTTGGCTCGCGCGCTACGACATCAACGTGGCGCTCGACACCGAGAGCATCAAAGCCTTCGTCTTGAAGTACCTCAACGCCAATTTCGAAGAGTGGTTCACGACGGCGATGAGCTCGGCGCGCATCGGCGGCAGCATCGTGCTCTCGATCCTCAGCAACGCCTTCCTCGTGCCGGTGGTGCTCTTCTACCTGCTGATGGACTGGCCCAACTTGATTCAGCGCATGGCCGAGCTCGTGCCGCCGCGCATGCGCGATGCGGTGAACGATTTCGTGGCCGAGTGCGACAGCGTGCTTGGCCAATACCTGCGCGGCCAGTTGCTGGTGATGCTGATCTTGGCCGCCTACTACAGCGTCGCACTGAGTTTGTGCCGCTTTGACGTCGCCGTGCCTGTCGGCGTGTTCACAGGCTTGGCGGTGTTCATCCCGTACCTCGGCTTCGGCCTTGGCGCGGCGCTGGCGCTCTTGACCGGCATCTTGCAGTTCGCGAGTTGGTATCCAGTGATCGTCGTCGCGGCGGTCTACGGCGTTGGCCAGGTGCTCGAAAGCATTTTCCTGACGCCGCGGTTGGTGGGCGAACGCATCGGCATGAGCCCGCTCACGGTCATCTTCGCGCTGCTCGCGTTTGGTCAGTTGTTCGGTTTCGTTGGCGTGTTGATCGCGCTGCCGGTGAGCGCCTTGCTCGTCGTCGCGGCGCGGCGCATTCGAGCGGCATACCTCGACAGCAGGCTCTACCGTGGTTGAGCTGCCCGCCACCAACGCGGGGCTCGCGTGAGCCGTTCCTGAGGCCATGGTGAGCTCATCATGAGGCAATTGCCCTTGGCCATTGGCGACCCGCCGGCCCGCTCGTTCGACAACTTCGTGGCGGGCGCAAACGCTCTCACGCTCGACCATCTCCATCGCCTGCGGGCGCCGGCCATGCCGGTCTACCTCTGGGGGCCGTCTGGCGCGGGCAAAACGCACTTGCTGCAGGCGCTGGCCGATCAGATGCAGCGCCAAGGCGCACGCATCAGTTGGTTCGATTTGGGTGTGCCGCAGCCATGGGTGTTTGATGAGCGTTGCACCTTGATCGTGCTCGACGATTGCGACCGCTTCGATGCCACGCAGCAGCATGCCGCGTTCGCGCTCTTCGTCGAAGCAGCCACGCACGAAAGCCTGATCGCCGCTGCTGGTCGCCTGCCGCCGATCGACTTGCCTTTGCGTGACGACCTGCGCAGCCGCCTCGGCTGGGGCCATGTGTTCGCGGTTGAGGCGCTCGGGGAGCCCGAAACCCGGGCCGCGTTGCGTCGCGAAGCCGACCAGCGCAGTGTGTTTCTCTCCGATGACGTCATGGACTATCTGCTCACCCGTTTCTCGCGCAATCTGAAAGACCTGATGACCCAGGTCGATCGGCTCGACGAGTTCTCGCGCGCAACCAAGCGCGCCATCACAGTGCCGCTGCTCAAGCAAATGATCGCGGAAGAAGGCGAATCGACGCGATGAATCTCTGCCTCTTCGACCTCGACGACACCCTGCTGCCGCTCGACTCAGACCACGCCTGGGGCGAATTCGTGATCGGCCTCGGCTGGGTTGACGAAGCAGCGTTCCGCGCAGGCAACGACCGCTTCTATGCGCAGTACAGAGCCGGCGCGCTTGACATCCATGCCTATGTGCAATTCGCCACCGCGCCATTGCGGATGCGCAGCGCCAAAGTGCTGGCCGCTGCACAGGCGCGGTTCATGGCCGAAGTGATCCACCCGGCCTTGCAGCCGCAAGCGCTCGCACTGGTGCGCGATCACCAGGCCAGGGGCGACCGCGTGGCCCTCGTCACAGCGACCAACGAGTTCGTCACTGCGCCGATCGCCGCGGCCTTTGGCATTGCCGATCTCATCGCCGTTCGGCTCGTGCGCGACGCGGGCGGTACGATCACCGGTGGCATCGCAGGCGTGCCGAGCTACCGTGAAGGCAAGGTGGCGCGGGTTGGTGAATGGCTCGCGGCCGCCGGCGATGATTGGGCCGACTTCGAGCGCATCAGCGTCTACAGCGATTCGATCAACGACCTGCCGTTGCTTGAGCGCGCCACCGATCCGGTTGCCACCAATCCTTCAGAACCACTGCGCCGCATTGCCGAAGAACGCGCCTGGCGCATCCTCGAGCTTTTTCCCCAAAGACAAGAATGATCAAGAAATTCATCGACAAACTGCTCGGCAAGTCGCCCAAGCTGGCCGAGGCCGCTGCGGCGCCCGCGGGCAAACGCGTCGAGGTGCCCAAGAGCGAGCATCAGATCGACCCCAAGCTGGTCGACGAGCGCGCGGCCAAGGTCGTGAGCACGCTCGTGGAGGGTGGCTTCGAGGCCTACATCGTCGGCGGTGCCGTGCGCGACCTGCTGGTCGGCATGCGGCCCAAAGACTTCGATGTGGCCACCAACGCCACGCCGGAGCAGGTCAAATCGCTGTTTCGGCGCGCCTTCATCATCGGCCGCCGGTTCCGCATCGTGCACGTCGTGTTTGGCCGTGGTCGTCAAGATCGCGGCTTGAGCGAGGTGATCGAAGTCTCGACCTTCCGCGCGCTCGTCGAGACCGCTGCGACCGACTCGGTCCCGGGCAACGAGAAGACGTCGAAATCGGAGCTCGCAGGCAAGAGCCACGCGGTCGATGCCAGCGGCCGCGTGCTGCGCGACAACGTTTGGGGCTCGCAACTCGAAGATGCCGCGCGTCGCGATTTCACGATCAACGCGATGTACTACGACCCGGTTCGCGAGATCGTGGTCGACTACCACGGCGGCATTCAAGACGTGAGGAAGAAGCTGCTGCGCATGATCGGCGACCCCGCCACGCGCTACCGCGAAGACCCGGTGCGCATCATCCGCGTCGTGCGATTCGCGGCCAAGCTGGGCTTCGAGATCGAGCCAAAAACACGTGCGCCGATCAAAGAGATGGCGGCCTTGCTCGATGCCGTGCCAGCCTCGCGCACCTTCGATGAAATGATCAAGCTGCTGCAGACCGGCCACGCGCTTGCGAGCATCGAAGAGCTGCGCAAGCAGGGCTTGCACCGTGGCGTGTTCCCGGTGCTTGACGTCGCACTCGATGAAGCCCATCGCCACGATGGCCGCGAGAAATTCGTCCAGCTCGCACTTGCCGATACCGACCGCCGCGTTGGCGAAGGCAAGCCGGTCGCCCCGAGCTTCATGCTCGCCTGCATGTTGTGGCACGACGTGCAAAGCCGCTGGCAGGCACTCAAGGCTGCGGGCGAGCCGCCGTTCAACGCTTTGCAGCAAGCCGTGGATGCCGTTTTTGATGCGCGCATTGGTGACATTTCGGGCCGAGGCAAGCTCGCTGCCGACATGCGCGAGATCTGGCTGATGCAGCCACGCTTCGAGCGCCGCAGTGGCAATGGCGTGATGACGCTGATCGACCAGCCGCGCTTTCGAGCCGGCTTCGATTTCCTGCGCCTGCGTGGCGATGCCGGTGAAATCGACGGTGAACTCGCAAATTGGTGGGAAGATTTTTCGCTGGCCGACGACGCCGAACGAGGCCGTCTGCTCGAAGTGGTTCGCTCGCAGCCCGCCGGCCCGGCCATCGGCAGTGCTGCGCCCACCGGCGAGGCACGCAAGCGCCGCCGCCGGCGCAAGAGCCCGGCGCGAGTGGCAAGTGATGGCGCGTCTGGCGCAGGCGAGGGCGGCGGCAGCGATGTGCTGCCCTCGGACGGCTGAGGGCGTGATCGATCGACCGGCGGTCCGCGCCTTCGTAGGCATCGGCGCAAATCAGGGCGACGTGCGCGCCGCGTTGGCGAGTGCTTCCGCGGCCATGGTCGCGATGCCGGGCACGCAGTCGCTGCGTTCGTCGTCCTTCTACGCCACTGCTCCGCAAGATGCCGCCGGCCCAGATTTCATCAACGCCGTGATCGAGCTTCAAACAACGCTCGCTCCGCATGAGCTGCTCGCCGAACTGCGAAAGATTGAGCTTGCGCACGGCCGTGAACGCCCCTACCGCAACGCGCCGCGCACGCTCGACCTCGACGTGCTGCTCCACGGTGATTTCCGGATCGACACGCCCGAGCTGACGGTTCCGCACCCGCGCCTGCACCTTCGAGCCTTCGTGTTGATGCCGCTTGCAGAGTTGGCGCCCGAACTCCTGATCCCGGGGCGCGGGCCCATTGCAGCGCTGCTGCCTGCGGTCGCCAATCAACGCATCGATAAACTTGCGCCATGAACACCAGCAAGCCGTACCGCTGATGAACACCGGCATTCACCGCTTTCGTCACATCGCCATCGAAGGGCCAATAGGTGCGGGAAAAAGCTCGCTCGCACGGCGTCTGGCCGCGCATCTGGACGCCGAGCTGCTGCTCGAGCAGCCCGACGAAAACCCGTTCCTCGCCCGTTTCTATGGCGACATGTCGGGTTATGCCTTCCAGACCCAGCTGTTCTTCCTTTTTCAGCGGCTCAAGCAAATTCAGGCCGTGGCGCAGCCCGGCATGTTCTCAAGCGCTGTGGTGAGTGACTTCATGTTCGCGAAAGACAGCCTTTTCGCCCGCATGAACCTGAGCGACGACGAATACCGGCTCTACTCGCAGATGTACGCGCAGGTGGCGCCGCAGGTGAGCGAACCTGACCTCGTCATCTGGCTGCAAGCGTCACCTTCGACGCTGTTGCAGCGCATCGAACATCGCGGCATTCGAATGGAGCAGGCGATCGCGCCTGAGTATCTTCAACGCCTTTGTGACGCCTACGTCGAGTACTTTCACGGCTATGACGGCGCGCCCATCCTTGCCATCGGCACCGAACATTTCAACCCGGCCGATAACGACGCTGACTTTGCACTGCTGCTCGAGCGCGTTGCCGGAATGCGTGGGCGGCGCGAGTTCTTCGACTCGCACGTCGAAGTGAGCCTGGCTTGAATCACCGGCCGCTGAATGCGCCTTCGGCTTGATATTCGTAGTAGCGCTGGGCGCTGAAAGCCAGTGTGGCCATCAAGATGCCGGCACCGATGACCAGCGCAAAGATCACGCCGAACACAGTCAACCACCCGGCCGGGGCGCCTGGTGCAACGCCAGGGTTGAAGCGAGCGTTCCAGCGCTCGTCGGGTGTCAGCCCATAAATGATCGCCGACAGCATCGTCGCGGCGAGCACCAGGCCGAGCAGCGGGATCAGCAACCAAGCCAGGTGATCGTCGGCGCCAAAGGCCGCCATGCGACGCACACCATACAAGCCAATCAGTGCCGGCCACGGTAGCAACCAAGCCCACACGTCACGAAAGCCGTGGAGATAGAAGCGGTGCAGGCCAAAGCAGCCGCCCAGCAAGGCGAGCCAGGTTGCGAGCGTTTTTGATTTGTAAGGCGAGCGCTGCTCAGTCATGGCGCGGCAACCGCGTCGCCCACGCCGAGCGCTTTTTGCATCAGCACCACATCGAGCCATCGATCGAACTTCCAGCCCGCTGCTTTGAACACGCCAACTTCGTCGAAGCCACAAGCCCGGTGAATACCGACCGATCCGAGGTTCGCCGAATCGCCGATCACCGCGAGCATCTGCCGTGCGCCGGCCGCTTCGCAACGCGCAAGCAACTCCGCGAGCAGCAGCTTGCCGACGCCTTGGCCTGTCGCTTCAGCGGCCACGTAGACCGAATCCTCGAGGCAGAAACGGTAGCCGGGGCGCGGCCTGAACTGGTTGGCATACGCATAACCAATCACGTCGCCATTGCGTTCGGCCACCAGCCACGGCAGTCCTTTGCCCAAGACATCGGCGCGGCGGGTTGTCATGTCGGCCTCGCTCGGAGGATCGAGTTCGAAAGTGCCCGTTCCGTGGAGCACGTTCCAGGCATAGATCGCCGTGATCGCCGGCAGGTCTGCGGGCGTGCTGGGCCGGATGGTCAATTGGGCAGTGGGCATCGAGAATCGTCAGTGATCAAAGTGAGGCAGCGAGTGAGTTTATAATGCTGGGTTTCGCCGCGGGTCGGTCAGGTGATCGGCGTATCTACCACGGCGGAAGACTCAAACATGACGTGTTCTGCTTGGCCTGGGTGTCTCCTGGTGCGGTAGACGATTTTCAGATTTCTCAAGGAAACAACCATGGTCGTCATCCGACTCTCCCGCGGCGGTGCCAAGAAGCGCCCATTCTTCAACATCGTCGTTGCCGACTCCCGCGTTCGCCGCGACGGCCGCTTCATCGAGCGCGTGGGCTTCTACAACCCCGTTGCATCGGGTGCCGAGCAGCCACTGCGCGTCGCGTTCGACCGCATCGAGCACTGGACCAGCACGGGCGCGCAACTTTCGCCCACAGTGCAGCGCCTGGTCGCGCAAGCCAAAGCCGCCGCTGTTTGAGCGCGCGCTGAGCCCGACCTCAACCGCGATGGCCGCTGCCCCGCTCGAAGGTGGCGCCTCACTGCCGGCTGATTGGCCGGCGGACGCGATCGAAGTCGGCCGCGTGCTCGGCGCCTGGGGCATCAAAGGCTGGATCAAGGTCCAGGCTTTTGCGGCTGACCCCAAGGCGCTCTTTTCCTCGAAACGCTGGTATTTGCAGGCGCCAGAACCCGGCGCCGTCAAAAAGCCGACCAGCGCGGGTGGCGCCACCATTCCGCCGCTGCTAAAGGTCGTCCACGCAAAAGAGCATGGTGATGTGATCGTCGCCCAGGTTCAAGACGTTGACAGTCGCAACGCCGCTGAGGCGCTGCGTGGTGCGCGAATCTTTGTCGGCCGATCGAGTTTTCCAACGGCTGGCCCCGACGAGTACTACTGGATCGACCTGCTCGGCCTCGACGTCATCAACCGCGCCGGTGATCGCCTTGGCACCGTCGCTGGTTTGCTCGACACCGGGCCGCACAGCGTCTTGCGCGTCGCCCCGCATTCGGGCGCGACTGAGACCGACGAGCGTTTGATTCCCTTCGTCGCCGCATATGTGGACGACGTGAGCCTTGCGGAGCGCCGAATCGTGGTCGACTGGGGCCTTGACTACTGACACCGTGGTGAACGTCCATGCGATTTGACGTCATCACGCTCTTTCCAGAACTTTTCACCCCGCACCTGACGAACGGCGTC
The DNA here is from genome assembly GCA_043778145.1 of Rhizobacter sp. Classification (GTDB taxonomy): domain Bacteria; phylum Pseudomonadota; class Gammaproteobacteria; order Burkholderiales; family Burkholderiaceae_C; genus LMDS01. The sequence continues at coordinate 9,113 of JAYWGR010000114.1, forward strand.
ACGCGGCGTGCATTCGAGTCGGGGCAAGTGGCAGTCAAACTTTGGCAGCTTCGCGATTTTGCGGACACTGCGTATCGCCGCGTTGATGATCGTCCATATGGCGGTGGGCCGGGCATGGTCATGCTGGTCGAGCCGCTGGAGCGTGCGCTGGCGTCGATTCGTGCCGCGCGGGCCGACACAGCGCCACTCGTGCACTTCACGCCCACTGGCCGGAAGCTCGATCAAGCAACGGTGAAGGACATGGCGCAAAGCGAAGGCGCCATCTTCCTCTGCGGCAGGTACGAGGGCATCGATCAGCGATTCATCAACCGGCATGTCGACATAGAAATCAGCCTTGGCGATTTTGTGTTGTCCGGTGGTGAGTTGCCTGCGTTGGCCCTGCTTGATGCGGTGGCGCGTTTGCAAGACGGCGTGCTTGGTGACGCCCAATCGCATCAGCAAGACAGCTTCTCCGATGGCTTGCTCGATTGCCCTCACTACAGCCGACCCGAGGTGTTGGCTGGTGGCGCGGCGCACGACGCTGTCCCGCCGGTTTTGCTCTCCGGGCATCACGCCGGCATCGCGCGCTGGCGCCGCGAGCGCTCGCTCGAAGTTACCGCCAGCCGCCGGCCCGATTTGTTGATCACGGCTCGGGCCGCCGGCCACCTTTCGAGTGCCGACGAAAAATACCTGGCTGCGCTCGGGCTATAATCAAAGGCTTTTCGATCCTCTGCCGCGCAGGCGCTACTAAAGCTCGCAGCTTTAGACCTTTGGCGCCACAAAAACATCCCAGCCCGCGCTGGCAAGATCACTCGGAGAACCCCATGGATCTGATCCAAACCTTAGAGCACGAAGAAATCGCTCGGCTCAACAAAACCATCCCACCGTTCGCCCCAGGCGACACGGTGATTGTCAGCGTCAACGTCGTCGAAGGCACGCGCAAGCGTCTGCAGGCGTTTGAAGGCGTGGTGATTGCCAAGCGTAATCGCAGCTTGAATTCGAGCTTCATCGTTCGCAAGATTTCGAGCGGTGAGGGCGTCGAGCGCACCTTCCAGATTTACAGCCCGTTGATCGCTTCGATCGAAGTCAAGCGCCGCGGTGATGTGCGTCGCGCGAAGCTTTACTACCTGCGCAAGCGCTCGGGCAAATCGGCACGAATCAAAGAAAAGCTGGGCTGATGGCGTCGGCTCCCGGTGTTGCCGGGAGTGGAAGCACAGCCCCCGACATAACTTTCGTGCAACGCGAAAGCTTTGTCGGCAGCCAGCGCCGCTCGGTGCTGTGCCAGCTGTTAACGAAGCCGCCCCCGAGGCGGTTTTTTGCGTTTGACTGAACCCATGGTATTCAGCTTCGACCCGCAAAAAGTGCCTGTCTCTAGGTCAGATGAGCGGATGGCGGCCGTGCCGAGCGAGCGCTTGTCTGGCTCCGTGATTCGTCAGCGCTTTCCTGTGCCGGCCGGCTGGCAGCCGGAAATCGCGACGGAACGCCGGTTCACCGAGCGAGCCTGGGCGAGTGCTGCCGTGCTGATTCCGCTGGTGACTCGCGACGACGGACTCACGGTGCTGCTGACTCAGCGCACTGATCAACTCACATCGCACCCTGGACAAATCAGTTTCCCTGGTGGTCGAACAGAGGCGCAGGATGCCGACGCAACCGCCACCGCGTTGCGCGAAGCAGAGGAAGAGATCGGTGTCCCGTCCGCCTTTGTCGACGTGCTCGGGCCGATGCCAACCTACAGCACGGGCAGCGGCTTCATCGTCACCCCGGTGGTTGCGCTATTGCGGCCGGGCTTCGGGCTGAAGGCTGATCCGTCCGAAGTTGCCGACATCTTCGAGGTGCCGCTCGCTTTCCTGATGAACCCTGCCCATCACCGTTGGCACGAGATCGAGTTCGATGGCGCGCGGCGCGAGTTTCTGTCGATGCCTTGGGACGGGCGAGATTCATCGGGCAAAGCTAAAAGCTACTGCGTGTGGGGCGCCACCGCGGCGATGTTGCGCAACCTCTACCGCCTCTTGATTGATGAGGCCTGACGCAACGCGTCGCTATCATCGCCAGCCATGAGTTTTTTTGCTGTCCTGTTCGCGCTGCTGATCGAACAATTCAAACCACTCCCCCGCGCCAACCTCGTCCACGAGACGCTCTCGGCCTGGATGCGTTGGGCCGGCCGCAACTTCGATGCCGGTCGCGATCACCACGCGTGGGTGGTGTGGAGCATCACGGTGATCGCACCGGCGTTGCTCGCCTGGGGCATTCATTTCGGCATTGACCGCTTCAGCCTGATACTCGCGTTGCTGTGGAATGTCGCTGTGCTCTACCTGACTTTGGGCTTCCGCCAGTTCAGCCATTACTTCACCGACATCCGAGATGCGCTTGACCGCGGTGACGAAGTTGAAGCGCGCCGCCTCCTTGCACAATGGCGAGAGATCGACACCAGTGAATTGCCGCGAACCGAGCTGCTGCGTCACGTCATCGAGCATTCATTGCTTGCCGCGCATCGCCATGTGTTCGGCGTGTTCTTCTGGTTCGTGCTGTTGTCTTCATTCGGACTCGGGCCGGCAGGTGCCGTGCTTTACCGAATGGCCGAATTCGCGAGCCGCTACTGGGCGTTTCGGAGCCGCACGATCGACGCGCAGGTCAACACACGATTGACGGATTTGTCGCAACGCCTCTTCAACGCACTCGACTACATTCCCGCGCGACTCACAGCCTTCGGCTTTGCCGTAGTCGGCAATTTTGAAGAAGCCGTGACCTGCTGGCGGCGAGATGCTGGCCTCTGGAAATTTCCGAACGAGGGCATCATCCTTTCGGCAGCAGCCGGCGCGGTGGGTGTGCGCTTGGGGGGCGCGCTGCCGGTCGCGATCATGTCTCGTCAGGGCACGAGCTTTGCGGCTGCGGGGGCACCGCCTGAGGCCGTCGATGCCGACGGGTCAACGCCAGGCGCCTTGCCCGAGCTCGGCCATCTGCGCAGCGTCGTCGGGCTGGTGTGGCGCTCGGTCGTGCTGTGGATGCTGCTGCTGGCTCTGCTGTCGCTCGCCAACCTGGTGGGTTGACGCGCGGTCAGCCTGAACACGGGCCTAACGCTCAACCAGTTCGTCGCGAATTTCGCGGTAGATGCGGTAGCGGCTTTCGCTGATTCGACCGGCTTCCAGTGCCACGCGCACGCCGCAGCCCGGCTCGTGCAAGTGGCAGCAGTTGTAGAAGCGGCAGTGCATGGCGGGCTCGCGAAGATCTGGCATCAGGCCCGGCAGTTGTTGCGCGTCGATCTGGCGCAGGCCGAACTCCTGGAACCCCGGCGAATCGATCAAGGCTGTGCGGCGCGTGGCGTCTAGCCAGTACCACTGTGTCGAAGTCGTCGTGTGGCGGCCCGAGTTCAAGGCTTGAGATATCTCGCCAACTTGAGCAGCCGCCATCGGAGCGAGCAGATTGATCAAGGTGCTCTTGCCGGTGCCACTGGGGCCGAGAACGAAAGTCGCCTTGCCGTCCAAGAGCGGCGTTAGCCGTGCGCGCGCCTCATCGGGCTGCCGCTTCAATGCGAGCTCGATCACGTCGATCCCCATGGCCGTGTAGGGGAGCAAGCGCGCTCTAGCGGCATCGATGGCCGGCAGGTCGGTCTTGTTGAGAATGATGCGCGCCGGGATGCCCGCACTCTCGGCCGCGATCAACGCGCGCGCCAACTGCGACTCGCTGAATACCGGCTCCGCGGCGACGAGAACCAGCAGCTGATCGAGGTTCGCGGCGAAGGACTTCGTCTTCCACTCGTCCTGGCGGAAGAGCAGATTGCGGCGCGGCTCGACTTGCTCGATCACACCTTCGTCGCCGCTGGCCTGCCACTGCACCCGATCGCCGACAACGAGCGCACTCTTCTTTCCTCGCGGATGGCAGGTGATGCGCTCGCCTTCAGGCGTTTCGACGATGTAGTGGCGGCCATGGCCGGCAACCACCAAGCCGGTGCCTTGCAAGCTGGGCGCGCTCAACAGCGTTCCGCCTCAAGTTGGGCGGCTGATGCTGCTTCTGGCGAGGATTCAGACCGCGCGTCAGGCAAGAAACGCCACCAGCGCATCGCCTTTCGCAGCGCAAATGAAATCGTTGACCGAAATGCCGCCGACCGAGTGGGTGTCGAAACGAACCACGCAGCGGTCGTAGGTGACGCGAAGCTCAGGGTGATGGTCTTCGGCGTTGCAGATCCACGCGAGCGCGTTCACGAATGAAATCGTCTCAAGGTAGTTTTTGAACGCGTAAGTCTTTTCGATCGCGCCGTCGTGCAGGCGCCAGCCGCTGACTTCGGTGAGGTGATGGGCGATTTCAGCGTCGCTCATCGGCGCGTGGCCTTCGATCGCTTGGCAGCGCTGGTGCAGAAGATTCGTCATGCGGTTTGCAGTTTGGATTGATGGGCCAGCGCAGCGAGGCGTTCGGAGGCTGGCGGGTGCGAATAGTAGAAGCGCACGTAGAGCGGATCTGGCGTCAGTGTGGCGGCGTTGTCGGAGTGCAGTTTGAGCAATGCCGCCGAGAGTTCGCGGCCATCCGCTTGCTGGCAAGCATAGGCGTCGGCCTCGAACTCATGCCGGCGTGAGAGTTGCGCAAAAAGTGGAGATACGAAGAAACCGAACACCGGTGTCGCGAGCATGAACAAGATCAGTGCCAGCGCATCGTTGGGTGCCGCAAGCGATGGCTGCACGCCGAGCCCGAGGTAGAACCACGGTGCCTTCGAGAGCCAGCCGAGCAGCGCGAAAGCCGCAAGGCTCAGCGCAAACATCGAGACGATGCGCTTGATCACATGCTTGTGTTTGAAGTGGCCGAGTTCGTGAGCAAGCACCGCCTCAACTTCACCGGGCGAGAGCTTAGACAACAAGGTGTCGAAGAAGACGACTCGCTTGGCGGCACCGAAACCGGTGAAATATGCGTTCGCGTGCGCTGAGCGCTTGCTGCCGTCCATCACGAACAAGCCCTTCGCCGCAAAGCCACAGCGCGCCATCAGCGCCTGCACGCGCGCCTTCAAAGATTCGTCAGCCAGCGGCACGAATTTATTGAAAAGCGGGGCAATCACGGTGGGGTAGAGCACCAACACCAACAGGTTGAACGCCACCCACGCGCTCCACGCCCACAGCCACCAAAGGCCGCCCGTGGCGCCCATGATCCAGAGCATCAACGCAGCGATCGGCAAGCCAATGAGTGCGCCCACCAGCGTGTTCTTGAGCATGTCGCCGAGATAGAGCTTCCAGGTCATTCGGTTGAAGCCAAAACGCTGCTCGATGCGAAATGTGCGGTAGAGATCGAAGGGCAGGTCAAGCACCGCGCCGATCAAGGCAAATGTGCCCAACAACGCAAGCTGGTAAGCCATGTTGCCGAAACGCGGCTGCACGGTGGCGAGAAGGCTGCGGTTGGTGATGTCGATGCCACCGAGCAAGGTCCAACCCACCAGCACGGCCGCGCCGAAGGCCATCGTAATCAGGCCGAAGCGGCCTTTGGCAAGCGTGTAGTCGGCCGCGCGTTGATGCGCTGCCAAGTCAATCGTGTTCGCGAACGCTGCAGGCACCGCGGCACGATGCTGCGCCACATGCCGCATCTGCCGCGACGCGAGCCAAAATTTGACGGCGAGAGACGCCAGCAGCGCGACGGCGAACACGAGAGCCAGTGCATTGGATTCCATGCCGCGAAGTGTAGGCCTGAGACAATCCCGCACAAGGAGCCCTGCCCATGAGTGAATCAATCGCAACGATCAACCAGACCCTCGCGCACAGCGACCAAAACCTGATTTGGATCGACCTGGAAATGACCGGTCTGTACCCGGACACTGACCGCATCATCGAGATTGCCGTTGTCGTCACTGATCCGCAACTCAGCGTGCGCGTGGAGGGCCCGGTGTTCGCGGTTCATCAGAGTGACGCCGCCCTCGACGCGATGGATGCCTGGAACAAAGGAACGCATGGCCGCAGCGGCTTGATCGACCGCGTGAAGTCTTCGCAAGTGGATGAGGCTGCGGCCGAAGCGGCGGTGATCGAATTCTTGAAGCGATATGTGCCCGCCAACAAGTCGCCGATGTGTGGCAACAGCATCTGTCAAGACAGGCGCTTTCTCGCGCGCACGATGCCTGAGCTGGAATCCTTTTTTCACTACCGCAACCTAGACGTCAGCACCTTGAAAGAACTTGCCAAGCGCTGGAAGCCGGAGATTCTGGCGGGGTTCAAGAAGGCTCAGGCACATACGGCGCTGGCCGATATTCACGAATCCATCGACGAGCTCGCGTACTACCGCGAGCATTTCTTAAGTGTTTGACCGCGATAAGGCTTGCGGGGAAACCCCGGTCCGTTCTATAATCCACGTCTCGCTGCAATTTCGGTTGCAGCGTTTCGCTCATCCCCTCTGACCTCATCGAGTCTTCCCACGCAGCCCTCCCGGGCTGGCCCATCCAGGGCAAAGCGTGCGGCTTGTTCGAACCCCACCGAGTTGGCTTGCAAGCCAAGTGCAACTCACCGGGAATGGTTGGCGGCGATGCCGTCGCTTTGACTGTTCCCGAGGTCCAGCCCCGCTTTCTAAAAACGGGCTGGTTCGGACCTTCTCCCCAGCGACCTGACTGGTCATCACGGATTTCCGTGATGCCTGGCGTTGCACGCTTCGGCCACAGGCTGGGCGGGCCGCGCCGTGTAGAAAGACGATCATGAGTTTTGAAGCCCTGGGCCTGAATGACGCCCTCCTGAAAGCCGTTACCGAATCCGGTTACGCCACCGCCACCGAAGTCCAGATGCAGGCGATTCCGTCCGCACTCGCCGGCGCCGATTTGATGGTCTCGGCCAGCACCGGCAGCGGCAAGACCGCCGCTTTCATCTTGCCGGCACTGCAGCGCATCCTCGCAGCCCGTGCTGACACCACGAAGAAGCGCGAAAAAGGCGTGATCTACGGCCCGCGCATCCTCGTGTTGGCGCCGACCCGCGAGCTGGCGATGCAAGTCGCCAAAGCTGCGTCCACTTACGGCCGCCATGTGCAGGGCCTGCGCGTTGCAACCGTTGTTGGCGGCGTTCCTTATCCGGCGCAAATTGCTGCGCTGCGCGGCCAGCTCGACATCCTCATCTCCACGCCGGGCCGCTTGCTTGACCACCTCCAGACCGGCCGCGCCGTGCTGGAGAACGTCGAAATGCTCGTGCTTGACGAAGCCGACCGCATGCTCGACATGGGCTTCATCGACGACATCAACACCATCGCCGATGCCATTCCTGCCGCTCGCCAAACGGTGATGTTCAGCGCCACGTTTGCCGGCCATGTGGGCCGCCTTGCGCAGAACCTGCTGCGCGATCCGAAGCGCATCGACGTGTCTTCCCACACCGACACGCACGAGAACATCGAGCAGCGCCTGCACTGGGCTGACAACGTCAATCACAAGAACGCCTTGCTTGACCACATCCTGACCCGCAAGGAGATGGAGCAAGCGGTGGTGTTCACGAGCACCCAGCGCGACGCCGATTGGCTCGCCGACCGCCTGGCCGACATGGGTCACCACGTCGCTTCGCTGCACGGCGGGCACCCGCAAGGCCGTCGCAACCGCGTGCTGCAAGGCCTGCGCAATGGCCAGCTGAAGATCCTCGTCGCAACCGACGTCGCAGCGCGCGGCATTGACGTGCCGACGATCAGCCACGTCGTCAACTACGGACTGCCGATGAAGGCCGAGGACTACGTTCACCGCATCGGCCGCACCGGCCGCGCTGGCCGCAATGGCCTGGCCGTGACGCTCGCCGAGCGCATGGACAGCGGCATGATCCGCCGCATTCAGCAGTTCACGACGCAGAACATTCCCGTGTCGACCGTCGTGGGCCTGGAGCCAAAGAGCCCAGAGCCACGAATGTTCGCCCCGCGTGGTGAAGGCGCCCCTGGCGCGAAGTTCGGCGGCAAGCCGAGCTTTGGCCACAAGAAGCCTTTCGTGCCGCGTGGTGCGCCGGGTGGCTTCTCTGGCCGTGATTCGGCGCCGTTCGACCGCAGCGCCGTTCGCAGCGATCGCAACGATGGTGTCGGCTTTGCGCCGCGCAAGCCGGGCGGCCCAGCGGGCAAGCCCACGTTCAAGCCACAGCGCCCACGTCCGAGCGGTTTCACGCGTTGATCTGAACGATTGATTTGACTCGGCTTGGCCGGGTCGATTGCATCGAGCGGCCGCCGGGGCAACCCGGTGGCCGTTGTCATTTTCGGCGCACGGTCACGTTGACGGTCATGCCCAAATAGTCTTCCGGGTCGCCGTACCAGCTGCCGACGACCGGTGGCGCCAGCGCTGGGTCGCGCGCCACGCCAACACGGATCAACGTGTTGCCGCCAAGCAGGTTGTTGGTCGGATCGAACGGCACCCAGCCCGCGCCGGGCAGGTAAGCCTGCAGCCATGCGTGGGTGAAGCCGGCACCTTGGGTGTCAGAGGTCGAGCCGCCATCGAGTGCCGGGTCGTAAAGGTAGCCCGAGACGAAACGCGTTGCGATGCCCAAGCGCCGCGCGGCTTCCATCATCAGAAGCGCGAAATCACGGCAGGAGCCGGTGCTGAGCTTCAATGTTTCTTGCGGTGCCTGCGTGCCTTCTTCGTCGCGCGCGGCGTAGCGGAAGTTGTCGCGGATGTACTGGTTCATCTTGACCAGCAAATCGCGCGTGCCCGTCAGCCCATCGGTGCGGATGAACTGGCGCGCCCAGGCCGTCAAGTGGCCGCCTGGGTCGTCATGGTGCGGCCGAAGGTATTGCTCGAGGTCGAAGCGCTCTTCAACGCTGTAGGCAAACGGGAACACCTCTGCGCTCGGCGACAACGGCAGCTCGAGGTTGTTGGTGTGTGCGTGCTCGATGCTGAAGCTGCAGACGAGCTTCAGTTCGGTCGCCGAGACCAGTGGCTGGACGAGTGCGACCGAGTTCGAGTGCGGATCTTGGATCATCCGCACGATGGCCTCGGGGCTCACTTCGAGGTCGGTTGCGAGCACGCGCAGATCGTGGCTGTCGCGTGGGCGGAACATGACGCGGTGTTCGCCGAAGCTGACCGGCTTGCCGTAGCTGTAGATCGTCGTGTGGACGATGTCGTAGCGCACCGGCAAGGGGTTGCTCATCTCAATAGCGCCCGGCAGCCCGAAGGCAGTGCGGCTCACGCCTGAAGCCGGCGAGCACGGGCTTCATCTCAGACCTTCAGCAGGTCGACTTCGAACATCAGCGTCGCGTTCGGCGGAATCACGCCGCCCGCGCCGCGCGCGCCGTAGCCGAGTTCTGGCGGGATGATCAAAACGCGCGTGCCGCCGATCTTCATGCCTTGCACGCCTTCGTCCCAGCCCTTGATGACCTGGCCGCGGCCGAGGCCGAAATCGAACGGGTCGCCGCGGTCTTTGCTCGAGTCGAACTTCGCGCCTTTGACGCCGTCTTTGTAGAGCCAACCGGTGTAGTGCACGGTGACATGCTGGCCGGCGACGGCGGTTGCGCCGGTGCCGATGGTGGTGTCGTCGTATTGCAGGCCGGATTCGGTGGTGGTGGTCATGGCAAGCCTTGATCTGTCGAAGAGTGGGTAAGAACCCGCGATGATGCCAGCCATCGGCGGCGCCAATGCGACACGGCCTCTTCGAGCCACGCGCTGATCTCGTTGGCTGACGAGCGAAGCGCCAGCACCTCACCGGCTGCACGCAGCGCCGTGAGCGGGTCGCGCAGATCCAGCGGTGCAGCGCCGTTTTGCTTCGACAACTTCTCGCCATTGGCGCCACGCACCAGCGGCGTGTGCAGATAGCTTGGCGTGGGCAGCCCGAGCGCGTGCTGCAGGTGGATTTGCCTCGGCGTGTTGTCGGCCAAGTCTTCGCCGCGGACGACGTCGGTCACGCCTTGCGCTGCATCGTCGACGACGACTGCGAGCTGATAAGCCCAAAGCCCATCGGCCCGCGCCAGCACGAAATCGCCCACCGCTGCGCTCACGTTTTGCTGCTGTGCGCCGAGGCGGCGGTCGTGCCAGTCGATGTGCAGCGGCGGATACGTCGGGTCGGGTGATGCAGTAGCCAGCATGCGCACGGCGCGGGCAGTTTGCCCGTGGAGCCCGTTGCGGCAGGTGCCTGGGTAAATCAGCTCGCCGTGCCTTGGCCGGGTCACACCGCGTTCGCGCCATGCTGCTTCGATGCGCTGCCGCGTGCAGCCGCAACCGAACGCCCAGCCAGCTTTCGACAGCGCGGCCAGCGCCGCCTCATAGGCCGCGCTGCGCTGCGATTGCCACACGGGCGGCTGATCGGCCACCAACCCGCAAGCGGCCAGCTGCGAGAGGATCAACTCGGCGGCGCCGGGCACACAGCGCGGCACGTCCACATCTTCAATGCGCACCAACCAGCGCCCGCCTTGGGCTCGCACATCGAGCCATGAGGCCAGCGCGGCAACGAGCGAGCCGGCGTGCAAGGGGCCGGTGGGCGAGGGCGCGAAACGGCCAACGCAGGCCATCGCGTCACATGCCGCCGAGTGGAATCAACGCGCTGTGCCGCGAGACCAGCGCCTCGCGTGTCGTCGTGCTCTCGAGTTGCTCCAGCCACCAGCGCAGGGCGAGGCCGAGTTGCGGGTGGTGTGCGGCGCCAGGCGCGTCGTGCAAGGGTGTTCGCCAGGCATAGCCAAGCTCTGCGGCGATCGACGCACGCTGCACGGCTTTGGCCACGAGCCTGCCCGCCGCGATGTGATCACGCGCCATGGGCTCGGGCACGAAGCCGCAGCCCATGCAACGCAGCTGAGCCTCGATCTTGTTTTGCATGCTGCTGACCGTCAGCACGTCTTGGCCGGGCAGCAGGTTGAAGGTCAACGGCGCCAGGCGCTGGGCCGAATCGGCCACGGCCACGGCGCGGTGGCGCATGATTTCGGCATCGCTGATCGGCTCGGTGAACCCCGCCAGCGGGTGATGCGGCGCGACCGCAAATACGAACGGCATCGCGCCGAGCGGCTTCATCTGGATGCCTGGCGGCAGCGCGCGCGCCGTGCCCACGCCGATGGCCAGATCGGCCTGACCGGTGACCAGCGCTTCCCAGGTGCCCGCCAGCGTTTCGGTGCGCAGCCGCAGGCGCGTGCCCGGCCCGCCAACTCCCGCCCGCGCTGCTGGCGCGCTCGGCATCTCCATCGCGTAGAACGCCTCGCAGAGCTCGAACACGGTGATGCGCGAGAGCACGCCATCGATTGCGATGCTGAGCTGCGTTTCCCAGCCGGTTGCCACGCGCTTGACGCGGTTGGCCACGGCGTCCATCTGCTCCAGCAAGCGCCGGCCTTCGGTGAGCAATTCCTCGCCAGCGGCGGTGAGCTTGGCTTGGCCGGAGCGGCGGTCGAACAGCAGCACATCGAGTGCGTCTTCGAGCTGGCGCACGCTGTAGGTCAGTGACGACGGCACCTTGCCCAACTCGCGCGCGGCCGCCGCGAAGCTGCCGGTGCGAGCGATCACGTCGATCATGCCGAGCGCTTCGGGTGTTAGAACATTGCGGCTGGCGGTCATGGTGGGTAGGCGTTGGCGTTGGAGGTTTTGCCGCTCGGTTGTTCATCTTATTTGAACGATTGCTTCAAGCGCCGACCCGTGCAACCTGCGACTCGGCGCTCTACAGTGAACTCACAGAAAGGCGGTGCACTTCCATGAACACCTTGCGCAAATCTTCCGACCGCGGCCATGCCGACCACGGCTGGCTGCAAAGCTTTCACAGCTTCTCATTCGCCGACTATCACGACCCCAAGCAAATGGGCTTTGGGAGCCTGCGCGTCATCAACGAAGACCGCATCGCGCCCGGCACCGGGTTCGGCACGCACGGCCACCGCGACATGGAAATCGTCAGCTATGTGCTGAGCGGCGCGTTGGCGCACAAAGACAACATGGGCAACGTCGCCACCATCGTGCCCGGTGACGTACAGCGCATGACGGCCGGCACCGGCGTGCAACACAGCGAGGCCAATGACGCGCCGTCAAGCACCAGCCACTTTTTTCAAATTTGGCTTCTGCCAAATGCCCGCAACATTGCGCCTGGCTACGAGCAAAAGCACTTCAAGCCTGAAGACAAGCGAGGACG
>JAYWGR010000115.1:0-2363 GCA_043778145.1 Rhizobacter sp.
CATCATTGACTTCATTATCTCTGAGTTCAAAAAAGAACAAGGCGTTGACCTGTCCAAAGACGTGTTGGCCTTGCAGCGCCTGAAAGAAGCCGCTGAAAAAGCCAAGATCGAACTGTCAAGCAGCTCGCAAACCGACATCAACCTGCCCTACGTGACGGCCGATGCTTCAGGCCCGAAACACCTGAACATCAAGCTCAGCCGCGCCAAGTTGGAAGCGCTGGTGGACGACCTGATCGAGCGCACGATCGCGCCTTGCCGCATGGCCATCAAAGATGCCGGTGTGGCCGTCAGCGCCATTGACGACGTGATCTTGGTCGGCGGCATGAGCCGCATGCCCAAGGTGCAGGAAAAGGTCAAAGAGTTCTTCGGCAAAGAGCCGCGCAAAGACGTGAACCCCGACGAAGCCGTGGCCGTGGGCGCTGCGATTCAAGGCCAGGTGTTGGCCGGTGACCGCACCGACGTGCTGTTGCTCGACGTCACGCCATTGAGCTTGGGCATTGAGACTTTGGGCGGCGTGATGACCAAGATGATCAAGAAGAACACGACCATCCCGACCAAGTTTTCGCAGACTTTCTCCACCGCCGATGACAACCAGCCCGCGGTGACCATCAAGGTCTACCAAGGCGAGCGCGAGATGGCGTCGGGCAACAAGAGCTTGGGCGAATTCAACCTTGAAGGCATTCCGCCTGCACCACGCGGCACTCCGCAAGTGGAGGTGAGTTTTGACATCGACGCCAACGGCATCTTGCATGTGGGTGCGAAAGACAAAGGCACCGGCAAGGAAAACAAAATCACCATCAAGGCCAACTCGGGCTTGAGCGAGGCTGAGATTCAGGCCATGGTGAAGGACGCTGAACTGAACGCCGCCGAAGACAAGAAAAAGCTCGACCTGATTCAGGCTCGCAACTCGGCCGACGCCATGGTGCACAGCGTGAAGAAGAGCTTGGCCGAGCACGGTGACAAACTGGACGCAGGCGACAAAGAAAAGATCGAAGCTGCGATCAAGGATTCAGAGGAGTCGCTCAAAGGCGAAGACAAAGCTGATATCGAAGCCAAGACTGAAGCGCTGATGACGGCGAGCCAGAAGCTGGGCGAAAAGGTCTACGCTGAAACCCAAGCGGCGCAAGCCGCAGCCGGTGCCGCGCCTGAATCCGCCACGGGCGAAGCGTCTGGCGGCGATTCGGGCAAAGCTTCAAAGGCAGCCGACGATAACGTGGTCGATGCCGAGTTCAAAGAAGTCAAAGACAAGAAGTAAGTGGAAATGGAAGCATCAGGCGCCGGCTTGATGTTTTCTTCACTGTCGCCGCGTCCGAGCCCTGCAAACTGCGTTTGCACCTCCACGCGGCGATGCCGTTTCAAGAATTCTGTAATTTCGATAGGCAGGTGAGTTGATGGCCAAGCGTGACTACTACGATGTGTTGGGTGTGCCGAAAAACGCCACTGAAGAAGACATCAAGAAAGCCTATCGCAAGCTGGCGATGAAGCACCATCCTGACCGCAATCAGGGTGACGGCGCAAAGAAATCGGAAGATATGTTCAAGGAGGCCAAAGAAGCCTACGAGATGCTCAGCGACGGCAACAAGCGAGCAGCCTATGACCAACACGGCCACGCCGGTGTCGACCCGAACATGGCCGGACGCGGCGGTGCCGAGGGTGGCTTTGCCGAAGCCTTTGGCGATATTTTTGGCGACATCTTTGGCGGCGGTGGCGCGCAGCGTCGAGGTGGTGGACAGCAGGTTTACCGCGGCAGCGACCTCAGCTACGCCGTCGAAATCTCGCTCGAAGAAGCGGCCACTGGCAAAGACACGCAAATTCGAATTCCAAGCTGGGACACCTGCGAAACCTGCAAAGGCAGCGGAGCAAAAGTGGGCACCTCGGCGAAGAGTTGCAGCACCTGCAACGGCGCTGGCACGGTGCACATGCGCCAAGGTTTCTTCAGCATTCAGCAGGCCTGCCCGCATTGCAGCGGCACCGGCAAGATCATCCCTGAGCCGTGCACGGCGTGCTCGGGTCAAGGCAAGATCAAGAAAAACAAAACCCTGGAAGTCAAAATTCCAGCGGGCATCAACGAAGGCATGCGCATACGCTCGGCTGGCAACGGCGAGCCCGGCACCAACGGCGGGCCGAGCGGTGACCTGTACATCGAAATTCGCATCAAGCAGCACGACATTTTTGAGCGCGACGGCGATGATTTGCATTGCACCGTGCCCGTGCTCATGACCACCGCAGCCTTGGGCGGCGGCATTGAGGTGCCCACGCTGGGCGGTCAGGCTGAGATCGATTTGCCTGAAGGCACGCAGCACGGCAAAACCTTCCGTTTGCGCGGCAAAGGCATCAAAGGCGTGCGCTCCAGCTACCCCGGT
>JAYWGR010000116.1:0-58364 GCA_043778145.1 Rhizobacter sp.
GTTCGGGCGGCTTGCGGCGGACATCAAGACAAGTAAAAAGAAGCGCTGCGCGGGTGCACTGTTGTGCGTCCCACAACAATACGGGAAGTTTCATGCGAGAGCAGCTGCCGCCGGCACGACAACCGGTGCATCGTCGTGGCTAAATCGCACCCAGCCTTCGCGCCGGCCAAGCCCCCGCCCCCACCATCGCCCCCATCACCCAGAACAGCGCCGCCGCGCCCAGCGCGCTGCCGAGCAGCCCAAAGCCCAGCGGCATCAGCGTGCTGGAAAAGTTGATCGTCATCGACCGCAGCGCGATCGCCTCGCCCTGCCGCGCCTCGGGTGTGATCTGGTGCAGCGTGCTCATGATCATCGGCTGCACCGCGCCGAGCGCCAAGCCGAGGCACACCGCGCACACGCCCATCAACCAAGCCGAGCGCACAAAGGGGTAGGCGGCGAAGACGAGCGCTGTGCACAGCATCGCGCCTGACAACACCTGCGACTCGCGCAAGCGGTGGGCCAGCACGGGAATCAAGAGCCGCACCAGCGCCACCGCGCTGGCGAACGCGCCGAGCACCAAGCCAATCGCCGACGCGCTGAAACCGCGCTCGTGGCCGAGGATCGGAACAACGAAGCTGTGAACGTCCCAGCTCGACGAGAGCAGCCAGTTGACGAGCAGCAAGCGCTTCAAACCAGGCGCGTTCAACAGCTCCCATGAACTCCGCTTGCGCTGCGCTGCGGGCCGAGCCGCAGGCACTTCGATGGGCACCCTCCGGGCCGAAGCCAGGGTCAGCAAAGGCAAGAGCATCAGGCCAGCGAAGGCGATGCGAAAGCCAGCATGGTCGATCAAAGCGCCAGCCATCACCGGCCCGAGCACGTTCGACAAAGCCGGCGCCAGACCCAGCCAACTAAAGATGCGCTTGAGCTCGGTGGTGTTGCGCGCGCTGCGGCCGGCCGTGCGCTGAATGGCAATCAGGCCGAAGTTCGCACCGGCGCCCGTGGCCATCGCGGCGAGGCACAAAACCACAAACGCTGGCCCGCCCACGAGCCAGGTCGACAGCATGGCCAGCAGCCCGCCGCCCACGCTCAAACTCACCGCAATGCGCATTGGCCGGTGATAGCCATAGCGGTCGGCCAACCGCCCCGCCAAGAGCGCCAAGGCGATCGGGGCTGCCGCGAACAAGCCCATCAACACGCCCACCGCCAACGCCGAATGGCCCTGCGCCAGCGCTTGCAAAGGTGCCGCCATGCGCACGCCCGCCATGCACGAATGCAAGCAGATCTGGCCAATGATGATGGCCACCAGCGTGCGCGTGAGGCCGCGCTGATCGGCTGCGGCGGGGTCGTCGGGTGATGTCATCCCGCGGCTTCGTCAGCGTCGAGTTCGGCCAGCGCGCCGGGCAAGAGCGCTTGCGTTCGCGTGTCCGATAAGCCCTCGACCGACTTCAGCTTGCGCGCCATCACGTTGGTGCGGGTTTGCGCATCGTCGATCGTGTCGGCCGCTTCCTTGAGCTTCTTGCGGGTCTTCGCGAGCACGTCACCAAACTTGCTGAATTCGGTCTTGACGGCGCCCAGCACCTCCCAGACCTCGGCCGATCGCTTTTCGAGTGCCAGCGTGCGAAAGCCCATCTGAAGGCTGTTGAGCGTGGCGAGCAAGGTGGTCGGCCCGGCGAGCATGATTTTGTGATCCCGCTGCAGCGCCTCAATCAAACCCGGCCGCCGCAGCGCCTCGGCATAGAGCCCTTCGGTGGGCACGAACAGAATGCCGAAGTCGGCCGTGTGCGGCGCGGCGATGTACTTCTCGCGGATGCTGCGCGCTTCCACGCGCAGCCGCATCTCGATGGCCTTGGCCGCGATTTCGGCGGCAACCGGGTCGGCGCGTTCTTGGGCATCGAGCAAGCGCTCATAGTCTTCGCGCGGAAACTTCGCGTCGATCGGCAGCCAGAGCGGCGCGCCGTCATCACGCCGGCCCGGCAGGCGCAGCGCAAAGTCGACACGCTGGTTGCTGCCCGGCACCGTCTCGACGTTGCGGCTGAACTGATCGGCCGTGAACACCTCTTCCAGCAACGCGGCCAGCTGCACCTCGCCAAAGTTGCCACGCGTCTTCACGTTGTTCAGCACCCGGCTGAGCGAGCCCACGTCTTTCGCGAGGCCTTGCATTTCGCCGAGCCCGCGGTGGACTTGCTCGAGCCGATCGGCCACTTGCTTGAAGCTCTCGCCAAGGCGCTGCTCAAGCGTGGCGTGGAGCTTTTCGTCAACGGTTGCGCGCATTTGTTCGAGCTTGCTCTCGTTGCCTTGCTGCAGGCTCGCGAGCCGCTGCTCGACGGTGTTGCGCACCTCAAGCAAGCGGCGCTCATTGGCCTCCGAGAGCATGCGCAGCTGCTCGTTCTGTGTGCGCGCCAAGGCACTCTGCTGGTTCAGCAAGGTCTGCTGAAAGCTTGCCAGCGCCTGCGTCAATTCTTGGCGAGTGCCCTGAGCGCTGCGCGCCAGCTCATCGCGCAACTCACGCTCCAGGCGCTCTGAATCGGCTTTGAGGGCGATGAGCAAATCACGCTGCGGCCCTGGATCGGCACGGCGCATCGCCGCCCAAAACGTCAGGCCGATCAGCAGCAGGAGTAGCGCGATGGACAGCAGAGCGAGAGGCGGAATCCATTCTGAAGAAAGCATCGGTGGATTGTCTCAGGGGTAGCGGTCTCAGCCGCGTGCGCCGAACCACCACCGTTCACCGAGATCAAAGCTCCACTGCACGAGCAGCGCGAGAACCGCAGCTGGCAAAGCGCCAGCGAGCATCGCCAGGTTGTCGTTGACCGCCAGCCCCGCCACGATGCGCTCACCAAAGCCACCGGCGCCGATGAATGCCGCCATCGTCGCGGTGCCAACGTTGATCACCGCGGCGATCTTGATGCCGGCGAACACCGTGGGCGCCGCAAGCGGCAGCTGCACGAGCCGCAGCGATTGGCGGGGAGTCAGCCCAAGCGACAACGCCGCCTGCGCAAGGCCTGCCGGCACGCTACAAAGGCCGGAATGCGTGTTGCGCACGATGGGCAGCAGCGCGTAGAGACTGAGCGCGATCAACGCCGGCACGAGGCCGATCTGCCCGAGCCATGCGATCAAAAAAGCCAGCAGCGCGAGCGAAGGGATCGTCTGCAACACCGCGACCACGCCAAGCACAGTGCCCGATGCACGCGGCCAGCGCCAGGCAGCCACGCCGAGCGGCACGCCCAGCAACACGGCTGCCGCCAGCGAGGCAAACACCAGCAGCACATGCTGGCCGAGCAGCCGCCCAAAGTCAGCAGCAAAGAGCCGCTGCACGAACCCTTGGCGCGCGCTGCCCGCCACCGGACGGGTGCCGGCCACGAAGCGCCGCGCGACCTCGCTGAAGCTCTGCCCATCGAGCTCGACCTCTGCGTTCATCGCGATCATGGCGGCCGCGTCGATGCGGCCGGTGAGCGCTTGCAAGGGCGCAGGGTCGACGCTTGCGCGCATCAGCAGCACCGCGTCGTACTTGGGGAAGAAGCCGCGGTCGTCTTGCAGCACGCGCAACTTGTAGCGGCCGACTTTGGCGTCGGTCGAATAGATGTCGATCAGGTCGACACGGGTGGCCGCGACTGCGTCATAGGCCAGGCCGTGGTCGAGCCCTGCAGCTTCGGCAAAAGGCAGCCGATAGACCGACTTCAATGCCGGCCAGCCATCACCGCGCTCCAGGAACTCGTGCGACAACCCGAGGCGCAGCCCCGCCGCTTTGGCACCCGCCAGATCGGAGATTGTGCGAATGCCGAGCATCTCGGCCTTGCTCTCAAGCATGGCGAGCGCGTACGTGTTGTTGAAGCCGAAGGGCACCGCCGCCTTCAGGCCGCGTGGCGCGAGCCATTCGTTGAGCTCGGCCAAACTGGGATTGCCCTCGCGCTTGACCAGCTCGCGAACAATGGTTCCGGTGTATTCGGGGTAGAGGTCGACCGCGCCGCTTGCCAGTGCTTGCTCAAGGATCCCGGTGTTGCCCAAGCCTTGGCGATGCGTTGCAGCGATGCCTTGGGCCTCGTAAGTCTGGCGCACGATCTCACCGAGAATGTATGACTCGGTGAATCGTTTGGAGCCAACGACTGGCGCATCAGCAGCAGACGCTGGCAGCACTGAACAGGCAGCGAGCAACGCCCATAAACACATCAACACCCTGCCCCGCACGACATCGGACCACGTCAATTGCTTGAAACGTCTTTGATTCATGCCGCATTCTCGCCAAGCGGCAAGTAGGAAAGGTCCGACACTAAACCGGGTGGATGTACATTCCCGCCGCTCGTTGATGTACGGCAAACTCGGGCATGTGTTCAGCAACCCGCGATGCGGGCTCCAACAACGGCTGGCTGGTTCCGAGAGCCATGAGCTCATTCGATGAAGCGCCGCAACTCATGACTCCTCTCAAAGCATTCGTGGTCGAAGACAGCCCGGTCATTCGGGAAGACCTTGTTGCCGCCCTCGAAGAACTGGCGCCTGTTGAAGTCGTCGGCACTGCAGAAGATGAATCCACCGCAGTGCGCTGGCTCTCACGCGCTGACACCACATGCGATTTGGTCATCGTTGACATCTTCTTGCGCAGCGGCTCCGGCCTGGGCGTATTGCGCGCGGCGCGTGGCCTAGAGAAGCGCATGAAACTCGTGGTGCTGAGCAACTATGCGACACCCGACATGCGCATCAAATGTACCGAGCTCGGCGCCGACCGCGTTTTCGACAAGTCAAACGACATTGACTCGCTGATCCTCTATTGCACGCGCCTCGCTGAAGGCGACAGCAGTTTCGGCGCGACGCTGTGAAAGCAGCATGCTGACGCGCGGTGAGCGTAGTCGGCCCCGAGCCCAGGCGACTTACCTCGTTGGCCTCGGCGCAGTCTCAGGCACTCACTGAATCAGCCCGTTCTTCAGCGCGTAGTAGGTCAAGTCGCTGTTCGACTCAAGGCTCATCTTCTCCATCACGCGGGTGCGGTAGGTGCTCACCGTCTTGACACTGAGCGACATGCTGTCAGCCATGTGGCCGATCGTCTCGCCTTTGGCCAGACGCAGAAAGACTTGAAACTCGCGTTCCGAGAGTTGCTCGTGAGGCGGTTTGTCGCCACCGCCACTGAGGCCATCGGCCAGCAATTCCGCCACACCGGCAGTGATGTATTTGCGACCACGAAAGACAGTGCGGATTGCTTTGACAATCTCTTCCGGATCGCACTCTTTGTTCAAGTAGCCACTGGCGCCCTGCCGCAACAACGTGGTTGCATAGTGCGCCTCCGGAAAGCCGCTCAGGATCAGCACCGGCAAATCCGGCGCACGCGCTTTGATCGCCGCCAATGCATCGACCCCACTCTGGTCGGGCATCGACAAGTCCATCAGAATCACATCGACCTCGCCTTTGCGAACGATGTCGAGCGCATCGCGGCCGTTGCCAGCTTCGGCCACCACTTTCAGATCGACCTGCTCAGAGAAGAACTGGCGCAACCCGGCACGCACAATGGCGTGGTCGTCAACGATGGCAATTCGAATCATGGTTGATCACGATGGGTTGGCATGAACATACACAAGTTTAGAGGTAAGCGTTCCAGATGAAATGGTTTTCCGTCATCCGGGGCAGCCCGTTTGCCTTTCCGCTCGCGGCCCTGACCGCGCTGGCGATGTTTTTCATCAGCGAAACCTCTTACCAACAAGCCACCGAGTCGCTTGACGGTCTCGGCAAGATGGGCGTGGTGCGCACCTCGATCCAGACGATCTGGCGCAACCTCGTCGATGCCGAAACCGGCGAACGCGGCTACTTGCTGACAGGCCGGGCCGAGTACCTGAAGCCTTACTCGGACGCGCTCGTCTCGATGCGCCGAGAGCTTGATCAACTGGCGCTCTACTACGCCAAAGATCCCGCAGGGTTGGCATTGCTGCGGCAAGTCGAAGTACCGACGAGCGAGAAGCTCTCTGAGCTCGCCACCACACTCGCGCTGTATCGCGACGGCAAGGAAGACGCCTGGCATGACCTCATGCTGAGCGACATCGGCCGCGAGAAGATGGACCTCGCCCGCATTGCGATCGAGCGCTTGCTGGCGCTCGAATCCGCCAAGGTGGAAGTCGGCCGCAAAGGGGTTTATCAAACGCTGCTGCTCAACCGCATCGGCGTCAGCGCCATGACGGCGCTCAGCCTGCTCGCGCTCTTCATGTATTTGCGGCAAACGACTGCGCTGGTGCGCGAGCGCGAGAGTCAAAAGCGTGAACTGCAGGCCGAGCGCGATCAGCTCGAAACTGAAGTCGCCCGCCGCACACAGCAACTCACCGACCTCGCCAAGCACTTGCAAAACGTGCGCGAAGACGAGCGCAATCACCTCGCTCGCGAGCTGCACGATGAGCTGGGCGCGCTGCTGACATCCGCCAAGCTCGATGTGGCGCGGCTCAAATCGCGGCTGGGCGCGATGACGCCAGAGGTCGCCGACCGCATCAAGCACTTGATCGAAGCGCTCAACGGCGGCATTGCGCTGAAGCGCCGAATCATCGAAGACCTGCGCCCTTCTTCGCTCAGCAACCTGGGGCTGGTTGCCGCGCTCGACATCCTCGTCAAAGGCTTCGATGAGCGCTTTGAAGGCCGCATCGTGACCGAGTTGGAGCCGGTGTCGCTCGCGCCGTCGGGTGACCTGACGGTCTATCGATTGGTGCAAGAAGCGCTGACCAACATCGCCAAATACGCGCAGGCCAAAACGATCCGAATCGAGCTGCGCGCCGAGGCCAGCCAAGTGCATGTCGCCGTGACGGACGACGGCATCGGGTTCGACACCGCACGCGTGCGCTCGACCGCACACGGCCTGCTCGGCATGCACTACCGCGTCGAGGCTGAAGGCGGCCGGATGACGCTGGAGTCAACGCCGGGCCATGGCACGCGCATCGAGGTGCTGCTGCCCGAACGCATCAAGCCGGTCGAGTTGGCTGAGTCTGTCTCAAGCTGAACGCTGGAGCAGGCATCTGCCCGAGACAAGCTCACGCGCGGCTGCGAGCACCTGCGCAGTGTCGGTTGCGTCCTACAGGCGCTGGCCCCTTCACCCCACAGCCCATCGGCGGCAGGGCCTATCGATGTGCATGGCGGCGCGGCTCACACTCTCCCTATCGCACCAACGACTGATGCGAACCCCGCCCAACTAGAGCGTCAAGCGCTCGCCACCCAGGAGCATGAAATGCTGCATTACGCCGTCGTCTTTTTCGTTATTGCGCTGATTGCCGCGCTGTTTGGCTTCGGCGGTATCGCGGCCAGTGCGGCCGGCATTGCGAAGATTTTGTTCATTCTGTTCGCGGTCTTGGCTGTCGCGAGCTTCTTGTTTGGCTTGATCAAAAAGGGCGGTTGACGTTGCCCACGTCTCATCCGTTTTGCCAAGCCAATGTTCGACTCTTTAGCCACTAACCCGAAGGAACAAGCCATGAGCACATTCTCCCGCTCCGCCACCAACTTTGCCGACCAAACTGCCGACGGCGCCACTGAAGCGATTCGTGCCACGAAGGAGACGGCGAACGAAGCCTTCGACCGCCTCTCTGACAAGGTCGATGATGTTCGCGACCAAGCCACGCCGATCCTGAGCCGCTTGTCTGCGCAGGCTGAAGCCGCTGCACGCCGCAGCGCCGATGCCGTTCGCGAGACATCGCAGCAGCTCCGCGAAAAGGCCCTCCGCGCCACCGACGACACGGTGAGCTACATCAAAGACGAGCCCGTCAAGGCCGTGTTGATCGCAGCCGCCACTGGCGCGGCTTTGATGGCCTTGCTGAGCCTCGTGAGCCGCACCCGCCGCCGCGGCTGATGCATCATTGCAGCCCCCGCCCGCTCGGCGTTTGCGCCGGCGGCCGGGGGCTTTTTCGATGACAGGCATCCGGAATCCAAACGACCATGATCCATCCTCTTTTGCACCTCGTCGCGACCAAACCGCACCTGATTGCAGACCATCTGGCGGCCTACGCAGACGTGGTGGCAGAAGAGATGGGCGCCGCACTCTCGCGCTGGAAAATGCGCTTCGTACTGCGCGCGCTCGCTTTGTTTTTGGTGGCGGTCAGCGTGGTGTTGTTCGGTGTGGCCCTGATGCTGTGGGCGGTGATACCGCCGAATGAAATTCGGGCCGCATGGGCGTTGATCGCCGCACCCGCAGCGCCTTTGGTCGCAGCGCTGCTTTGTTTTTCAATCGCCGGCATGACGGCCGAAGTGAGCGGCTTCGACAACGTCCGAAAGCAGGTTCAGGATGACCTCGCGATGCTGCGCCGGGCGGGCACGTCGTGAGCGCGCCGGTGCCCGAGAAGCCAATCGCCGGCGACGTTGGCACGGAAGCCGACGACACGAGGCCACACCTCACCGCCAGCGAGCGCTTGGCGGCCTCACGTGAGCAGCTTCGTCTGGCAATGCTGCCGAGCCGGCCCGTGTCACGCCGCTTGCGCAGCGGGGCGAGCGCTGATGGCCGAACCCCTGCTGACGCTGAAGATGTGCCCGGCGCACCATCGCCATCAGAAGCCGCAGCCGATCTCGACTGGCGCGCGCGATTGCTCGGCGTGCCCGGCGTGGCGTTGTTGATCGACGTGGTCGAGACTTGGTGGGCTCGCCACCCGATGCGCACCGCGGCGATCGTGGCCGGCGAAGCGTCAACCGCGCTCGTGCGCCCGATGGCGCAACGCAACCCATTTCGGCTGGTGCTCGTCGCCTTCGTTGTCGGTGCCATTCTGAGCAAAGCACGCCCTTGGCGCTGGATGCTGCGGCGCACCTTGTTTGCCGGCTTGCTGCCGCAAATTGCCCTGCGCATTGCGACCGAGCTGCCAGTGCAAAAGTGGCTTGCCAAGATCAACCGGCCTTGAGCCGAGCGTTCGAAACGTCCACGCGAACCAATAGGACAGGTCCTACGCCCCCCGGCCGTGCGGGCCGACAGACGCGAGCCGGCTCGCTCCATACGATGAATGATCGCTTTGGAGCCCGCCATGACCACACACGCTGTTGAAGCCACCCGTTGGGCGACCTCCGCTTACCCCGATGCAGCCGACACGCTGCCAGGCGATCTGACCGCGCTCGGTGACCATGTGGCCACTTGCAGCGGCAGCCGCAGCCGCTGGTTCAGCTTGCAGTGCGCAGCCGAAGCGGCGCACGCATTCATCGCCGCTCGATTCGTGACCACGCTGGCGATCGTGCTGTTCACGTTCGGCGCCAGCGCGTTGATGCTTTGAGGCCCGTGCGGGCCGACCTCCTCCGGCTCGTACCCGACGCTTCCGCTGAACTGGCGGCCATCCTCGATCCGGCCCGTGGCCCGGTCGAGCGGCCCAATCGTTCCGAGATCTTCGGCCCCGAGCGCTTTGCCCAGCATGGCCGCAGCCTCGCGGCCACACACCGCGCGGACGCCGTCAAAGGCCGCGCGGCCGCTTTCTTCCCGCGGTTTCGCGACAACATGCGCGTGCTGCGAGAAGCAGGCCGCTACATCGCCTTTCAAGCCACCAACGGGCTCGATGTCAGCCCCGCGGCCGAATGGCTGTTAGACAACTTCCACCTCATCGAAGCGCAGCTCGAAGAGATTGCCGATGGCTTGCCGCGGCGCTATTTCCGCGACCTGCCGGTGTTGATCGACGAGCCGCTCGCCGGCTTGCCGCGCATCTACAGCGTGGCGTGGGCGTTCGTGGCCCACACCGACGGCGCGTTTGACGAAGACTTGCTCATCCAGTTCCTGCAGGCCTACCAAAGCGTGCGGCCCTTGACGCTCGCCGAGCTCTGGGCCTTGCCGACGACGCTGCGCGTGGTGCTGGTCGAAAACCTGCGCCGGCTCGCCGAGCGCGTGGCCACCAACAAGGCCGCGCGCGCCATTGCCAACCTCTGCTGCGACCGCATCGAGCACCTCGGCTTGCCCCAGCTCGATGAGCTGATGGCGCTGTTGAACCAGCGTGGCGCGGGCCGTGTGTTCCTCGCGCAAATGGTGCAAGGCCTGCAAGATCCGCGCGGTGCCGCGAGCCCCGAAGTACACGCGTGGCTCGCACAGGCGCTGCCAGATGTGGCTGCAGTGCAGATCCAGCAACCCGCCGATCAGGCGGCCGACAACCTCAGCGTGAGCAACGCGATCGGCTCGCTGCGCTTGATCGGCCACGCCGACTGGGCCGACATCGTCAACCGCAGCAGCGCCACGATGCAGCTGCTGTTGACCGCCCCGCTCTTTGCGGCCGAGCGAGACGACACCCGCAACCAAACCGTGCACGCGGTCGAGGCCTTGGCCCGCGAAAGCAGCCGCAGCGAGTTCGCCGTGGCCGAGGCGCTGATTGCGTTGATGCAAGGCACCGCGCCAATCGCCGCTGAAGGCGAGCAGCCCAACGAAGCCAACGATCCCGAACACGCCGCTGCTGGCCATTGGCTCTTCGGCGCCGGCCGGCCCGCGCTGCTGCAGGCGCTCGGCGTGCGCCACGGCTGGGCCCATCCCGAGACCTTGCGCCGCAGCCTGCGTTGGGCGGTGCTGCCGGTCTACCTGGGCGCCATCGGCATGGGCAGCGCAGTGCTGGTCGCGTGGATGCTGCAGCGGCACAGCCACGCATGGCCCATTTGGCTGACCGTTGCGGGTGCGCTGTTGATGCTGTTCCCCGCCTCTGAAGCAGTGGTCGCGGTGATCAACCGGCTCATCAGCGAATCGCTGCGGCCGAGCCACCTGCCGCGGCTGGCGCTGGCGCAAGGCATACCGCTTGCGCACCGCGTGCTCGTCGTCGTGCCGGGCATGTTGACCAGCACGCGCAGCGCCGATGAACTCGCCCACCGCCTGGAGCTGCACCACCTCGCCAACCCCGAGCGCCACGCGCAGTTCGCGTTGCTGACCGACTGGGCCGATGCAGCGAGTGAGTCGGTTCCGGCCGATGCGCCGCTGCTCACCCACGCGGTGGAGTTGATCCGCGATTTGAACGCCCGCTACCCCGGCATGGCTGGCCAGCCGCCGCGGTTCATCGTGCTCCACCGTGCCCGCCGCGAGAGCGCCACCGAGCAATGCTGGATGGGCTGGGAGCGCAAGCGCGGCAAGCTCGAGCAATTGATTGACGCGCTCGCCACCGGTGGCAGCGCGAGCCATGAGCGCGGCTTCCACGATCTGGGCGAATGGTCGCGCCTTGCGGTCGACACGCCCTACATCGTCACGCTCGATGCCGACACGCAGCTGCCGCCCGGCCGATTGCGCGAGCTCGTCGGCGTGGCAGCGCACCCGCACAACCAGCCGCGGCTCGATGCGAGCGGCAAACGTGTTGTGGCCGGCTACGGCATCTTGCAGCCACGCGTGGCCACGCCGTTGCCGGGGCAGCGCGAGGTCACGCTCTTCCACTGGCTCTTCGCCGGCCAGTGCGGCATTGATCCCTACAGCGCCACCACCTCCGAGATCTACCAAGACGCTTTCAGCGAAGGCACCTTCACCGGCAAAGGCCTGCTGCATGTGAAAGCGCTGCACGCCGTGCTCTCGGGCCGCTTGCCCGAAGGCCAAGTGCTGAGCCACGACTTGCTCGAAGGCTCGATCGCCCGCTGCGCCACCGTGACCGACATCAGCGTCATCGAAGACGCGCCGTTCCACGCCGATGTGGCCGCCTCGCGCGTTCACCGCTGGACGCGTGGCGATTGGCAACTGCTGCCCTTCTTGCGGCGCCCGGGCCACTACGGCATCCGCGCCATCAACCGCTGGAAGATGACCGACAACCTGCGCCGATCGCTGGTGGCGCCGATGTCGCTCGCCTTGCTGCTGATCGCGCTCGGGCTCGATGCGGTGTCGCCCGGCGCAGCGCTCGCCTTGGTGTTTGCCGCGTTCACCGCCGGCCCGTTGATGGGCGCGGTGGCGGGCTTGGCACCCAGCCACGATGCGCTCGCCAAGCGCCGCTTCTACCGCCTCGCCGGCACCGATTTGCTGCGCGCGCTTTGCGGCGGCATGTGGTTCGTTGCGCAACTCTTGCAGCTGGCGATGCGCTCGGTGGATGCCGTCTCGCGTGCGCTCTACCGCATGCTCGTGAGCCGCCGCCATTTGCTGGAATGGACGACTGCCGCAGCCGCGCAGGCATCGTCATCCACCTCGCTGCGCGTGATTGCGCGCAAGCACCGCAGCGCACCGATCGCAGCGCTGGTGATCTGGGTCGGGCTGTGGGCGATCGGCTCGCCACACCTCGGCTTCGCGTTCTTGCTCTGCGCCCTTTGGGCCACGGCGCCGCTCACAACCTGGTGGGTGAGCCGGCCACGGCCCGAGCGGCACGAAGATGCTTTGCCCGCTGCCGAGCAAGCCAAGCTCGAAGACATCGCCCGCGACACTTGGCGGCTCTTCGAGCGCTGCGTCGGCCCGGACGACCACCATCTCCCGCCTGACAACCTTCAGGTCACGCCGCACGACATGGTGGCGCGCCGCACCTCGCCCACCAACATCGGCCTCTACCTGCTCACCGCCTGTTGCGCGCGCCAGTTCGGCTGGATCGGCACCACCGATTTGACCGCGCGGCTCGAGGCCACGCTCGCCACGCTGGCGCAGCTGCCGCGCCACAACGGCCACTTCCTCAACTGGTATGACACGCAGACCGCCACCGCGTTGATGCCGATGTATGTGTCAACTGTCGACAGTGGCAACCTCAGCGGCCACTTGCTCGCCGTGGCGCAGGCTTGCCTGGAGCTCGCAGCCCACCCCGCCACCGCGTTGTTTGGCGACGCTGCGCTCCAACGCGCCGTGCGCGCTTCGCAACGGCGCCTCGCCGAATGGGATGCCGAAACTGCAAACCAAGCACCCGAGAGCGCCCTGCTCGCCGTGCTCTCGATGACCGACCCGCTCAGCGACGCCACGCTCAGCCCAGCTCGCTTCGCCGATTTGCTGCGCGCAGCCGAGCTCGACCTCGCGGCGATGCAGCGCCGCAGCCATGAGCGTCCTGCCATTGAGCAACCTGCGCACGGACAAGCCGACGCCGTTGCCGCTGAAGCACCTCACACCGCGCCCGCCCACCTCACCTGCATCGCCGATCACCTCGCGTTGCTGCAGTCGGCCTATCGCCAGCTGCATGAGTTGCAAGAGCCCGGCGCCGCAGCCAGCACCGCGGCGCGGCTGCGGGCCATCGCCGCCACTTGCCAGCGCATCGCATGGGAGGCCGACTACGCGTTTCTCTATGACCGCAAGCGGCACCTGCTGCACATCGGCTACCGCGTTGCCGAGCAGCAGCTCGATGCCGGCTACTACGACCTGCTCGCTTCCGAATCGCGCCTGACCAGCTTGCTCGCCATCGCCAAAGGCGATGTGCCGGTGCGCCACTGGGCCGCGCTTGGCAGGCCTTTTCATGCGGTCGGCATTCATGCGGCGCTGCGCTCGTGGTCGGGCTCGATGTTCGAGTACCTCATGCCCTCGCTGGTGCTCGACGAGCCCTACGGCAGCGTGCTGCAAGACGCCTGCCTCGCCGCCCTCGCCGAGCAAATGCGCTTTGCCGATGAGCATCAAGTGCCTTGGGGCATTTCTGAGTCGGCCTATGCGGCGAGCGATCACACGCTGGCTTATCAATACGCACCTCAAGGCGTGCCGCGGCTCGCGCTGCGCCGCACGCCGCCCGATGAGTTGGTGATCGCGCCCTACGCCACTGCGCTCGCGGCCCAGGTGTCGCCGCACCGCGCGGTGCAAAACCTCGCGCGGCTCGAAGCGCTGGGCGCGCGCGGGCGCTATGGCTTCGTCGAAGCGCTCGATTACACAGCCGCGCGGCAAACCACCGCGCAAGGCTTCGTGCGTGTCGACACCTTCATGGCGCATCACCAAGGCATGAGCATCGTCTCGATCGCCAACGTGCTGATGCGCGGCTGCGCGCGGCGCTGGGCCATGGCCGATCCGCACATCGAGGCCGTGGCCTCGCTGCTGCACGAGCGCGCGCCGCGCGAGGTGCCAGTGCTGCGCGCCACACCGGCCGGCGGCGATGCCGAGAGCCCACAGCGGCGGGCGCCGGGCTTGCTGCGGCAAATCCTCCCCGGCGTGGCCGCGGTGGCGCCAACTCACCTGCTCTCCAACGGCCGCTACAGCGTGGCACTGCGCGCCAATGGCGCCGGCTGGAGCCGCTGGGGCCGATTCGGCATCACCCGCCAGCGTGACGACGCGCTGCGCGACGCCTGCGGCAGCTTCTTCTACCTGCGCTGGGATCGCCAGCCAAGCGCCGTATCGCTCACACAGCACCCAGCGCCAGATGCCGGCGCGCACTACGAGTGCACCTACCACGCCGACCGCGTTTGCTTTGACGCCACCTGGCCCGAGATCGCCAGCCACATCACTGTCTGGACGAGCCCGGAAGACGACATCGAGTTTCGCGAAGTCGAGCTGCGCAACCTCGGCGACCGCGCGCTCGATCTGACCCTGCTCTCGGCCTTCGAGATCACCCTCGCCGCGCCCAGCGCTGACGAAGCGCACCCGGCTTTCTCAAACCTCTTCTTGCGCGCTGAATGGCAGCCGCGCCACCAAGCCTTGGTGTTCGAGCGCACGCCGCGCCTGGTGACCGAGCAAGGCCTCTTCGCGGCGCACTTCATCGCCGCGCACGATGAGCGCATCACACAGGTTCGCCCCCAGGTCGACCGGGCCGAATGGCGCGGCCGCAACCACGATGCAAGCCGGCCGAAGGCGCACTTCGAGCCCATGCCGCAGGGCACGGAAGCCGTCGCGCTCGACACGGGGCTCGACCCAGTCGCCGCACTCTCGGTGCGCATTGCGCTGGCGCCGCACGCCAAGTTGCGGCTGACGTTTTGCACTTGCGCCTCTGACAACCCGGCCACGCTGCAAGCCGTGATCGACAAATACCGCCAGGCCGGGCCGATCGAGCGGGCGTCGTTGATGTCAGCCACGCTGGCGGGCATTCGTAGGCGCGAGCTCGGCCTCGCCGCCGACAACTTCACCATGATCCAGCAGCTGACCACCGCGATGGTCATGCTGCTCACGCGCCCACAAGCCGCCGACGCCACCCGCGACCAAGCGGCCACGCGTTGCGATCGGCGCAGCCTCTGGCGCTTTGGGCTCTCGGGCGATCACCCGATCGTGCTGGTCTCGGCCGGCGCGCCGCAAGGCATTGGCTTGCTGCGCTCGCTGGTGCAGGCGCTGCGCGTGTGGTCATTCGGCGGCGTGGCGTGCGACCTCGTCGTCATCAACGCCGAGCCGAGCTCCTACTTGATGGCGTTGAACCGCGACATCACCGCCCTGCGCGAACGCTTCGCCGCCGAGACGGCGGCACAGCCCGGGTTGGCGCCAGCCGGCTTTCACGTGCTGCGGGCCGACGACGTATCGACCGAAGAGCTGGCCACGCTGCGAACGCTGGCGCGGCTGCATTTCAATGCCGATGGCCGGCCACTCGTTCACCATGTGCAGGAGTGGTCAGAGCTGCACGAGCAAGCGTTCGAGGGCCGGCTCGACAGCTCCCGCAGCGCGCCACCCGCCGTGGAGCCGGGCGAGACAGCGCTGCGCACATCGGTGGGCCAGTTCGTGCGCAACAGCGGTGAGTTCCGCTTCGAGGCGGGAGCCTTCCAGCGCCCGCAAAAGCCGTGGATCAACGTGCTCGCCAACCCGCACTTTGGCGCGCAGTTGTCAGAAGCTGGCGGCGGCTACAGCTGGGCATTGAACAGCCGCTTGAACCAGCTCACGCCCTGGTCAAACGACCCGGTGGCCGACCCGGCTGGCGAACACTTCTTGCTGCAAGACCTGCGCACCCGCGAGGTGTGGGGCACGGCGCCGATGGCCTGCGGCGATGCGCGGCTCACCTACCGCATCACCCACGGCCAGGGCTACTCGGTGATCGAGCACCGGCGCGGCGATGTGGAGGTGCACGCGAGTTGGTGTGTTGATCCAATCACGGCCGTCAAGCAAGTGCGGCTGAGGCTCATCAACCGCGGCCACCGCACGCAGCGCTTGCGCTTGATCGGCATCGCCGAATGGGTGATGGGCGCGGGCCGCGTTGACCGCGTTGGCACCAGCACCGCCAGCCTCACCCAGCGCCTGGCCGGCGAAAGTGGCAATGCCAAAGTCACCGCGCTCTTTTGCACGCAGCACGATCGCTCAGCCGGCTTTGGCGAAGGCACGGCCTTCCTCGCGCTGGCAACTGACAGCGACGCCACCGACCCCGTCTCGCAACCCAACTGGACGTGCGACCGCCGCGAATGCTTCGATGCGCGCGGCCGCCTCTCCGTGCCCGATCACTTCGGCCAGCGCAGCGGCAATGGGCTCGACCCGTGCGCCGCCATCTCAACCCCGCTGACGCTGCAGGCCGGCGCAACCGACGAGCGCGTCTTCCTGCTCGGCTTTGGCGCCACGCCTGATGAAGCGCGGGCACTTGCCGTCACCGCCGCCGCCGTGGGTGCGGATGAGCGCATCGCGCAATCGCGCGAGCACTGGGATCAGCTGCTGGGTGCTGCCACGGTGCAAACGCCCGACCCGCTGTTTGACGCCATGGTCAACCGCTGGCTGCTCTACCAAGCCGTCTCGTGCCGGTTGTGGGCCAAGGCGGGCTTCTACCAAGCCGGCGGCGCGTTTGGGTTTCGCGATCAGCTGCAAGACGCGCTGGCACTCGCTTGGGGCCAGCCCGGCATGCTGCGCCGCCAGATCGTGCTCGGCGCCTCGCGCCAGTTCGCCGAAGGCGATGTGCAGCACTGGTGGCACGCGCCCACCGGTGCCGGCGTGCGCACGCATTTCTCAGACGACCTGCTCTGGCTCCCCTACGCCTGCTGTCACTACGTGTTGACCACCGGCGACGCCGCCTTGCTGGATGAGGCCGTTCCATTCCTCGAAGGCGATGCCATCCCGCCCGGCGCTGAAGACGCCTACTACGTGCCGCGCATCGCGGCCGAGAGCGCATCGGTCTATGAGCACTGCGCGCGCAGCATCGATCACAGCCTGCGCATCGGCACGCATGGCCTGCCCTTGATGGGCACGGGCGATTGGAACGACGGCATGAACCGCGTGGGCCATGAAGGCCGCGGCGAATCGGTGTGGCTCGCGTTCTTTCTGTGCGACGTGGTCGAGCGCTTCACACCCATCGCCAACCAACGTGGCGACGCCGCGCGCGCCGCCCGCTGGGCCGAGGCCGCACGCGGCTGGCGCGCCGCCTTGACCTCCGCCGCCTGGGACGGCCAGTGGTTCAAGCGCGCCTTCTTCGATGACGGCACACCACTCGGCACCGGCGACAACACCGAGTGCCGGATCGACTTGATCGCGCAGGCGTGGTCGGTGCTCTCAGGCGCGGCGCCGGCTGCATTCCAGCGCATCGCCATGGCCGCCATGGACCACCACCTGATCGATCGCGATGCCGGCCTCATCAAGCTGCTTGCGCCGCCATTGGCCCATGCCGTTCCAAGCGCCGGCTACATCCAGGCCTACCCCAAGGGCGTGCGCGAGAACGGCGGCCAGTATTCGCATGCCGGTGTCTGGGCGCTGATGGCGCAAGCAGCGCTTGGCGATGCCGATGCGGCCTACCGCAGCTTCACCTACCTGAGCCCGGCGCACCGCGCTGCGCACCCGCAGCGTGGGCTCGTCTACGCGATCGAGCCTTATGTGATGGCGGGCGATGTGTACGGCGCGCCGCCCTATGTGGGCCGCGGTGGCTGGAGCTGGTACACCGGCTCGGCGGCGTGGCTCCACCGTGCGGCCATCGAGTCGATGTTCGGCCTGGCGCTCGCAGGCGACACGCTCCACTTCACGCCCTGCCTGCCCTCGCACTGGCCGCGCGCCGAGATCGCCTTGCGGCGCGGTGAACGCACACTGCGCGTCGTCTTCATTCGCGCGAGCCCGCAGCATGCTGGCGAGGCGGAGAGCGACTCCTCGCTCGCCGAGGCCTTGCCGCTGCAAGCCGGGCAAACACTGCGGTGGTCAGCGCTCGGCTTGAACGATTGCTTCGTGATGCAGCTGCCGCCGGCCCCGGCCGCTGATGCGTCAGCCAGCGATGCCCCCGGCCACGATGGCCGCAGCACTGCGGCTGTGTCCTACATCGCCTAGCTCTGCGGTCCGATGGCCTCGGGCGGGCACGCTCCGTAGAGTCTCTCCATCGAAAGACGGCGCCAGGCTTGAGGTGATGTTCGGCTCCATGAGCGGTACGAGATGAGCGGTCCGACATCACACGCGATGAAGGTGCAACGCACCCGCAACGCCAGCCGCACGCCGCCACGAAAAACAAAGGGGAGAAAGCAATGTTGAAGTGGGCACTGATCTTTGCCGTGATTGCTGCTGTGGCCGGTTTGTTCGGCTTCACGGGGATCGCAGCAGGCGCAGCCGGCATCGCCAAAACCTTGTTCGTGATCTTCCTCGTGCTTTTCGTCGCGATCGTGCTGCTTGCTCTGCTCGGCATTGGTGCCGCGGCGAAGTGACGCGCGTCCTGTGATCCAACCCTTTCAGGAGTATTCGATGGTTGCAAAAAACGACACCGGCAAAGTCACCAACTTGCCAACACCGCCCGCGCGCCTCGTGCTCGACCAAGCCGGCTTAGATGCCGCCAAGCGCGACCTCGACGACGGCGCCGTGACCCCGAGCTACGGCCCGTGGCGTGAAGACATCATCAAACTGCTGAACGACTCGCTCGCCACCGAGTTGGTTTGCGTGCTTCGCTACAAGCGCCATCACTTCACCGCCAAAGGGCTTGCCTCGCCCAAGATCGCCGAAGAATTTTTGGTGCATGCGCAAGAGGAAAGCGCACACGCCGACCTCCTTGCCGAGCGCATCGTGCAACTCGGCGGCGAGCCCGACTTCAACCCCGCCAGCCTCGTCAGCCGCAGCCATGCGGACTACAACGAGGCGCTCGATCTGAAGGCCATGATCCGGGCGAACCTGATTGCCGAGCGCGTGGCGATCGAGGCCTACAGCCAGACGATTGCGCTCATCGCCGACAAAGACTCCACGACCCGGCGCATTCTCGAAAGCATCCTGAGTCAGGAGCAGGAGCACGCGGAAGAGTTGTCGGACTGGCTGACCGAGTAGGCGCAGCTCGAAGTGCTGATCACTGCGCTGAAATGAAGGCTCTGCAAGCGCGCCGAACTGCGCTTGCCTGACCCGGCCCGTACTTTTTCAAGCCTTCAAGCGGTGGGGCCAATCACCGCTGTCAAACCAAAAGCATCCAACCTTTCCGGAGAAAACGAATGAACATGCGCACCACCCTTTCCGCCGTCATCGCCGCTGTGGCCCTTATCACCGCCACGGGTTGTTCGGTGATGCGAGATCAGTCGACAGTGGGCGAATACGTGGATGACTCTGCGATCACCACGTCGGTCAAAGCTCGCTTCGTTGACAACAAAGACGTCGACGCATCCGCCATCAGCGTTGAAACACTCAACGGCACGGTGATGCTTTCGGGCTTCGCGAAGAACTCGGTTGAGAAGAGCACGGCCGAGAAGATCGCGATGAACGTCAAAGGCGTGAAGTCGGTCAAGAACTCGGTGGTGGTGCGCCCGTAAATCGCGCGGCTGTCAGCCAAGCTTCGGCAGGCTCAAGCTTGCGGATCAACGGCTCAAGAAACCCCTCGCCTCTCTCCGGGCGCGAGGGGTTTTTTTTCGTCGCCAGCTTCTCATTGCTTCGATCTCACACCGACGCAAAGCAGGAATCGATGATGCCCGCGGCCTGATCGAACCGCAGATCTTCGATGTGGGCTTTGAGCACCTCGAAGTCGGATGGCCCAAGCAAGTGGCGCAGTGGTGAAGCCACCTTTTGAAAGCCGTTGACCGCGTCCAGGCTGTGGTGATGCAACTGCCGCGAAAGCACGGCCAATGTTGCGTTGTCGACGTTGCCCACATCGGCCGTGACTGTGGCGTCTGCCACTGGCCGCATGGCCGCCACAGCATCAACGCTCTTCTGCAGCTCTTGCAGCCTGGCGATGAGGCCGCGCGTCAACTCATCGACACGCGCGCCCTGCCCCGCGCGGCAAGCCAGCTCGGCCTGCGCGGCCAAATCGTGAATCACGCGTGCACCGAGTTGCCCGGCACAACCTTTGAGCTTGTGCATGCGGGCGGCCTGCGCCTCCATGCCCTGCGGATGGTGCTCGGCCATAGCCAGTGGATCGGGCCCAAGAAACTCGCGAAAGAGCCGCGCGAGCATCGAGCGGAACAAGTCGAGGTCACCGCAGAGCCGGCGCTGCACTTCGGCTGAATCAATGCCGTGGATCGCGGGCCACGAGGCTTCGTCGGTCTCCTGCACCGGTGCAAGCGATGCCGCTTGCGGCTCGGCGCGGTGGGGGCGAGCCTGGAGATGGCGCTGAACGCTGCGCACCAGTGCGCGCGGGTCAAATGGCTTGGTGACGAATTCGTTCATGCCGGCGGCGATGGAGCGCTCGCGCTCGCTCGTGAGCGCACCGGCTGTCAGCGCAACGATGGGCAGGTTGGCAAGGCCAAGCTCGGTGCGAATGCGGCGCGTGGCCTCATGCCCATCGAGCACCGGCATCTGCACGTCCATCAGCACCACATCAAACGCATGGGGCTGATCCCGCACGAGCTCGAATGCTTCCAGCCCGTTGCTGGCCAAGGTGATGACCGCTCCTTCACGCTCGAGGATGCGCCGAGCCACCTCGCGGTTGATGTCACTGTCATCGACGACGAGCACCCGGCCGCCCCGCACGCTCGCTGCGCCAAGCTCGGGCAGCGCAGCTGACAGCGCCCGCGCCGATGCGGGCAAGAACGGCATCAACACCCAGAACTCGCTGCCGACGCCGGGCGAGCTCTTCACGCCCAGTTCGCCGCCCAGCAACTCGGTGAGGCGCTTGACGATCGACAAGCCCAGCCCCGTGCCGCCGAAGCGGCGCGTGGTGGAAACATCGGCCTGCATGAACGGCAGGAAGAGGCGCGATTGCTCATCGGGTGCGATGCCGATGCCGCTGTCTTGCACGGCAAAGCGCAGCGTCACGCCGTGCGCCTCGCCGCCGACTTGGCTCACGTGCAGCGACACACCGCCGCGGTCAGTGAACTTGATCGCATTGGAGAGCAGGTTGACAAGGATTTGCTTGAGGCGGGTCACGTCGCCCTCAATCACTTCGGGCAGGTCAGCCGCAGCGTGAATCTCGAAGCTGATGTGCTTGGAGCGCGCCTGCGTGACCATCATGCCGGCCACATCGACGAGTGCGTCAGCCAAGTTGAAAGGCACGGCCTCGGGTGTGAGCTCGCCGGCCTCGATCTTCGAGAGATCGAGCACATCGTTGATGACCGAGAGGAGCGACTTGCTCGACATCGTCAACTTGTTGAGGAAGTCGGTTTGCTCGGCGTCGAGCGGGGTCTGTGCCAGCAAGTAGGTCAGGCCAATCACGGCGTTCATCGGCGTGCGGATTTCGTGGCTCATGTTGGCCAAGAACTGGCTCTTCGCCCGGTTGGCGGCAGCGGCTTGGCGATCGCCCGCAGACTTGTGCAGCGCCATCTCGATGGTGAGCTGCAAGTCACGCTCCTCAAAGGGCTTGGTCATGAAGCCGTAGGGTCCGGCGGTCTTGGCGCGTTGGAGGGTGGCCTCGTCGGAATGAGCCGTTAAAAAGATCACCGGCACGTTGAGCTCAGCGCGCAGCAGCGTGGCGGTCTCGATGCCGTCGATCGGGCCTTCGATGCGGATGTCTGAGAGCACGAGATCGGGCCGCTCGGTGCGCGCAATCTCGAGCGCCTCGCGGCCCGAGGCCGCGATCCCACAGACCTGGTGCCCTTGGCGAAGCAGGCGGTCCTCGAGGTCAGCGGCGATCACCGCCTGGTCTTCGATGATCAGGATGTTGGCGGGCGTCATATCGTCTCGAGGCGCTGGGGGTGGAGGTGGGCTGGTGCAGGCGCGGTTCTCTTGCGCGGCGCGGTTTCGGTGAATCGAACGTCGAAGCGGGTGTTGCCCGGCACCGAGCTCAGCGTCACATCAGCTTTCAGTTGCTTGGCGAACATTCGAACCAAACGCAGGCCGAGCGAGCCGGCGCGCTCGAGCTTCAAGCGCGGGTCCAGGCCGACGCCGTCGTCTTGCACGCTGAGTGCAATTTCGCCACAAGGCTTTGCAGTGAGCGTGACCAAGATGCGGCCAGCTCTGCCCTTCGGAAAGGCGTACTTGAGCGCATTCGTCACGAGCTCGTTGAGCATCAGCCCGATGGGCACGGCGCTGTCGATGCTGGCCAACGCTGCGTCGAGTTGCAGTTCCACCCTGATGCCCGAGTTGCCGGTGTAGGTGCGCGTGAGAATCGCAATCAAGCTGCCCGCATAGTCGGCCAGATCGATCCGCGCGAGCGTGTGTGATTGATAGAGCTTCTCGTGGATCAGCGCCATCGAACGGATGCGGCCCTGGCTTTCGTTGAAGTGCTCAAGCGTCTTCGGATCATCGATATAGCCCGACTGCAGTGACAGCAGGCTCGCGACGATCTGCAAGTTGTTCTTCACGCGGTGGTGAATCTCTTGGAGCAGCGCCTCTTTCTCGCTGAGCGAAGCGCGAATTCGCTCCTCCACCCGCGTGCGCTCGCCCATCTCGCCAGCGAGGTCGTCGAGGATGTTGAGCACCGCGGTTTGCATCTCTTGCAGGCGGCGCTTCTCGTCGGCCGAGTCTTCCATGATGTTGAGCACGGCGCGCTGGGTTCGCTCCAGCCGGCGCCGCTCTTCGGAAGCATCCTCAAGGATGTTGACCACCGCACGCTGGCTGTCGCGCAGGCGCTGTCGCTCCTCTTCACCATCTTCCAAGATGTTCAGCAAGGCGCGCGCGTACTCGGCAGGGCTGTGGCTGGCAGTGGTGCTCATTGGCTTAGTCTCGGGTGGTGCCGCCAGCACTCAGCGCACCGCATGGCTGCGCGCTGCAGCAAGCTCGGCGCGGAGTACGGCGATCTCTTTCTTGAGCTCGATCATCTTCAGCTCGCGGCCCACGGTGAGGCCCTGAAATCGTTCGAGTTCGGAGAGGCGATCAAGCTCCTTGGTGCGCTGCTCGGCCACCTCGGCCTCGGCCTTGCGCTGGGCCGTGACATCACGCGCCGCAGCAAACACGCCGAGCACGTTGCCGCGGGTGTCCTTGTAGACGGAGGCGTTGTAGAGCACGTCGGTCAGCTTGCCGTCGCGGTGGCGAATGGTCAGCGGGTAGTTCGAAACCGAGCCCTTCTCGAAGACCTGCTTGTAGCCCTCGCGCGCTTCTTCGGGCCGGGTGAAGTAATCGGAGAAGTCGGTGCCGGTGAGGCGGTCTCGCGGCCAGCCGGTGATCTGCGCAGAGGCCTCGTTCACGTCAGTGATCTTGCCTTCCGGGCTGATGGTCACGAGCGGGTCGAGCGAGGCTTCGATCAGGCTGCGCGCGTATTGCGAGGCTTGCTTTTGTGCCGTGACATCACGTGCCGCGGCGAACACGCCGAGCACTTTGCCGTTGGCGTCTTTGTAGACCGAGGCGTTGTAGAGCACATCGACGAGCCTGCCGTCTTTGTGGCGAATGGTCAGCGGATAGTCGGTCACGAAGCCTTCGGCAAAGACGCGCTCGTAGCCTTCTCGGGCCTTCTTGGGTTCGGTGAAGTAGTCGGAGAAGTCGCGCCCAATCAGGTTCTCGCGTGAGACGCCGGTGACCGTGATCGAGCCTTCGTTCACGTCGGTGATCTTGCCTTCGGGGCTGATGGTCACGAGCGGATCGAGCGAGGCTTCGATCAGGCTGCGCGCGTATTGCGAGGCTTGCTTCTGCGCCGTCACGTCGCGCGCTGCGGCAAACACGCCGAGCACTTTGCCGTTGGCGTCGCGGTAGACCGAGGCGTTGTAGAGCACATCGATGTGGCGGCCATCGCGGTGGCGAATCGTCAGCGGGTAGTCGGTCACCAAGCCTTCCGCGAAGACGCGCTCGTAGCCCTCGCGCGCCTTTTGCGGCTCGGTGAAGTAATCGGAGAAATCGGTGCCGATCAGGTCTTCACGGGCGACGCCGGTGACCTTGATCGTGGCCTCGTTCACATCGGTGATCTTGCCCTCGGGGCTGATCGTCACGAGCGGGTCGACTGACGCCTCGATCAAGCTGCGTGCATATTGCGAGGCGCTGCCCGCGCGCTCTTCCGCGCGTTTGCGCTCGCTGATGTCACGGATCGCGCTCGACACCAAGATGCCCTCGTCGGTCTGCAAAGGGCTCAGGCTGATCTCGATTGGGAACTCGCTGCCGTCCTTGCGCTGGCCATAGAGCTCGCGGCCCGAGGCCATCGTGCGGGCGCGTGGCCTATCAAAGAAGCCAGCGCGCTGCGGCGGGTGGTTGGGGCGATAGCGCTGCGGTATCAGCAGCTCAACCGGCTGGCCGAGCAACTCGTCTCGTGCGTAGCCAAACATGTGCTCGGTTTGCGCGTTGATGAGCACAATCGCGCCGGTCTTGTTGACGATCACGATCGCATCGGGCGCCGATTCGAGCAGGCCGCGGAACTTGTCGTCGGCGCGCTTTTGCACCGTCACATCGCGCGCAGCGGCAAACACGCCGAGCACCACGCCGTTTGCGTCTTTGTAGACCGAGGCGTTGTAGAGCACATCGGTGAGCCGGCCGTCGCGGTGGCGAATGGTCAGCGGGTAATCGGTGACGGCGCCATTCAAAAACACCTTCTGGTAGCCCTCGCGGGCTTTGTCGGGTTCGGTGAAGTAGTCAGAAAAATAGGTGCCGATGAGTTTGTCTCGCGGCACGCCAGTGACTTTGATCGAACCTTCGTTCACATCGGTGATCTTGCCGTCGGCACTGATGGTCACCAGCGGATCGAGCGAGGCCTCAATCAGACTTCGGCCATAGAACTGCATGGCACGCAGCTCTTCCGTCAGGCGGAGGTCTTCGGTGATGTCCTTTGACATCAACAGAAAACCGATGGCGCGGCCGGCGACGTCAACACGCGGCGTGATGACCACCTGCGCCGGGAAGCGCTCGCCGCTCTGGCGAATGCGCTCGACCGTGCCTTCCCATTTGCCGTCTTGCAGCGCGGCTGCCAAGAGCTTGGCCGGCCGGCCGTCGGCTTGCTCGTGCGGGGCGTGCAGCAAGGCCATGCTGGCGCGGCCCACGACCTCTTCCGGCGAGTAGCCGTAACAGCGGCTCGCGCCGCTGTTCCAGAGCACGATGCCGCCATTGAGGTCGGTCGCGATCATCGAATACTCGGTCGACGACTCGAGGATGTTGCGCAGCAGCGCCGACTCGTCGTCCCGCCAAGGGCTGGGTGTTGCGCTCAGCGCTTCAAACACATGGGATTCGGCGTGCATTCGAGAGATCTCCGCAGGTTCATCGCGACGGCGCTGGGCAGCGCCGCGCAGCAAAGCGACAAGCGCGTGAACACTTGCCGAATTGGCAGAAATTTATCGAGCGGCGAAGCGGGCGTCTGTAGTGAGTTCTCGTCGCCGCGGCGTCGGGTTTCTCAACTCTGCACTAGGGAACACCCTCGATTTCGACCTGGCGGACAGCGCTCAGATCAAGGGCCGCGGCTCGGGTTTGCCGTCGCCATACAGATCAGCGACGCGGGCGAGCGCGTTCACATCGCGAAGCAGCAAGCGGCCATCTTCGATGCGGTGCAGGCCGCGGCGCTCGAGCTTGCGCAAGGTCTTGTTGGTGTGCACCAACGAGAGCCCGAGGCCATCGGCAATGTGCTGCTGCGTGAGCGGAAAGTCGACCCCGTTTGCGCCACCGTCGGGCCGCAGCGCCGCCACACGTTTGAAGAGCTGGATGAGCAGGGTCGCGATGCGCTCCTCGGCGCTGCGCCGGCCGACCGAGAGCAAGGTGTCGTCAACGAGTGACTCTTCGTGCGCGGTCATCCACGTGACGCTGAAGCCGAGCTTCGGCGAGCTCTGGTGCAGCGTCCAGAGGGCATCGCGGCGGAAAACGCACAGGCTCACATCGGTCAAAGCTTGCACGCCGTGCGCCGAGGCGTCGCCCATCTTTTGCTGCACGCCCATGAAATCGCCCGGCAGCAGGAAGTTGAGGATCTGCCGGCGGCCATCGCTCAGCGTCTTGAAGCGAAAGGCCCAACCCGACAACAAGGTGTAGAGCGGCGCATCAGCCTGGCCTTCGTGAATGATCGCGGCATCGGCCGGCAAACCGATCTGGCGCTGCTTGAGCGATTGAATCAGCGCGAGTTCTTCGTCACCCGAGGGCGAGACGAACAGCGGCAAAGCGCGAAGCGGGCAGCTCCGACAAGGCACGGATTCGAGGTTCAAGTTCAGCACCGGGTTGGCAGGCCAATTGCCTCGGTGCGCGGATATTAAGGCGGAGGACCTCGCCCGCCGAGGGCACTGGGCGCGGCCAGCCAGCGGCCGGCGCCCGGACACCGCAACAGCCCACCCCGCCTAGTTTTCCACCCTTCGCTGCTGCTTCTCTTTCCTCAAGTTGGTCAGGACTTGTTGGTTCTCTTGGCGGTGCGTGTCTGAGCGGGCTGGGGGCTTGCCGTCGCGGCATCTGCGACCTCGCTGTATCCCGCTTTTCTGGCTCGCCTGCCAGTGACGCGGCTCAACATGCGCGACATGAAGCCACCCTGAGCGGGAGCAGCGTCGACCGACGGGTCGGCCGGATTCGCACGGCCTGCGCGCGACCGCGCTTTGGTCGACGCGGCAGTGCCCTTCTTGGGGGTGCGTGCGGCACTTTCGGCTCCAGCGGGCTCTTGCCGGGAGCTCGAGTCGTCACTGGTGGGGGCTTCAGGC
The DNA here is from genome assembly GCA_043778145.1 of Rhizobacter sp. Lineage (GTDB taxonomy): Bacteria > Pseudomonadota > Gammaproteobacteria > Burkholderiales > Burkholderiaceae_C > LMDS01. The sequence continues at coordinate 26,512 of JAYWGR010000116.1, forward strand.
GCTGCTGAGCGGGCCTTCGTATGACCTTGACCGCTGCCTAAGAAGGGATCCGCGACAGAACTGCCGACGGTTTCAGCGGCAGACTGCTGTGGTGAAGCGTTTTGCTCAGGTGCTGGAAATGCTTCGCTGAAATTGGCCCAGCCAGCAATTGCATCACCATTCGCGGGCGAAGCAGGTGCGGGAACATTTGGAAAATCCTGCTCGAAGTTTGCCGAGTCCGACGTTGCTGACAAATCACCAGAGCGGCCCTCGCGTTGCGCGTCTTCAATTATCTTCATATCGCGAGCCGACCACCATGAGGAGTCCGATGAAAAACTCATATCGTCAAAATGGACACTGCTCGCCGAATCTCCGTCAACGTCGAGTGCCTGCTTTGGGAACGCAGTCTTTTCAAAGTCACTCCATTCCGACATTGGTACTGACTCACCGGAAGCACTTTCGCCTCGAACCTCGCCAATGGTTGACAGCTGATTGTTCGACCGCCACGTAGAGCCCGTTGAAACCGTGTCTTCGTCAGAATCGACATCGCTACGTGTCTCTTCTGGAAAGCGGACTACCTGATGGCGGGCCGATACGAATCCCGCAAATGCAGATGCAGATGCAGATGCAGATGCAGATGCAGATGCAGATGCAGAAGATTTTGTAGAACCTGATTCGACGCTCCCCGATTCATCTTCATGGGAGCGCAGATCATCCGGCACCCACGTAGACACCGTTGATTCGTCTTCACGGGAGGCCAGCTCATCCGAATCCGAACTTGATTCGTCAAATTCCACACCGAGCATCGCTCCGATGCGCGTCAATATCTCCTCCGGAGTTGGTGGCGAGTTGCCGGTAAGTCTCTCGCGTTGAGTCTCTCCGCGGCTTACCTCTTCGTTTGCTATTGACCCGGTGGAGTCTGTTGACGCGCTGGCTTCGTCGGAATCCACACCGAGCAAGGCTCCAAGGCGCCGCAGTATCTGCTCCGAAGTTGGTGGCAAACCGCCGGAAAGGCTCTCGCGACGATTCTCGTCGGTCACCTCTTTTCCCGGTGAACTTGTGGAGTTTGTTGACACACTGGCTTCATCAAATGCCATACCTAGCAGCACTCCGATGCGCCTCAGTGCATCCGCAGTGCCTGTCGACTCCTGAGAAACGCTTTGCTGCCGGCTCTGGTCGGCGCCTTTTGGTTCGCTCACCAGCGAGCCCGTCGAGTCTGTTGACTCGCTGCTTGATACCGATTCAATACCGAGCAGGGCTGCCATGCGCCTCAGCGCCTCCGCGTCAACGCGAACTGTCTTGGTTTGTGGCTCGGTATGTGGGAGCCCAGCAGATGCCGCAACTTCCGGAGTTGGTGGCAAGTCGCCGGAAAGACTCTCGTGTGGAGACGATTCTGGGCCCCGTTGCTCGCTCAGCATTGATCCTGCCGGGTCTACTGCCGCACTCTCTCTTTCCCACAAGGTGTGCAGGCGGGCTAGGAGCGCTATCAGTTCGTTCTCGTCGATGCTGAAGTATTCCGCTTTCGGCTCAGTGCTCGCAGGTGGAGTCTCGTTGCTGAGAGTCAGATCGTTTACCAATGGCCTCGCGGAGGTTGCAGGCATGCTGGCTTCTGCGATGCTGGCTTCTCCTACGCTGGCCTCTGCGACGCTGGCCTCTCCGACGCTGGCCGCTCCGACGCTGGCCTCTGCGACGCTGGCTTCTGCGACGCTGGCTGCTGCGATGCTGGCTGCTGGCATGCTGGCATTGGCCATGCTGGCTTCAGCCCTCCTGGCCGCTCTCACGTTGGGTGTTGGCACGAAGATTTCACCCGGGACTTCGAGTCGTCTCAACGTTGTCTCGTCAAAGAAAATCTTCTGCTTTCGTGGCTCCGGGCCTGCGGGTAATTCAGTGAGTGGGACATCTGGTAACGCCGTGTGGAACATCTCCGAGTGAGACGCTTCCGGAGCCGTCAACCTACTGACTGTAGAAGCGCTCGCGGCGGGCTCCCGACCATTTTCTCTGGGTGGCCGACGTGCAGATTCACTGCCGCGAGTGTCCGGTCGCCCCAATTCCGTGCCCGTGGCCGTTCGGGGCTCCGGACGTGCGGGCAATTCGGTGAGTGGAACTTCTGGAAACGCCGCGTTGAACATCTCCAAGTGAAACGTTTCCGGAACAGTCAACTTGCTAACTATAGAAACGCTCGCGGTAGGCACCCAAACATTTTCTCTGGGTGGTCGACGTGCAGATTCACTACTGCGAGTGGCCGGCCGCCCCAATTCCGTGCCCGTGCTCAAACGGCTGTTCGCCTTCTGCTTCGATTTTTTGGCGTCGGAATTGCGCACGGGCTGTTGAGCCGCTGGGCTGGCGTCAACTCCATCACCGGTTGATGGCGCAGGCTTGCGAGCGGTCGTGTTTGTTTTCATTTGAACTCCGGGATCTGAACAATTAGGACGCTAAAGAGGTAGTGACGAGTACTGCGGCTTTGCGCATCACTTTGAAAGCGCCTCCATGGGGATGGTTGGCCGATTTTTCGCGACTCTTCGCGACCTCGGCGGAGGGCTTCATCGCGCCAAATGCCAATTTGCAAAACATCGATTCAGCTCATTGGGGATTCGGTAGACTTTTGGGGCTCTGGCTGTGCGGGCAGAGCCGCCGCGGGAACATCTGGGAAAGCCCGTTCAAAGTTCTGCCAATTCGAAGCTGCTGGCAAATCGCCGGCGAGACTGTCGTCTCGAATCTCTGAGGGGGTTGTCAGCTCGCTTATCAGCGACCCTGTGGAGCCCATCGACACACTTGAGTCATCCGAGTTGACATCGAGCAGCGCCGCGAGACGCCTAAGTCCCTCCTCATCAAAGCGGAGTTCCTGCACTTGAGGCTCTGTATCTGCGATCAAAGCAGGCGCCTCAGCCTGCGGGAAAGCCCGTTCGAAGTTCGCCCAATCCGAAGTTGCTGGCAATTTGCGAGAGAGGCTCTCGCGACGGGCATCTTCGGGAGTTGTCAGATCGCTCATCAGCGACGTTGTGGATTCGGGATTTGTCAAATCGCTCATCAGCGACCCTGTGGAGTACATCGACACATCCGGATATTCCATGCGGCTCAGACTCTGCTCGTCAAAGCGATAAAGCACGCTTCCTATGATTTCGGTCAACGGCGTGTCAAGCGTCTCCCAGCGAAACTTTTCCGGTTCAGTCACAGCGCCGGCTGCGCTCCTGCTTGGGGGTGGGGACAACAAAAGATCATCGGGAATTGTCAAATCGCTCACCAGCGACCTTGCGGAGTCCGTTGACACACTCGGAGATTCGATTCGCCGCAGTGTCCTCTCGTCAAAGCGCATCGGCCGAGCTTGGGGATCGCGGTGTGCGGGCACATCGCGTCCTAAGATTTCGGTAACCGGCCTCTCGACCGACTGCAAATGAAATTCCTCCCGAACGGTCGACTCTCTGACCACCGCAATGTTCGGGTTGGGCTCCCCAATAGGATTTCGGGGTGGTCGATTTGCAAATCCACTTTTCCGAGCGGCTGGTCGGCCTAAATCAGTGCCAGAGCCCACCAAGTTGCTCGCTTTTTGCTTCGAGTTTCTCGAGGCGGATTTGCGCGCGTGCTGTTGATCCGTGGGCGAAGCTTCGATACCGGCACCAGTCGGTTGGGCAGGCGCCCGAGCGGTCGTTTTTGCTTTCATGTGAACTCCGAAACCTAAACAATCAGGGCACTAACAAGGTAGTGGCGAAGAGACCTTGCTGTAGGCGGATCGCGACTCCTCGACCGCGGCGGCGGCGTTCACCGCTGCAAGTGTCGATCTGTAAAAACATCGTTTCAGCTCGTTGCAAATTCAGCATCCGAGTGTTGGCAGCGCACGCCCAGGCCGCCGCCGAACATGCGAAGCTAACCCCGTGCATGCGAAGCGGCCGGCGCGCCGCGGCGACGTTTCGGCGAAGGCCGTGTCAAAGTTGACAGGGCTCGATGGCAGTCAACTTCAGTGCTGTGTGCCGTGCGGCTGCTTCTCAACCGCGAACGAAATGCGCTGACGTGCGCTGCTCGCCTCTGCGCGCGGCCCGTGCTCGTGCAGCCAAATCGGAGTCGACTTTTGGTGGGTCTTCTTGCAATTGCCGCTGCTGCGATCGACCCGCCAGCCGCTCACTGCATGCAGCCATGGTCGGGGCGAAAGCTGACTATCTGCCGATCAGATTTACTCGCGAGTTGCCTCTGCTTGCTTCTGGGCAGGCTTGCGCAGATCCGATATTCATCAAGCCGACCCGTTCGAGCGACCGCACCTGCGCTCAGCTCGTCGAATCGTTCCGCGACGACACCGGCCGGCCCCGCCAGCGCACCCGGGCCACACTCGGTCGCATCGACGAGGCAGGAGGCCAGGTCGACGCGCTCCTCGGCGGTCTGCTGCGCGCCAAGGGCCGTTCGCCGGACGAGGGCTCGCCACCTCTGGTGCGCTTCGAGTCTGCCTTCGCGCTCGGCGACTTCTGGGCACTCGGCGGCCACGCTGCTTGACGCTATCCAATCACCAGGAGCGCGGCCTGTTGGCAGAGGGTGCGACCTGGTTTGCTGACAAAGGCACGAAGTCGGCCGAGTCGTTCACGGTTGGGGCAGGCGTCGTACCTTTCGCCTCTGCTTCTCGTTGCTCGTCTTGGTCAAGATCTGTTGGCCCTTCTAGGCGCGCGCGGCTGGCTCGGTTGGGAGCCTGCAGGTGCGATGTCCGCGCGTGGGAATTGTCCCAAGTGGTCGGCTCGCGCGCGGGTGATGCGGCGCCAGATGCGCGACATGAAGCCGCCTCGGGCAGGCGATTCGACGCCTGACAGGTCCGACGAATTCACACCGCTTGCGGGCGTTTGAGTGTTGCGCGACGAGGCGGTGCCTTGCCCGTTGGCGGGTCGACTACTTTCGGGTTGAGGGCGGTCGCGCCGGATGCGCGAGCCGGAAGAAGGTGTGTCACTAGATTCCAGACCGAGCGGGGCTGCCATGCGCATCAGCGCCGACTGGTCAAGGCGAACTGTGCTCGGAGTTGGCACGAAGATGTCATGCGGGACTTCAAGCCGTCTCAACGTTGTCTCGTCAAAGAAGATCGTCTGCTCTCGGCGCCCGGGGTTTGCGGGCAATGGAGAAGGCTCGCCCCCGGAGTGCGAGCCGGCGTTCATCGCACTTTGAGGCGCCGCTTCCATGCCGAGCGGGGCCGCCATGCGCATCAGCGCCGACTGGTCAAGGCGAACTGTGCTCGGAGTTGGCACGACGATGTCAAGCGGGATTTGGGGCCGTCTCGACATCGATTCGGAGTCCGACGACACATTCTCTTCTTCGATATGAACACTGCTCCTCGTCTCTTCGTCAAAATGGGATGCCGGCGGAATGATCGGGCCAAAGTCCGACATTGGCTGCGACGCAACGGAATCACTCTCGTTCTCACTGTCTTCTCGAGCGGACCAACCATCGGGCACCAGAGTGGACAGTGTTGACACAGTTGATTCGTCTTCTAAAGCAACCCAAACCCGCTCAAAGTCCGCCGGATAATGCGCAGGCGGCAACGCGCCGGATGTGCGCTCTTGCCCAACCTCTCGCAGGCTGCGGACAGGGTTGTCACCAAACTCCGTACCGGGCGGGGCTGCTTTGCGCATCAGCGCCGACTGGTCAATGCCAACTGTCCTCGCGGTTGGCATGGAGATTTCGCGCGGGATTTCGCCCCCCCTCGGACTCAACTTATCAAGATACTTCCCCCTTAGGCGCCAGGGGTGTGCAAGCAGTTCGGGGCGTGAATCATGTGAAAGCGAGTTGACGGATATCCCCGAGGGGGGCTCTTTCTGAATGGTGGAATTACTCGATACAGAAGCGCCCGAGGTGGCGGGCAATTCAGTAAGTGGGGCGTTTGGATTCGACTTGTTGTACGCCTCCAAATGAAGCCTTTCCTGAACTGTCAATTTGCTATATATAGAAACGCTCGGGGTGAACGCCAAGACATCGTTTTCCGCCGCGGTCAACTTGCCAGCCTCCAGAATATCCGCACCAACCTTCGACTCACGCGGTATAGAAACGCTCGAGGTGGCAGGCAATTCGGCGAGTATGGCGTTTGGATGCGACTTGGTGTACTCCGCCAAGTGCTGCCTTTCATCAGGCTTCAACTCGCTATGTATAGAAACGATCGCAGGGAACACCAAGACCTCATCTTTCGCCGTGGTCAACTTGCTAGCCACCGAAATGTCTGGGTGGAGCGGGCCAACACTTTTTACCAGTGACGCGTCAGCAGACCCGCTATCGCGACGAGCCGGCCGCCCAAAGAACGTCCCCGTGCTCACACGGTCGTTCGCTTTTCGCTCCGATTTTTTTGCATCGGAATTGCGCACGGGCTGTTGAGCCGCTGGGCTGGCGTCAACTCCATCACCGGTTGATGGGGCAGGCTTGCGAGCGGTCGTGTTTGTTTTCATTTGAACTCCGAAAACTAAAAAATTAGCGCGCTAACGATGTAGGGACAAGGAGACCTTGCTGCGGACGGATCGCAACTCTTTGCGACCGCGGCGGAGGCCTTCAGCACACCAAAAGTCGGTTTGCAAAACATCGTTTCATCTCGTTGCGAACTCACTGTCGGAGTGTTGGCAGCGCACGCCATTGCCGCCACGAGATATGCGAAGCGAACTCCGTGGAGGCGAAGCGGTCGGCGCGTCGCAGCGACGTTTCGGCTTCGACCGTATCAAAGTTGGCAGGCCGCGATGGCGGCCAATTTGCAGGCCTTGCGCTGCGCGGGTGCTTCTCAACTGCAACGGAACTGCGGTGACGCGAACTGCCCGCCGCTGCTCGCTGCCCATGCTCGCGCAGCCCAATCGGAGTCGGCTTATGGTGGGTTTTCTTGCAATCGCCGCTGCTGCGATCGAGCCGCGCGTCCGCTCACCTCATGCAGCAGTGGCCCAGCCGAGGGCTGACTATCTGCCGATCAGATTTACTCGCGAGTCGCCGCGGCTTGCTTCTGCGCAGGCTTGCGCAGATCGGAGGGTGCGGCGCCGATCGCCAACTTGTGCCCGGCCATCGCGCGGCACTTGGCTGCCCCTTGTCGGGCTTCGTCGCCCGCTCCGAAGTCGATGAACGGCAGCACCGCGGCCAGCGGGTTGATCAGCGCCAGCGCGGCAGCAGCGCCGCCCTTGACGGCGAGCCCGCGCTTTTCGATCGACACGCTGGGATCGCCAAAGCTGCCCTGCACGTGGACAGGCGTGCGCAGCGCGAATGGGCTGAAATCTTTCGGCGTGACGACGACGCGCAAGTCCATCGCTTCCGTGGCGAGCGAGAGCGAACCATCGATCCAGAGCGTGGAGTCGACCGTGTCGAGCACAAGTGCGCGGGGCTTCAACGCGCCGTGGTCGGCCACGAGATCGGCCACGGTGCAATCGAGCTTCAAAGCGTCGTCGCCCTTGATGAGCACGCCGAGCGCCTGAGCCACATCGAGCCCCGCGGCCTCAACCGCGAGGTGCGAGATGCTGCCGTCGACGAGGTTCATGTGAACTCGGCCTTGCAGGCTACCGAGGATGCTGGCGGTAGAGCGGCCTTGCCCAGCCAGCTTGGCCGCGCCGTTCAAGCGGCCGGCGATGTAGGGTGGCGCGTTCGCGGCGCGATCTTGCTTGACCCAGTTTTCGAGGCGAACGTCGGCCCATTGAACGTCGGTCGTCCAGAGCGCGGTGGCTTGCCGGCCGTCGAGCTTCACGCGGCCAGCGAGGCGGCCTTGGGCGGTGCGCGCATCGATGTCGTTCAAGGCGAGCACGCCGTCAGTAAGCACGAGATGCGCGCGCAAGGGCCGCAGGGGTTGCAGCAGCGCGGTGCCGAGATCGAGGTCGTCGATGTCGACCAGCACGTTGGCATCCATCGCGCGCAAGGCGGGCAGATCGAACGGCCGATCGGGCAAGACCTTGCCGCCGCTTCGTGGCTTGATGGCCGCAGCCGCGGGCACCGCTGGCGCAGCGGCCACCGCGCCGGCACGCACCGGCGCGCCGACGGCCGGGCCGAGGTCGGCAAGCAGCAAGCGTTTGCCGCTCAATCGGCCCGAGAGCAATGAGCGGCCGCTGCGTGGGTCGAAGGTGAAGGCGCCGCTGAGTTGGCTGGTGCCAATGTCGGCATGCTCGACCACGGCATTCCACACCTGGCCTTCTTTCAAGATCAAGCCTTGGGTGCGAAAGGCGGCGGTGGTGGGCAGCGTGATGCCAAGCGGATCACCCACCGCCGCGAGCGACGGTCCCTGAACATCAAATCGGCCGCGCAGTTGAGCAAGTTTGATCGGGTCGGTGGCGGTGCCGTCGAAAGTCATGCGCGCTCGGCCCACATTGGCGCGCAAGGTGATCGGGAATGCGATGCGCTCGGCGCCCTCGCCTGTCAACGCGAGAACGCCGTTGGTCTTCACCTCGATCTTGATGGGCAGCTTTCGGTAGCTGCCGGTGCCGTCGAGCTGCAGGCCCACGGCGGGTGCCGAGGCTGCGCTTGCTGCCGACGCAGGAACCTGAGCTGACTTGTCGCTGAGAGAGAAAGTCGTGCTGAGTTGCGTCTCCAGCATCGCGTCGGCCAAGTCTGCCTGGCCGCTGCCGATGCGCAGGCGCCCGAACGTTGGCATCGGTGTGGCGGCCTTGGGCGTCGAAGAGGCGGCGCCAAATTGCCATGAGCTGCGGCCGTCAGCCAAGCGCTCCAAGTGGCCGTCGAGCGAATCGGCATCGAGCGAGGCGATGTGCAGCGGCGCGCCTCGCCAAGCACGCCAGAGGTCGAGGTACGCCAGCTTTAGAAGCGCGCGTTGCGCCACCAAGGTGTGCGGCGCCTGGCTCCATGGTGGAGAACCGATGAAGAGGTAATCTGCCCGCACGCTGACGCCGCCGATCAGCTGAATGCGAATGCGACCATCGGCGCTGCTTTCGGCGGAGAAGCGAACAGGGCGGTCGAGCGCTTTGGCCAGCGCACGCTGAATGGGCGCGGAGAGAAACGGCCAGCCCATTGCTTCGCAAACGCCGACACCAACGGCGACGGCCAAGATGACGCCACCAAGCAGCCAGGGCCATGCGCGTTGCCCTCGCCTCACTTTCGGCAGAACGCCGATGGCTTGCGGATCAGTCGTCAAGGAAGCTTCCCGTTCGTTTTCAATGTGAAATGTTCCTCGACGCGCCCGCGGCACGCCATCGGGCGGGGCCGTCGCTGGCTGTGGGCAGGCACCTACAGCGCTGCTTGACGCAGCTTCGTCGACGCCGGCATCACTTAACGGCCGAGCACCTCGGGATTGAGCGCAGTCGGTGGCCGGCCGGCTTCGGGGCCGACGCCGAGCGCTGCAAGAAGGTTGCGTGCGGCCAATGCGGCCATCGCACGGCGTGTCGGCAGGCTGGCGCTGGCGATGTGCGGCGTGAGCACGGTGTTCGGCAGCGCAAGGAGTGCGGGGTTCACGCTCGGTTCACCCTCAAACACATCGAGCCCGGCCGATGCGATGCGGCCGGCGCGCAAGGCCTCGGCGAGCGCAGCGTCGTCAACCACGCCGCCGCGGGCGATGTTGGTCAGCGTGGCCGTGGGCTTCATCGCGGCGAGCTCGGCGGCGCCGATCAAGTGATGCGACGACGGGCTGTACGGCACGACGATGACGAGGTGATCCGCCTCGGCCAGCAGCGTCGGCATATCGACCCAGCGCGCGCCGAGTTCGGCCTCAATGCCCTCATCGAGCCGGGAGCGGTTGTGGTAGATCACTTGCATGCGAAAGCCGAGTGCACCGCGCCGCGCGATCGCCTGGCCGATGCGCCCCATGCCGAGCACGGCGAGCGTTGAGCCATGCACATCAGCGCCAGCGAAGAGGTCGACGCGCCACTTCTGCCACTCGCCGCGGCGCAAGTAACGCTCGCTCTCGCCGATGCGCCGCGCTGCAGCCATCATCAGCGCGAAGCCGAAGTCGGCGGTGGTTTCGGTCAGCACATCGGGCGAGTTGCTGACGAGCACGCCGGCTGCCGTACAGGCCGGCAAATCAACGTTGTTGTAGCCCACCGCCATGCTGCACACGGCCTTGAGCTGCGGGCAGCCGGCGAGCAAGGTTGAGTCGATTTTTTCGCTGCCGGTGATGAACAGGCCGTCATGCCCCTGCAGGCGGCGGATCAACTCGGGCTGTGGCCAGATGTCGTCGGCGTCATTCGTGGTGACGTCGCAATGGGCTCGCAGCGCATCCAGCGTCTCGGGAAAAACGGCACGCGAGATGAAGACTTTGGGGCGTGTCATGACAAGAACTCCGTGAAGCCAGCCACCGGCTCGCGCTCGGTGACCAGCGTGTTCTCGATGGCCGACTCATCAGCCCAACCGAGCGACATGCCGCAAACGAGCTGCTCGTTCGCGGCCGCGCCGATGTGCGCGGTGATGATGCGGTGGAACTGCAAGAACGCGGCTTGCGGGCAGGTGTGGAGCCCGCGTGCGCGAGCGGCGATCATCAGCGTTTGCAAGAACATGCCGTAGTCGAGCCAGCTGCCCTGCTTCATCACGCGGTCGATCGTGAACATCAAGCCGACCGGCGCGTCAAAGAAGGCGTAGTTGCGGCTGTGTTGCGCATGCATGCGCGCTTTGTCGGTCTTGGCGATGCCGAGCAGGCTGTAGAGATCCCAACCCACTTTGCGGCGCCGATCGATGAACGGCGATTGCCATTCGGTCGGGTAATAGGCGTATTCCTCGACGTGCGTGGCGCGCACCTGCGCGTCGTCGTAGGCGGCAATGATCTTGCTTGAGAGCTCGGTTTTGGCCTCGCTGGTCAGCACATAAACCTTCCACGGCTGCGTGTTCGTGCCGGAGGGCGCGCGGGACGCGACTTGCAAAATCGCCTCGATCGTGGCGCGCGGCACGGGCGTGGGCAAGAAAGCGCGGAGTGACCGGCGGGAGGTGATGGCGCCATCGACGATCGCGATTTCTTCGGCAGTCGGGTTCACAGCAGTCCTTGCAAAACTTGCGTCAAGTGGGGCGGCAACGGCACGGGCCGGCGCGTCTCGCGGTCGACGTAGACGTGCACGAAGTGGCCATGCGCGGCAGTTGCCGGCGCGCCGGCCGCGAACAGGCCGATGTCGTATCGAACGCTCGATGTGCCCAGCTTGGCCACGCGCAAACCAGCATCCACCGGCTGCGGAAATGCGATTGGCGCAAAGTAGTTGCAATGCGTCTCGACGACGAGGCCAATGATCTGGCTGCGCTCAACATCGAGTGCGCCTGCTTCAATCAGGTAGCGGTTGACCACCGTGTCGAACAAGCTGTAGTAGACGATGTTGTTCAGATGCCCGTAGGCATCGTTGTCCATCCAGCGCGTCGAGAGCTCAGCGAAATGCCGGTAGGCGCGGCGGTCTTTGGGTGCCGGTCGGTGGGCGGCGGTTCCGGAGGTCGCGGTCATGGCGTTGCATTGTTCCATCGCTGCCAACTTTGCACAGCGGCTCGCATCGTGCCGACCTGAACGCCAACGGTGTCTTCGATCACCCGGCCGTAGCCGCCGGCCATCGCCATCGCCACAGGAATGCGGCGTTCCCGAGCGGCGGCCAGCACACGGCGATCGCGCTCGGCAAGGCCTTCGGTGCTGAGCTTGAGGCGGCCGAGGCGATCGCCCTCGTGCGGGTCGGCGCCGGCGAGATAGAAGATGAGCTGGGGCGGCGCGGCGGCGTGGCGGCGCCACAGTTCGGCGAGCGCGTGGTCGAGTGCGGCGAGGTAATCGGCGTCGCCGCAGCCATCGGGCAGGTCGATGTCGAGGTCGCTGGTCTCTTTGGCGAACGGGAAGTTCTTCGCGCCGTGGATGGAGAGCGTGAAGACGGTCGGGTCGTCACGAAAGATCGCGGCCGTGCCGTTGCCTTGGTGGACGTCGAGGTCGATCACGGCCACACGCAGGAGGCCGCGGCGATGGCGGTGCGCCTCGGCCTGCATCAGTTGTGCGGCCACGGCCACGTCGTTGAAGACGCAGTAGCCCGCGCCGCGGTCGGCGTAGGCGTGGTGTGTGCCGCCAGCCAAGTTGACGGCGATGCCGTCTTGCAACGCTTGGCGAGCTGCGCAGATGGTGGCACCCACCGATCGGCGCGCACGCTCGACCATCGCCAAGCTCCAGGGGAAGCCGATCTCGCGCTGCGCCGCCGCGCTCAAGCTGCCTTCACTGACGGCAGACACATAAGCGGGCGTGTGAGCAAGCGCGAGTTCGCCGTCGGTGGCGGGCGTGGCCTCGGCAAGTTGCAGGTCGGACCAACCCTCGAGTTGCTCACGCAGCATGCGGTATTTGGCCATCGGGAAGCGGTGGCCCGTCGGCAACGGCAGCACGAACGAGTCGGAATAAAAGGCGCGCATGGGGTTGGTTGGCGAGGTTGCGGGCATTGTGCGGGGCCGCGCCAATGCTCGCTTTTGCAGGGTCGACGAAGAAAATGGTGCAACGCAGCAAAAACAGCTTGCAACCCGCGAAAGCGTCGATATACTTCAGTCATGTTGCAGCGCAGCAATTTAGAAGTGGCTCTGCACAGTCCCTCACCTTTTTCACCGCTTGGAGACTTTTTATGATGACCACCGAACAAATGATGGCTGCCCACAAATCCACCGTCGAAACGCTTTTCGGCCTCACGCACAAAGCGTTCGAAGGCATGGAAAAGCTGGTCGAACTGAACCTGCAGGTTGCACGCGCCGCCATCGGCGAAGCGGCTGAAGCCACCAAGGCTGTGATGGCCGTCAAAGACGCGCAGGAATTCATGGCGATCCAAGCTGGCCTGATGCAGCCCGCCGCCGAAAAGGCCGCTGCGTACAGCCGTCATGTGTATGACATCGCCGCCGCCACCACTGCTGAAGTGAGCAAGGTTGCCGAGTCGACCGCGTCCGATGCGCAAGCCAAGTTCCTGAGCACCGTTGACGCTGCGATGAAGAACGCACCGGCCGGCAGCGAGAACGCCGTGGCACTCGTGAAGTCGGCCGTGGCTGCTGCGAACAACGCGTTTGACGGCGTGAACAAGGCCGTCAAGCAAGCAACCGATGTGGCGGAAGCCAACTTTCAGGCGATGACCTCCACCGCAGTCAAGGCCGCCAACCAGGCCTCGAGCAAGGTCAAGCGCGCTGCTTGATTGAGATCACGTGGTGACGTAATTGTTTGTCACCACGCTGAACCCGACGAACGCAACAGCATCTGACGACGGCCATGGGCAATGCCCATGGCTTCTTGAAAGGTTGCCTCCTCGGTACCTCGGGCAGTGATGCTTGGGGTATTTTTGCGGCCCGATGCTTGCATCGGGCCGTTTTGTTTTTTGGCGAGCGCAGCCAGCGTTGGCTTTTCAGCGTGTCTTGGCCGCGATGCGCTCCCGCAGCGCCGGCAATTGCGATTGCCCTGCATCGCGCCCGGCCTGGATCGACCGCTTTCGAGACTTGAAATCCGTGCCGGCGACGCCCGCAAGCGCAGGCCGCACGACGACATCTGCCTCGCGGAGTTCAAAGCTGTTGATGCTGCGGCCCATGATCGCAAACGTCTGCAGCAACATGTGCATGGCGTCGCCGGTGGCGTTGCCATCAGGCAAAGCCGAGATGTCAACGGCGATCACCAACTCGGCGCCCATTTGCCGCGCGAACCGCACCGGCACGGGCGCCACCAGCCCACCGTCGACATACTCCCTCGTGCCGATGCGCACCGGCTGGAACACCGCCGGCACCGCGCTCGACGCCCGCACCGCCACGCCTGGGTCGCCGCGCTGGAAGAGGATCGCTTGGCCGTTGTCGAGATCGGTGGCGACGATGCCGAGCGGCGTCTTCATCTGCTCGATGCTGCGGCCGCCGGTCTGCTCGCGCACGTAGCGGGCGAGCGCCTCTCCGCGAATCACACCGCGGCCGGGGTAAGACCAATCGGCGAACGCGGTTTCGTCCATCGACTCGGCGAGCGCGGCCAACTCGGCGCCAGTTTTGCCGGAAGCATAGAGCGCCGCAACAAGGCTGCCAGCCGACGTGCCCACAACCACATCGGGCCGCAGGCCGGCCTCTTCGAGCACTTGGATCACCCCGATGTGCGCAAACCCCCGTGCCGCGCCGCCGCCAAGCGCCAAGCCGATGCGCGGCGGGCGGGGCGGCGGTTTGGGTGTGGGCAGCGGCACGGGTGGAACTGGCGGCGGCATCTCTGCTTCGGGCGGGCTGCGCGGCGAAGCGCAACCGGCAGCCATGGCCGCCATCGCCGCTGCTTGGAGCAGCCAAACGCGCCGAGATGGATCGGGCGTTTGGCGCCTCGGGGTGAGCTTCATCCGCGAAGTTTAGGGTCTACCCTGCCGCTTGTTATGCTCCCCAGCCATAAACAATCAACAAAACTGTAGTTCACAAGCATAAGACGCATTCCTATATTCGCCTCAGACGTTTGGGCGCTATCGCCCTGAAGAACCCTGCCCATGTACCACTACACCGATTTCGACCAACAGTTCGTGCATCAGCGCGCAGCGCAGTTTCGCGATCAGCTCGGCCGCTATCTGGCCGGCCAGCTCAGCGACGATGAGTTCCTGCCGCTGCGCCTGCAAAACGGCTGGTACGTTCAGCGCCATGCGCCGATGCTCCGCGTGGCCGTTCCTTACGGCGAACTCAACGCCAAGCAGCTGCGCACGCTCGCCCACATCGGCCGCGATTTCGACCGCGGCTACGGCCATTTCACGACGCGGCAAAACCTGCAGTTCAACTGGATCCCGCTCGACCGCAGCGCTGACGTCATGGACGCGCTCGCCGCCGTCAACATGCACGGCATTCAAACCAGCGGCAACTGCATCCGCAACATCACGAGCGATGCGCTCGCCGGCATCGCGGCCGATGAAGTGATCGACCCGCGCCCCTACGCCGAGCTGCTGCGCCAGTGGAGCACGCTGCACCCGGAGTTCGCCTTTCTGCCGCGCAAGTTCAAGATCGCGATCACTGGCGCGCACGAAGACCGCGCGGCCATCGAATGGCATGACGTCGGCCTGCACCTGCGCCGCAATGCTGCTGGCGACGTGGGCTTCACTGTGCTCGTGGGCGGCGGCATGGGCCGCACGCCGGTCATCGGCACGGTGATTCGCGAATTCCTGCCGTGGCAGCAGATCCTGGTGTTTCTCGAGGCGGTGGTCCGCGTCTACAACGAGTTCGGCCGGCGGGACAACAAGTACAAGGCGCGCATCAAGATCCTCGTCAAAGCCGAGGGTCAAAAGTTCATTGATGCGGTTGAGGCGGAGTTCATCAACATCGTGCAGAACGACGTTGGCGGCACCGCGCACGTTTTGCCCGACGCAGAGCTCGCGCGCGTTGCCCGCAGCTTCGAGCGGCCGGCGGGCGTGCAGCCGCGGGCTGAATCGACAGGCGTGGTTGGCGAAGCGCCAAAGGCCTTCGACCGCTGGCTGGAGCGCAACGTGCATGCGCACCAAGTGCCGGGCTACCGCGCTGTGACCTTGTCGCTCAAGCGCGCGGGCCAAGCGCCGGGCGACGTGACCTCCGACCAAATGGAGATCGCAGCCGACATCGCCGATCGCTTCAGCCACGGTGAGTTGCGCGTCACGCACGACCAAAACCTCTTGCTGCCGTGGGTGGCTGCAAGCGACCTGCATGCGCTTTGGCAAGCCACGCGCGAAGCCGGCTTCGCCACACCGAACATCGGCCTCTTGACCGACATGATCGCCTGCCCCGGCGGCGATTTCTGCGCACTCGCCAATGCGCGCTCGCTGCCACTCGCAGCCGAAATCACCGAGCGTTTCTCCGAGATCGACGAGCTCTACGACATCGGCGACATCGATCTCCACATCAGCGGCTGCATCAACTCCTGCGGGCATCACCACAGCGGCCACATCGGCATCTTGGGCGTCGATAAGGACGGCAAGGAGTGGTACCAGGTTTCGCTCGGCGGCTCCGATGGCTCGGCGATCAGCGGCGGCTCCGTGGCTGGCAAGGTGATCGGCCCATCGTTTGCGGCCGATGAAGTGACCGACGTGGTCGAAGCCGTGATCGACACCTACCGCGACCGCCGCGCCGCCAACGAGCGCTTCATCGACACGGTCAAGCGCGTTGGTCTCGACCCGTTCAGGGCCTCGGCCAACGGCGTGCGCCGCAGCACGGCGCTCGCCCAAACCGCTTGAGCCGAATCGAGCCCCTCATGCAATTCATCGATTCCAACCAAGACCGCTGGCAATTCGTGGCCAGCGACGAAGGCACAACGTCCACGCCCACGCCCACGCCTGCGCCGCACCTCGTCATCGAATTTGCGCAGTGGCAAGCGCTCAAAGCGACTTGGCCGCTCGATTTGCCGACCGGCGTGGTGCTGCCGAACGATGTGGCCGTGACCGAGATTGCCGCCGATTTGCCGAGGCTCGCGCTGGTCGCGCTTTGCTTCCCGAAGTGGACCGACGGCCGCGCCTACAGCCAAGCGCACCTGCTGCGCGCGCGCCACCGGTTCGCGGGCGAAGTGCGCGCAACAGGCGATGTGCTGGTCGACATGCTGCCGCTGCTTCACCGCAATGGCGTCGATGCCGTTCAGCTTCGCCCTGATCAATCTCTGGCCGCCGCCAAGCGCGCGCTCACGTTCTTTTCGTCCCACTACCAGGGCGATGCCACGCATCCCCAGCCGCAGTTCGCAAAGGTTGTTTGATGAGCGCAGCACTTCCAGTCAGTTCGATGGCGGCTTCGGCCTCGGCCACTTCTTCCGCGGTCGATCTTTATGCCCGCAAAACTGCCGGCTTTGACGAACGCGTAGCGCATGCCGTGGCGGTGCTTCAGCAGGCGGCGGCCGATCACCCGGGGAGCATCGTGCAGGCCACGAGCCTGGGCATCGAAGGCATGGTTCTCACCGACCTGATCGCGCGGCATCGCTTGCCGATTGCCATCGCCACGCTCGACACCGGCATGTTGCACGCCGAGACGGTTGCGTTGATCGCGCGCATCGAAGATCGCTACGGCCTCGATGTTGAGGTCTATACGCCGCGCAATGAATCGGTGGTGCACTTCGTCCGCCGCAACGGCCCGGATGCGATGTACCGCAGCGTCGAGTTGCGCAAGGATTGCTGCGACATCCGCAAGATGGAGCCGATGTCGCGCATGGTCGAGGGCCGCACGGCGTGGGTCACGGGTCTGCGGCGCGAGCAATCGGAGCACCGCAGCGACGTGTCGTTCCGCGAGACTGACCGTGAAGGCCGCACCAAGGTCATCCCCATCGCCGATTGGAGCTGGGCTGATGTGTGGCAGTACGTCAAAACATATGACGTGCCATACAACCCGCTGCACGATCACTTCTTCCCGAGCATCGGCTGTGCGCCGTGCACGCGCGCCGTCTCGCTCGGTGAAGACTCCCGCGCCGGCCGCTGGTGGTGGGAAGACGAGACGCTGAAAGAGTGCGGCCTGCACGGCTCGCCGGAAGTCTCGGCACTGCCGTTCGCGGCGTGATTCGGTAGCGCATGGGCCAAGTCGTCTTCATCGGTGCCGGGCCTGGCGCGGCCGACCTCATCACCTTGCGCGGCGCGCGGCGATTGGGCGAAGCGAACGTTGTTCTGTTCGATGCGCTCACCGACCCCGCCCTGCGCGAGCTTGCGCCCAACGCCCGCTGGATCGATGTCGGCAAACGCGGCTTTGCCGACAGCACCGGCCAAGCAACGATCAA
The DNA here is from genome assembly GCA_043778145.1 of Rhizobacter sp. Lineage (GTDB taxonomy): Bacteria > Pseudomonadota > Gammaproteobacteria > Burkholderiales > Burkholderiaceae_C > LMDS01. Next base: position 44,030 of record JAYWGR010000116.1, read on the forward strand.
CGCGTTGCTGGTCAAGCACGCGCGTGAATCCGCCGTGGTGGTGCGCCTCAAAGGGGGCGACGCCAGCCTCTTTGGCAGGCTCGAAGAAGAACTGATTGCACTCGCCGATGCCGGCATCGCCTGCGAGGTCATTCCCGGCGTGACCGCCGCGCTCGCCGCCGCCGCCGCCACGCAACGCCCGTTGACGCGGCGAGGCAGCGGCCGCAGCGTGAGCTTCTCAACTGCAATGACGCGCGAGGGCGCACTCCAAGCCGGGCACACCGCGGACACGGAAGTCTTCTACATGGCCGGCAAGCAGCTCGCCGCACTTGCCAAACGATTGGTCGCAGCCGGTTGGTCTGCCGACACACCGGCCTGTGTGGTCTCGCGAGCCGGCTGGCCCGATCAACTCTCAAGCGATCACCGCGTTGCCGACTTGAGCCACGCCGCCTTGCTGCACGCCGGCCGGCCGGCGGTGGTGACGGTCGGCGCTGGCGCACGGCCGGTCACCGGCAAGACCTGCGCCAGTGGCGCCAATGGCACAAACGCAGGCATCGCCACGCCTGCCGACGCCGCCACCGGCCTCGCCTCACTGGCCGGCTCAAAGCCCTAAAATCGCCCCTTCCGCGCGTGCTGCCACTCGGCAGCGAATGCTTGCAGCCACAACCTCCAACGAGCCTGCCTCATGACCCACGTCGTTCTCGAATCGTGCATTCGCTGCAAGTACACCGACTGCGTCGATGTCTGCCCAGTCGATTGCTTCCGCGAAGGCCCGAACTTCCTGACGATCGACCCCGACGAATGCATTGACTGCGCGGTGTGCATCCCCGAGTGCCCCGTCAATGCCATCGTTCCGGAAGAAGACGTTCCTGGCGATCAGCAGCACATGATCCAGCTCAATGCCGACCTCGCCAAAGGCTGGCCCAGCATCACCAAGCGCAAGGCGCCGCAGCCTGATGCCGATGACTGGAAAGACAAAACCGGCAAGCTCGGCGAACTGATTCGCTGAACGGCGTGACGACTGGCAGCGGCGCAGTCACCAACATCGGCACCGAGACCGATGCCGTCGTCATCGGCGCCGGGCCGGTTGGCCTGTTCCAAGTCTTCGAGTTGGGCCTGCACGGCATCAATTGCCATTTGATCGATGCGCTGCCGGCCGTCGGCGGCCAATGCGCCCTGCTCTACCCCGACAAGCCGATCTACGACATCCCCGGCACGCCGCGATGCACCGGCCGCGAGTTGATCGCGCGGCTCCAGGCGCAGATTGTGCCGTTCAACACGCCGATGCACCTCGACCAGGAAGTGAGCGCCGTCGAGCCCCAGCCTGACGGGCGATTCAAGCTCACCACCTCGACCGGCCAACGCTTCATCGCGCGGTGCATCGTGATTGCAGGTGGCGTCGGCTCGTTTCAGGCGAGGCGATTGAAGGTCGACGGATTGCAAGCGCACGAAGGCCGGCAAGTGTTCCACCGCGCTGATGCGCTCGATCGATTCGCAGGCCAGCAGGTGCTCATCGTCGGCGAAGACGACACGGCTTTGCAGGCCGCCATCACACTCGCAAGCCCAGGCCCTGAGCGCGCGGCCGGCTTGACGCTGATGCACCGCCGCGACGCCTTCAAAGCCGCACCCGACACGGTTGCCGCGATGCGTGCGCTTTGCGATGCCGGCGCGATGCGCTTCATCGCCGCGCAAGCCAGCGCCATCGAAGAGCACGCGGGCCGCTTGACTGCGCTGCACGTCGATGCGGCCGATGGCAGCGCGCAACGCCTCGCGCTCGATGCGCTGCTGGTGCTTCAAGGCCTGAGCCCTCGCCTCGGGCCGATCGCCGATTGGGGCTTGGCGCTAGAGCGCAAGCAGCTCGTGGTTGACACTGCAAAGTTCGAGACCAGCGTGCCCGGTATCTTCGCGGTGGGCGACGTCAACACCTACCCCGGCAAGCGCAAGCTGATCGTCTCGGGCTTCCACGAGGCCACGCTCGCGGCCTTCGGCGCTGCGGCGCACCTGCGGCCTGGCGAGACGATCCACCTCGAATACACGACGACCAGCCCGCGCCTGCTCGGCTTGCTGCAAGACGCTGGCTGAGCTGAGTCAGCTGAATTCCGTCAGCTGAACTCCGTCAGCTGAGCTGGTTCGGCTGAGCTGGTTCGGCCCAACTCATCCGCCTCGATCAGGATCGCGCGAAAGTCGTTCACGTTGGTCAAGGTGGGCCCGGTGACGACCGCATCGCCGAGCGCGCCGAAGAAGCCGTGGCCATCGTTGCCAGCCAGCGCGTCTTGCGGCTTCATGCCGAGTTGCCAAGCGCGTGCGAGCGAATCGGGGCCGAGCACTGCGCCAGCGATTTCCTCTTGGCCGTCAACACCGTCCGTGTCGCCCGCAAGCGCATGGATGCGCGGATGCCCGTCGAGCGCGATGCCGATGGCGAGCAGGCATTCCACATTGCGCCCACCGCGCCCTTGGCCGCGCACCGTGACCGTGGTTTCTCCGCCGGACAACAACACGCACGGCGCCGCGAACGGCTGGCCGCGCTCGGCCACTTGCAAGGCGATGCCGGCGAGCACCTTGCCGACATCGCGCGCCTCGCCTTCAAGCGCATCACCGAGGATGTGTGCCGCCAGGCCCGATGCGCGGGCCACTTCCGCCGCGGCTTCGAGCGCGCGTTGGGGCGTGGCGATCATGCGAACTTCAGCGCGCGCCAAGCGCGGGTCGCCGGGCTTGATCGACTCGCCCTCGCCGCTGGCAAGCCACGCGCGCACTGGCGCGGGCAGCTCGATGGCGTAGCGCTGCACGATGGCCAGCGCATCGGCGCAAGTGGTCGGGTCGGCCACGGTCGGGCCGGAGGCGATGTCGATCGGGTCATCGCCCGGCACATCGGAGATCAGCAGGGTCAACACTCGCGCCGGGTGGCAGGCGGCGCCCAAGCGGCCGCCTTTGATGGCCGACAGATGCCGCCGCACGCAGTTCATCTCGCTGATCGTTGCGCCCGATTGCAGCAGTGCGCGGTTGACCATTTGTTTGTGTTCGAGCGTGAGCCCGGGCGCCGGCAGCGGCAGCAGCGATGAGCCGCCACCCGAAATCAAGCACAGCACCAGATCGTCTTCGCTCAAACCCTTGACGACCTCCAGCATGCGTTGCGCAGCGACGAGCCCGGCTTCATCAGGAACGGGATGCGCTGCCTCGACGATCTCGATGCGCTCGCACGGCACGGCATAGCCATAGCGCGTGACCACCAGGCCCGAGAGCGGCCCGGGCCAGTTGGCTTCCACCGCCTGTGCCATCGCGGCTGACGCCTTGCCAGCGCCGATCACGATCAACCGGCCGCGCGGCGGTGCGGGCAGATGCGGCGGGATGCAGAGCGCGGGTTGAGCGCTCGCAATCGCTGCATCGAACAGGCGGCGAAGCAAGGCGGCAGATGAATTCATGGGCAGCTCCGGAGTCGGTTGCGTCGGCAGTCATGTGGCCAGCTGGGCGCTGATCTTGTGCTTCTTCATTTCGGCATCTGCTGCAGCCAGCCCAGGCCAGCCTCGGTTGTGGTTGCGGGCTTGTATTCGCAACCGACCCAGCCGCCATAGCCGATGCGGTCGAGGTGGCCCAACAAGAACGGGTAGCTGATCTCGCCCGTGCCGGGTTCATGGCGGCCAGGGTTGTCAGCGATCTGAATGTGGCCGATGCGCGGCAGGTACTTCTCAATCGTGGCCGCCAGCTCGCCTTCCATGCGCTGCGCGTGGTAGAGGTCGTACTGAATGAACGCGTTGCTCGCGCCAACTTCACCCAGGATGGCCGCGGCCTGCGCGGTTCGGGTGAGAAAGAAGCCAGGGATGTCGAAGTGGTTGATCGGCTCGATCAGCAGGCGCAAATTGGCTGCCTGGAAGGCGGCAGCTGCAAAGCGCAAGTTCTCGACGAAGGTGGCATGCAGAACCGCGCCATCAATGCCTGCGGGCGCTTTGCCGGCGAGGCAATTGAGCTGACCCACACCGAGCGTTTGCGCGCACGTGATGCCCTGCGCCACCCCCGCGCGGAACTCGGCCTGGCGGCCAGGCAGGCACGCGATGCCGCGCTCGCCGGCATCCCAATCGCCCGCAGGCAGGTTGTGCAACACGAGCTGGAGGCCGCTCTGATCCAAACGCTGCCGAATCGCCTCGGCTTCAAACGCATAGGGAAACATGAATTCGACGGCCTGGAAGCCGGCGGCTGCGGCGTGCTCGAAGCGGTCGAGAAAAGGGTGCTCGGTGAAGAGCATCGAGAGGTTGGCGGCGAAGCGTGGCATGGGTGGTGTTTCCTTTTTTCAAGCACCGCAGTTGTGACTGCGCGCCGACGGCGCAAGCCCAGCGGGCCGATAATCACACCCCGCGCGAGTTCATCGCGCGGCATTCGCTAGGGGTGTTGAGCCTTGTGGGCTCGACTGAGACAGTCCCTTTGAACCTGATTGAGGTAATCCTCGCGCAGGGAAGCATGCAAGGCACACCGCGTTTTTACACCGCCGCCTTGCCGCCGACCTGCCATCGACCCGAGACCACGATGGCATCCATCTTCCGACTTTCGCCACGACTTCACTTCCACCGCAGCGCCACCGCATCGGCCGCCCTTTTGGCGATCAGCGGCGCGCTCGCTCAATCGCCCGTCACCGAGCTCGCGCCCGTGGCCGTGACAGGCCGCGCCGAGCCACCCGCAAGCATCGGCGGCTGGGGCGATGTGCCGCTCGCCAAGACGCCGCTGCAAGCGAGCGTTTTCAGCGCCGAGCAACTGCGTGACAGCGGCGGCCAGCGGCTTGCAGACCTCGTCGGCTTCGACCCCGGCATCAGCGACGCCTACAACACCGAGGGCTACTGGGACTACCTCACGGTGCGCGGCTTCGTGCTCGACAACCGCTTCAACTTCAAGCGCGACGGCTTGCCGATCAGCGCCGAGACATCGATCCCGCTCGCCAACAAATCGCGCATCGAAATCCTCAAAGGCACGAGCGGCATGCAAGCGGGCACGAGTGCGCCGGGCGGGCTGGTCAACTACGTGGTCAAGCGGCCTGCGGATGCGCCGGTGCGCTCGGCTTTTCTCGAGTGGCGCGAGGCCGGCAGCGTGACCGGCTCGGTCGACATCAGCCAGCGCTTCGGTGCAGACCAAGCGTTTGGCCTGCGGGTCAATGCCGCTGCGGCTCGCCTGCGCCCTCTGGTGCAATCGGCCCACGGCGAGCGCAACCTCGTCTCGCTCGCCGGCGATTGGCGGGTCAGCAGCAGCACCTTGATCGAAGCAGAGATCGAGCGCAGCCATCAATCACAGCCCAGCGTGCCCGGCTTCAGCATGCTCGGCAACACCGTGCCACCCGCGGGCGACCCGCGCATCAACCTGAACAACCAACCGTGGTCGCTGCCGGTGGTGCTCGACGGCACGACTGCCTCGCTGCGTTGGCAACAACGCCTGGCCGCCGATTGGAAGTTCATCGCCCATGCCGCCACACAGCAGCTGCGCAGCGATGACCGCATCGCCTTTCCCTACGGCTGCTTCGACCCCAACCCCGCACCCGACGGCACCTACTACGCCGACCGTTACTGCCCGAACGGCAACTTCGACCTCTACGACTTCCGCAGCGAGAACGAGCGGCGCCGCACCGATGTGCTCGATGTGTCGCTGCAAGGCCAGTTCGCAACAGGCGATGTCATGCATGCGCTCACCGTGGGCGTGCAGCGCAACCGCGTGCGCAACCGCTTTCAGGCGCAGGCTTACAACTACGCCGGCACTGGCAACGTAGACGGCACGCTCGTCACGCCGCCCGCACCCGACGCCACAAGCCCCAACACCAACCGCGATGAGCACGCGACCGAGCTCTACCTTCGCGACCGCATCACGCTGACCGAGCGCGCGAGCGTCTGGCTCGGGCTGCGTCATGTTCGCTTGTCGCGATCGAGCGTCGGCACCGATGGCTCGGAGCCCATTGCCTACGGCCAATCGTTCACAACGCCGTTCATCGCAGCAAGCTACACCTTCCTGCCCGAGCAACTGGTCTATGCCAGTTGGGGCCAGGGCGTCGAATCGACGGTGGTGCCGAACCAGCCGATCTACGCCAACGGCGGCCAAGCGCTGCCTTCGCTGAAGAGCCGGCAAGTCGAGCTCGGGATCAAAGGCACGAGCGATGACTTCGAGTGGAACGTGGCTGCGTTCGACATCGTGCAGCCGCAGTTCGGTTCGCCCGGCACTTGCAGCATCGCAGCCCCGTGCGATGAGGCACTCGACGGCACCGAACGCCACCGCGGCGCTGAGGCCAGCGGCGCCTGGCGTGACGGCCCCTGGACGCTGCGCGCCGGCGCGCAGTGGCTTCATGCCCGCCGCGACGGCAGCCAACTGCAGGCCGAGCTCAACGGCCGACAGCCAACCAACGTGCCAGCGCGCACGCTCAAGCTGCAGCTGGCTTACGACGTGCGCGCCCTGCCCGGCCTGCAACTCGATGCCAAGCTGGCATACGAGAGTGCGCGCCAGGTGTTGCCAGACAACAGCACGCAGATTCCTGGCTACAGCAAGGTCGATGCAGCCGCGCGATACGACATGCTTTGGGGCGATCAACGTTGGATTTGGCGCGCCGGCGTTGACAACCTCTTCGACAAACGCGCATGGCGCGAATCGCCCCATCAGTTCGAGCACGTCTACCTGTTCCCGCTCGCACCGCGGACATTTCGGGTGTCGGTCGAAGTCGCGCTGTAGCCGGTGCTAAGGTCGCGTCATGACCGCCATGACCGACCGCCTCGCCCGAGCCCGCGCCATGTGGCAGCACGTGGGCGACGAGCGCCCGCCGTTTGCCGCCAAGCCGAAGGCCAATCAAGAATCGGTGTGGGACTACCCGCGCCCGCCGCGCTGCGAGCTTGATTCGCGCGAGGTCATCGTTCGCGCCGGCGAGGCCGAGATCGCTCGCACGCGCCGTGCTGTTCGCGTGTTAGAGACCGCCAGCCCGCCCACCTTCTACCTCCCGCCAGAGGATGTGCAGATGGCCTTGCTCGAACGCGCACCCGGCCGCTCGGGCTGCGAGTGGAAAGGGGTGGCGGGGTATTGGTCGGTGGTCACGCCCTCACTGCGGGTCGACGCGGTGGGCTGGTCGTATGACGACCCGTATCCCGAGTTCGCAGCGATCCGCGGGTTCATCTCGTTTTACCCGGCGCGGCTGGCGTGCTTTGTGGATGGCGTTCGGGTGCAGCCGCAACCCGGGCGCTTTTATGGCGGCTGGGTCACACCCGAGATCGCCGGGCCGTTCAAGGGCGAGCCGGGCTCTGAAGGCTGGTGAGACGACTCGCTGACAACGAGGCGGCTTGCGGCATGTCAGCAGCGCCATGTCACCAGCGCCATGTCACCAGCGCCTGATTCAGTGAACGAAGTCAGTGAAAGAAGTCGCAGCGATCGGCACTGATTGTTTCCACGGAAAGCGCCCAAACGTAGAATTTGAGCGACTTCAATCGCAGCCAGCGCAACTCCCATGCCCGACGAAACCCTCTCGCAGTACTTGGCCTTTTTGCTCGCGTCGGCCCATCGGCGCATGCGCATTGGCATCACGCAATCGATCGGTGAAGACGGCTTCACGGAGGAGCATTGGCGCATCCTGCGTGTGCTGGCCGATGAGCAAGGCCGCACCATGGGCGAGCTGGCCGAACGCGTGCTGATGAACGGCCCAGCACTGACCAAGAACATGGACAAGCTCGTGAGCCGCGGCGTGGTGCAGCGCGCTGCCGACCCGAGCGACAACCGCAAGGTGGTCGTCTTCATCAGCGATCTGGGGCTCGACGTGGTCGCGCGGCTGACCGAACGCGTTGACGCCCATCACGACAGCATCGAAGAAGCTCTCGGCCCACGCAAGACGGTGCAACTCAAGAAGCTGCTCGAGAGCTTCATCGCCGACTCGCCTGCAAGTTAACTGTGCTCAGAACTCTGCCCAGTCCCCCGCTCAGCCGAGCAACGACTGCATGACGCGGTAGCCGATCGCCGCGCAGGCAAGCGAGCCCAACACATGCGCTGCGGTGTGGGCAAGCGCCATCCACCCCGCCCCGCGCTGCAGCAACACCAGTGACTCGGCGGAGAACGACGAAAACGTCGTGAGCCCGCCCAGAAAGCCGGTGACCAGCAGCAGCCGCCACCACTCGTTGTGCATGCGCTCGAAGGCCATCAACGCCATGCCGATCAAGAGGGCCCCGGCGCAGTTGACGGCCAGCGTGCCCAGCGGAAAGCCGGCCCAGCGCCCGTTGAGCCAGAGGCCGGTGCGCCAGCGCAGCAAAGCGCCAACGACAGCACCAAACGCCACCGCAAACGCTTGAGCGAGCGGGCCGCTCGGGTTCACGCTCGGGATCATGTGGCGGAGCGGGCCCAGCGCGCCATGGCCGCGTCGTCGCTGCTGCGCGCATCGACCCAGCGTGCGCCATCTGGCGTCTGCTCCTTCTTCCAGAATGGCGCCTGGGTCTTGAGGTAATCCATCAAAAACTCGCAAGCTTGAAAGGCCTCGCCGCGGTGAGAAGACGTGACCGCGACGAGCACGATCTGGTCCGTCGGCAACAGCGGGCCAACCCGGTGAATCACCCGAACCGCGCGGATGTCAAACCGGCTCACCGCCTCATCGATCAGCGCCTCGATCGCACGCTCGGTCATGCCGGGATAGTGTTCGAGCTCCATCGCCGAGACGCCCTGCCCATCATTGCGGTCGCGCACCGTGCCAACGAATGCGGCGACGGCGCCCGCACCCGCATCGCCTGCGCGCAGAGCGGCGACTTCCGAGCTGAGGTCGAAGTCGGCCGTCTGCACGCTGACCCGCGCGGGCGTTGCCATCTCAGCCTCCCGTGACCGGCGGGAAGAACGCAAGCTCGGCGCCTTCGCCAACGAGGGCGTCGTCATCGCAGAGCACCTGGTTCAACGCACTGCGGAGTGCGCGCCCGCGCGCCAGCACCTTGGCATGCGCCGGGCTGCGTGAAATCAGCGCATCGCGCACCGCGCCCACCGTCATCCCAGGCTCGATCGTCATCGTTTCGCGGCTCCCCAGCGCCTCGCGGATCGACGCAAAGTAGCGCACTTCGATCTCCATCACGACAACAGCTCCGACATCGACAAAAACGCGACCGTGTCACCGGGTTTGACCGCCTGGTTCGCAGGCAGATCGACCAAGCCGTCGGCCCAAACCACCGATGTCAGCACGCCCGAGCCTTGGTTCGGGAAGAGGTCCAGACCACCCGCCGCATTGCGCTTGACGCGCAGGAACTCGCGGCGGCGATCCGGGCGGGGCCAATCGAAGTCGGCACGCATGAGAAGCGGCTTCAGCGCGAGATCGCTTGCACCTTGCAGGCGCAAAAGCACCGGCCGAACGGTGAGCAAGAAGGTCACGAATGACGACACCGGATTGCCAGGCAAGCCGATGAAATGCGCGCTGCCGCCATCGGCACGGCGCACCTCGCCAAAGGCCAGCGGCTTGCCGGGCTTGAGCGCCACTTGCCAAAGGTCGATGCGACCCTCGGCCAGCACGGCGTTGCGGACGTGGTCTTCTTCGCCGACCGAGACGCCGCCGCAGGTGAGGATCAGGTCGCAGTCGATCGCGGCGCGGCGCAAGGCTTCGCGCGTAGCGTCGAGCCGATCGGCAACGATGCCGAGGTCAACGCATTCGGCGCCACACGCTTCGATGAGGCCGCGCAAGGTGAAGCGGTTGGAGTTGTAGATGGCGCCCGGCGGCAGCGGCTCGCCGGGCATGCGCAGCTCGTCGCCCGTCGAGAACATCGCCACCCGCGGCCGGCGCATCACACGCACGTGGCCCGCACCAACTGCCGCGGCCAGCCCCAAGCCTTGCGGCGTCAGCCTCGTGCCAGATGCGAGCACGACCGCGCCAGTCTTCACGTCTTCACCGCGGCGGCGGATCGACAGGCCCACCGGCGGCATCGTGTTGATGCGCACGCCGCCATCGACCGCTTCGCACAACTCCTGCATCACAACCGCATCGGCGCCGTGTGGCACTTGGGCGCCAGTGAAGATGCGCGCGGCCGTGCCCGGCTGCAGAGGCGCGCCAACCACACCGGCCGGAATGCGCTGGCTCACCGGCAGCACCGTGCCGATCGAGGGCAAGTCCGCCACGCGAACGGCATAGCCGTCCATCGCGGTGTTGTCTTCGGGCGGCACATCCAGCGTGGAGAGCACGTCGGCTGCGAGCACGCGGCCGCGGGCATCGAAGGTCGACAAGGTCTCGGCTAGGCCGATCGGCAAGGCGTGCACAGCACCGAGCAGGCGCTCGAGCGCGTCTTCTAGCCGCATCAGCTCAGGGCGCGGTTTAGCGGGCGCTGTTACTGGCGGGGTTGCGGACGGTGTTGCGGACGGTGTTGCGGACGGTGTTGCGGATGTAGTCATAGCGTTCTGCATGGTCGAACAAGAATGCCAGAACGGCGCGTGGCTCGTTGAGATCAAGCACCGGCAAGGCCGTCGGCACGGGCAAGCGCTGTGCGTCGTCGGTGCAAACGGCCACGATGGTCGGATCATCTGGGTAGCGCACCGGGTGGCCGGCAGCCTCGCGCCAGACTTCGAGCTTGGGCAGGTCGGCGTGCTTGAAGCCTTCAACGAGCACCCAATCGCAAGGCCCGAGCTCGGCGATGAGGTCATCGACGCTGGGGTCGGCCACGCGCTCATATTCACGCATCAGCGCAAGGCGCCGATCAGAGGCAATCACGACCTCATAAGCCCCAGCGCGGCGGTGGCGCCAGGAGTCTTTGCCTTCGCGGTCGATGTCAAATGCATGGTGCGCATGTTTGACGACCGAGACGCGGTGGCCTTGTGCTTTCATCTCGGCGATCAATTGCTCGATCAGGGTGGTTTTGCCAGACCCCGAATAGCCACTGAAGCCGACGACCTTCACGATGAGGCGGCGCGCTGTTCGATGAACGATTTGATCGCCTGCGCGTTGGCAGGCAGCACGTCAAATCGCTTCGGCAGATCTTCAATGCCCATCAGCGCAGCCGGGCGATCAGGCTCGCGGCCGATGGCTTCAACGATGGTCGCCGCGAACTTCGCTGGTTGGGCTGTCTCCAGCACGATCATCGGCACGTTGGCGCTGCGGTGCTCTAACGCGACCTTCAAGCCGTCAGCCGTGTGCGGATCGAGCACGAGGCCGTTGCGCTCGAAGGTGCTGCGGATCGTGGCAAGCCGATCCGCATGGGTGCTGCAGCCCGAGACGAAGCCGAAGCTGGCGATGCGCTCGGCTTCGGCCGGCGTCAGCGTGAAAACACCGTTGGCTTCGATCTCGGTCTTGAAGAGCTCGCGCGTGCGCGTTGAGTCGCGGCCAAGCAGATCGAACACGAAACGTTCGAAGTTCGAGGCCTTGGAGATGTCCATCGACGGGCTAGAGGTCTCGAGCGTCTCGCTGCTGCTGCGCACGCGGTAGATGCCGCTGCGGAAGAACTCATCGAGCACGTTGTTCTCGTTCGTGGCGAGCACCAGGCGGCGAATCGGCAAGCCCATCATGCGCGCCACGTGGCCAGCGCAAATGTTGCCGAAGTTGCCAGAAGGCACGGCGAAGTCGACCAGATCCTCGTTGCTGCGCGTGGCTTGAAAGTAGCCAGCGAAGTAATAAACAACTTGCGCAAGCAGCCGCGCCCAGTTGATGGAATTGACGGTGCCGATATGCCAATGCTGCTTGAACGCCAGATCGTTCGAGACGGCTTTGACGATGTCTTGGCAATCGTCAAAAACACCGTCGATTGCGATGTTGTGGATGTTCGCGTCTTGCAGGCTGAACATCTGCGCTTGCTGAAACGGGCTCATGCGGCCTTGCGGCGAGAGCATGAAGACGTTGACGCCGCGCTTGCCGCGCATTGCGTATTCGGCGGCACTGCCGGTGTCGCCGGAGGTTGCGCCGAGGATGTTGAGCACCTGGCCGCGCCGCGCGAGCTCGTATTCGAAGAGGTTGCCGAGGAGCTGCATCGCCATGTCTTTGAAGGCGAGCGTCGGCCCGTTCGACAAGGCTTCGAGCACAACGCCATCTTCGATGGTCTTCAGCGGCGTGATCGCCTCGCTGCCGAACACGGCGGGCGTGTAGGTGCGCGAGACCAGCGCCTTCAAGTCGTCGGCCGGAATGTCGTCAACGTAGAACGAGAGAATTTCGAACGCGAGCTCTGCATACGACAGGCCGCGCCAGCGGGCAAGCGTTGCGGGCTCGACCTTCGGGTAGGCCTCGGGCAGATAGAGGCCGCCATCGGGCGCCAAGCCTTCGAGCAGGATGTCGCAGAAGGCGCGCGGCGTTTTGTCGCCACGGGTGCTCAAGTACTTCAATTCAACTCTTCTTTGCGAATGCGCACGATGGGCGCCAACACGGTCGGCAGCGCTTGCATCGTGGCGAGCGCCTGGCGCATGCGGCCTTCAACGGTGGTGTGCGTGAGGATGATGAGGTCGGTTTGCTTCTCGCCTTCGGCAGACTCGCGCTGCAACACAGCGTCGATCGAAATGTCGTTCTCGGCCAAGATGCCGGTGATGCGCGCGAGCACGCCGGTTTGGTCGGCCACTTGCAGACGCAAGTAGAACGAGGTCACGACCTCATCGATGCCGAGGATGCGCGTGTCTTGCATCGCACCGGGCTGAAACGCGAGGTGCGGCACGCGGTGGTCCGGGTCGGCGGTGTGGAGGCGAGTGATGTCGACCAGATCGGCAATCACGGCCGACGCGGTGGGCTCGGCGCCGGCGCCTTTGCCGTAGTAGAGCGTGGAGCCCACGGCATCGCCATGCACGACAACAGCGTTCATCGCCCCTTCGACGTTGGCAATCAAGCGCGCGCTCGGAATGAGCGTCGGGTGAACGCGCAGCTCGATGCCTTCTTTGCGCCGCTTCGTGATGCCGAGCAACTTGATTCGGTAGCCGAGTTGCTCGGCGTAGCGGATGTCGGTGGCGCTCAGTTTGCTGATGCCCTCGATGTGCGCCTTGTCAAACTGCACTGGAATGCCAAAGGCGATGGCGCTCATCAACGTGGCTTTGTGTGCGGCGTCGACGCCTTCGATGTCGAAGGTCGGGTCGGCTTCTGCGTAGCCGAGGCGTTGCGCCTCTTTCAGCACCGCATCGAAGTCGAGCCCTTTGGAGCGCATCTCCGAGAGGATGAAGTTGGTCGTGCCGTTGATGATCCCGGCAATCCATTCGATGCGGTTGGCCGTCAGCCCTTCACGCAGCGCTTTGATGATCGGAATGCCGCCTGCCACCGCGGCTTCGAACGCGACAACCACACCGCGCTCGCTGGCCGCCGCGAAGATTTCGGTGCCATGCACCGCGAGCAAGGCCTTGTTGGCCGTGACCACATGCTTGCCAGCGGCAATCGCCTCCATCACCAATTCTTTGGCGATGCCGTAGCCGCCAATCAACTCGATGACGATGTCGATCTCGGGGTTGGCGATGATCTCGCGCGCATCGGCGACCACTTGCGCCTGATCACCCACCAGCGCCTGCGCTGCGGCCACGTTGCGCCGCGACACCATGCGAATTTCAATGCCGCGGCCAGCGCGGCGGGTGATTTCTTCTTGATTGCGGCGCAGCACCTCGAACACGCCGCCCCCCACGGTGCCCAGGCCCATCAAGCCCACTTGGATCGGTTTCATGCAGTGTTCCGGGTGATCTTCAATTCGAGTGGCGTTTGCGGTAGTTCGCAAGAAAGCGCGCGATGCGCCCAACGGCGTCCGTCAGGTCGTCGGCATTGGGGAGAAAGACGATGCGAAAGTGATCCGGTGCGATCCAGTTGAAGCCCGTGCCTTGCACGATCAACACTTTTTGTTCGGCGAGCAATTCGTAGGCGAATTGCCGGTCGTCAGTGATCGGATAAAGCTTGGGGTCGAGCTTCGGAAACATGTAGAGCGCGCCCTTCGGCTTGACGACGCTGACACCCGGAATCTCGCTCAACAACTCGTAGGCCAACTCGCGCTGACGAGCCAGCCGGCCCGTGGGCGCCACCAAGTCATCAATGCTTTGGTAGCCGCCAAGCGCAGTTTGAATCGCGAGCTGGCCGGGCGTGTTGGCGCACAAGCGCAATGAGGCCAGCATGTTGAGGCCTTCCACATAGTCACGTGCCTCGCGCTTGGCGCCCGAGACGACCATCCATCCCGCGCGGTAGCCGCAAGAGCGGTAGTTCTTCGACAGGCCGTTGTAGGTCACGAACAGCACATCGTCTGCGAGCGACGACATGCTCGTGTGGCGATGCCCGTCATAGAGCGTCTTGTCGTAGATCTCGTCGGCAAAGATCACCAGCTGATGGCGGCGGGCGAGCTCGATGATCTCGAGCAGCAAATCGTTCGGGTAGAGCGCGCCTGTCGGGTTATTCGGGTTGATGACCACGATGCCGCGAGTGCGCGAGGTGATCTTGCGTTCGATGTCTGCGATGTCAGGCAACCAGCCA
>JAYWGR010000117.1:0-20831 GCA_043778145.1 Rhizobacter sp.
TCTGTCTTTGAATGCCTGTCCGTATCGAGCCAAGTCCGTCCTTCATCGCCGCCCCCTGGGTTGTTCTATGGAGGCGACAACTATTCTGACGCGGGGGGCACCCCAGAGTGCACTCAAGTCAGACTCGGAACACTGAGCCTCTTGTCACGTGTTCCGATGTGTTTGCCCACCCCCGGTACCGCGACACGGCAACTGCCGCTTCTGGGCGCGACATCGATCGCACAACGCTACATCCGCAGCGCCGCTGCGTAGCCGGTCAACTCCAGGTAGCCGCGGCCGACGCGCTGGCCGCGCTCGTCGAGCAAGTCGCTCACGCCTTCCCAGTAGATGGCGCCGGTGCTGCTGCGGCTGTCGAGCTCTTGATCGTCAAGCAAGGCCTTCACCGTGAAGCGGCCTGCGGGCGTGGCGATGCGCCACTCGACCGGGTAACGCCCGCGCGACGCCGCGCTCTCCCAGATGCGGCCCGGCGTGAATTCAACGTCGTCCGGCCCGAAGCTTTGCGCCGCGCCGCCCGCCGCGCGGATGCTGCCGCCGGCGTAGAGCGCGCTGCCGTCCGCACGCCGCAAGCGGAAGGCGGTGAGCGCGCGCCCATCGTCGAGGTTCATGCCGATCCAGTCCCAGCCGACGGCGCTGGCGTCGAGCAGCGAATCGCTCCATTCGTGGTCGAGCCAGGCTTTGCCTTGCACGGCGATCGGCTGGCCTTGCTGCGTCAGCGTGCCGCTTGCCGCGAGTTGCGGCTCGCTGTAATAGAAGCTCGCTTGGCGCGCCTGCGGGCCTTTGCGCGAGTAGCCCGCATCGCCTTGCAACAGCAGCGGCTGAGTGGCTGTGAGCGATAAGTCGAGCGCGAAACCTGCGCCGGTAGCGGCGCTGCTTGCCACGCGCGCGCGGTAGCGGCTGCGGCCTGCCGTGCCGGCCTCGCGCGTGAGTTGCCAATCGCGCAGGCTCACGCGCGTGTCGCCGGTGGCGGCGGTGGCGAGGTCGAAGCCTTCGCGGGCGATGCGTTGGTCATGCTGAAGCCGGCCGGCTTGCAGATCGGTCAGCGCCGCGTGGGCGAAGACCAGCTGGCGCGCGGCAAAGCGGCTTGGGTTGCCCGCGGCCAGGCCGGTTGCCGAGCGAAAGAACGTGACCTGGAAACCCCAGGTTCGCGCGCCGGATTGCAGCGTGCCGGTCACATACCACCACTCGGTTTGCGTCTCCGGGTGCGCGCCAAAGTCGGCCGGGAACTGCAAGGCGCGCGGCGCCATGCTCTGGGCGCGCGCGCACCACGGCGCCGATGCCGGCATACCCAAACAAAGCAGCAAGGTCCTTCTGTTCATCAGCCAAGCTTCGCATGCCCTGACCGACAATGCATCGAGCAGGGCGCCGCCCCTCCCGATTTGCATAGATGACTGACTTCCACATCCCCGCCGATTTCGACTTCGGCCAGCAGTTCGATCGCCTCACTCTCACCCGCGCGATGACGCTCGAACCTGAGCGTGCGCTGCTCTCGATGCATGTCGACGGCGCGTTGCTGTTGACGCGGGTGCAAGGCAGCGGCGCCCACATCTACGAGCAGCAGATCACCCTGCCGGTCGACCGGCGCTTGGGGCTGAGCGTTCGAGGTCATTGCAGTTGCCCGGTGGGCTACAACTGCAAGCACGTGGCTGCAGCGTTGATGGCGTTCGAGGCCTTTCAAATCCGCCGCCAAAAGAACCCCAGCGCCGTGATACCGGCACTTGCCGATTCAGCCTCGGCTCGCCGCTTCGCGGATCTGCCCGATCGGCTGCCCCGCCATGCGCCGGATCAGCTGCCGGGCGCTGTGCGCTTGCCCGCGTGGCGCGCTGATGAGTTGCCGCAAGGCAGCCTGCCCGCCAGCACCGATCTGCCCGGCGACCTGCTCCGCTGGCTTGCAGATTTCGCACCGGCCAATTTGCAAGCCGAGCTTCAGCAGCCCGAGCGCAGCGTCTCGGCAACGCAGCGCCTGCTCTACGGCCTGCGCGCCGAGGGCACGCAGCTCTACGTGCAGGTGTTGCTCGGCGCCTTGCGCAAGGGCGGCGAGTTCGGCGCCGTGCGCCGGCATAACACTGCGATTGCCGAGATGCTGCGGGCGCGGCCGTCGTATGTCGACGCGGCCGATGTAGCGGCGCTTGCGGCGCTGCTGCCCATGTCGGTGGCAGCCGCTCCCGGGCCGATGTTGCTGCGCGCTCGTGGTACGAGCGAAGCCTTGCAGGCGCTGTTTGCGACCGGGCGGGTGTGGCTGGAGCCGGCCGAACTCGTCACGCTGCAGCCCTCAACCAGCCCGGCCATGCGCTGGGTCGCCGAGGTGCTGCCGCTGACCCTGCAATGGCATGCTGACGCCACCGGCCATTGGCACACCGGCTGGCACACGCCCGACGATCGCGCGCTGCAACTCGTGCTCTTGCCCGAACCCCATGCGCTCGATGTGACCGCCGCCACGCTGCAGCCCGCGCGCATCGACAACGCCTCGCTGCCCCATGCCGTGGCCGACTGGTTGGGCCGCATGCCGGCCGTGCCCGCCGCGCAGCTGCCGAGGCTGATCGACCGCCTGCAATCGCTTGCCACCGCGCGCCACTTGGCGATCCCCATGCCGCCGGCCCACACCCGCGACGTGAGCGATCTCGGCGAGCTGCCCTTGCAATGCGTGCTGCGCTTGTCGACCTGCCCCGACACGAGTGCCGAGGCGTCGCCGCTCGACAGCTACTCCGCCACCGCGTTGCGCGCCGCCAAGCTGCGGCAGGCTTCGGCGCAGCTGCTGTTCCGCTACGCGCCTGCGGGCGCACCGCTGGTCGAGTTTCACTTCCCCGCGGGTGCGGCCGATGCGGCGTTTGTTGAAATCCCGGCGACCCGCAGCCTCGTGCGCTTCACGCGCGATGCGCGCGGCGAGGCCGAGGCGCTCGATGTCTTGTTGAGCCAGCTCGGCCTGCGCGCCTGGAGCCTGAGCGCCGGCATCGCCGTGGATCGGCTCGATCGCTTGAGCGCGGGGCGCTTGCAAGCGGCGGTGCTGCCGCCGGCGCTCGAAGGCAAGCCGCTCTTGCTGGTGGCGCGGCGGCGCGACCAATGGCCCGCGCTGCTCGCTGAAAGCGTGCCCGCACTCGAGGCTGCGGGCTGGACGGTCGAGGTTGAACCCGACTTTCCCTTCGACTTTTTCAAGGCCGATGAATGGCAGGTTGATGTGGCCGAGGCGCCGGGCCACGATTGGTTCGATGTTGGCTTGAAGGTCAGCGTGGGCGGCGAGCAAGTCAATCTGGTGCCGCTGTTGATCGGCCTGGTGCAAAGCGGCTGGCTGGCGACAGAAGGCGGCGCGGTGGGCGCATCCGAAAAGACTGCCGGCGAGGTGCTCGTGCCGTGGCCGGCCGATGCGCCGCCGCGCTTCGGCCAGCCGCCGCGCCAGCGTTTGTTGCGCTTGCCGGTGGAGCGCATCGCGCCGTTGATGGAGTGGCTGCGCGCGGTCTTTCGGGTGGGCGACAAGAGCGGCGTGCTGCGCATGCAGCGGTTTGACGTTGGCGCGCTCGATGCATTGGCTGGCCGCGTCAAGCTGAGCGCGCCGCCCAGCTTCAGCGAGTTGGCTCATCAGCTCGGCAGCCTGCGGCGCGGCGAGGGCTTGCCCACGGTCGAGCCTTCGCCCGAAGTGCGCGCGGTGTTGCGCGACTACCAGCGCGATGGCCTGTCGTGGATGGACTTCATGCGCCGCGCGCGCCTCGGCGGCGTCCTCGCGGACGACATGGGCCTCGGCAAAACCTTGCAGGCGCTGGCCCTGCTGCAAGGCGAGTGCGACGCCGGCCGCGCCGATCGCCCAAGCCTCGTGATCGTGCCGACCAGCCTGATCGGCAACTGGCAGACCGAGGCGAGCCGCTTCACGCCGACGATCGATGTGCTCGTCTTGCATGGCCCGCAGCGCATGCAGCAGTTCGGGCGCATCGCCTCCGCGCGGCTCGTGATCACCAGCTATCCGCTCGCAGTTCGAGACATCGAAGTGCTCGCCGCGCATGAATGGCACTACCTCATCCTCGACGAAGCGCAGCGCATCAAAAACAGCCGCAGCCAGGCCGCGCTTTCGCTCAAGACGCTCAAGGCCCGGCACCGCTTGTGCCTGAGTGGCACGCCGCTCGAAAACCACCTCGGCGAGCTTTGGAGCTTGATCGACTTCGTCTCGCCGGGCTTGCTTGGCAGCGAAGCGAAGTTTCGCGAGCAGTACCGCACGCCGATCGAAAAGCGCCTTGAGAGTGGTGCCGCGGCACAGCTGGCGCGGCGCGTGCGGCCCTTCATCCTGCGGCGCACCAAGCAGCAGGTGGCGCGCGAGCTGCCCGACAAAACCGAGACGCTCCTGCGCGTCGAACTCAGCGGCGCGCAGGCCGATCTGTATGAGACCGTGCGCGCCACGATGGACAAGAAGCTGCGCGACGCGATCGCCCGCATCGGCCTGGAGCGCAGCCGCATCATGGTGCTGGAGGCGTTGTTGAAACTGCGCCAAGTGTGCTGCGATCCGCGGTTGCTCAAAGGCGGCGACGAGGGCGTTTTGCGGCCATCAGCCTCAGCAGCAGCTTCGGCAAAGATGGAGCTGCTGCTCGACTTGTTGCCAACGCTGGTCGACGATGGCCGGCGGGTGTTGCTGTTCTCGCAGTTCACCGAGATGCTGGAGTTGATCGAGCTCGAACTGGCCAAGCGCCGGATCGACTACCTGAAGCTCACCGGCGCAAGCCGCGACCGCGCGCAAATCGTCGAGCGCTTTCAGACCGGCGAGGTGCCGGTGTTCCTCATCAGCCTGAAGGCCGGCGGCGTGGGCTTGAACCTGACCGCAGCCGACACCGTGATCCTCTACGACCCGTGGTGGAACCCGGCGGTGGAACAGCAGGCGATCGACCGCGCGTACCGCATCGGCCAAGACAAGCCGGTGTTCGTCTACAAGCTCGTTGCCACTGGCACGGTCGAAGACAAAATGCTGGAGCTCCAGGCACGCAAGGCGGGCTTGGCGGATTCGCTGCTGTCAGGCGTGGCCAACGACGCGGCGCTCAGCGCCGATGACTTCGACGAGCTCTTCAAACCACTGGCGTCGTGATGCCCACGGCTTGTGGTTGAATGCCCGCTCCAGGCCGCGCCCAGCGCCTGATGCGCGGCCCGAAGCTCGATCCGCCTTTTGATTCTTTCCACCTCAAAGGAGACATCCGATGCGCAAACCGATCCGCCTACCGATCCGCACACCGATTCGATCGACCTTGCTCGCCGCCAGCGTGCTGGCGCTGGCCGCATGCGCCGGCATGGCGAGCAAGAGCGACATGAGCTTCTTCGTGACGAGCAGCGGGCCTGGCAAGGGCGCGGATCTCGGCGGGTTGGAGGGCGCCGATGCGCATTGCCAGGCGCTCGCCACCGCAGTGGGCGCGGGCAACAAGCGCTGGCGTGCCTACCTCAGCCAGCAAGCCACCGCCACGGTGCGCGCGATCAACGCGCGCGACCGCATCGGCGCAGGCCCGTGGAAAAACGCCAAGGGCGTGGTGATCGCGACCGACGTGGCGCAGCTGCACAGCGCAAGCAACAACATCAACAAGGCGACTGCGCTGACCGAGAAGGGCGAGGCCATCAACGGCCGCGGCGACACGCCGAACACGCACGACATCCTGACCGGCTCGCAGCCCGACGGCACGGTGATCGCCGGCAACGTCAACACCACCTGCGGCAACTGGACGCAAAGCGGCGAGGGCTCGGCGATGGTCGGCCACCACGACAAAACCGGCCTCGACACCAGCGTGCCGGCCGTCTCCTGGAACTCCTCGCACCTCACGCGCGGCTGCAGCGCAGATGCGCTCAAGGCCACCGGCGGCTCGGGCTTGTTTTATTGCTTCGCGACGAACTGATTGCGGCGCACGCCACATGCATTGACCTGCCGGCCCGCGTTCACCGGGCCGCCAGCTCGGCCAGCTCGTTTGCCAAGTTGCGCCGTGCGCTCAGCTCCCACCCATCGCGCAAAGTCGGTGTGAAGTAGATGTGCTTGCGCGCTGTGAACGCGCGCAGCACTCGCTGGCGCCCGTCGCGGTAGCGGGCTGCATCGACCCAGGCGTATTCCGCTCGAATGGCGGCGCAGTAGGCGGCGTATTGCGCAGGGCTTTGGGCGAGGACGGAGAGATCGAGATCGAGGAAGAGGCGCGTGTCAGCGTCGTCTGCCGGCGCCTCGTGAAGCCGCGTGGCGCGCACCATGGTGGCTGTGGCGAGCACGTCATCCTCCGGCCAGCCGATGGCGTGGAGCTCCAGCTCGGCAAGCTCGGCGGAGCGTTCTTCGTTGTCGCATCTCTCGGGTTCGTACACGGCATCGTGAAACCAGATGGCGGCTTCGATGCGCGCCGGCGAGATCGCCAGCTGCTGATACTGCGCGAGCCACGCCAGCAGCGCCTCGACGTGCGCCAGGCCGTGGTAGTGCCGATGTGATTGACCGTAGAGCACTGCGAGCCGCGTCGTCAAGCTGGCAGGCAAACACGAAGCAAAACCCGACGCAGAGCGCGAGGGAAAGTGCGAGGGAATGTGCGAAGGAAAGTGCGAGTCAAGGGGCCGCGCCGTCATCACCAATCCTCCTTCACCGCCAAAGCCATGTGCCGCCCGGCTGCGCTGCGTGCCGCAAGCCACGCCGTGACCGTGCCGCAAGCCACCACCGCGGCGCACAGCAGCGCAAGCCGTGACCACGGCAGCAGCAAGTCCATGCTCCAGTGGAAGCTTTGTGGGTTCACCACCTTGACCAGCACCACGCTGACCGCGAGCCCAAGCAACAAGCCAAGCAGCGCGCCGGACGCCGTCCAGACCGCGCCTTCGACCGCCACGATGGTCAGCACCTGAGCCCGCGTCAACCCCAGGTGAGCGAGCAGCCCAAACTCCTTGCGCCGTGCCAGCACTTGGGCCGAGAAGCTCGCGGCAATGCCGAACAAGCCGATCGCAATGGCGACCGCTTGCAGCCAATAGGTCACGGCAAAGCTGCGGTCGAAGATGCGCAGCGAGATCGTGCGGATCTCGCCGGAGGAGGCGAACTCGAGCAGTGCGCCATCGCTGCCGGTGGCGCTCGCGAGCCGGCGCAGCGCATCTTGCACGGCGGGCATCGATGCGCCGGGCGCGAGCCAGAGCGAGATGTCGTTGAGCCGCATGTCGTGGCTGGCGCGTTGGTAGTCGGCGGCGGCGAGCGCCACCGCGCCGTGCTGGCGGGCGTAATCGCGCCAGACGCCACGCACAAAAACGGGCAGGCGCTGGCCATCCGCCAACGGCAACTCGAAGCGCTTGCCAGCCGCAGCGCCGTAGAGCGCGACCATGGCTTCGCTGACATACACCGCTGTTTCACCCTCGGGCAGCGCGACGAGCTCGCCAATCAACGGCAAGGCCTTGGCCGGGTCGGCGAGCGGGCGGGAGATCAAGGTCACGTTGGGCTGGTTGGGGTCCAGCTGGATCTGCACCACGCGCTGTGCTTCGGCGCGCGCCACGCCGGGCAGTGTGGCTGCACCTGCAACGAAGGCTGGCGGCAGCGTCGCGATGTCGCCGCCGCCGGGGCCGCCAGCAGCGCGGGCGTAGAGGTCGGCCGGCAGCACGGTGTCCAGCCACTGCGTCACGGCATCGCGAAAGCTCGCGACCATCACCGTCAAAGCCACCGCCAGGCTCAAGCTCGCCACGACGCCCGCCACCGCGATCGTTGCCGTGTGGCGCTGGTGGCGAGCCCGCTCGATCGCAAGCAATGCGAGCGCGTTCGAAGGCGGTTTCACAGCTTTGAGCAGCAGGCCGACGCCAGCCGGCACACAGGTGATGCCGCCGAGCAGCAGGCAGGCCACGCCGGCGTAGGCGGCGAGCGGAATGTCGAACACCGGCGGCAGCAGCGCGAGCAGCACGCCGATTGCGATCAACAGCGGGCCGAGCCAGATCGCGCCTTGCGCGTCGCCACTCGAACCCAGTCCTTTCAAGGCCTGCGCCGGCGCCAAACGCTGTGCAGCACGCGCCGGCTGCCAGCCGCCAACGACGGCTGCCGCCGTGCCCAGCAGCCCGAAGATGACGGCCGAGAGCGCGTCGAACTGAAGCGCAGGGCGCACGCCGGGAAAGTAGCCGCCGCCGAGATCGCCCGAGAGCCAGCGCAGTGCGCCCGCGGCCAGCGCGGTGCCAAGCAGCAGGCCGAGCACGCTGCCGGCCGCGCCAAGCAGCGCCGACTCGATCAGCACCAAACTCAAACGCTCGCGCCCAGTCAGGCCGAGCACGCCAAGAAGCGCGAGCTGCGGCTGCCGCTTGGCGACCGAGAGCGAGAGGATCGAAAACACCAAGAAGGCGCCGGTGAAGAGGGCGACAAGCGCCAGCACCGTCAAGTTGACGCGGTAGGCGCGCGAGACGTTCGAGATGCGCGCCGTGGCTTCGTTCGGCGACGCCGCCCGCACGCCGGGCGGCAGCGCCAGCGCGGCGATCAGCTGGCGGCGGTCAGCGCCTTCGGCAAGGCGGATGTCGATGCGGCTCAGCCGGCCGAGCCAGCCAAAGTGCGATTGCGCGCCGGCCAGATCGATCACCGCCAGCGGCGCGCCCTCGGCGCTGACGCTCCCCGCCACGCGGAAAGCCGCGCTGCCCTCGGGTGTTTGCAGCCGCACAGCCGGGTGCCAAGGCAACCCGGCCGCCGCCGCCTGCTGCGGTGGTCGGGACTGGAGCGCACCGAGCCGTTTGCTGGCCGCGGCGTTGAGGTAGACGGCGTCTGGGTCAAAGATCGCCATGCGGTCGGCGTTGGCCGTCGGGCGAGGCAACAGCGCTGGCGCGAGCGGTGCCGTGACCAGGGCATCCACGCCGAGCACGCGCAAGGCAAAGCGCTCGCCATTGGCGGCGAAGGCGTAGGTGTCGATCTCGATCACGGGGTTGGCGAGCGCGATGCCCGGCATCTGCGCGACGCGGGCATAGAGCGCTTCGTCAAAGCCGCCGCGTTGGCCGCGTATTTCGAGGTCCGGCTCGCCGTTGACGGAGCGCACAGCAGCGCTGAACTCGCTCAGCGCCGATTGGTTGATCAACTGCACCGAGAACGCCAGCGCGACGCCGAGCATCACCGCCAGCAAGGCCGCGAGGTTGCGCCAAGGGTGATGCCGAAACTCGGGCCAGGAGAGCGAGCGGAGGAGGGAGATCACAAGACCGAGATCACAGGCCGGAGTTCACGCGGAAAAGGCCTCGGCGTGCGGTGACGCGAGGTGGTCAGCCACGCCATGAGCAGTGAGCGTGACGATGCGGTCAGCGCGCGCTGCTGCGGCCTGCGAGTGCGTGACCATCACGCACGTGGCACCGGCCTCGCGCACTTGCGCGCGGAGCGTGTCCATCACGCGGTCGGCGGTGGCGGGGTCGAGGTTGCCGGTGGGCTCGTCGGCGAGGATCAACTTCGGGCGGTGCACAAGCGCCCGCGCCATCGCGACGCGTTGCAACTGCCCGCCCGACAGGGTCTGCGGCAGGCGCGGGCCGAGGCCGTCCAGGCCGACTGCGGCGAGCACTTCGGCAACGCGCGCGGCATCAGGCCGGCGCAGCAACAGCAAGGGCAGCGCAACGTTGTTCGCCACGCTCAAATGGGGCAGCACGTGAAAGGCCTGGAACACAAAGCCGAGGTGCGCGCGGCGCATCAATGCGAGCTCGGTTTCGCCCAGCGCCGTGATGTTGACGCCGTCGAGATGCACTGTGCCCTCGGTCACTGCATCGAGCCCGGCAATGCAGTTGAGCAGCGTCGATTTGCCGACGCCAGACTCACCCACGATGGCGATGAATTCGCCCGCTGCCACCTCAAGGTTGACGTCGTCAAAAACCGGTGTGCTGCCGTGGTGTTTGGCGAGGCCGTGGAGGTTCAACATGGTGGGTACAGCGGAGTGGGAACAGCGGAGTAGTGACAGCGGAGTAGAAACAGCGGGGCCGGGTGAAAGGAGCGGCTCGATTGAACCACGCCCATGCGAGCGCCGCTTGGGAGTCGCGGCGGCGTCAGTGGTGCGTGCTGAGTTGCGCCCATTCGACTGCGCGCGCGACGACTCGTTCGGTGGCGCCGGCCGAATCGCAGGCGATTCGTTCGCGCTGCGGCATGCTGCGCAACCAGGTGAGTTGCCGTTTGGCGAGTTGCCTCGTCGCCGCGACGATTTGTTCCTCCAGCGCACCAAAGTCACCACTTTCGAGCGCGCCCCAAGTCTGGCGGTAGCCCACACAGCGCATGGACGGCATCTCGGGCGTCAAATCGCCGCGCGCACGCAGGGCAGCCACCTCATCGATCAGACCGGCGGCATGCATTTGCCGGTAGCGTTCGGCGATGCGCGCGTGCAGCCACGCGCGGTCATCCGGCTCGAGCGAGATCATGGGCGGCATCGCGGTGTGCTGCCGTTCAGGCCGCTGAAACGATGACAGCGGCTTGCCGCTGGTGAAGAAGACTTCGAGTGCGCGTTGAATGCGCTGAGCATCGTTCGGCGACAGGCGCGCCGCGGTGGGCGGATCGACCTGCGCCAGCTCCGCATGGAGCGCGGGCCAGCCAGATTGGGCGGCGCGAGCGTCGAGCATCGTGCGCACCGCTGGGTCGGCGGCAGGCATGTCGTCCAGGCCTTCGAAAAGCGCCTTGATGTAGAGCATCGTGCCGCCGACCAGCAGCGGCAGTTTGCCGCGGGAGGTGATGTCGGTCATCGCCGCTGTGGCGTCGGCCACAAAGCGCCCCGCCGAATACGCCACCGCCGGATCAACGATGCTGATCAAGTGATGAGGAACCGCGGCAAGTTCGTGAGGCGCCGGCTTGGCGGTGCCGATGTCCATGTCGCGGTAGACAAGCGCGGAGTCGACGCTGACGATCTCCACCGGCCGCAACCGGCTCAGCGCATCGGCTACGGCCAGCGCCGCGGCGGTTTTGCCGCTGGCGGTGGGGCCCACGAGGCAAATGCAGAAGGGCGGTGTGGTGGACTGCATTTGGGCGTCAGAAAGCAAAACGGCCGCCATGATGGCAGCCGTTGTCGCGCGGGTTGAATCGGGTCAGCTTGAAGCGATGGCCTTGGCGAACCCGATGATGCCGAATCAGCTGTTGTTGCTGCGGCGTTTTGCGGCAAAGCCAACTGCCAACAGGCCGGCTGCCATCAGGGCATAGCTGCTGGGTTCCGGCACGGGTGCGGTGAGCACGCGGATGTGGTCGCCGGGGTCTTTGGCGCTGATCGTGAAGGTCAGCGAGTTGCCCGAGTAGCTGAAGCTGTCGGTGCGCGCCTCAAGACCAACGAACTGGTTCGCGTAGCTGTAGTTCACGGCCGACGATTGGTAAGCCGAGGAGCCCGCCAAGCCAGCCTGCGTGGTGAAGACGGCTGTAATCGCGCTGTCGAACGTGATCGTGGCGGTGAGTGTTTCGACGCGCTTCGGCTCGAAAAAGATGTACCAGGAGTTGCCGAGCGCACCCGACTTTTCGCCGACGAAATACAAGGTGCTGGTGTTGATCAGCCCTTCACCCACGACCGTGCTTGATGCGTATTCGGCGAACGACACAGGCGCCGACGAAGTCGACACGGTGGCAGTGGGCGCGGCAGCGTGGGCGGCAGCGCCGAACAAAACGAGGCTGAGTGAGGCGGCGAGTCGAGCAATCATGGTTTCTCCGTGAGCAAGTTGACGTCTTCGAACCATCGTAAGAGCCCAGTTCGTGAACCACTACACCAACTCGGGGGGATCTGCCCAAACCGCGAATTAAGTACCGGAATTCGGAAGGTGCAGTGTTCCAACGGCAAGACAACTCACCCGAACTTTTCATCCATGCGCAGGTAACGCCACTGGCCCGCGGCCAAATCGCCAAGCATGACTTCGCCGATGCGAACGCGTTTCAAACCCAGCACTTGCAGGCCGACTGCATCGCACATGCGGCGGATTTGCCGCTTCTTCCCCTGGCGCAGCACGAAGCGCAATTGATCGTCGTTCACCCACTCGACGACCGCCGGCCGCAGCGCTTCGCCATCGAGCGACAAGCCGTGATTCAGCAGCGCCAAGTCGCTCTCGGGCAGCGGGCCGTCGGCGCGGCGCGCAACGCGAACGAGGTATTCCTTCTCAATGTCACTGTCTTCGCCGATCAGCTGTTTGGCGATGCGGCCATCTTGAGTCAGCACGAGCAGGCCAACCGAATCGATGTCGAGCCGCCCGGCCGGCACGAGGCTGCGCAGATGTTCGCGTATGAAGCGCGTGCCCGAGCGGTCGTCGCGAGACTGGTTTTGCGGCGTCACGAGCACCACCGCCGGCTCGTAGCCGTCTTCGGCTTGACCGCTGACGTAGCCCACCGGCTTGTTGATCAGCACCGTGACGCGCTGTGCTTGCTGAAACCGCGCTTTGGCCTCGACCGTGATCTGCTGATCCGGCATCACCCGTGCGCCCAGGCTCGCAACGATGTGGTCATCAACCCGCACCCAGCCCTTGGCGATCCATTCATCGGCCTCGCGCCGCGATGCAAGGCCGAGCTCGCTCATGCGCTTGGAAAGCCGCATGCTGCCGGGCTCGTGCGCGGGCGGTTCGTCGTCTTCGCGCTCGTCTCGCCGAAAAATCGGTTTCTTCGCGGCGGGCCGCGTGGGGCGCGGCGCCGGTCGCCGGTCTTCATAGGCCGCAGGTGGCCGAGAGTCGTTCGAGCGCGCTGCCGATGTCGGCTTGGCTGATCTCTGCGGCGCACTGTTTGACGCAGGCTGGGATGAGGCTGGCCTGCGTTCCATTGAAGCGGGCCCGCGATCGGGCGAGGCAGGCCTGCGATCCGCGTAGGCAGGCCCGCGATCTTGCGAGGCTGGCCCGCGATCCGGCGAGGCTGGCCTGCGATCTTGCGATGCGGGCCTGCGATCTGGGTAGGCAGGGCCGCGATCCGGCGAAGCAGGCCTGAGATCAGCCGAGGCTGGCCTGCGATCTTGCGAGGCCGGCCTGCGATCTTGCGATGCGGGCCTGCGATCTGGGTAGGCAGGGCCGCGATCAGGCAAAGCAGGCTTGCGCTCGAATGGCGCAGACCGGCGCTCTGCAGGCGCTGATTTGCGCTCCGTCCGTTCGGACGGCTCCGCCGTGAACGGATGCGCCCGCTCGGCGCGTTCAGCGCGATCGGCTTGAGCTTCCGCCAAGGTCGGGCGTTTCTTCAGTCCGGGGTTGCTGCCGCGAACGGGCGTGCGTCGATCCCCGGCGCGCGGCGAGGGGGTGGAGGGTTTGAGCTTGATGGTGGCCATGGGTCGATTGTCGGCGGCGCGGCGCGGGGCGAGTCGGTCAGCGTCCGCGCCAGAAAAGGCCGTCAAGTTCTTTGAGTGTGATTTGCCGCCAGGTCGGCCGGCCGTGGTTGCATTGATCGGCGCGCTCGGTGCGCTCCATGTCGCGCAGCAAAGCGTTCATCTCGTCGAGCGTGAGCTGGCGGTTGGCCCGCACCGCGCCGTGGCACGCCATGGTTGAAAGGATCTCGTGTTGCGCGCGTTGAATGACGCTGCTCGCATCAAACTGCGCCAGCTCGGCGAGCACACTGCGCGCGAGGCCAACGATGTCTGCCCCTGACAGCGCCGCCGGGTGCGACCGCACCGCCAGCATGCCTGCTGACAGCGGCGCCACATCGAGGCCGAGCCGCAGCAGGTTGTCGGCTTGCGCTTCGGCGGTTGCAATCTCGGCTGGCGTGGCGGCAAAAGTTGCCGGGATCAAGAGCGGCTGCGCCTCGATCGCCGCAGTGCCCAGGCTGAGCTTCAAACGCTCGTAGACGATGCGCTCGTGGGCCGCATGCATGTCGACGATCACGAGCCCGTGCCGGTTTTCAGCCAGCACGAATGTGCCGGCGATCTGCGCAATCGCTCGGCCGAGCGGCCACGTGTCGGCCTCCACCTCCGCGCGCGCGGGCTGCGCAGCATTTGCTTGATCAAGCCGAGGCGCAAGCATCGGCGCAGCCTCGGGCAGCCGTTGCTCCAATCCGCGCCCGGCCCAAGGCGCAGCGGGCTCATGCGCTTGCAACACAGTGGCCGCTTGAAAGCCAAGCGCGCGTTGCGGCCAAGCGGGTTCGCGAGTGCCTGTGCTGCCCGCCCACGCCGCAGTGCCCGGCGCCGGCAGGCCTGGCTCGTCGGCCGCAGGCAAATCGGCAGCCGCGCCCGCGCGCGGTATCGCCAACGCAGCCTCCACCGCGCGGCGCACCGCTTGATGCACTTCGCGCGAGTCGCGAAAGCGCACTTCGATCTTGCTCGGGTGCACGTTGACGTCAACGCGCTCTGGCGCAATCTCGATGCGCAGCACATACGCCGGTTGGCGCCCGCCGTGCAGCACGTCTTCATAGGCCGATCGCACGCCGTGGGCGATCAGTTTGTCGCGCACATGGCGGCCGTTGACGTAGACGTATTGATGATCCGCTCGCGCGCGCGCCGCCTCCGGTGTGCCGCTGCGGCCCTCGATGCGCAGCACGCCGAGATCGAGCGCAACCGCTCGACTCTGCGCGATGAAGTCATCGCCGAGCACGTCGCGCAGCCGCTGATCGGCGTTGGCGCGGCGCCACTGTTGAACCAGCTTGCCGTCGTGCCACACCGCAAAGCCAACCTCGGGCCGTGCGAGCGCATGGCGGCGCACGGCTTCCAGGCAATGGGCCATTTCGGTGGCCTCGGTCTTCAAGAACTTGCGCCGCGCAGGCGTGCTGAAGAACAGCTCACGCACTTCCACGCTCGTGCCCACGCCGCGCGCGGCTGGCAGCAATTCGCCAGAGCGCGCTTCAAGCCGCTGGCCATGCGCGGCATCGGCCGTTCGGCTGGCGATAGAGACTTCGGCGATCGAGGCCATGGCCGCGAGCGCTTCGCCGCGAAAGCCCATCGTCACCACGCCTTCGAGCTCGCCGAGGCTGGCGATCTTGCTGGTGGCGTGTCGGCGCAGAGCGAGTGCGAGCTCGTTGGGTGCGATGCCGTGGCCATCGTCCTCGACCACCACCGCCCGGATGCCGCCGCCAACCAGCTTGACGATGATCTCTGCGGCGCCCGCATCGAGCGCGTTATCAACCAACTCGCGCACCACGGATGCCGGCCGCTCAACCACCTCGCCAGCCGCGATCTGGCTGATCAACTCATCTGGCAACTCGCGGATCGGGCGGCGCGGCAGGCGGCGGGAGTCAGCATCGATCACGGCGTTCATCGAGACATTGTAGAAAGCCAGACATCGTCAACATGCGTCGCGTTGAAGGGGCGTCACAGGCCCCATTGATAATCGCGCCCCATGGACATCCTTGCTTTCATTCTCGACTTCATCTTGCACGTTGACGTGCACCTCGCGACCTTCGTGCAGAACTACGGCGTGTGGGTTTACGCGCTGCTGTTTCTCATCATCTTCGTGGAGACCGGCGTCGTCGTGATGCCGTTCTTGCCCGGTGATTCATTGCTGTTCGTGGTCGGCGCGCTTTGCGGCGCGGGGCTGATGAACCTGCCGCTCGTGGTGGCGCTGTTGATGGTTGCAGCCGTGCTCGGCAACCAGTGCAACTACGCGATCGGCCGGCTGCTTGGGCCGAAGGTTTTTCAATGGGAGAGCTCGCGCTGGTTCAACAAGCAGGCCTTCAACCAGGCCCATGCTTTCTACGAAAAGTACGGCGGCGTGACGATCATTGCCGCGCGCTTCATGCCTTTCGTGCGCACCTTCGCGCCCTTCGTGGCCGGCGTTGCGCAAATGACCCGCCGCAAGTTCACGTTCTATGACGTCACCGGCGCCGTGCTCTGGGTGGGCGGCGTCACGGTGGCCGGCTACCTGTTCGGCAACATCCCGTGGATCAAGGCCAACCTCGACAAAATCATCTGGGGCGCGATTCTGATTCCGGGCTTGTTGGTCGTGCTCGGTGGCTGGCGCGCCAAGCGCAAAGCCGGGGCCGCAACGGTCGCCTGACCTTCTCAGCGCGACAGCGCCCGTTTCAAGGCCGCGGCGCACAAGGCGATGGCCGCATCGGCCTCTTCGAGCACGCGGCCCATCAAGATGAAGCCGTGAATCTGCCGCTCGAAGCACACGTGGCTGCACGGCACGTGCACGGCCGAGAGCCGGTCGGCATAGGCCAGGCCTTCGTCGCGCAAGGGGTCGAAGCCAGCGGTGAGCACGAGTGTGGGTGGCAGTGCTGACAAGTCCTCGTGCAGCAACGGCGAGCTGCGCCAATCGAGGTCGTGCGCGGGGTCGGCGATGTAGTGGTCGTGAAAGTACGCCATGGTGTCGCGCGTCAGCATGTAACCCTGGCCATTGGTCGTGTGCGAGGGCAGGGCGCAGCGCATGTCGGTTGCGGGGTAGATGAGCAGCTGAAAGGCGATGGGCAAATCGCCCGAGTCACGCGCGAGGATCGCGACCACGGCCGCGAGGTTGCCGCCGGCGCTGTCGCCACCCACGGCGATGCGTGCGCTGTCGAGGCGCAACGCGGCTGCTTCTTGGTGCACCCAACGTGTCGCCGCCAAGCAGTCGTCAACCGCTGCCGGGAAGGGGTGCTCTGGCCCGAGGCGATAGTCAACCGAGACGACGGCGCAACCCGCGCCATTGGCGAGCTCGCGGCAAAGCGAGTCGTGCGTGTCCAGATCGCCAATGACCCAACCCCCGCCGTGGTAGTACACGAGCACCGGCAACACGGCCTCAGCCGATGCACCCAGCGGCCGGTAGAGGCGCAGCGGTATCGCGCCGTGCGGCCCTTCGGCGTGGAGTGGCTCGATGCTCGCCACTTCTTGCGGATCGGGCTGCGTCACGGAGCGGCGCTCACGGTAGCCGCGGCGCGCTTCTTCAGGCGTCAGTGTGTGGGTCGGCGGCAGGCCGCGGGCGTCGATCAAATCGAGCAATGCGCGTGCTTGGGGGTGCAACATTCGAGCTCCTAAAGCTGGCGGCTGCGTGCCAGCGGTGGGTTGCGGGCGAAGTATTTTTGAATGCCGGTTGCCAGTGCTTCCACGAGTTGCGTCTGGTACTGCGGATCGCGCAGCTTCGCCTCTTCTTCCGGGTTCGAGATGAAAGCCGATTCGACCAGGATCGACGGAATATCGGGCGCCTTCAGCACCGCAAAGCTCGCTTGCTCGACGCTGCCTTTGTGCAGCCTGCCAACGCGGCCGATCTGCCCCAGCACCTCGCCGCCGAGCTTCATGCTGTCTTTGATTTGCGCGGTCGTGCTCATGTCGATCAAGGTCTGCATCACGGTCTTGTCTTGCGCCTTGATGTTGATGCCGCCCACCAAATCGGCCGCGTTCTCGCGGTTGGCCATCCAGCGCGCGGCCGAGCTCGATGCGCCGCCCTGGCTCAATGCAAACACCGAAGCGCCGCGCGCTTGCGGCGTGATGAAGGCATCCGCATGGATCGACACGAACAGATCGGCCTGAACGCGCCGCGCCTTCTTCACGCGGTCTTGCAGCGGCACGAAGAAGTCGGCGTCGCGCGTCAGCATCGCGCGCATGTTGGGCAGTGAATTGATGCGGTCGCGGAGTTGCAATGCGATCTGCAGCACCACGTCTTTCTCGCGCAGGCCGCTCGGGCCGGTGGCGCCTGGGTCTTCGCCGCCGTGGCCGGGGTCGAGCGCCACGACGACGAGCCGGTCGATGCGCGCCTGCGTCATTGGCTCGGCGCGGTGCGGCGGCGTTGCGGCGATGACGGGTGGCG
This sequence comes from Rhizobacter sp., assembly GCA_043778145.1. Classification (GTDB taxonomy): domain Bacteria; phylum Pseudomonadota; class Gammaproteobacteria; order Burkholderiales; family Burkholderiaceae_C; genus LMDS01. Next base: position 17,533 of record JAYWGR010000117.1, read on the forward strand.
GCGCGGGTATCGGCATTGGCGCGGGCATTGGCGCAGGCATCGGCGCAGGCATCGGTGAAGGCGGCAAATTCGGTATTGACGCTGCCGACGCTGCCGATGCCGGCCCCGCAGGCAACGGCGCCTTGCCCATCTTGCCGATGAAGTCGCCGAGTGCGTCTTCAACCGCTTGCGCGGCTTGCTCCGACTGCGTCTTGTCGCGAATCAACGCGAGCAGCGGGTCGGGCGCCTCGGTCGGGTAGAGGTCAAAGACCAACCGGTGTTGATAGGCCGCAACAGGTGCCAGCGTGAAGAGCTGCGGCAGCGTGGCCTGCTTCAAGTCGATCACCAGGCGCACCACGCGCGGCTGGTTCTGGCCCACGCGCAGGCCGGCAATGAACGGGTCATCGGCCCGCACCTTGCCGACCAAATCGCGCAGCGCGGGGCTGAGCTCCAAGCCGTCGATGTCGATCACCAGCCGGCTCGGGCCGTCGGCGAGAAAGTGCCGCTCCGAGAGCGGCGCATCCGATTCGATCGTCATGCGCGTGTAATCCGCTGCGGGCCAAATCCGCACCGCGACGATGCTGGCGCCGAAGGCGATGTCGCGCGCGCCGAGCAAGAGGGCTGCGGCGCCCATCGAACGCAGCGCAGCGCGGCGGCTCGGCTGGTGGCTCATCCGATGAGCCTTGCGCCAAGCGCGCTGTGGGCATCGAGCCGCACGCGCCGCGCGTCACTTTGGGCATCACCATCACCATCGCCAGGCTCGATGTAGATCACCAGATCCGCCATTGGCAACAAGCCGGCCGCGTTCTCGGGCCACTCGGCGAGCTTCAAGCCGGGGCTCGCGAACACATCGCGAAAGCCGGCGTCTTCGAACTCTTGCGGATCGTCGAAACGGTAGAAGTCGAAGTGGCTGATGGCGAGTGGCGCGCCGCGTTGTTGGGCTTCGTACGACTCCATCACCGCGTAGGTCGGGCTCTTGATGCGGCCTTGCACGCCGAGCGCTTGCAGCAGGTACCGGGCGAAGGTCGTCTTGCCGGCGCCGAGCGTGCCGTGAAGCTCGATGAACACGCTCGCGCTCGCGGCGTCAGCCAGCCCAATGCGGCCGGCGAGCTCGGCCGCAGTGGCAGCGCACGCGGCCTCATCGGGCCAGTGCAAAGAGCGTGTTTCTAGAATCGGCAAATGACGGATGCTCGCACGTTGGATGGTGTGTTGAATGGTGCGCTAGACGGTGCGGCTTTGCTGGTGCAACTGCAGGCCTGGGGCCGGGCGGCGGGATTCTCACAGATCGGTGTGGCCGATGTCGACCTCACCAGCGCCGAGCCCGCGTTGGCGGCGTGGCTGCATAACGGTTTTCATGGCTCGATGGACTACATGGCTCGGCACGGGCTGAAGCGCGCGCGCCCAGCCGAGCTGGTGCCGGGCACGGTTCGCGTGGTCACCGCCCGCATGAATTACCTGCCGCGCGCGCTGGCCGGCGAGGCTCAAGGCATCAGCTGGCAAGGCCGCGAATGGCAAGGGCTCGCCACGCCAACGCAGGCGCAAATCTCGGTCTATGCCCGCGGCCGTGATTACCACAAGGTCTTGCGCCAACGCCTGCAGGGCTTGGCCGATCGCGTGGCTGATGCCATCGGCCCGTTCGGCCACAGAGTTTTCACGGATTCGGCGCCGGTGCTCGAAGTTGAGCTCGCGGCGCGCAGCGGCGTCGGCTGGCGCGGCAAACACACGCTGGCGCTCGACCGCGAGGCCGGCTCGATGTTCTTCCTCGGCGAAATCTTCGTTGACATCGCACTGCCACTCACGAGCCCAGTGAGCGCGCATTGCGGCAGCTGCACCGCCTGCATCGACATCTGCCCGACGCAGGCCATCCTGGGCCCGCAGCAGCTCGATGCGCGCAGGTGCATTTCTTACTTGACGATCGAGCACGCTGGCGCCATTCCGATCGAGTTCCGTGCCGCCATCGGCAACCGCATTTATGGCTGCGATGACTGCCAGCTCATCTGCCCCTGGAACAAGTTCGCCCAGCGCAGCAGCCTGCCCGATTTCGATGAGCGCGCCGGCTTGGGGCGCGAAGGCTTGTTGGTGCTCTGGGCATGGGACGAACCCGAATTCCTGCGCCGCACCGAAGGCACGGCCATTCGCCGGATTGGCTACGAGCGCTGGCAGCGCAACCTGGCGGTCGGCCTCGGCAACGCTTGGCGCGCAACCCGCGATACCGCGATCGCCGAAGCGCTCACAGCACGCCGAGAAGCGGCCAGCGCCTTGGTGCGCGAACACATCGATTGGGCGCTGCAAGCGGCATGATCTTTGCAGCCCTGCGCGGACGATTCACCACCGAAAGCGCCGCTTGTTCTCAAGACTGCACCGCCTTTGCTGGCAACTGGCCGCTTGCTTGCTGACCGTGACACCGTGGGGCGCCTCGGCTGCTGAGCGCGCCTGCGCGATTGACTGCACGCCGCGCATCGGCATCGTCTCGGCCTTCGGCGGCGAGGCCGACATCTTGGTGGCGCAAACCCGCGGCCGCCGCACCCACACCGTCAACGGCAACCGCTTCACGACTGGCGTGCTGCGCGGCAACCCGGTCGTGATCGTGCTCAGCGGCGTCAGCATGATCAACAGCGCCATGGTCACGCAGCTGATGCTCGATCACTTCAAGGTCGAGCGGCTCATCATGAGTGGCATCTCGGGCGGCATCAACCCGGCGCATCACGTGGGCGATGTGCTGATCCCCGAGCGCTGGGTCATGCCGATGGAGGTCTACTGGAACCATGACGCTTCGGTGCCCGCGCCCTGCGGTGCGGCTGAAGACGTGGCCTGCCTCGGCCTGAAGCTCGCGCGGCGCAATGGCCAACCGATCCCGTCATACAGCTTGCCAAATGGCACGCCTACGGGCCTCTTCATGCGCGAGAACCATGTGATGACGGCCGCAAACGCGCCAAAAGGCGAGTTCCGTTTCGACTATGAAGTGGATGCCGCCATGCTCGCCGTCGCCCGCTCGATCCGGCCGGCACTCGCACGCTGCGGCCCCAAGGCCACGCAGCACCCCGGCGCTCTTCCTGATCCCAAGCTCTGCGTGCAAACGCAGCCGCAGCTCATCATCGGCGGGCGCGGTGTCTCAGGCACGGCCTTTCTCGCCAACCCCGCCTACCGCAACTACTTGTTCGAGCAATTGCAGGCGCAAACGGTCGAGATGGAAACTGCAGCGCTCGCCCATGTGGCCTACGCCAACGGTGTGCCCTACATCGCCTTTCGCAGCCTCAGCGATTTGGCGGGCGCGGAAGAGTTCAATGCCGATGTCGGCGCGTTGTTCTCGAGCGGTCTGG
>JAYWGR010000118.1:0-20691 GCA_043778145.1 Rhizobacter sp.
GGGCGCCACGCTGCTCAAAGCCGGCAAGGTGATTGCGAGTTTCAACACCACGAGCACAGCCGGCCAGCTGGTCATCACCTTCACCAACGCCAACGGCCAAACGCCAACCACGGCCGATGCGGGCGCCATCCTGAGCCAGATCAACTACAGCAACAGCAGCGACGCACCGCCTGCGTCTGCACAGATCAACTGGACCTTCAGCGATGGCAACAGCGGCGCGCAGGGCGCTGGCGGCGCGCTGACCACAACCGGCAGCACGACGGTTGCCATCACCGCCAGCAACGATGCGCCGGTGATCAGCAGCGATGGCGCAGGTGCAACCGCCGCAATCAATGCCGCTGAAAACCAGACGGCGGTAACAACGATCACATCCACCGATGTCGACGGCGGCACGGCGGTGTACTCGATCACGGGAGGCGCGGATCAGTCGCTGTTCTCGATCAACAGCTCGACGGGTGTGCTCACCTTCAACACCGCACCCAACTTTGAAGCGCCGACCGATGCGGGCAGCAACAACGTCTATGACGTGACGGTTCAGGTCGACGACCAAAACGGCGGCACCGACACGCAGGCCATTGCGGTCACGGTAACCAATGTCAACGAAGCGCCGGTCTTCACCAGCGATGGCGCAGGCGCTACGGCCGCAGTCAATGCCGCCGAGAACCAAACGTCGGTGACCACAGTCACATCCACCGATGTTGACGGCGGCACGGCGGTGTACTCGATCACGGGAGGCGCGGATCAGTCACTCTTCTCGATCAACTCGGCAACCGGCGTGTTGACATTCGTTACCGCGCGCAACTTCGAAGCGCCGAGCGATGTGGGCGCCAACAACGTCTATGACGTGACGGTGCAGGTCTCGGACAGCAATGGCGGGATCGACACGCAGGCGATTGCCGTGACGGTGACCAACGTCAACGAAGCACCGGTCATCACGAGCCATGGCGGCGGGATCACGGCCGCAGTCAACGCCGCAGAGAACCAGACGGCAGTGACCACCGTGACTTCGACCGATGTCGACGGTGGGACGGCTGTCTACTCGATCACGGGCGGGGCCGATCAAGCGCTGTTCTCGATCAACGCCTCGACCGGCGCGCTGACTTTCGTCACCGCACCCGACCTTGAAGTGCCGACCGATTCAGGCGGCAACAACGTCTATGACGTGACGGTGCAGGTTTCGGATGGCAACGGCGGCACCGACACGCAAGCGATCGCCGTGACGGTCACGAACATCAACGAAGTGCCGGTCATCACCAGCAACGGCGCAGGCGCAAATGCGGCAGTGAACGCGGCAGAGAACCAAACAGCTGTGACCACCGTGACCGCGACCGATGTCGACGGCGGCACGCTTTTCTACTCGATCTCCGGTGGGGCGGATGCGGCGCGATTCGTCATCAATGCATCAACAGGTGCGCTGAGATTCGTCGCCGCGCCGGACTTCGAAGCACCGGGCGATGTGGGCGCCAACAACGTCTATGACGTGATCGTGCAGGTGGCTGACAGCATTGGCGCCGTTGACTCGCAAGCGATTGCCGTCACGGTCACTGACGCCAATGAGCCGCCTGTCATCAGCAGCAATGGCGCCGGCGCCTCCGCTGCGGTGAATGCGGCGGAAAACCAGACGGCAGTGACCACGGTGACATCGACCGATGTCGACGGCGGCACCCCCGTCTACTCGATCACTGGCGGTGCCGATGCGGCGCGGTTCGCCATCAACGCGTCGACGGGTGTGTTGACGTTCGTTGCCGCACCCAACTTTGAAGCACCGAGCGATGCAGGCGCCAACAACGTCTATGACGTGACGGTGCGAGTGGCCGATGGCAACGGCGGCACCGACACGCAAGCGATCGCCGTGACGGTCACGAATGTCAACGAAGCGCCGGTCATCACCAGCAACGGCGCTGGCGCTACAGCGGCAGTGAACGCGGCGGAGAACCAAACGGCAGTGACCACGGTGACGTCAACCGATGTCGACGGTGGCACGGCTGTGTACTCGATCACCGGCGGGGCCGATGCGGCACGGTTCGCGATCAATGCATCAACGGGTGTGCTGACGTTCGTTGCCGCGCCGAACTTCGAGGCACCAAGCGATGTGGGCGCCAACAACGTTTATGACGTGACGGTGCAGGTGGCTGATGGCAATGGCGCCGTCGATTCGCAAGCGATTGCCGTCACGGTCACCAACGTCAATGACGCACCCGTCATCAGCAGCAACGGCGCTGGCGCCACGGCCACAACGAGTGCAGCCGAGAACCAGACGGCAGTGACGACCGTGGCCTCGACCGATGTCGACGGCGGCACGCCCGTCTACTCGATCACTGGCGGTGCCGATGCGGCGCGGTTCGCAATCAACGCGTCGACCGGCGTGCTGACGTTTGCTGCCGCACCCAACTTTGAAGCACCGAACGATGTGGGCGCCAACAACGTTTATGACGTGACCGTGCAGGTCTCTGACGGCGCCGGCGGCACCGACACGCAAGTGATTGCGGTGACGGTCACGAACGTCAATGAAGCGCCGGTCATCACGAGCAACGGCGCTGGCGCCACGGCCGCTTTGACCGCGGCCGAGAACCAGACGGCGGTGACCACCGTGGCCTCGACCGATGTCGACGGCGGCACGCCCGCCTACGCCATCACCGGTGGCGCCGATGCGGCGCGGTTCACGATCAATGCATCGACGGGTGTGCTCAGGTTCGTCGCGTCGCCGAACTTTGAAGCACCAAGCGATGTGGGCGGCAACAACGTTTATGACGTGACGGTGCGCGTCTCTGATGGCTTTGGCGCATTTGACTCGCAAGCGATTGCCGTGACGGTCATCAACGTCAATGAGGCGCCGGTCATTGGCAGCAATGGCGCGGGCGCTACAGCCACCGTGAACGCCACCGAGAACCAGCGGGCAGTTACCACCGTGACCTCAACCGATGTGGACGGCGATACGCCGATCTACTCGATCGCCGGTGGCGACGATGCGGCGGAGTTCGAAATCGACGAGAGCACGGGTGTGCTGACGTTCATTGCCGAGCCGAACTTCGAAGCCCCCAACGATCTGGACGGCGACAACGTGTATGACGTGACCGTGCAGGCCTCCGATGGCAATGGTGGCGAAGACACGCAGGACATTGCCGTGACGGTCACCAATGTCAACGAAGCGCCGGAGATCACGAGCAACGGCGGCAACGCCACCGCCGACCTGCTGGTGGCCGCCAACCAGACGGCCGTGACCACGGTGAAGGCGAACGACGACGATGGCGATGGCGATGGCGATGTGCTCACCTACTCGATCGCAGGCGGTGCCGATGCAGCGCGCTTCACGATCAATGCCACGACCGGCGTGTTGAAGTTCATCACCGCACCGAGCACGTCAGCGCCGACTGACGCTGACGGCGACAGCGTCTATGACGTGACGGTGCGGGTGGCCGATGGCCATGGCGCCTCGGACACGCAGGGGCTGGCCGTGACGGTGGCCGATGCCAACATTGCGCCGGTTTTCGGCCTGAACATTGGTGCGGTCACGACCGGCGTGGGCACGAACGACGATCAGGGCTACAGCAGCGCAGTTCAAGCCGACGGAAAGATTGTTGTCGCGGGCAGCAGCTACGACAACGTTGGCGGCGATTTCATGCTCACCCGCTACAACATCGACGGCACGCTCGACACGAGCTTTGGCGGCGGCGATGGCATCGTCATCACGGCCATGGGGGGCGACGCCGCGGTGCAGAGCGTCGCGCTGCAATCTGACGGCAAGATCATCGCCGCCGGGTACAGCGACAACGGCAGCGGCTATGACATGGCGGTGGTCCGCTACAACGCCAACGGCTCGCTCGACACCAGCTTCGGCGGCGGCGACGGCATCGTCATCACCACCTTCGGCGGTGGCGACGCGACGGCTTACGGTGTGGCGGTGCAGGCCAATGGCCGCATCGTCGTGGCGGGCTCCAACGACAACGGCAGCAATGTCGAATTTGCGGTGGTTCGCTACAACAGCAATGGCACGCTCGACACCAGCTTTGGCGGTGGCAGTGGCTTCGTCACCACCTCGATGGGCGCAGGCAATGCCGAGGCTTATTCGATTGCCTTGCAGGCTGATGGCCGCATCGTGGCAGCGGGGCACTATGACCACAACGGCAGCAACGGGGTCGCGGTCGTGCGCTACAGCAGCAACGGCACGCTCGACACCACCTTTGGCGGCGGCGACGGCATCGCCACCCCAACCATCGGCTCGGGCGACGCCTCGGCCTATGCGATGACCCTGCAAAGCGACGGCAAGATCGTCGCGGCGGGCTACAGCGTCAGCGGCAACAGCTACGTGTTCACCGTGATGCGCTTTGGCAGCAACGGCACGCTCGACAGCAGCTTTGGCGGCGGTGACGGCATCGCCACCACCGCGATCAACGGGATCGACGACAAGGCTTACGGCGTCGTTGTGCAGGCCGACGGAAAGATCGTCGCCTCGGGCTACAGCACGGGCAAGAGCAGCTACGACATCGCGCTGCTGCGCTACAACAGCAACGGCACGCTCGACACCAGCTTTGGCGGTGGCGACGGCATCGCAACCAGCATCGTCGGCAAGGGTGACGCCACGGGCTACAGCCTCAGCTTGCAAGCCAACGGCCAGATCTTCGTGGCGGGCGAGGCCTTCAACGGCAGCGACTACGACTTCGCGCTGCTGCGCTACAGCGCCAACGGCACGCTCGACACAAGCTTTGGCGGCAGCAACCGGCTCGATGGCGCGCCCAGCATCACCGAAGGCGGTGTGGCCGTGGTGCTGGACAGCGACGCAGCGCTGCAAGACCTTGATCTCGCCTTGCTCAACAACGGCGACGGCGACTACACCGGCGCGTGGCTGACGCTCGCTCGCAGCGGCGGCGCCAATGCAGACGATGTCTTTGGCTTTGCTTCGGGCAACGGCATCTCACTCGTGAGCGGCTCGCTGCTGAAGGGCGACTTCGTCATTGCAAGCTTCGACACGAGCAGCTCTCCGGGTCAGCTGGTCATCACTTTCACCAATGCCGATGGCCTGACGCCGACCTCGGCCGATGTCAACGCCATCCTGAGCCAGATCACCTACACCAACAGCGGCGACGCGCCGCCCGCATCAGCGCAGATCGTCTGGACCTTCAACGACGGCAACACCGGTGACCAAGGCGCAGGCGGCGAGATGAGCGCCATCGGCAGCACCACGGTTGCGATTGCGGCCATCAACGACGCGCCAGTGTTCGGTGCGAACCCTGGCGTCGTGACCACCGCCGTGGGGGCGGGCTCCGGCGCCTTCGCCAGCGTGATCCAGGCTGACGGCAAGCTCATCGTGGCGGGGTACGGCGACAACGGCAACAGCGTCGACTTCGCGCTGGCTCGCTACAACACCGATGGCTCGCTTGACACCAGCTTTGGTGGCGGCGACGGCATCGTCACCACCGCCGTGGGGTCGGGCAATGACGTGGCCTTCAGCGTCACGCTGCAGGCCGATGGCAAGATCGTCGTGGCCGGGCACAGCGCCAACGGCAGCGACAACGACTTCGCGCTCGTTCGCTACAACAGCAACGGCTCGCTCGACGCGAGCTTCGGTGGCGGCGACGGCATCGTCACCACCGCCATCGGCGCAGGCAACGAGACCGGCTACAGCGTCGCCCTGCAGCGCGACGGCAAGATCGTTGTCTCAGGCTCCAGCTTTAACGGCAGCAACGACCAATTCGCCCTGGTTCGCTACAACGCCGATGGCACGCTGGACACCTCTTTCGGCGGCGGGGACGGCATCGTCACCACCGACATCGGCGGAGTCGACTATCACGCCTACAGCGTCGCGCTGCAGAGCGACGGCAAGATCGTCGTCGCAGGCGGAAACCAGGACACCTTTGTCGAAACCGCCCTCGCCCGCTACAACGCCGATGGCACGCTGGACGCCTCTTTTGGCGGCGGCGACGGCATCGTTACCACCGCCATCGGCGCCACCTTTGGTCACACCTACAGCGTCGCCCTGCAGAGCGACGACAAGATCGTCGTCTCAGGCAGCGCCCTCTTCGGCAGCTTCGACACGATCCTCGTCCGCTACAACGCCAACGGCACACTGGATACCTCGTTCGGCGGCGGCGACGGCATCGTCTCCACCTACATCAGCGGAAGCAACGATGTAGGCCGCAGCGTCGCCCTCCAGAGCGACGGCAAGATCGTCGTCGCAGGGTACGCCGATGACGACGTCGACGGTGTCAAAGGCTTCGCCCTCACCCGCTACAACGCCGATGGCTCGCTGGACAACTCCTTCGGCGGGGGCGACGGCATCGTCACCACCAACATCGGCGCAGGCATCGAAATCGGCTACAGCGTCGTCCTGCAGAGCGACGGCAAGATCGTCGTCGCAGGCTCCAGCAACAACGGCAGCAACGAAGGCTTCGCGCTGGTTCGCTACAACGCCGATGGCTCGCTCGACACCAGCTTTGGCACCAACCTGCTCAACGGCACACCGAGCTTCACCGAAGGTGGTGCGGCGGTGGTGCTCGATGGCGACGTGGCGGTGCAAGACGCTGAGCTCGATGCGCGCAACAGCGGCAATGGCAACTACAGCGGCGCTTCGCTGACATTGGTTCGCAATGGCGGCGCAAGCAGCCAGGATGTGTTCGGCTTCGCCCCCGGCAACGGCATCTCGCTCTTCAGCGGCTCGCTGCTGAAGAGCAGCTTCGTCATTGCCAGCTTCGACACCAGCAGCTTGGCCGGTGAGCTGATGATCACCTTCACCAATGCCTACGGCCTGACGCCGACCTCGGCCGATGTCGACGCCATCCTGCGCCAGATCACCTACACCAACAGCAGCGATACGCCGCCTGACTCCATTCAGATCAACTGGACCTTCAACGACGGCAACGCCGGTGACCAAGGCGCAGGAGGCGCGCTCAGCGCATTCGGCAGCACGACGGTTGCGATCACCGCGACGAACGATGCGCCCTCGATCACCAGCCAGGGCGGCGCCGCCACGGCCGCCGTGACGGCGGCAGAGAACCAGACGTCGGTCACCACGGTATCGAGCTCAGATGTCGACGGTGGCGCAGCGAGCTACAGCCTCGTGGGGGGCGCGGATCGAGCGCTCTTCTCGATCAATGCCACGACAGGTGTGCTGCGCTTCCTGGCGAATCCAGACTTCGAAGCCCCGGGCGATGCTGGCCGAGACAACATCTACGACGTGACGGTGCAGGCGTCAGACGGCCATGGCGGCTTCGACACCCAAGCGATCACTGTTCGGCTGCTCAACGTCAACGAAGCACCAAGGGCAGTTGGGCCGGCCGCGGTCAACTTGGCGGACCGCATCCCGAACGGCACACCCGTGGCGACCATTGCTGTGCTGGATCCGGACTCGGGCGACTCGTTCACCTATTCACTGTCCAGCAACGGCGAGGGGCACTTCTCGATCGACGCGCACAGCGGCGAGATCGTCCTGGCCGATGCATCGACGATCAACTTCTTCACGGTCAACCGGTTTGAACTGCTGGTCCGGGCGACCGACGCAAGCGGCCTGAGCGATGAGCAGGTCGTCGTGGTGACGATCGGCAGCTCGGTGGTGCCGCCGCCCGTGGTCATGCCGCCGCCCGTGGTCGTGCCGCCGCCCGTGGTCGTGCCGCCGCCCGCGGTCGTGCCGCCACCCGTGGTCGTGCCGCCACCCGTCGTCGAGCCCCCGCCCGTTGTCGTGCAGCTGCCCATCCTCGCGCCGCTGCCCATCCTCGTGCCGGCGCCTGCGCCTGCGCCGGCACCCGCACCCGCACCCGCACCTGCGCCAGAACCGGCCACAGCGCCAGCGCCAGCACCAGCGCCTTCACCCGTGGTAGCACCAGCTCCACCGTCAGCGCCAGCAACGACAGCTGAAGGCGCGCCGGTCTCGGGCGGCACCACCACACTGCCGAATTCTTCGACAGGCAGCACCGACTCCACGGCTCCTGCATCGACCAGGACGACAGTCGCAACGGAAGAGGCCAAAACCACGACCTCGCCGATCTTGGAGAGCCGCAATGGCGCACACGCTTTTGCCAGGGCAGCGCAAGCGCCAGCAGGCGCCCAAGAGACCGCAGCGGCGCGCGCCCAGCCGGCTGCGGTGACCTGGATCGTCTCGGTGTCGGCGGCCACGGCGTCCGAGTCGCCGAACCTCGGCGAAGCTGCGGTGTCTCGCGAGGCGACAGTCCGCACCAGCGAGTCTGGGTTGCAAACGCTGTCGCAGCTGCGGCGCGGCGATGTGGTGGAGGCCGACGCCTCGTTGCAACCGGCCGATCTCACCGCCCTGGGCACCACAGAGACGCTAAGTGCGGCACTGAAGAACCCGCTGAGCGCGGCGAGCGTGAGCTTCACGGCCGGCTTGGTCTGGTGGCTCACCCGCGCCGGCGGGCTGCTGACAACGATGCTGTTGGGCGTGCCCGCATGGCGCCACGTCGACCTGTTGCCGGTGCTGATGGGCGGCGCGGATGAAGACGGTGACGGCGACGACGAAAACGCCTCCGATGACACCGACTCCGAACTCGAAGACGGCACCATGGCCGAGTTGTTCGAGCAACGCGCAGCGCGCGCCGCCAATCCTCATCACGCACCATGAAACGCATCGGCCCTCTGTTGAAAATGACGTTCGCGCTGGTCGCGCTGTGCGGCACCTTGGTGATGCTGGCCGATGTGTTCTTCGGCGTGCTGCCCGACCGCCAGGCGCAGCGACTCGCCTTGCGCAAGAGCGTGAGCGAGGCACTGTCGGTTCAGATCGCGGCGCTGATCGAAGGCGACAACGAGCGTGCGCTGCAGCGAACAATCAGCCACGTTGTTTCGCGCACGGAGGGTGTGCAGTCGCTCGGGCTGCGCCGCGCTGATGGCTCGCTGTTGATGCAAGCGGGCGATCACGCCAAAGCGTGGCGCGGCGGCGAGACGGATCTCTCCACACTCGACCAAGTCAGCGTGGCACTCCAGTCCGGTGGCAAGCCGTGGGGCACCTTCGAGATTGCGTTCAAAGAGCCGGCACAAAACGTGATTCTTCGCCAGCTCAACGAGCCGATGGTGATCACGCTGCTCTTCATCTCGTGCGCGGGCACGGTTGTGTTCGCGCTGTACTTGCGGCGGACGTTGCAGCATTTGGACCCGTCTTCGGTGATTCCGGAGCGCGTGCAAGGCGCGTTCGATGTGATGACCGAAGGCGTGGTCGTGCTCGATGCGCGCGCACGCGTGATGCTCGCCAACAAGGCGTTTCGCGGCATGCATGCCGATGCCGAAAAGCTGCAGCTCGGGCATCCTTTGTCGACGCTGCCTTGGTTGGCAGAGGCCTTGCCGGAAGATGGATCGGCCCACCCGTGGGCACGCGCGATGGCAGCGCGGGCTGCGAACGCCGGCTACACGCTCGAGATACCGGATGGCGATGGCGGCGCGCGCCGCCTCGTCGTGAGCTGCGCACCGATCACCGATGGCAGCGGCAGCGTTCGCGGCTGCTTGACAACGTTCAATGACGTGTCTGAACTGCACCGCACCAACGAGACCTTGATGGTCACGCTGGCGGATTTGTCGGCCGCCAAGGATCAGGTGCAACTCAAGAACGAAGAGCTCAAACGCCTGGCCACCCGCGACCCGATGACGGGCTGCCTGAACCGGCGCGCCTTCAACGAAGAATTTGAAGCCATGTTCCAAGCGGCGGCCGCCGGCGGCTTGCCGCTGAGTTGCATCATGCTCGACATCGACCACTTCAAGAAAGTCAACGACACCTTCGGCCACGCGGTGGGCGACCGTGTGATTCAGGAGGTGGCCAAGAAGCTGCACGAGTCCTCACGCACCGGCGATTTGGTCTGCCGCTACGGCGGCGAGGAGTTCTGTGTGGCCGTGCCTGGGCTCGAGCTCGCGCAAGCGATGGCGTTCGCCGAACGCGTGCGGGAAAAGGTAGAGCGCGAGTGCGCGGCGGCGCTGCGCGACATTGAAGGCATCGATGTGAAGATCAGCCTCGGCGTTGATGTGCTGACGGCGCAAGTGCCCACGCCGGCGATCTTGATCGACCGCGCCGACCAGGGCCTCTACCGTGCCAAGCGCAGCGGGCGCAACCGGGTCTGCGCGTTCGAACCTGAAGCGCCGGTGAAGGAGCCAGTGAAGGAGCAGGCATCGCCAGCCGACCGGGACCCGGTCACGGGTTGCCTGAATCGCCTCGGCCTTGACGCAGCGCTGGAAGCCTCACTCCGCGGAGAGCGCAGCAAGAGCGGCACGCTCGCCTGCGTGATGCTGGGGGTCGACACCATGAAGGCCATTGTTGACACCCACGGCAACGAGTTCGGCAACCCGCTGCTGCGCCAAATTGGCCGCGAGCTGCAACGGCTGTCGCGCGGCAACGACTTGGTCGGCCGATGCGGGCCGGAGGAATTTGCCGTGCTCGCGCCTGGGCTGAGCCTGGGCGAATTGAGCGAGTTCGCGGAGCGCTTGCGCATGCAGCTGCCCGCCGCCGTGGCCACAGCTGTGCCGGGCGCACCAGGTTTGCGCTTCACCCTGAGCCTCGGCGCCGATGTGCTCGCAGCAACATCCCCCGGCGCCTCCACGCTCTTAGACCGCGCCGATCGCGCGCGTTTGCGCGCCCGGCGCCGCGGCGGCAACCAGATTTGCCTCTTCACTTCAGAGCGTGAGAGCGGTGTGACCCCGCCTGGCGCAGAAGCACTGCCATCGTGAAGCCCGCCGCAGAACGCACATCACTGGCTGGGCAGGCCGAGCGAGTGGCATTGGTCGGCATGGTGCTGATCGCCGCCTTGCCGGCCGCACTGGCCATTTGTGCAGGCTGGATCACGCAACAACAGCGTGCCGAAGCGAGCGCGATGGTCATCGCCTGGATGGTTGAACGGCAACCGTCGTCAACAAACACCGCCTCGACCGACGCGCTGCCGAGCGACGATCTGGCAGCCCTGGCGGACTTGCCGGCGATCGACTCGCAAAGCGAAGCCCGCGACATCTACGCCGCCGACGGGCGAATCCTCGCCTCACGAGGAGACGCTGCATCACGCGCCTGGCCGTCGTTGGTGGTGCCGCAGGAGCTGCGGCGCGGCGGCGAGGTGGTGGGCCGCGTGCACATCGTTCGCTCACTGCGGCCGGCATTCAGCATGGCGCTCGCCCTCGGGCTGGCAGGAATCATCTTGGCGATGACGCTGTGGATCACCGTTTTCATGCGGCCCATCGGCGTGTTGCGCAAGACCGAAGGGCGGCTCAAGGGCTACGCCCGACACGACGCACTCACCGGCCTCTACAACCTCGACGGCCTGCGCATCCGCCTGCAGCGTGCGCTCTCGCGCCGCCAGGCGAGCGCCCAAACCGTGGCCGTGCTGGTGGTTGACCTCGACCGCTTTCGCATCGTCAACGACTCGCTGGGCCACCCGTGCGGCGATGCGCTTTTGCGCAACGTGGCCGACCGCATTCGCGCCGTCACGCGCCCATCTGACGTTGCAGCAAGACTCGGCGCCGACCAGTTCGGCATCCTCGTCGAAGGCATTGGCGGCGCAGCCGCCGCGGCCGGCATGGCGCGCAACCTGTTGCGCGCGTTGGCACCGTCTTATGTGTTGGGCGGCAAAGAGACGGTCGTTGGTTTGAGTGTTGGTGTGGCCGTGGCGAGCGAAGAGGCCGACACGGCCGATGCGCTTCTCAAATGCGCTGACGCCGCCATGCGCGCCGCCAAAGCAGACGGCGGCGGGCGATTCAAGCTGTACGAGACGGCGATGAACAGCAACCTGCAACAGCGGCTCGACATCGAATTGAACCTGCGGCGAGCGCTGCGCCAGGACGAGTTCTTCTTGCTGTACCAACCGATTCTGGACATCACAGGCAAGAACATCATCGCCGTGGAGGCGCTCTTGCGTTGGGCCGACCCCGAGCAGGGAGTCGTCTCGCCAGCCGATTTCATACCGATCCTGGAGGAAACGGGCCTGATCGTTGCGGCAGGGCGCTGGGCGCTGAGCGAGGCGTGCAAGAGTGGCGCGTCTTGGCGCGCGATGGGCGGTGCGGATTTGCTGATGTCGGTGAACGTCTCGCCGCGTCAGTTTGCAGAGGCCGACTTCGTGACGGTGGTCGACCGGGTGCTCGCGGAAACCGGATTCCCCGCCGCGCAGCTTCAGCTCGAAGTCACCGAAGGCCTCTTGCTCGCCCCAACCGAGGAGTGCTTGGCCAAGATCGACGCCCTGGCGATGCGAGGCGTCCGGCTCGCCATCGACGATTTCGGCGTGGGCTATTCATCGTTGGCCTACCTGCAGCGTTTCAATCTGCACTCGCTCAAGATCGACCGCATGTTCGTGCGCGACATCGCCATCGCGACGCGCGACGCCGCGATCGTGCGCGCGATCATCGAGCTCGGGCACGGTCTCGGCATCCGAGTCACGGCCGAAGGCGTGGAAACCGAAGACCAATTCAACGAGCTGCGGCGACTCGGCTGTGATGCGCTTCAGGGCTACTTGTTTGCACGCCCGATGGAAGAAGACGAGTTGACGCGACAGCCGGCTTGGCCCAAGTCCAGCATCGTGCCGAGGCGCGATGCCGCAATGGCACCCTTCTTGCGCTGAGAGCCAAGGTTCAAGGCAATCGCCTCTGCTGGCTCATCGAGTGAGCTCCGCCCGGCCGCCCAGCCGAAGTGGCTCGCTCCCGCTTGGCGGGATCGGCTACCGCACTTGAGTGGCAGTTCGGGCAGCACGCCGTCGGTTCGCGTCACCAGGATGGCCGCTTCAGGCCGAACAACAAAATCTGCCGCATCTCAACAGGCCGGAACTCAGCGTGGCAGACAACAACCGCATTGGCCCACCACCCGGGCCGCTTCGCCCGCAAGCTGCCGGCTTGCAGCCACCGGGCAATGCGGCAAGTTCCCATGGGGCCGCCAGGCCTGCGCAGAACAGCCGGGTGGGAAATGGCCTGGCGCTGCTTCCGACCGACGTGCTCGGGCACGTTTCAAGCTTCGTGCCCGTGAGACACATGCGCGCGCTGGCTGTTGATGGGCAAGCAGGTCCGGCCGTCCGTTTCGAACTGCGTCAGCTGCGCACGATCAGTGAGTCACTTGACGCAGTGGTTGCCGCGGCGAGCGATCTGCCGAGCTTTCGCCGCGCCCTCGGAGGCGGCAACAACGCGGGCGCAAGCAACGCAGGCACCATTGCCGGCATGCGCCGGGATCTTCAGTTTCGGCCGCTCACGGCGCTGCTGCGTCGCATTCCAAACCTCCCGGTCAATGAGCAGCAGCAGGCATCACGCGCGTTTCGCGAACACGTCGACAGATTGGGCGCAGACCAGCGTTCCGCGGCACTGATGACCTTTCACCGAATCACTGAATATGAATATGCGGGAATTGCGGCCATGGCTGGCGAAAACATCCAGCTTGCCTGCGCGCACTTTGGTGTGACCAACCCGGAGAACATCGCCACGGTGGAGCGCAGCGCCATCAATGGCGCGGCCGGAGAGGCGATTCAACGCGGCGAGTCGTTGCTCGACGTCATCCAACACCACGGCTTTGCAACGCCCATGGGCATTGCCGCACTCGAACGGGCCGCAGCACGCGGCCCCGTGCGGCTGGAAGTGACCGGCGGGCAAAACGTGCAAGAAGTCGCCCAACGCCTGGGCTTCCGCACGGAAGAAGGCATTCAAGCCCTGGAGGCGACGGCACTCAGCGGCGCTGCTGGGGAGGCCGTGCGCACCGCCGCCGAGAACGCGCTGCGCGGCGGTCAAACCCTGCACGACATCGCCGAACAGTACGGACTCACGAGCCGCACTGCCTACATGCGCATGGAGCAAATCGCGCTGTCGCGCGTTCTCGCGCACCCGGAGTTGAGCCGCGAGGAGCCACTTGCGGTGGCCGCCAGCATCGGCATCGAGTCGCCGGTGTTCGTCGATATGCTGACCTTGCTCTCGGCGCATTCGAACGCGACACCTTGGTAGCGGGCGCTGCACCCGCCTTGTGCAGCGGTGAGCCTGCACGGCCGCCCGAAAGGCGACACACCGCAGTGCGAAGCAGGAAGGTTGCTTGATCAGCACGCCTGCCCATCACCCAACAGCGGCAGAAAGTCACGTCTGCTCAAGGCGGTTCGCGACTTCCAGGCTTGGCGAACCGCCGCCGATGGCAGGCGCTTCGCCTGGCCCTTCAGCAAGAAGCGCCTCGGAAGCGCTTCGCAAGCATGCGCCGTGCTCAACTGCGCCAGAGCTCGACTGGAAAGAAGTCACAAATTGATTTTTACGTCGGATCGGTATCCGGTTTGCACGGCCGGATTTCACACAGTGTCGGGCCGCCCAAGCGGGCAAGTCAACATTACAGGCCAGCCCAGCCGATAATAAAATTATCTGGAGGTTTCGATGAAGTTTATTCAAGTGCGGCCTGTATCCGACGTCGGTCCCGGCATTAATCTCCGCCCCGCAAACTCGCACTCAGGTGCGGCGCCGCAAGCAGCACACGCAGCCCGAGCGGCAAGCGGTGGCTTCCGCCCGATCCTGAGCGCCGCACCCAGGGCGAAGTCAAACGCCAGCGCTGGTGAGGCGCCGGCCAAGTTTGTGTACTCAGAAAATATCAAACTCGGCGGATATACCTGGATCAAATTCTGCTGATACCCGCAAAGTTATCACATCAGCAGCAAGCTCTTCGATCAGCCCGACCTTCCGGCAGCGCCAACCAAACGGTCAATTAGAATCGAAGAGCGGCGCAAAATGAGCACCAACACAGCTGGCTGGTCCGATGGTTATGTGACGGCACAGCAATATACCGCCGAGTATTACTCGCAACTCGCGCCAGATCATCTCAATTTCTGTTGCGCACTTCACGGCGTTGAGCCCGCCGAACCCGGCGAGCGCTTCAACTACTTTGAACTCGGGTGTGGCCTGGGCGTCAGCAGCACCCTCTTGGCGAGCGTCCATCCGCAGGCGCGCTTCTTTGCCAACGATTTCATGCCCGCCCATGTGGCCGCTGCGCAGAGCATCCAGCGCCAAAGCGGAATCGACAATCTCACACTCCTCGAAAGCAGCTTCGCGGAATTGGCAGAAGGCCAAGTCGATCTGCCGCCCATGGACTTCATCACGCTGCACGGCGTCTACACCTGGGTGCCGCCGCATGCGCGCGCGCAAATCGTCAAGTTCATTGCGCGCTATTTGAAGCCCGGTGGCGTTGTCTATCTCGGCTACAACG
Source organism: Rhizobacter sp. (assembly GCA_043778145.1). GTDB lineage: Bacteria > Pseudomonadota > Gammaproteobacteria > Burkholderiales > Burkholderiaceae_C > LMDS01. Next base: position 15,113 of record JAYWGR010000118.1, read on the forward strand.
CCATGCCCGGCTGGGCTGCAAGCACGCCGCTGCAGCGCCTTCTTCATGACGTGGCGGCAACCACGCCGGGCGACATCACCGAGAAGGCCGCCAAAGCGCGGGAGCTCGTGATGCGCCTGAGCGAGTGCGGCGCCGACTACTTCGTGGACAAGCCCGACGTCAGCCGCCGTCTTGCGCAGATCAAGCAAGCTGGAAACGGCTACTTGGTACACGAGTACTTGCACCGCGAATGGCAGCCGATGTATTTCAGCGATGTGGCTGGCGAACTTAGCGCGGCCAAGCTCGACTTTGTCGGCTCCTCCATGCTGATCCGCGCACTGCATGAGTTCTTGCCCGAGCAGCAAACGGCGATCGATGCAGTGGCCGATCCCGCATTGAAAGAAACGGTCAAAGATTTTTTGCTGGGCACTGGGTTCCGCTGCGACCTCTTCGTGCGCGGGCGCAGAAGCCTTTCGCCGGGCCGGCGCCGCGCGCTGATCGGCCGCTATACCGCTGCGCCGACCATGCCACTGCCGAACGCGATGGCCCGCATCGCGCCGACCTTTGCAAGCATCCCCGGCGGCAAAGAGCGTGTCGATGAGTTGCTGCGAGCCATGATGCGTCAGCCGCTGTCGATCGATCAGATCGGCAGCGTGATGAATTGCGGCGATGACCAGCAGCTTGCCCTGGCCACGCTGGCTTGCTTGTCGCAGCTGGGCGCAGTGCACTTGGTCGATGGCGCGCGACCGGCGCCGGCGGGCACCACGGCCCAAGCGCTGAATCGCCTCACAGCCAATACCGCGCTGACCGAAGACGCCTGCGCAGCGCTCGCCTCACCCATGGCGCGCAGCGGGCTTTACCTGACCTTGCTCGAGCGCTGCGTCTACAGCCTGATCGTCAGCCGAAAGACGCAAGCGGCCGACGAACTCTGCGCCGCCTTGAAACGCGCGCTCGACGCCTCACCCGAGCTTTTGCAACGCCTGTCGACGGAGATCGGTGACTTGGCGCCAGGTCAACTGCACGCCGCAGTGTCCGACGTGATCGACAGCAGCCTGCCGCTCTGGAAGCGCCTGAAGGCCATCGACCTCGCATAGCCCGGCCACGCCATGGGCCGGCCGCCGAGCCCGTGGCCACATTTGCTGAATGCCGGCAATGCGCCTGCGCCGGGCAAGCGCCGGAAAACCCAGCGCAACAATTGAGCTCTTGGCTGCCATCCTTTCAAGAGCGCAGAAATCCGCGCCCTGACGCGCCACACCAACCCGATCAACTCCACTGCGCGGCCCAGATCAACACGTTGGCGCGAAGGTGCCCGGCCGCCCGAAAGACGAACACACCGCAATGCGAAGCATGAAGGTTGCCTTATGAGCCTCCATGCCCTTGAGCAATTCCGCTGAACCGATCTGAACCGCCGCCACCAAGTCGCCTCATTGCACAGCGGCTTCAAAGCCATTCAAGTCACTCGGTGCGGTAAATCTGGGCGAGTGCGCTGTGGACTCAATGAATGCGAATGGCAACGTTGCCGCAGTCTTGCCAAGCCAATTGCGCAAATTGATTCGCGCCATCTTGCTTGGGCGATCGGGCCAGAAGAGCCTTGCCACTTCGTCACGGGTTTGCCACAGCCCACGCACCGCAAGATAAGCGAGCAATTGCCCCGGGCAGTTCGCACCCAAAGGCACAGCGCCGGCATCGATCGCAACGCACGGATGGCCCAGAAGTTGCGATCGAATCCGCGTGTGCACATCTGCGTTGGTGATCCCAATCGGAGTCGGTGCAGGCCCTGGATTGGCCTGCGGCACAAGCTGGTGAGTGATTGCCAGCACTCGCTCACTGCTTGCATGCCATTCAACGTTGTCAACTTCCTCACAGCCTTGCCCGCAATGACAAGCCCCAACTCAGGGTGCTCGTGACCTGCTAACGAAGCCGCATCAGACTCCCTCAATCACCACTGCGAGCGCCGCCATGGCGCACTGCAACACGCTGTGAGCCGGCCGCCGCTCCCCCGCGAATGCGGCGCGAGCCGAGCCGCGACCCGGGCACTCCGCGGCACCTGCTTCGCATTTGCGTACTTTGCTTCGCATGCCGCGCGGCGGCGTTGCGGTGCGTTGCCAATACTAGGTGCGATCGAGTCCCGAGGAGTTGAATCGATGTTCAGCAAATTCACGCGTATCGCGGTGAAGGCCGCGGCCGTAGCCGCCTCGGGTCAGGTCGCGTTCCAAAAACCCAACGTCACGTCTTTGGATTCTGGCAATCGCATCCCACCCCAAACAAGACTCGACGCCCTCAAGCCGCCACCCTTGCGCACACCCGCCAAGGTCGCCAACTTTCAGACCATCTCTGACACCATCTCTGCGGCGCGCACGTCTTTCACCGCCACGCAAAAAGCGCCAGCCAACGCCATCTTCACCCGAGACGAAATCAAAGCCCTCATTGGCAGTTCGAGGGTTCTCGTTCTCGAATACTCATCGACAGGCGGCGGCCACACCGCCCGCAGCCTCGATCCGATCTTGAGAGCTGCCGAGAACGGCACCCTCAAAGGCGGTGACCACGGCGACAGCATCGTCATCGTCCTGGCGCCACCGCGCTGGCCCAGCGACGTGACCGGCAGCCAAATCAACACACTGCACAACTACGTCGACAAGTTCCGAGACAAAGGCTTGAAAGTCATCCTCAAGCAATCCGACAAAACCATCACCGGCATCTACAAGCCCGGCGGCGCCTCTGACAACGTCGCCATGCTCCGAGACTTTGTCTATAAGCCGCAGCGCGACAAGTCTCAAATCCCGCTCTCGACCAACCGCATTCCAGAAGGCGTGACCGAAGTAGCGAAAGGCCGCGGCGAATCGGCGAAAGACATTCTCAACGGCGTCATTGCAGCTTTGGGTGACGCCGCGCAAGACAAGATCATGGTGCTCGGCGACATGGCGCCGTTTCTTCAAAAGGCCGCAAAGGCCGCGGGCATTCAAAAGAGCGTTGAGATCGGCAACCACCAAGGCCTGCTCATCGGCGCCGCCAGAGAGTCACTCGGCGACAAAGACCTCTCCTATCTGTTGAAGGCCTCGAGCAGCGGCTTGTCACAGAAGCTCGCATTGGTCGAGTACAGCGAAGATCTCAACGTCGTGCATGACGTGAGAGCGTGCATGCAAGCACTCGGCATCACAGCCAACACCAGCAAGCAAGAAGCGCGCAGCAAGGTTCTGACGCATCTCTTCGACTACGCCAAGCGAGACTCTGATGCCATCGCAAAAACCGGGGGCATCATGCTTGCCGAGGGTCTGAAGCCCGAAGGCGTGAAGGCCATGGTGTACCTCTATGTGAACGAGTACACCGCAGGTGCCGTGACGCACATCCGGAAAAACATCAAAGATGCCGAGCCCGGCTCAGCTTACGCACAGACTCTGTTCGCCATTTGCGCCAGGCAGGCCATCGATCTGCCGGCCGACAACTCGGCGCCGGATGCCAAGAACATTCTTCAACTCATGTATGCCGCCAATGCCGATGGCGTGACCAACGCCGGCTTTGGCACCACAAGTGAGTTTCACTATTTAGCCAAGAACGGCTCCGAAGCATCGTTCGTTGTGGCGCCGGTGGAGAACCAGCACGAGCAAGAAGCCAACGCCGCACTGCTCGAAGCTGCTTTCCCGAATGACCAAGACAGTGCGAACCGGCTCGTCATGAGTGCACGCGGCGCGGCCGACATGCACGCCAAGATCGACGCCCTGGCCGCGCACAGCGTGGCCCGCGCTGCAAACCCCGATTACCTGCAGGGCGACATGAGCCAACTCGCTGCAGCAGCCGCCAATGCCAAATCTGGCGCCGGTCATGCCGCTTCTTTGTTGGCCAGTCTTGATGTGGCCGACTCGAATGAGATGCGCGCCAATGCCATGAGTGCGATAGACGCCATGGCGAACTACACCGACACCGACGCACCCAAGCAAAGGCGCCGGGCCTACAAACTATTGGTGCCCGCACTCGACGCCATCATCAGTGAACGCACCACGTTCGACATTCGACCCACCACCAAAGTCGACGCGCGATCACTGAACGTGCAGGACGCCATCACGCTGATGCGAAAAGGTGCGGATGCCGGCGATGGCGGCGCCCCCGAACTGAATGAGTTGCTGCAAATTGAGATGACGAATGCCAGCGTCAAATCGCTGTTGAGGGAGGCCAGCAACCTGCTCGAGACGCTGATGGGACTGCCCCAAGGGCATGTGCGCCAACAAGCTGCACTCGAGGCATTGACCGACCTGGCCAATCACAAGCTCGCATTGGGCTGGTAAGCCAGTGCTCGGTTCATCCACGTTTTGCAGAGAAGCATTGGCGAGAGGACTGCACATGCCGACGACCAACACCATCCCACTCGGCGCAGCAAAGCCGAATCTTCGCAACGCCGCTTTCAGGGAGGCCAGGAAATTGCTAGAGACATCACTGGATATGCCAACCCATGAACGACGAGCCGAGGCACCCCCTTAAAGAAGTGGTCGACTCGACACATCAAAAGTTCGCATTGGGCTGGTAGACAACATCGCGCATCGACCAAACACACCAGGCAGCGCACTATTCAATCTCAGATTCCGGAGTTCTCATGACTACAAAAACAGCTGCTCGTCCACGCATCACCCCGCCTGGCGAAAGTGCTGATGGCCAATCAGTAACGACTCTGCCCTCGCATAACTTGACCTCAGCGAGTTCGAGGAAGCAGAGCAGCCGCATGTCGGGCTCAACAGCTGATTCGCCACTCCCGCTTTCACGCAGGAGTTCGTCATCGTCCGTCATGAGTTCGTCCGTGAAAGATCCCAAGTGGGATGCGATGGATGCGCTGCATGAAGGCTTGGCCAGCCGCGCTGGCTCTGCAGCATCCAACTCCCGCAGTCAGGCAGAGGACTCTGACTACTTGATGTCTTCGCGCCCACTCACCGGGCGCACTACCGATCCGGGCCAAGTCGGCCTCAGCGGCCCTCCGTCCCGGTCAGTGATAAGCGACCCCAAGGCCCGTCAAGAGACTCAGGCTCACTCCCCGCGACAGGCTTTTTTCGGGCATGCCGACCGAGACGCAGACGACGTGTCGTTTGTGAGCCGAAGTGGCAACACACGGCCTGAAGCGTTGCATGCCCATCTGAATGCAAACGATGTTGAAGTACCAACGTCACACGTTCCCATTGCGGACGGGACCAACGTGGGATCGCAGTCGAACCTGTCAGCTCGCAGCGCGCTACCCCCCGCCGAAGTAACTCGGAGCGGCAGCGCTAGCGATATCTCCGGAATGTCTGCTGAAGACGAGCAACTCATCGACTCATTTGACTCGCCCACCGTAGCGACTCCGATCGACAGCGCCGAACTGTCTGAAGTAGACAGAGCCCTGATCGACATTTTTGACCCGGATCCTTCGCCCGACGAACCGGGCCCAACTGAAACTGGGGCGAATTTCGCCGACGGAAGCCCTACCGCCCAGCCAAACGCAGCAGCAGCAGCAGCAGCAGCAGCAGCAGCACCAGAGCCAGCAGCACCAGCACCAGCACCAGCACCAGCAGCAGCAGCAGCAGCAGCAGCAGCAGCAGCAGCAGCAGCAGCAGCAGCAGCAGCAGCAGCAGCAGCAGCAG
>JAYWGR010000119.1:0-127876 GCA_043778145.1 Rhizobacter sp.
ATGAGAAAAGAATAAAAATAACAAAGGGAAAGTGGCCGAGGCGGTGCCGCCATTTAATTAGGCTGGTCACTCGGTGATTGGTTGACCAATCGTTAACAAATTGTGCGCCAACGCGCACTGACTTTTAGGAAAGTACACACCATGCTGAAGTATCTGGGGGTCTATGTGGCCGTGTTTGTGACGATGGTGGTCATCGATATGGTCTGGCTCAGGCTGATTGCCGTGCAGTGGTACGCAGAAGGCATGGGCCCGCTGCTGACGAATTCGCCGAATCTGTGGGCCGCCACAGCGTTTTATCTGCTGTTTCCGGCAGGGCTTTTGATCTTTGCTGTTTTCCCGTCGGCTGGTGAGCCGCTGGTCAGGGCCGTGACGATGGGTGCGTTGTTTGGTTTTTTTGCCTACGCAACATATGACCTGACCGCGCTGGCTGTCATCAAGGGATGGCCCGTCGGGCTAACCTTTCTGGACATGGCGTGGGGCACGATCGTCAGTGGTGTATCGGCTGGGGCTGGCAAGCTGGCACTGGATCAGTTCAATCAATAGGTCTTTCAAGAGAAGCGTAAAAAAACCACCCGAAGGTGGTTTTTTTACGCTCACTCAGATCACAAACCAGCGGCTGCGCGTAAAACTGCAGCCTTGTCCGTGCGTTCCCAGGTAAATTCTGGTTCATCACGGCCAAAGTGGCCGTAGGCGGCGGTCTTTTCATAGATGGGACGCAACAAATCAAGCATCTGGATGATGCCTTTCGGTCGCAGGTCAAAGTGTTCTTGCACAAGTGCCGAGAGCTTCTCATCAGACATCACGCCTGTGCCTTCGGTGTACACCGTCACGTTCATGGGTTTGGCCACGCCGATCGCATAAGCGACCTGAATCTGGCACTGGCGTGCCAGGCCAGCAGCGACAATGTTTTTAGCCACATAACGCGCTGCATAAGCCGCTGAGCGGTCGACCTTGCTAGGGTCTTTGCCGCTGAAAGCACCGCCGCCGTGCGGGCAGGCACCGCCATAAGTGTCAACAATGATCTTGCGCCCGGTCAGGCCGCAGTCACCTTGCGGGCCACCTATAACAAACCTGCCAGTTGGGTTGATCAGGTACTTGGTGTGCTCGGTCAGCATGTGCCTGGGCAGCACGGGCTTGATGATTTCTTCAATGATGGCTTCAATGAACGAAGCCTTCATTTTCTTGGGTGTCTCGCTCTGATCAGGGCTGTGCTGGGTCGAGAGCACCACGGTATCAATGCTGTGCGGCTTGCCGCCTACATAGCGCATGGTGACCTGGCTTTTAGCATCAGGCCGCAAGAACGGCAAGCGGCCATCCTTTCGCAGCTGGGCCTGGCGTTCGACCAGGCGGTGGGCGTAGTAAATCGGGGCCGGCATCAGCTCCGGGGTTTCGTCGCAGGCGTAGCCAAACATCAGGCCCTGGTCGCCTGCGCCGGTGTTCAAGTGGTCATCGCTGGCGTGGTCTACGCCCTGCGCGATGTCGTTGCTCTGCTTGTCATAGCAGACCATGACCGCGCAGCCTTTGTAGTCGATGCCGTACTCGGTGTTGTCGTAGCCGATGCGCTTGATGGTGTCGCGCGCGACCTGGATGTAGTCGACATGCGCGTTGGTCGTGATCTCGCCGGCGAGCACCACGAGGCCGGTGTTGCAGAGCGTCTCGGCAGCCACGCGAGAGAGCGGGTCTTGCGTGAAGATCGCGTCGAGGATGGCGTCTGAGATTTGGTCGGCGACCTTGTCGGGGTGGCCTTCAGAGACGGATTCAGAGGTGAAAAGGAAGTCGTTCGACACTCTTAAACTCCAGTGGATAGGTTGATGGCAACTGCAAAAAACGCGTTGCCGACCTGAAATACCGAAGGAGCGGCGAACGCTTTAGCGGGTTGTTGAGCAGTGCGCGTGCAACAACCTCTGCACCGCCTTGCCCGGCGTGGCTTGCGATAGCAGATTCACGCGTCGCCCCGCAAGTAGTTCATTAACTCGGCGACTTGGCCAGTATAGATTCATGCGCTTCCTGATTCTTTGGTTGTCGCGGCGACCTTTGTGGCTGCTGCACGCACTAGGCGCTCCGCTGGGCTGGCTGGTGTGGTGGGCGTCGCCCAGTTACCGGCGGCAGTTCAAAAGCAACGTGCAGCAAGCGGGCCTCGCGCCCGAGGCCTGGCGGCCCGCCATCGCCGAGGCCGGGCGCGGCTTGATCGAGTTGCCGTTTTTGTGGCTGCGGCCGCCCGGTGCCCCGATCACGCCCGCCGTGACGTGGGCGGGCGCCGAGTTGATCGATGCCGCTCGCGCGCAAGGCCGCGGCATCGTGCTGCTCACACCGCACCTCGGCTGCTTCGAGGTCACGGCGCAGGCGATTGCCGAGCGCTTTGGCCCGCAGGGCATGCCGATCACGGTGATGTTTCGCCCCGCGCGCAAGCCGTGGCTGCGCGAGATCGTGGCCGGCTCGCGCTCGCGGCCATCGCTCGCCGCGGCACCGGCCACGCTGGCCGGTGTGCGCCAGATGCTGCGGGCGCTGCGCCGCGGTGAGGCGGTCGGCCTGCTGCCGGACCAAGTGCCGCCAGAAGGCATGGGCGTGTGGGCGCCTTTCTTTGGTCGCCCGGCTTACACGATCACGCTGGCCGCCCGGCTCATTCAGCAGACGGGTGCGGCACCGCTGTTGATTTGGGGTGAGCGCTTGGATCAAGGCCGCGGCTACCGAATCCATGTGTCGGCGTTCGACGAGGCGCTGCCGCCCGGCGAAGCGGCTCAGGCAGAATGCGCCGCCTTGATCAACCGGGCCATGGAGCGGCTGATCCTGCAGCGGCCCTCCCAATACCTGTGGGGCTACCAGCGCTACAAGGCGCCGCGCCGGCCCGAGGCGGCCGAGCAGGCCTGACCTCACCACCACCCCGGTCCCCCCCAAAAACCCACCCTTCACGGATGCTCGGCGCGCGCGTTCTCCTCGGCTTGCTCTGGGCCTTGCACTGGTTGCCGCTCGCGCTGCAAGCGGCGCTCGGCCGCGGGCTCGGCCGCGTGCTGCATGCGCTGGCCAAGTCGCGGCGGCGCATTGCGCTGCGCAACGTTGAGCTGTGTTTTCCCGAGAAACCACTTGCCGATCGCCAAGCGCTGGTGCGCGAGCACTTCCAGTGGCTTGGGCGCAGCTTGCTCGAGCGCGGGCTGCTTTGGTATGCGTCGCCGGAGCGGCTCAAGCGCCTGATTCATGTCGAGGGCGATGTGCTTCTGGCCGAGCGCAGCGAGCGGCCGGTGATGTGGCTCGTGCCGCACTTTCTTGCGCTCGATGTCGCTGGCGTTGCCGTGCTGCTCTTTCAGAAGCGCAAAGGCGTGTCGATCTACCAAGCGCAAAGCAACAAGGTGATGGACGCTGCCTTGCGCCGCGGCCGCTTGCGGCTTGGCAACGCCGAGATCTTTCCGCGCAGCGAGAAATCCCTGCCGCTGCTGCGCGCCATTCGCCGTGGCGACGGCTTCTTCAACCTGCCCGACATGGACTTCGGCCAGCGCGATGCCGCCTTCATCCCCTTCTTCAACGTGCCCGCTGCCACGCTGCTCGCCCCGTCGCGCATGGCGCGCGCGCTCGACATGATCGTGCAGCCCGTGATCGCCGAAGCCTTGCCCGGTGGCCAGGGCTACCGGGTGCGCTTTTTGCCGGCGTGCGAGCACTTCCCGACCGACGATGCGCTGGCCGATACCGCCGCGCTGAACCGCTGGATCGAGACCGAGATTCGCCGCAATCCAGCGCAGTATTTGTGGGTGCACAAGCGCTTCAAGACGCGGCCGGCCGGTGAGCCTTCGCTCTATTGACCGCCATGGCCCACAGCGATAATTCGCCGATGCGATTCACCAAGATGCAAGGCGCGGGAAACGACTTCGTCGTGCTCGATGCCACCCGAGGCGCCATCGATTTGACCGAAGCCCGCCTGCGTGCGCTCGGCAATCGCCGCTTCGGCATCGGCGCCGATCAGATCTTGGTCGTTGAATCGAGCGCCACGCCCGACATCGACTTCCGCTACCGCATCTTCAACGGCGCAACCGGCGAAGAAGTTGAGCACTGCGGCAACGGCGCGCGCTGCTTCATGCACTTCGTGCGCAGCCATAGCCTCACCAGCAAGGCGGTGCTGCGTGTCGAGACGATGAACAACGTGCTTGAGCTGCGCGCCCAGGCCGATGGCCGCGTTCGCGTCGACATGAACCGGCCCGTGTTCGATCTCGCCCGCGTGCCCTTCGATGCGGATGGCCTCGTGCCGCGTGAAGCCGGTGGCTTCGCGGTGTGGCCGATCGATGTGGCTGGGCAGGCGGCCGAACTCGCCGTGCTCTCGATGGGCAACCCGCATGCGGTGCTCGTTGTCGGCGATGTCGACGGCGCGCCCGTCGCGGCCATCGGCCCGCTGGTTGAGCACCATGTGCGCTTTGCCCGGCGCGTCAACGTGGGCTTCATGCAGGTGGTGAGTCGCACCCATATCCGCTTGCGCGTGCACGAGCGCGACGCTGGCGAAACCCTGGCCTGCGGCACCGGCGCTTGTGCGGCAGTCGTTGCCGGCATTCGCTTGGGGCTGTTGGATGCGCGTGTCGATGTCGATGCGCGCGGTGGTCGGCTCACGGTGGAGTGGGATGGCGGCGAAAGCCACGTCTTCATGACCGGGCCGGCCGTGACCGTCTTTGAAGGAGAAACCGACCTATGAGCCTGACCTCCGTCAGTACGCCATCGTGAGCAGCCCATCGGGCGTTCAAGGCATCACCGAGACCGACATCGCCGACTACCTGGCCAACACGCCGGGTTTCTTCGAGCGGCACGCCGAGTTGCTCGGCAGCGTGCAGCTCGCGAGTCCGCATGGGCAACGCGCCGTCTCGTTGCAAGAGCGGCAGATGGAGATGCTGCGCGACAAGATCAAAGGCTTCGAGCAGCGGATGATCGAGATGATCCGCCACGGGCAAGACAACGTCGTCATCGCCGACAAGCTGCACCGATGGACTTGCGCGCTGATGCGCACCGCCGAACCCGCTGCTGTGCCGGCGGTGCTCGTGCGCGAGCTGCTGCATCACTTTTTGATCCCGCAGGGCGGCATCCGCGTGTGGGGCGCCGTGCCGTCTGATGCGCATGCCGATCTGCCGTTTGCCCAAGCCGTCAGCGATGACGTGAAGAGCTTTGCCGGCAGCCTCACAGTGCCCTATTGCGGCGTCAACTCCGGCTTCGAAGCAGCGCAGTGGCTGGAAGAGCCGGCCGGGGCGATGTCGATTGCGATGATCCCGCTGCGCCAGCCTGGCAACGCAGGAGTCACCAACTCGGCCTTCGGCTTGCTCGTGCTCGCCTCGCCCGATGCGACGCGCTACACCGCTGACATGGGCACCGAGTTCCTCGAGCGAATCGGCGAGATTGCGAGCGCCAGCCTCGTGCGGCTTTTGCCGCCGATGGATTGACCTCGCAACCAGACATGCCCAAGACGGCGCTCGCCGATGAAATCGAGCGCCACTTGGTGCACTGCGAAGTCGAGCGCCGCCTGGCGCTGCGCACCCTCGCGATGTACCGCGAAGACCTGACGAAACTTGCTGCGTTCGCTGTGACAGCGGATGTGGCGTTGCGCTCGGTGCAGCCTCACCACATTCGCCGTTGGGCCGCGCAGCTGCATGCGCGCGGGCTCGCGCCGCGCAGCATCGCGATGGCGCTCTCGGCGTGGCGCGGCTTTTATGCCTGGCTCGGCCGCGACGGCTTGGTCGCGCTCAACCCGGTCGCCGGCGTGCGCGCGCCCAAGGCGCCCAAGCCACTGCCGAAAGCGCTCGCAGTCGACCAAGCCATGGCGCTGGCCGAGGCCCGCATCGACGGTGGCAACCCGCTGCTGCTGGCGCGCGATGAATGCATCGTCGAGCTGCTCTACGGCTGCGGCTTGCGCGTTGGCGAGCTGATCGGGCTCGACCTGCGCGCCGGTGCGTTTGACGCTGGCTGGATCGACCCGGCTGACGCCACCGCCCACGTCTTCGGCAAAGGCTCGAAGCGCCGCAGTGTGCCGATGGGCGGCCCGGCCTTGCGGGCGTTCGAGTCGTGGGTGATGGTGCGTGGCCAACTTGCCAACGCTGGCGAGCCCGCCCTGTTTGTCAGCCTGCGCGGCACGCGGCTCACCGCCAGCCAGGTGCGTTCGCGCTTGAAGACGAGGGCCATCCAGGCCGGCGTGCCGACGCATGTTCACCCGCACATGCTGCGGCACTCGTTTGCTTCGCACTTGCTGCAATCGAGTGGCGATTTGCGCGCCGTGCAAGAGCTGCTCGGCCACGCAAACATCAGCACGACACAGGTCTACACCCAGCTCGACTTCGGCCATTTGTCGAAGGTCTACGACGCGGCGCACCCGCGGGCGCGCAAGCGACCTTGATAGGAATTGATCGAGCCATGAAAGTTGTCCGCCTCCGTCCATCAAAAGAGCGCTCGCTGCAGCGCCATCACCCGTGGGTGTTCGAAGGCAGCGTGGCCGGCGGCAAAGCCGATCCGGGCGAGACGGTTCGCGTCGAGTCGCATGAAGGTGCCTTCCTCGCGTGGGCCGCGTACAGCCCGCTGTCGATGATTCGCCTTCGCGCTTGGAGCTTCGATGAGGCCGAGCGCGTCGACGCGGCGATGTTCGAACGGCGCATTGCGCAGGCGCTGGCGATGCGTTCGCGCCTGGCAGTCGAGAGCGACGGCGTCCGCCTGATCCACGGCGAGGCCGATGGCCTGCCGGGCTTGATCGTCGATCGGTATGGCGACACCTTGTGCGCGCAGTTCCTTGCCGTCGGCGTGGACCGCTGGAAGGCGACGATCGCTGACGCGCTGCTCAAAGCCACCGGCCTCACCCGCCTCTACGAACGCAGCGACGCAAGCGTTCGCCAGCTCGAAGGCCTGCCGCCGCAGACCGGCTGGCTGCGCGGCGAGGGCGACGCCGACATCACGATCCGCGAGCACGATTGGAAGCTCTCGGTCGATCTGGCGACTGGCCACAAAACCGGCTTCTACCTCGATCAACGCGACAACCGCGCGCTCTTTGCCAAAGCCGTGCGCCAGTTCGCTTGCGGCTCGGTGCTCAACTGCTATGCCTACACCGGCGGCTTCAGCGTGGCTGCATTGGCGGGTGGCGCGAGTCATGTGACTAGTGTTGATTCATCGGCGCCGGCCTTGGCGCGCGCCACCGCGCATGTGGCCCTGAACGGCTTTGATTCGGCGCGACACGAGGCACTCGATGCCGACGTCAACCACACCTTGCGCGCCATGCTGGGCGAAGGCCGGCGCTTCGATGCCATCGTGCTCGACCCACCCAAATTCGCGCCCACTGCCAGCCACGCCGAGCGTGCAGCCCGCGCCTACAAAGACATCAACCGCCTCGCGCTGATGCTGCTCGCGCCCGGCGGGTTGCTGCTCACGTTCTCGTGCTCGGGCGGCATCAGCGCTGATCTGTTCCACAAGATCGTCGCGGGCGCCGGCATCGATGCGGGTGTGGACGCCGCGATCCTGCAGCGGCTCGAAGAAGCGCCTGATCACCCGAGTACCTTGCTCTTCCCTGAGGGTCAATACCTCAAAGGCCTGATGCTGCTCAAGCGCTGACGGCTTTGGCCGCGCTTAGTGCCATGTCGATGCGCGGCTCGAACTTCGCGCGGTGCACGCTGAAGAACGCTTTGACGTTGCGCACGTTCGCATCCGCCGTGAAGAGGCGCTGCACCAGCGCGTGGTAGGCCGGCATGTCGGCCAGCCAAAGCACGAGGATGAAATCCGGCCCCGGTGAGACACGGTGGCATTGCTGCACTGCCGACTCGGCGACAGCACGCGCCTCGAAGGCCTGCAGGTGCTCGGCGCCTTGTGCATCCAGCGTGACCTCGGCAAAGACCGTCAAGCTTGCCGGCACCGCATCGGGTGCGATCAGTGCAATCCGCCGCTCGATCACGCCGCCCTCGACCAGCCGGCGCACCCGCCGCATTGCGGTGGCCGGTGAGATGCGCGCGGCTGCGGCCAGCGCCTGATTCGGCTGGGCGGCGTCGGCCTGCAAAAGTTCGAGAAGGCGAAGGTCGGTGGCGTCGAGCTGTTTGGCGGTGACTTTTGATTTCATCATTCGATGATATTTGAGTAGATTCGCAGTGAATCAATCTTGATGAAACGAGATTGCGCCGGTCGATTGAATTTGAATTTCGATTGCAATCACTCGCCGATACGATGGCCTCCATCCACACCCCAAGGAGACGCCCATGTGCGGCATCGTCGGCGCGGTCAGCACGCGCAACATCGTTCCCATCCTGACCGAAGGCCTTCGGCGGCTCGAGTACCGCGGCTACGACTCCTGCGGCGTTGCCGTCCACCAAGACGGCAAACTGCGCCGCGCCCGCAGCACGGCGCGCGTCGCTGAACTTGAAGCGCACATCGCAGCCGATGCAGTGCAAGGCGCAACCGGCATCGCCCACACCCGCTGGGCCACGCACGGCGCGCCGGCGGTGCACAACGCGCATCCGCACTTCTCTCACGGGCCGTCGCACGAGTCGTCAGATGAGCTCACCGCGGCCGCCGACGAAGGCGGCCCGGCCACCGCCGGGCGCATTGCGCTGGTCCATAACGGCATCATCGAAAACCACGATGAGCTGCGTGCCGAGTTGCAGACCCAAGGCTATGCATTCGTCAGCCAGACCGACACCGAGGTGCTCGCCCACCTCGTCGATCACCACTACCGCGGCGATTTGCTTGAGGCTGTGCAGCTCAGCCTGCCGCGGCTGCGCGGTGCGTATGCCATCGCCGTGTTCTGCCGCGACGAGCCGCACCGCGTGATCGGCGCACGCGAAGGCTCCCCACTCGTTTTGGGTGTTGGGGGCCAACCCGGCGCGGCCGAGAACTTCATCGCATCCGATGCAATGGCGCTGGCCGGCGTCACCGACCAGATCGTCTACCTCGAAGAGGGTGACGTCGTCGATCTGCAACTCGGCAAGCACTGGATCAGCCACCGCGCGCCGCAAGGCGAATACAGGCCGGTGCAACGCGAGGTGCGCACCGTGCATGCGCACAGCGGCGCAGCCGAGCTTGGCCCTTACCGGCACTACATGCAGAAGGAAATCTTCGAGCAGCCCAAGGCCATTGCCGACACGCTCGATGCCGTGCAAAGCGTCTCGCCGGAGCTCTTCGGCGACGGTGCTTACCGCGTCTTCAAGGAGGTCGATTCAGTGCTGATCCTTGCTTGCGGCACGAGCTACTACAGCGGCCTCACGGCCAAGGTGTGGCTGGAGGCGATCGCAAAAATACCTGTGAGCGTGGAAGTCGCCAGCGAGTACCGCTACCGCGAAAGCGTGCCCAACCCGCGAACGCTCGTCGTCACCATCAGCCAAAGCGGCGAGACGGCCGACACGCTCGCCGCTCTCAAGCACGCGCGCGCTCTCGGCCTGGCGCACACGCTGACGATCTGCAACGTAGCGACCAGCGCATTGGTGCGTGAATGTGAGTTGGCGTTCGTCACGCGCGCGGGCATCGAGATTGGCGTGGCCTCCACCAAGGCCTTCAGCACGCAACTCGTTGGCCTCTTCTTGCTGACGCTCGCGCTCGCACAAACGCGCGGCCATTTGACCGATGCGCAAGAGGCCGCGCACTTGCATGCGCTGCGCCACTTGCCGGTTGCGGTGCAAGCGGTGCTCGCACTCGAGCCGCAAGTGATTGCGTGGAGCGAGGAATTCGCGCGCAAGGAAAACGCCTTGTTCTTGGGCCGCGGCCTTCACTACCCGATCGCACTGGAAGGCGCTCTGAAGCTCAAAGAGATCAGCTACATCCACGCCGAGGCCTACCCTGCCGGTGAGCTCAAACACGGGCCGCTGGCGCTCGTGACCTCGGCCATGCCAGTGGTCACCGTGGCGCCGAACGACGCCTTGCTTGAGAAGCTCAAGAGCAACCTGCAGGAAGTTCGCGCCCGCGGCGGCGAGCTGTATGTTTTTGCCGATGCAGACACCCACATTGCATCCAGCCCAGGCGTGCAAGTCATTCGCATGCCCGAGCACTACGGCGCGCTCTCGCCGATCCTGCACGTCGTGCCGATGCAGTTGCTCGCCTACCACACCGCGTGTGCTCGCGGCACGGATGTCGACAAGCCGCGCAACCTCGCGAAAAGCGTGACGGTAGAGTGAGGTCTGGGGTCGCAGCTGCTTCGCATTTCTGCGCAAAACTTCGGGTCGGATTGCGTCGAAGCGACGCGCTCCGTCAATCATTCGGGCAACACCATTGACCCACTTTCGGCGGACTGACAATGCGATTCAAAATTGCGGGGATTAAATTCGGCCACGTTCCTGGCACCAAGCTTTCGGTCACCGAGACGGTGCGCGCAGAAGGCAAGGCCATGGTCAAAGACGTCAAGCTGCAAATGCGGACGGCCGTGCGCGAAGCCAAACAAGGCGTTCTCGCGGCCCACGGCCTTACCGCGCGGTCAGACGCGCGCAGGGCCAACCAGGCGCAGTTCAAGGCCCCGGCCAGGGCCCCTGCGCCGGAGTTTGATGACCAGGGTGCGCCTGTGCCGGCCCAAAACAGGAAAACGGGTCTTCAGTCATACATTTCGCAATCGAGGGAAAACCAGTCCCAGATATCCGGGCAACGTGAGTCACACGCCGCCTCAGTGCCACCTGCACCTGCACCTGCACCTGCACCTGCGGCGGGAGGTCATGCGCAGCAGCGTCAATTTGGATCCATTGCCCAATTTTCAAATTTGCAGAATAACTTGGCGCAAAACAGTGCACTTTTTGCCCAGCGCACGAACGAAAGTTTGTCGCGCTCGCAAACTCACCTGCAACAAGTTCAAGCGACACCGACTGCATCTGTCGAGGAATTAAAAAATAAAACTCTGATACCTCAAGTCACCGACGAGCACCTGGCCGGCCCGATAAGCCGCATGGCTGGCGCGGGAGGAAAAGAGATTTATGAGCTGAACCTGCACACGCCTGATGGCAGCTTCCAGAACGTGGTTTTCAAACCATTTCTTTTTGGCTCCGAGCAAGCCAATCATCAGGCCGCGATGCGCAACTTCGCCTGTTCCGCGTTGGCTGACGCATTGAACTTCAACGTGATTCCGGATGCCACCGTGGCCGCGTTCTCGCTACCAGATGATGCCGGTGGCACATACGGCCCGGTGACAGGCCTTGTCATGGGTCGAGCGCCGGGCGCGCGCGCGGCTGATGTTGATGACGAAGACCTGGCCGATTACCAGACGATCCGCGAACTAACCAAGCTCCAACTGTTGGATTACTTGGTGGGCCGCACCAATCGCCAGATGCATGACTATTTTGTGCATACCGCCGAGGACGGCACTCGCGAGGTCACTGGCATCGGTAACCACGATTGCTTCCCGGCGGACAGTGACCCGGCATCTGACCGCGGCCCAAGCTTGCCGCCCATCATCGATGCCGAGATGTACTCCGCTGTCACCAGTCTCTCGCAAGAAAAGCTCTTGGAGATGCTCGGAGACAAGCTCGATGCGGCCGAGATTCAAGCTGCGAGCTTGCGCCTTTCGGTACTCCAGGATCACGTCGAAAGTCTTGCAAAGGCGAGCCTGGTGATTGACCCCGAAATGTGGGGCGACCCTGGATTAGTGCCTTTCCTCAGCCCGGAAAATCGCTATGCCGCTCGCGATATTCGAGAAAAAAGGCGGCAGCAAGAAGTTGAGGACGACGCAAGCGTAGACACTGACGCTCAATCCGTTGAGGAAGAAGATGACCAAGCCGAATTGAACTCTGATGCGCCGCAAAATGATGCAGAGGCAACGCAGAGCATTCATTCGCACCATCAGGATGAAAGCGCGCCAGCCACTGACGATCCACCGAGTGAGGTACTTATCGAGCTGCCAGAATCGGTTGGGCCGATATCTGTCCACGACCCATTCACGCAAGCTGAGAGGCAACTGATTCCAGAAGATCTCCTGGATTGCCCGAATTGGCCCACTCCGGTTGCAGGCGAGCCAATCGTTGACGGCGAACCGAGTGAGTTGCTTCTCGAGCTGCCAGAATCGGTTGGACCGATATCTGTCAGCGACCCATTCACGCAAGCTGAAATAGAACAGAGTCAAAGAGATCTCATGGATTTCACGGATTGGCCCACTCCGGTTGCAGCCGAGCCAATCATTGACGTCCGAATTGGACAGCCGATTTCCGAGCCGCAAACCCTGGCTGAACCGATCCTTGGCAGCCATCCAGACGCGCCAGCTTCAAGCGAACCGACTCAGGCGAATTCCATCACTTTGGAGGTTGCGACGCCGAGCCACCCAGCCGAGCCGGCCGCCGATGAGCCAGTTGAGGTGCCGGTCCGTGATCGCCAGGCGGCCTTTTCGGATCCCGACTTCCTCGGAAGGGCGGAAAAGTTCTTGGTGCGACTGGACAGTGCGCGGTCTGTTGTCAGCGAAGTCAAATTGCCAACCACCTCAAAGCAAGATCCGTCTGGCGTTAATAAAGTCGCCAATCCGCAAGAGGCATTCACCGCTGCGTCGACTGCGAAATCCGATTTGGCTCAGGTCAAACTGCTTGACAACCCACCGCGAATTCGCAACCTGATCGAGCAATAACCCACGCGGCAATTTGCGAACCACCCAACTGCAATCGATTCAATAACCAGGTGGGTTGGCGCCTTCGCGCCGTAAGCTCGGCATAAAAAATCGGGCCGCGTTGTCACGCATATCGCAGTACCTGAATCGGTGGCATCCTGCTGGCGCCAAGTTCCATTCTTGAGCTTGGCGCCAGCACGGCTTGTCATCGCCCCG
The DNA here is from genome assembly GCA_043778145.1 of Rhizobacter sp. Lineage (GTDB taxonomy): Bacteria > Pseudomonadota > Gammaproteobacteria > Burkholderiales > Burkholderiaceae_C > LMDS01. The sequence continues at coordinate 12,707 of JAYWGR010000119.1, forward strand.
AAGGTGCCGCATGAAGACGACGCGCTCCGAGTTCAGCTTCAGAGGGTCGTGGCCGTCGCCTGACGTTGCGCTGCTGCGGGCTTTCATCGGCGGTCACCCGTCCCACTTCATGGCCAGCGATGCGTACGCGGTGCGTGTCACGCGCGGCGGTGCGGTTCAGGAAGAGGTGCAGATCGATGGCGCCGAGGATTGGCCCGCCGCCATCACGGCCGATGTCAAAGCAGCGTCGATCAGCGCGTATTCCGGCGGCCGGTCTTTCTCGATCTACTGGACGCTGCCGCGCCACGTCAACGTCTCGGCTGGCGGAGATGACCCCGATGCGGCGCTGTCGTTGGTGACTCACGCGCGCGAGGCCCTCGGGTTGCTAGCTGAGGAGGCGCCGGCGCGCGTCGAGCGGGCCGAGCGCATGTCGCTCTCCGGCAATTACGCCTCATCACGCGCGCCCGATCTGGCCTGGCTCGACGACGCAGTGGACGTGCTCCGCAGCTTCAACGACGCCAGCGTCACGGCTGGCTATCGGCTGGTGGCTGCGCCGGCGATTCGTCGCTCGGGCGATTTGAGTGCGTTGCGTGAGCTGATGCAGTCGAATGCGGCACTGCTCGAATGGAGCCTCACCTGTGGCGAGGCTTACCTCTCTTGCGGGCGCGGCAACACGATCACCCTGAATGCGAGCAGCCCATCGGAGCCGCCGCTCCTCGCGTTCGATGCTGAAGCGCAGCGGCGCTTGGCACTCATCGCGGCGTCCGACAGCGTCGATGAGCAAACCAAAGGCGTGAGCCGCCGAGGGTTCATGCGCAGGCATCCCGATGCAGCTTGGTTCGACAGCCTCGTTGCCGAGTTGCGCCGCATCATCGGCGCGGGCGGCACGATCACCGGCCGCTTGCGAACGGTGCAAAACGAGGACTTGAGCTTCCGCGCCGTTGATGTGTGGCGGCAAGCACTGCAGACGAAGTGGAGCGACCTTGCCCAAGCGGGGCTCTGGTGCGTCGGGCCGACGGGCTCCGTCAACATCAACGTTGACCTGCGGCGTGAGCTGGTCACGAGCAACTTCAATTTGCGCAGTGCGGTCGAGGTGTATGCCGTTGCCGAACAGTTCAACACCGCGTGCGATCTGGAGCCGGCACCCGAGGACGCTTACAAGTACCGCAAGTACGGCCGCAGCTACCGCATCCGGGAGTGGATCGATAACAAGCACTATGGCGACGCCGTAGAAGCAGCCGTGCGGCTCGCATTCGACGGCATGCCCGTCGCGGTGATGAGTGCTTTCGTCGAGGCGGGTGATGCCACGGCAAGCCTCGACTCCTTCACCACGGTGGCGGCATTCGTGGGCTGGTTTTCCAACGAGCGCCCATTTCAGAATGCCTCGCTGATCGTTGAAGGCTTCCAAGGCCGGCACCTCGGCATCCACGTTGACCGCGTCGCGGGCAGCTTTCGAATCTTGGGGAGTCTGAGCGGCACACTGTTCGACAAAGTCGATGAAAGGTTTGATAGCGCAATCATGCGCAGTGACAAAAAGGACACCGGCGAAAAAGTCTCGAAGGCGTCGGGCGAGTTGGGCAAGACCTTCTTCACGGCAATTGCTGCGCTGCTGGTCGCCGTGATCGGCACCGCCTGGAACTTCGTCAACGCGAGCCGCGAGTCGCCGGAGCTGAAAGTCGTTTATCCGCCAGACAAAGCCGAGTTGAAGGCGAATTCGGTCGATGTGCAGTGGCGCTACCGTGAGCCTCGCATCATCGGCAAGCCGCGTTGGTCAGGCGATCAGCTGGCGGAGATCAGCTTGCTGGGCGAGGGCCATCCACCGCAATCGATCGGCAATGGTCGCGGTCATGCGGCATTGAAAGACATTGCCCCCGGCATCTACACGATCGTCGTGTCGATCCCCGACGGGCCGACCGAGACCCGCCAAGTCACGATCAAACCGGTTGACGCTGCCGCAGTCGCTCAAGTGTTGCCGCCAAAGCACCCGTGAGTGCGGCCGCCCGATTCGGCGAGTGCTCGGTACGCGCTTGCAGAGTAGCCATGCCGCTCGCCCGCTCACGCGGCCCGCAAAACATCGATCACCAACTTCAGCGCGGGTGCGCCGCTCCGGCTGGCGTAGTAGGCGTGATAGCCAGTGAATGAGGTCGCCCAGTCATCGAGCATTGCACTCAAGCGGGCACACTCATGAACACACGTCAATTGGGCCAAAGCGGCCGCACCGTCTCGGCGCTTGGGCTTGGCTGCTGGCGCAAAAGCCTTGGATCGTGCCGATCCCGGGCACGCCCAAGCTTCACCGTCTCGAAGAAAACGCGGGTGCCGCGGCGGTCGCGTTGTCGGCTTCTGACTTGCTTGCGATTGAAGTGGCTGTCGCGAGTTTTTTGGTTCAGGGCGCACGCGATTCGGCCGAACGCCAAAGACTCGTTGGCCGCTGAGGACGAGGGTAAATGTTCTCGCGCTCGGCACTTCATTTGCTTCGTCGCTTGCCAAGTCACCTGCCGCGTTGACGCGCTGGCTTGCGGCACATCTGACCATCGCGAAGCCGGTCAGCTGCGTGAGTTGATGACTGCGACTCTGCAGCGTGATGTGGCTGCTCATCACACATCGACTCGACCGAGCCGCCAATGCATTGGGTCAACGGCGATTGCGCGCCGCTCTGCCCGCAGGATTTCTTGAAGACCAACACAGTCATGGAAGTGATCCACCAGGCCGGCATGCGCCCTGCGTGGACTGACAAGCACCCCGCCCACGAGATCGTCAGTGGCCCATCAGGCCAAGGGCTGGACGAGTTGCATGCGCCAGAGTTCAACGACATCATCATTCAGCCCTCGGCGGGCACGATCTTGCGTGCCCTGGGGCTGAACCCGAAGCCGCTCGATGCCGTCAAGCGAGAAGGCACAACAGAGTTACCCGGCTTGCGCCGCTGAGGGTGGGCATTGCGGCAAGCGACGAAGCGCCGCCGCTTATCTCAATGCGGCGTGCGACCGTAGACGATCGACCGGACCACGCCTGAGCGGAACCGCACTGTGGCCACCAGATTGCCCGGCCCGCGGTCATATATCCATTCTTCAATCGGCATGCACGGAACGAGTGCACTGGCATAAGGTTCGGGCACCGGTTGCGGCGACTGCGCTGAATACACGGCATCGCAATAGGTATCTTTCAGCATGGGCGGGCCGCATTTGTAGAGAACCGACAACTTCGAATCCCCTTCGATCGCACTGCTGCCCTCGCAGCGCAATGACTCGGCATTCGCACCAGTGGCGGCCGCCGCCACCGCGGCCACCACGCAGAGTTGAATTAGCGCAAAGACTCGGCGATTCATCAGCGGCATGGGCAATGACTCCTGGGCTCAATCACCCGCCGTGTCGCAAAACACGAAGTGCGGGATAGTCTGTGGGAGTCGTGCCACAGGTGATTTCACACTGTTGACTCATTCGGCGATACATTGTGGCTCTCGCTTGCCCACCCCTGTGTGCAACCCTGAGCAGCATGAGTATCGATGCGCCCGATTGTCGGCTCGGCGTCGAACCGTTCAACATTGGAGTCCATGATGGCGAAAACCCTTGCGCAAGTTCAGCAGCAAATCCACAAACTGCAACTGCAGGCAGATGCTTTGAAAGCGAAAGAAGTTCCCGGTGTCATCAAGCGCATCAAAGAAGCCATTGCGCATTACGACCTGACAGTCGAAGAGGTATTCGGTAGCGCACCCGCAGCACAGCACGCGCCCAAGGCAGTCGCCGCACCAGCGCGCGCCAAAGACAAGCAAGGCAAAGGCGTTGTCCGCTATCGCGACACCACAGGGCGCACCTGGACTGGCATGGGTCCGAAGCCGCAATGGTTGAAAGAGGCTTTGGCGGCCGGGCAGTCGCTCGACTCATTCAAGGTCAATGGCGCCGGTGGTGGCCGCATGCGTGCCATGCTCAATGGCAAAAGCGATTCAGCTGGCGATGCGGCTCCTGCTGCGGCCAAGAAATCAGCCTTGTCACCGAAGTACAAAGACGCTGCCGGCCACACCTGGAGTGGCCGTGGCCCGACCCCGCGCTGGATGAAAGACGCCATTGCCGGCGGCATGACGATGGAGCAGCTTGCTGCCTGAAGTTGACCGCTTGAAATTGATCGCTTGAGCGCATGACTCCCAGGCGATCAATCCCCGCAGAACCACGCCGACACGCCCGTGCGCGGCGCCTCCGGTGCCGGTTTGCGGCACAGCATGCTGGTGCCCGAGATCATGGCGCCCGCCACGCCGAGAGTGGCCAGCGCCAGCACCACCACCACTGCCGTGATGCCCGCCCGGCGCAGCCAAACCACCCGTGGCATCGACACATCTCCCGCCAGCCACCACGCGAGCTTTTGCCACAGCGATTGATTGGGCGCTTCATTCGCGCGGTGCAGTAAATCGCCGGTGAAGAGCGTGGCGATGTGCAGCGCAAGCGTTACGCCGAATGCGGTCAATGCGAAGTTGCGCGCATCGACAGAGCCGAACAGCAATGCCCCTAAGAACATCAGTGTCTCGAATGCATAGAGCATGAAGAGGCCGTGAGTGCGCAGCTTGTCGAGAATGCTCCCTGGCGTTGAGACCGCCAGCAAGGCCTGAAAGCTGCGCCCGGCCCGTGTGACCCACACCAGGCGAGACGCACTGCCGCTTTGCTCTTTCTCGATCTGCTCGAGGATGCGGCCGGTGATCGTGATCGCACGTGATGCGGTCTTCAGCGACTTCTCGGTGTCGAACTCGCGCCGCACTTCATAGTGCTTCTTCACATAGGCAAGCAACTCATCGCCTTCAAAGACTGCTTTCAGGGCCAGCGTGAGGCGAGTGTGGCGCTGCCGGTCGTCTTGGCCCAACTTTGGCCAGAGGTTCTCGAAGGCGAGCTGGAGCGTTGGCTGGTTCTCGGCTTCGAGCGCTTCAGCGAAGAGTTGCACCAGCTTGCCGTAGCCGGCCGGGCTCATCTCCTCCTGCAAGATGGCCCGCTGGGCTTGCGTGAGCAACGCTTGGCGCAGCGGCTCGTCTTCGGGCAGCAAGGTGGCGAGCAGGCGCTCACAGCCATCGAGCCGACCCCACATGATGTCGTTGCGCCGCCACTGCGCATCCAAAAAGCCGCCGAAGTTGAAGAGGGCCGTGCCAGCGAGTTTCTTGCGCGGCTCGCCGGGCTGCTCATTGATCAGGCTCGGCGCATCTTCCGGGCTCACGCGCACGACTTCAACGGTCGATGGTTCGCCCGTGCCGGTATCGAAGTAGAGCGGAAAGGAGATCTGGTCGTATTCGTCAAAGCGCAGGTAGTACTCGCCCAAGAACTCGCGCACGAGCCGCCCACCTGGGGAGTTGAGCGCGGCTGCAAAGCGCGGCAAAGCCACGTCACCAACGGTTGCGAACACGATTTGCCGGTCCGGCATCTCCTTCGTGGGCTCGGTGCGAACTTCCAAGCTCGGGTTGCCGAGGAGATCGCGCACGCGCAGCTTCTCGTCCGTCGAGCCGTCTCGAAAGTAGCGGATGAAGCCGTCGCGCAGCGTGAGGATGTGCTGTTCGAGCTGGTCTTGCAGCTGCGTGCGGTGGCCGAGGCGAGCAGCTTCGAACAGGCCTTGCGTGCGCGCAAACACGTTCTCCTGCAGCGTGCGCAACGGGCTTGGCAACGGCAGCTTGGCCGTGAGCACACGCACCGGCAATCCGTTGACGCCGGGCAGCGTTCGCAGCGGTTCGGCAGGCTTCTCGCCGATGATCAACCCGAGCAAGCGGCCGAGCAGTTCGCTGTCTTCGTTGGAGACGCGTGGGCCGAGGGCGCCGTCGTCCGGCCAGGCTTTGCCGCGCAGGTCGGAGAAGGCTTGCCCGAGGCCGCTGCGCAACTGCGTGAGTGCGTCTTGAGCGGCGCCGAGGTTGTCACGCTTCTCGATCTCTGGCCTGCGTTTGAGCAAGCGGGTTTGCAGTGCGGCTTCCACATCGGTGGCCACCGCGCGCTCTGATGCCGGCAGCGCGAGCTGCGAGACCACGCGCACCAGCTGATGCGTCTTGCGCAACAAGAACGCGGTGCGGCGCAGCCGGTACTGAATGTCGAAGTCGTTGAGAAAGGCGTTGATGGGCTCGGCCTGCGTCGCGACCTTTGTTTTCAGGTGCTCGTAGTAATGCTCTTCGCGCCATGCGCGCACCAAGGCGCGCATGGCGTAGAGCCGGTCGGATTGGCGATCCACGCGCCAGTGATCTGCCAGCCGATCGGCCACGTTATCGGTCACGGTCGTCATGCGCAGCCGCCAGTACGGCAAGAACGCGACGCCGTAGTAGGCAATCATCTGAGTCAGATCGAGCTTGGACCAATCCGTCACCTTGCCCTTTTCCAGCAAGACGCGGGCGAAGGGCTCTTCGTCGGCGAGGTCCACATCGGTCTCGACCTTGCGCACGATGCGCTCCACCCGCTCGATGCGGCGGTTGCGCTCAAGTACGGCTTGAAGGTCTTCGCGAATGGTCTCGTACTGCGGGATGCTGGTCAGCGCCTTGGTCGCGTTCTCCAGCGCGTTCGGCTTGCGATCGTTCGATTGGGCGGCCAGCTCGGGGTGTGCCGGTGCCGGCTCGACGTAGATCAGCTTGCGCTCGATCGGCACGGTGGCCATGCGCCACGAGAGCGCGTTGACGACGTAGCTGAACGGCTTGTTGTCGAGGTAGCCGCCGTCGCCGAAGGCGCGCAGCGTCCAGCCGTCGCCGCGCATGTCGATCGGCGAGAGGCCCAAGAAAAATGACTTCCAGCGAACGAGGTCGGGCGACTCGGTGTTGATGCGAAGCGCGATCAAACGCAGCGCGTCTTTGACCTGCATCGGCTCGAAGGCAAACGGGAACGACGAGGTGCAGCGCGCGGCAAACGCGAGGAAGGTGGTGTTGGCGTTGTCGAAGTCGTTGTCGAGCGCGTTGACGCCGGCCGCACCGTATTGAAAGTGGTAGACCTGCTTGTGCCGCTTCTCGTAGACGACCTTGTCGAACAGCCGCAGCGGCACCACGGCGCCGCGAATGTCTGTCGTGGTGACGTAGAGATCGAGCTCGTCGGAGAGTGCCGATTCGCCGCCTCCGATCGGCGAGGTGGCGGGCGGCATGCGCTCCATCGTCTCCATCGCGCCGAGCAACTTCAAGTACATGCGGTCGCTGTTGAGCAGCGACTTCGGCGGCTCGCCGGTCTTGGCGAAGGTGATGCCCTCGTAAGAGGTTTCGTCGTTCAGCAGCAGGTCGATATCGCCTTCCTGGATCCACATCTCCTTCAGCGCGCTGAAGGCCTGGCCGTTGGCGAGTGCCTTCGCGAGAAACACGCCGTTGATGCCGCCCGCAGAGGTGCCCGAGATCACATCGATGACGAAGCGCACGCGCTCGCCGCCATCGGCCAAGGCGGGCTGTTCGAACGGATCGGGCAGCGCCGGATTCGCCAGGTGCGCGCTATAGGACAAGCGCAGTTCGGGGTTGCGCAGCAGCCTCGCAAGGCGGGCATAGACGGCGCGCGTGCTGTTGGGCGCGGGCACATCGCCGTCGACTTTGGGTGTGGCGCACGCGAGCTCAAACAGCTCGTTGGCCACGCCGTTGATGTAGATCGCGAGCGACACGCCGCCATACATCACGATCCCAAAGCGCACCTCGCGGGCGTAGGCAATGCGCTGTGGCGAAGGCTCCAGCGAGACCTTGCTCGTGTCGACTGGCGCTGCGGCGGCTTCGGTCATGGCATCCCCTCGTGGCGAAGGGATGATGGCGTGGCGATGCGGGCCTTACAAGCCGGCTCTTCTACTGAAGAAGCTTCACGCTTCGCATTGCGGTGCTTGCCATTGCGCGGGCAGACTCAGCCGCTTGTGGTTTCGGCCTACCAACTGCCCACATTCGGCATCGACACCCAAGGCTCGGCAGGCGGCAGGGCCGGGCCGTCTTGCAGCAATTCGATCGAGATGTTGTCGGGCGAGCGCACGAAGGCCATGTTGCCGTCACGCGGTGGCCGCAGGATCGCCACGCCGTGGGCTTGCAAGCGCTCGCAAGCGGCATAGATGTTGGCCACCGCGTAGGCCAGATGGCCGAAGTTGCGGCCACCCGCATAGGCCTCGGGGTCCCAGTTGTGGGTGAGTTCGACTTGCGCGTTCGCGTCGCCCGGCGCCGCCAGAAAGGCGAGCGTGAAGCGCCCGCTCGGCACCTCTTTGATGCGCACGAGCTCAAGGCCGAGTGCGTCACGGTAGAAGCGCAAGGAGGCATCGAGGTCGGTCACGCGGACCATGGTGTGCAGGTATTTCATCGGCGTGCTTTCGGTGGGGTTTGGCGTTGCGATGGTGGCTCGTCATCAGCGCTGCCGCAGCTTCTCACATCCAGCGTCGCGCACGGCGCGCTGTGCTCGCCGACCCGCGCCGTAGACTGCGCGGCTCCCTTGTCTTTGCCCGCGGCCTGGTGTCGCACGGTCTGCTTCCAATGTCTTTTGCATCGCTCGGCCTTTTGCCATCGCTCGTCCGTGCTGTTGCTGCGCACGGGCTTGTCCAGCCCACGCCAATCCAGGCCGAAGCCATTCCGGCGGTGCTCGCCGGTCGCGATGTGCAAGCCGCCGCGCAAACCGGCTCCGGCAAGACCGTGGCCTTCGCGGTGCCGCTGCTGCAGCGCTTGCGGCCGAGCGCGGCCCACAGGTCGGCGCGTGCGCCACAAGGGCTCGTGTTGGTTCCCACACGCGAGCTCGCGGTGCAAATCGGCGAGGTCTTGCGTGCGGTGGCCGCTGAACTCGACGAGCCATGGAAGATCGCCGTCGTCTTCGGTGGCGTGTCGATCAATCCGCAAATGATGGGCTTGCGTGGCGGGGCCGACATCGTCGTGGCAACGCCTGGCCGCTTGCTCGATTTGGTCGAGCACAACGCCATCGTCTTGGGGCAGGTGGCGGTGCTCGTGCTCGATGAAGCCGATCGCCTGCTCGATGCGGGCTTTGCCGACGAGTGGGCGCGCATTCACGCGCTCTTGCCGCCAACGCGCCAGCAACTGTTCTTCTCCGCCACGTTCGCACCGGCCGTGGTGGCGCTGGCGGATGGCTTGTTGCGCGATCCGTTGCGCATCGATGTGCGGCCTGAAGTGAAGGCGGGCGAGGCGCCTGCTGACCGCACTCGCGGTATTGAATCCGATGGCGAGTCCAATGGCGAGTCCGATGGCGAATCTGACGCAGAGCGCGACGGCGCACCGCACATCGTTCAGCGCGCGATCCAAGTCGACTCCTCTCGCCGCACGGCGCTGCTGCGCCATTTGATGGAGCATGGTGGCTGGTCACGCGTGCTGGTGTTTGTTGCGACGAAGTATTCAACCGAGCACGTCGCCGGCAAGCTCTGCAAAGCCGGCATTTCCGCTGCGGCATGGCACGGCGAGTTGAGTCAGGGCGCACGCACCCGGGTGCTGGCCGACTTCAAGGCCGGCCGCTTGCAAGTGGTGGTCGCCACCGACTTGGCCGCGCGCGGGCTCGACATCGTCGATCTGCCGGTCGTCGTCAACCACGATCTGCCGCGATCGGCTGACGACCATGTGCACCGCATCGGCCGCACTGGCCGCGCCGGCGCGAGCGGCTTGGCGGTGAGCTTCATCTGCGCTGACAGTGCCGCCGCCGAAGCGCACTTTCGCTTGATCGAGAAGCGCCAGGGCCAGCGCGTTGCGCGCGAGCAAGTCGCGGGCTTCGAGCCGAGCGAGGTGGCTGCGGCACCGCCCTCCAATGGCGGCGTCAAAGGCCTGCGCAAGAGCAAGAAAGACAAGCTTCGCGAGGCCGCGGCACGGGATACAGATCCGTCGTGATGCACGGCATCGTGCCGGACAGCTGATCGGAGCTGGGCTGGTGGCTGGCCGCACGACAATCCGGCATGACTGAAATCAATACCGCTGCCCACGCCGCCCACGCCGCCACCGACAAAACCGCGCCGCCTTCCGGCCTCGCTTTCAGCAGCCTGCCACTGCCGCCAGCCGTGCTCGCCAACCTCGAGCGCTTGGGCTACACGCAGATGACGCCGATCCAGGCCGCCAGCTTGCCCTTGGCCTTGGCCGGGCGCGACGTGATCGCCCAAGCCAAGACCGGCAGCGGCAAGACCGCCGCGTTCGCCTTGCCCTTGCTCGCCAAGCTCGATGCGCAGCGCTTCGATGTGCAAGCGCTCGTGCTGTGCCCCACGCGTGAGCTCGCCGAGCAAGTCACGCAGGAGTTGCGCCGCTTGGCGCGGGCCGAAGACAACATCAAAGTCCTCACGCTCTGCGGCGGCGCCACGATGCGGCCGCAAATCGCGAGCTTGGCGCACGGTGCGCACATCGTCGTCGGCACGCCGGGGCGGCTGCTCGATCACCTCGCGCGTGAGACTTTGTCGCTGGCAGCACTCAGCACGCTGGTGCTCGATGAGGCTGACCGCATGCTCGACATGGGCTTTGCCGAAGACATTGCAGCGGTCGTCAAGCACTGCCCGAAGGCGCGCCAGACCTTGCTGTTCTCGGCCACGTATCCTGATGGCGTGACCACCATGGCCGCCAAGTTCATGCGTGATCCAGCGCGTGTGACGCTCACCGAGCGCCATGCCGCCACAACGATCCGCCAGCGCTTCTACGAAGTGAAAGAAGACGAGCGTCTGCACGCTGTCGGCCTGTTGCTCCAGCACTTTCGGCCCGCCAGCACGCTGGCGTTTTGCAACACCAAGCAGCGCTGCCGCGAGCTGTCTGCCGTGCTGCAGGCGCAAGGCATCGTCGCGCTCGAGTTGCACGGCGACCTCGACCAACGCGACCGCGACCAAGTGCTGGTGCAGTTCGCGAACCGCAGCTGCAGCGTCCTCGTGGCCACCGACGTGGCCGCGCGCGGGCTCGACATCGCCCAGCTCGAAGCCGTGATCAATGTCGACATCACGCCCGATGCCGAGATTCACACCCACCGCGTGGGCCGCACCGGGCGCGCTGGCGAAGCGGGCTGGGCCTTCAGTCTGGCGAGTCTCGATGAGATGGGCTTCGTCGGCCGCATCGATGTGATGCAGGGCAGCGAAGGCGTGTGGCACCCACTGGCCGAGTTGACGGTCAACGAGACCGCCGAGCCGCTGCGCCCGCCGATGGTGACGCTGCAGATCCTCGGTGGCCGCAAGGAGAAGATTCGCGCGGGCGACGTGCTGGGCGCGTTGACGAAGGACCTCGGCTTCTCGGGCGAGCAGATCGGCAAGATCAACGTCAACGAGTTCTCGACCTACGTGGCCGTGTCACGCGAGATCGCCAAGGCGGCGCTCGCCGGCTTGAACGCCGGCAAGGTGAAGGGGCGCGCGGTGAAGGTTCGCTGCCTGTAGGGGCAGCGTGGCGCGCCGGCCAAGGTGAGATCAGCTGATGCGAGCCCAGCTGACGCGAGACTGCTGACGCAAGCTCAGCTCAGCATCGGCACGAAGCCGGGATCGCCTTTTTGCATCGCTCGCCGGTAAGCCTCGCGCGCGCCGATGCGGGCGAGGTAGGCCAAGATGTTCGGGTAGGGCGAGAGGTCGAATGGGTAGAAGAGCCGCATCGTCGTCAGCGAGAAGACGGTCATGATGTCGGCCGCGCTGAACTCGGCGCCGGCCAAATACGTGGCCTCACCGAGGCGTGACTCGACCAAGCTGAGCGCACGAGCGAGCCGGCCTCGGGTGGACTCAAAGATCGCGTTGTCTGCGGGCAAATCGAGCCGGCGCAGGATCATGTTGCGGCCCATCACGGCTTGCAGGTTGCCGTTGGCAAAGTGCAGCCAATAAAGGTAGCTCGCGAAATCGGGGTGTGCAGGCGCCAGCGCGAGGCGGCCGCCGCCATGCTTGGCGATGATGTAGTCGACGATCGCGCCCGATTCGGCCAGCACCAGATCGCCGTCGACGATCACTGGCGCCGCACCCAGAGGATGCAAGGCCTTCAGCTCGGGCGGCGAGAGGCTCGTCACCGCGTCACGCACATGGTGCGTCAGTGTGTAGTCGATGCCGAGCTCTTCGCAGAGCCAGACGATGCGCTCCGACTGTGAACGACCAAGGTGATGGACGGTCAGCATGGTCGGCGCGCGGGTGGGTCAGGCTGCTGCGGCGGTGGCTGCCGTGCTCGGCGCTTTGTTTTGCGCTGCAGCGGCTTGGAACTGCTCGCGGCGTTCCTTCTTTGCGGCCTTGGCGCGCTTTTGTTTCACTCGGCGAATACCGCGGTCTCGGTCAGCGCTCATCGATGTCTCCTGGAGGTGGTTGGGTGTTGGGGGTGGCGGGCATTCTACAAACGCGCCGATCAAGGCGGTTATGCTCGATTCCCTTTCCCTCCCGCGCCGGAGCATCGATGAAAAACCCGCTCGATCGACGCTTCGCCGCAGTCGCCTGCATCGCCTCGTTGGCCATGGCTGCAATGCCGGCAGGTGCCGCCAGTTCAGCGGCGTCTTCCGCATCTGACAGCGCCTCCACCTCGATCGGCAGCTTGTCGGACTCGCTCAAGAAATCGAGCGACAGCTCTTCGAACACCACCCAACTCACCGAGGGCGACTACCGCGTCATCGATGTGGCGGCCCTGCCCGAACGGCCCGGCATGGCGCGGGTGACGCTTCAATTGACATCGGCTGCAGACACCGCCGAGCTCGATCTCTACCTGCCGCAGCAAGCGGTTGACGAAGGCCGGCTCACCGCCGGGCAAACCGTCAAATCGCGGCAGCGCAGCTACGGCTTCGAGCTCGCCAATGGCGAGCCGCTGCGCGCGTTCTTCCTCGTGCTGGCCGACGATTGGTACCGCGAGCTGCAGACCCACGCCGTCGTTCTTTGACGAGGGCTCAGCGCCGCTGGCTGCGATCGGCCACCGTGGGCGCGGTGGCTTTCGCTGCGCTCGCCATGGGTCAGGCCGCTTCATTGCAAGTCTGCGACAAGCCGGCCGAGCTCAGCGCTGATGACCAAGACAAATTGCTCCGCTTCGGCGCCGTCATCAAGCGCGAGCTTGAGCAATCCGGCGAGGTGATGGCCTTGATCTCGCGCTCTGGCCTCGACCTTGGCCACTTCGATGTGCGCTATTCGCATGCCGGTTGGAGCCTGCGCGAGAGCCCCAACGCGCCGTGGTCGGTGCGCCAGCTCTACTACGCGTGCGATGAGCACCAGCCGCGCATCTTCGACCAAGGCATGTCGGGCTTCGTGCTCGGCACCAACAACCCGGCGATCGGCTTTGTCTCGGTCGTGCTGCTGCCGCCCGCCAGCGCTGCTGCCGTGGCACGCGCCGCGCTCAGCAAACGCGAGGCGCTTGCGTTGCTCGCCAGCACCTACAGCGCCAATGCCTACCCGTTCAACACGCGCTATCAAAACTGCAACCAATGGGTGATCGAGTTGCTGGCTGACGCGCTGCGCGTGACTGCGCTTGACTCAAACGCCGATGTGGCCAGTGAGCAGGTTGACGAGGTTGACGAGGCCGCCGCCGACTTCATCGCCGAGCGCCGGCGCAAAGCTCAGCGCTGGCTGCAAGCGCAGGCCTACGCGCCCTACACCTTCGATGTGGCTTGGCGCCCGTTGATGTGGGCCAGCGCTTTCATCCCGTGGCTGCACCGCGACGATCACCCCGAGGGCGACCTCCAGGCCGCACGCTACCGCGTCAGCATGCCGGCTTCGATCGAGGCGTTCGTGCGCGCCACCTTGCCTGGCGCCACGCGCATCGAGTTCTGCCACACCGCGCATCAGGTGGTCATTCGCCGCGGCTGGGAGCCGCTGGCTGACGGCTGCGTGGCCGGCGCGCAAGACACCGTCGTTTCGCTCGATTGACCCATCACCATGCCCATTGAGCCGACCACCGCCGGCCGCTTCAGCCCGCGGCTGACCTTGCAGACGCTGACCCGCGGCGATGGCCTGCTCGGCCTGCGCGCCGTGCCCGGCTTCGGGCCGAGGAGCACGCAAGCCACCGTCGCCCGAGTCGACTGGCTTTACACCACCGAGAGCGGCTTGAAGTGGGAGGCGCCTGCGCCCACGCGCGTGCTCAACGTGCGCCCACCGCCGACCGAGCTGCTGCGCGGCGCCTGGGAGCAGCGCGAGCTGATGGAGCGCAATCTGCCCGGCGAAGCCGATGCCCGCGATTCGCTTTGGGCCAGCGGCCTGCGCCCCTTGCCAGCCGAGGCGCTGCAATGGCGCAACCGCGAGGCGGCGGCGGGTCACGATGGGCTTTGGTCGCTCGCCGAAGAATCTCACTTCGGCGACTTCTGGGCGGCGCAGGTACCGCGGTTGCAGGCCAAGGGCTGGGCGATCGTCGTGCGGCCGGGCTTTGCGCACTTCACGGTCACGGTTGACGCATGGCGTCTCGTCATCGACCCGGCCACCGGCGAAGAGCTCGGCCGAGAACTCCGCGAGCCGCTCAGGCCCCGCGTGCAGCCGCTCACCTCGCTGCGCCAGCCGCCTCGGCAAGGCTCGTTCATGCTGAGCTTGGGCGTCGATGTCGACGGCGAAGCCATGGACCTCGTGCCCTTGCTCGCCGACCTGCTCAAGCGCGATGGCCGCTGGCTCGATGCCCGCGAGATCGCTGCCATCGAAAACGACGCGATCATCTTGCTGCACGCCCCTGGCGGCCGGCGCATCGAAGCGCCTGCCGCGCCGCTGAAGGCCATCGTCGGCGCCATGGTCGATCTGCTGACCGACCCGAACCGCGGCCGCCAGAGCAACGACCCCATGCGCCTCTCGAGCTGGGAGGCGCACCGCATCGAAGCACTGCGCCTGAGCCTCACCGACACGCAGGCGCGGCGCGTTCGCGCCGGTGGCGCGCAGGCCGTGTGGCAGCTGCAAGGCGATGCCGGCTTGAGCGCGCTCGCCCAGCGCCTCACGCGCGCCGGCAGCCCGCCCGAAGTGCCCGCGCCGGCCGGCCTCGGCTTGCAACTGCGGCCTTATCAGCGGCTCGGTGTGGCGTGGTTGCAGTACCTGCGCGAACACGGCTTGGCCGGCATCCTCGCTGACGACATGGGCCTCGGCAAAACGGCGCAAGTGCTGGCTCATCTGTTGATCGAGCAACAAAGCGGCCGGCTCGATTTGCCCTCGCTCGTGGTGCTGCCGACTTCGCTGATCGCCAACTGGCAGGCCGAGGCCGCGCGCATTGCGCCGGCGTTGCGTGTGCTCACCTTGCAGGGTGCGGCGCGCTCGCGAGACTTCGCCCGGCTTGCCGAGCACGACGTCGTTTTCACGACCTACCCGCTGCTCTGGCGCGACATCGATGCGCTGCAGTCGCAAGCCTGGCACCTGTTGATCCTCGACGAAGCGCAGATGGTGAAGAACGCCGCGAGCCGCGCCGCCGGTGCCCTGCGCCAACTGCAATCGCGCCACCGGCTGTGCGTGACCGGCACGCCGCTCGAAAACCACCTCGGCGAGCTGTGGGCGCACTTTGACTTTCTGATGCCCGGCTTTCTTGGCGATGCGCGCAGCTTCGCCCGCATCTGGCGCAAGCCGATCGAAGTGGGCGGCGAGACGCTGCGGGCCGAGTTGCTGGCGCAGCGCGTGCGGCCCTTCATCTTGCGGCGGCGCAAGGCCGATGTCGCCACCGAGTTGCCACCGAAGACGGAAGTGATTCGCCGCGTGCAGCTGCAGGGCCAACAGCGCGCGCTCTATGAGAGCGTGCGCTTGGCGTCTGATGAACAGGTGCGGCGCGTGTTGCAGCGCCAGAGCTTTCAAGGTGCGCAGATCGCCATCCTCGATGCGCTGCTCAAGCTGCGGCAAGTCTGCTGCGACCCGAAGTTGCTGAAGGGCGCGGCCACACCCGCCACGATGGAGCGCGCCAAGATGGCCTGGCTGCGCGATGCGCTGCCGGCACTCGTTGACGACGGCCGGCGCATGCTCATCTTCTCGCAATTCACCGAGATGCTGACGCTCGTGCGGGCCGAACTCACCGCGCTCGATTTGCCGCACCTCGTGCTCACTGGCGAGACGCCGGTGAGCGAGCGCGGTGCGCTGGTCGCGCAGTTTCAAACCAAGACCGTGCCCATCTTTTTGCTGAGCTTGAAGGCCGGCGGCGTGGGCTTGAACCTCACCGCGGCTGACACGGTGATTCACCTCGACCCGTGGTGGAACCCGGCCGTCGAGCAGCAAGCGAGCGACCGCGCGCACCGCATCGGTCAAGACCAGCCGGTGTTCGTCTACAAGCTCGTCGTCGAGGGCAGCATCGAAGAGCGCATGTTGGCGCTTCAGGCGCGCAAGGCGGCGCTTGCCGAGGGCGTGCTCGGCCACGATGCAGAAGCGGCAGTCAAATTCAGCGCCGATGACCTGCGCGGCCTGCTCGCCCCACTCGGTTGACCGCTTTCAGGAACAATCGCGGGTTTTCCCTGAGCGATTGCCGCGCTCGGGCCCCGAGATCGCGGCCCGAGCGCAAAGCGCGCTTCGCTGCATCACTCCTGACCACACGCCCACGATGAACGCCCCCGCACTGGCCGCTGATCGCCACACCTTTTTCGAAGACGCCCAGGCCATCTTCACCGGCACTTTGTTCGTCTCGCTCGCGCTGATCTTGTTCGCGCAGGTCGGGCTGCTCACGGGCGGCACGGCCGGCGTGGCCTTCGTGCTGCACTACGCCACCGGCATCAGCCTGGGCAAACTCTTCTTCGCGATCAACTTGCCGTTTTACTGGTTCGCGTGGAAGCGCATGGGCCGCGAGTTCACGTTCAAAACCTTCGTCGCGATCTGCTTGTTGTCGTCGCTCGCCGAATGGTCGCCCAAGCTCTTCGCCATCGAGCGGCTGCACCCTGGCTATGCCGCGGTGCTCGGCGGCTTGCTGCTCGGCTCGGGCTGCCTCTTCCTCGCGCGCCACCGCGCGAGCCTGGGCGGTGTGACGATCTTGTCGCTCTACTTGCAGCAAGCGCGCGGCTGGCGCGCCGGCAAAGTGCAGATGGGCATCGACTGCGTGATCGTGCTGCTCGCGCTCACGGTGGTCGAGCCGTCCCGCGTGGCTTATTCGGTGCTGGCGGCGGTTGTGATGAACCTCTTCATTGCGGTCAATCACAAGCCTGGCCGCTACCAGGTGCTGTGATGCGCAAAGCTTCGTCAGGCGGCCTCGTCTACTCGACCGACAGCGGCCGCATGTGCCCGGCCTGCCGCATGCCTGTTGCCAGCTGCGTTTGCAAGGCCAATGCGGCTTCGGCCCCGCGCGGCGATGGCACCGTGCGCGTCAGCCGCGAGACCGGTGGCCGCGGCGGCAAAACGGTCACGCTGGTGCGCGGCTTGCCGCTGGATGCCGAGGCCGCAGCCGCCCTCGGCAAGCGCCTGCGCACGGCCTGCGGCGCGGGCGGCACCGCCAAAGACGGGGTGCTCGAAGTTCAAGGCGACCACGTCGACCGCGTCATCGCCTGGTTGGCGGGCGAGGGCTTCACGGTCAAGCGCGCAGGCGGTTGAGCCCGTATGCGCCCGCGCGCAGCGGCAACGTAGCATCGCCACATGAGCTCATCCGACCCGCAAGACGCCATCAAACAACCCGGCCTTTGGGCTGACAACGGCTGGACCGCCCGCGTCGTGAAGAACGAAGACGACGACGGCTGGGCCGTTGAGATGCGCAAGGACGGCGAAGCCGAGCCAGCGCTCGTCGGCCCCTGGACGATGGGCCGCGACAAAAAGAACCCGAAGCCGCTCGATGTGGCCGCATTCAACACGCTGGTGAAGACGGCAGCCGAAGTGCTGCGCCGCCATGAGCAGCAACTGCATGCCGCGCTCAACAAGAGCGTGGCGGTCACGGCGCTCGGGGGCCGCTGGCAAGTCACGCTCGCGATCGTTCCCGATGAAGATGACCCGCACGCGCTGCTGGCGGCAACCGATGCCGCCGGCGACGCTGCCGCCGAAGTGCGCGTGCGCGCCGACTTCAAGCTCAATCAGACGAGCGCCACGGCTTGGATCGAAGATGGATTTCGCAAGCCGCGCTGACGCCAATCGCGCGGCCGTGCCACCATCACGGCCCCACTCTAGGAGCCCGACCATGCGCCCTTTGTCCACATGCTCGCGACTCGTCGCCACCCTCGCGCTGGCCTGCAGCTTCGGCGGCCCTGCGCATGCCCAGGCAGCAGCGCCTGCAACGCCATCCACCGGTTGTCCGGCGTTGCTTCAACAGAGTTTCAACCGCCTCCAAGACGACAAGCCGCAGCCGCTCTGCCAATACGCCGGCAAGGTGCTGCTCGTTGTGAACACGGCGAGCTACTGCGGCTTCACGGTGCAATACGAAGGGCTGGAGGCGCTCTACGCCAAATACGCGAGCCGCGGCTTGGTGGTGATGGGGTTCCCGTCGAATGATTTCGGCCAGCAAGAGCCGGGCGACAGCAAGCAAATCGCCGAGCTTTGCTACAACACCTACGCCGTCAAGTTCCCGATGTTCGACAAGACACCGGTCGTCGGCAAAGCCGCCAACCCGCTGTTTGCGGCCCTCACCAAAGCAACCGGCCAAGCGCCAAGCTGGAACTTTCACAAGTACCTGATTGGCCGCGACGGCAAGCCACTCGCAAGCTTTGCGAGCGAGGTGAAGCCGACCGATGCTGCGCTCGTGGCGAGCATCGAGAAAGCGCTGGCGCAGAAGTAGCGCAGCGATTGCGCAAAGGCGAGCCATCGCGGACGCAGTCTGAAACCTTGCTCAGGGCGTGCATCGCGCCTTGGACAGTTCGTGGCTGCAAACTCGGATTGCTCCTTGGCCGCGGCATCCACGTACCAGCCCTAACCTGCGCCGATCGTGTCGAGCGTGATCTGCGTTCTCTCCGTCAGGGCGGTGGGCAGGTCGCCTATCTGGAACGTGGCATGGTCCAGCGCCGATGTGGGGGCTCCGGCGTCGATCCAGTACTGGCGGGCCTGCGGAAGCCGCGCCTCCATGTCGTCCAGCTTCAGAGGCTGG
This sequence comes from Rhizobacter sp., assembly GCA_043778145.1. Classification (GTDB taxonomy): domain Bacteria; phylum Pseudomonadota; class Gammaproteobacteria; order Burkholderiales; family Burkholderiaceae_C; genus LMDS01. Next base: position 31,455 of record JAYWGR010000119.1, read on the forward strand.
ACGCTTGCAGTGGCGCCTTCGCCCACGACCTTCTGCGGGAACGAAGTGGCCACGCCTTCGTTGCGGAACTCGATCTTCGGGGCGATGCCGCCGCCGTCCTCGGCGATGCCGAGCATCTTGCGGATGCGCGTCAGCCGGTGTGCGCTGTCGGCCAGTTCCGTGAACACGCCGGTGATTTCGTCGATCGTGCCGAACTTCGGCGCGCTGGCGTCGTTGCGCTTGATGGATTCAATGAAGACCTTGGCCTTCTGGAACGCCACCCGCTCGTCGCCGCTCAGCTTGGCCTTGAATTCGAATGCCCAGCGATAGTTCGAGTTCTGTTCCAGGGCCTGGGTGACCCGCCACAGCAGATCCAGAACCGCTTGCGGCCTTGCCGTACTGAGATTGTTGAAGTTGGGAAACTGAAGCTTTCTATCAATGAAGATGCGAGTACCGATGGCGCTAAGTTCCTGGCCTTTGACACGGATGTAGTTGCGTCCTTTCTCGGCGGCGTTTTCATAAAGCACGGCATATTGCTGGCGAATGCGGTCCCGGCCGAGCCGACCAGCTACGCCATCCTCATATCTCAGCCAGTTCTGAAGCTCAGACTCGGACACACCGACATACTTCTGCGCACCGGGGCTCTTAACGACAGCGAAGCCCGTGGCGCCCGAATTGTCTTTAAGCCAGGCCTGCAATTCCGCTTCCGACCGAAGCTGCGTGCCCTTAGGCAGCAAGGCTTCGGGTCGCCGCCACCTACCCAAATTTGACGCCGTCGCAGTTGGCGTTGTGAACCCATACCCCGTGCTCGCCGACGAAGTACGTGTGGTAGTCCTCGATCTCGATGTTGTAGACAGTGGTCCTAAACGGCAGGTACATGTCATCGTCCGATGCGGCCCACTTGTCCGAGTCGTAACCCATCCGACCGTCAACGGCGCGCCGTCCGTTGTCGTAGTCCCACTGCCAGCCTTCGCCTTGCCTGCCATCCTCAGCCACCCAGCCCACTCCCGGCCGATCGGTGCAATAGATGTACACCTTGCCCTCCAAGTCCGTGCGGGACCCGTCGGCGAGCCGCACGCGAGAGGGTCCGATGTAGCTCCCCCCCAGCATCCGGGCAGACGTCCAGCCTTCCTCGTCCGTCCAGAACGGATGGTCGTAGGTGCTTGTCAACCGCTTGTAGAGCGTCTGCGTCGGATTGTTCTCGTCGGTGATCTTGTACAAGACCTGCATGATGGGCTGGTCGTGGCGAACCATCGTCTTCACCACGCGCTTGTAGGCGCGCTCGCCCTCGCCGTTCTCGGGCGCTGAAAGCACCCAGTCGCCGACCTTGAGCTTCTCGATAGGGACTGGGCCGTCCTTGGTATGCACGAGCGTGCCGGCAATGAAGCAGGCGCCGGTCTCGGTCACCAGGCGGAACTTGCCCAGCGGCTCCTTCATCTTGTCCAGCACCGCATTGAACAGCGACTCGCCGGAGAAATTCTTCGCAGCGAAGTCGTTCGTCAGCTTGTCGATGCTGGGGCTTTGCAGCGCCTCCCTGAAGGCGGCAGCCAGATCCGCGTCGTACAGGGCCACAGTGGCGCCATCCAGCAGCTCCCTGGTCAATTGCTCGGCCTGCTTGATCTGCACCAGTACTGGCCGAGAGGAATCAATCATGGTGGACAAATTAGTCATCGGATTACGGTACCAGTCGGCTGCCGCGGCCATCGTCATGGAGACGGCGCGCGGCGTCGTCGCCACCAGCTTGCCGGCGATGCGGATCTCGGTCTGCCCGACGATGCGCGGCAGCACGGTATCGACCGGCCTGATGCGGCTTCGCGTGGCTTGGGCTTCGACCCATTCGGGCTTGACCGGCAAGGCGGGATCTGCCTTCGGCGTCAGCGACAGCTTGGCTCTCGAGGCGTCCAGGCCGATGATCTGGCCAATCTTCTGGAACATGTCTTGGACGATCTGCGGCGCGTACTCGTATAGCTGCGAACGCGCACCCAGCGCGCCGAGTGCGGTACCCAGCACGCCGCCCAGGCCTCCCGCCATCAGCAGTTGCGAGAGCGAGAAGTTCTGCTGACCCGACTCCGTCTCGAACGTCGTCCCGATGGTCACGAGGCCTGCTCGCAACAAGGTGCCGAACGTCACGCCGGCGGCTGCGGCACCGGCAGCGCCACTCGCCAGCTTGCCCGCAATCGTCGTGGCACCAGCGGTCGCCACGGACACCTTGTTACCCACGCCGAAGCTCACCACCGTGGCGAAGGCCGTGAACATGGCATCGGTAAAGTTGGCTTGCTGGAACGCCCTATAGGCGGCATCACCAGTGACGAATTTGCCCGCGTTGTACTCCTCAACGCGCTTGTCGTAGTGCTCCATGTACCCGGCCGTGACGAGAAGGCCCAGCCCCTTGAGAGCCATCTTCGCGATCTGGTTGTCCTCGATGCCGAACTTCTCCTTGATGGTGTCGATCTGCGGAGGTCGAGGCTGGATCAGGGTGAGCTCGATGAACGGATCGAGCACGTCTTCCGCACTGAGCTGCATCGGCGTCAAGGGGTCGGTATAGCGGCCGATGCCGCAAGTCCAGCCGAAGTACGAGTCTGCCGTCGGTCCATCGTAGCGCGCAGGCGCCGCGACCTGCCCGGCGAGACCGCTGCGGCGATCGAACGGCGTCGTGAGCTTCTGGCCAATCCGGTCAGCCTCCACCGCAGCATTGATGAGCTCCTTGGCGTTCCACACGAACAGCGACTTGTACATGCTGTCGAGATCGGAGGTGACATCCTCAATGAACACGTCGCCGTAGAGGTTGCCGTCGGGGCCCAGCTGCAGGTGCTGGATGGCACCGCCGACGATGGGCGTCGTCGCGCCGAGGTACCTGGGTGACCCGTTCACGCCGAAAGGGTCCTTGATGACACCGATCTTCCCCCCGATCTGCTTACCCAGTCCGAACCGCTCGTCGGCCGTGAAATGGACGTCGTTGAACAGGAAGTTGTAGTCGGCGACCAAGGCGGACAACCCCAGGCCACGGGCTCGCGCAAAACTCGCAAGACCCATGCATCCATGCGGACCGCGTTGGAGTGCTTCTGCGCTTTGAAACGTCCAGAATGAAGGTGGCCAGCGCTGCGCAATGTCTCGAATTCGCTGGCCATTGCGGACATCAACATGACCGAACATGACCCTGAAACTCACGCCATCCGTTGACCTGGACGTCTACTACGCGGCCGACAGCTTGCAGCACAGCGCCGAGGCATTGGCGCTGGTGACGTCAGAGGTTTTCAAGCGCATGTACGGAAGCTGCCCCTCCGTCGGCTTCGAGTGCGACGGCATTCCCATCGGTGGCGTCATTTTTGATGGCAAGAGGCCGCACATTGCGGTATTGCCGGCTTGGCAAGGCCGCTGGGGCCCGCTTCTGCGGCCCATGCTCCGTTGGCTCTACTCGCAGAGCCGTGAAATGGTGATTGGCGTCTCAGATGACAACAAGCCATTGCAGCGATTCGTCGCGTGCTGCGGCTGGCCCGCGGTCGGTCGCGAAGCGGGCGACACGCTTCATCTGATGACTCCCATGGGCGCCCGGCGGATCGCACAGATTGCCGACGTGATCGCACCGCCCGAGGCGACTCGCCTAGCCCAGCCCAGTGAGGCTGGCGCTGCAGGAATCTCCGCCAATGAGCATTGCGTCAATCCGCTGGTTTGAACGGCTGCGATTAGCTCAATGCCGCGCCTGGTGTCAGACGATGCGCAGGCGGCCGGCTTGCGGTTGTGCTGGCGCGGCGGGCGGGTCGGCGATCATGCCGTCGCGCAGGTAGAGCGTTTCATCACCGAACCAGGCGAGGTCGTCGGGGTCGTGGGTGATCATCAGCACCGGAATGTCGATGTGCTGCAAGAGCCCGTCGAGCTCCTGGCGCATGCGGTCGCGCAGCTCGGGGTCGAGCGCGGAGAACGGCTCGTCGAGCAGCAAAGCGCGGGGCGCATGGACCAAGGCCCGCGCCAACGCCGTGCGCTGGCGCTGGCCGCCCGAGAGCTCGTTGGGCAGCTGTGACGCCACCTCGGCCAGCTCGAAGGCGCGAAGCCAATGGTCAACCGCCTGGTTGGCAACCTCGGCGCCAGGGTTGCGCAACCCGGCTTGCAAACCAAACGCGATGTTCTGACGCACGTTGAGTTTGGGAAAGAGCGCGTAGTCCTGGAACAAATAGCCGAACCCGCGGCAACGCGCCGGCAGGTTGATGCGCGCACCGGCATCGAACAACACCTCGCCGCGAAAGGCGATGCGGCCGCTGTCGGGTGTCAATAAACCGGCGATGGCCTGCAAGGTCAAGCTCTTGCCTGCGCCCGAAGGGCCGAAGATCACGGTGCGCTGAGCCTGGGTCGTGAAGCGCACGCGGAGTGAAAAGCTGCGCCGCTCGCTCTTGACGAGTTTGGCGATGTCGACTTCGAAGCCCATGCCGCTCATGCTGCTCTGCGCGCTGCTGGCGCCAATCGGCCTGACGCGAGAAGCACCACGATGCAAGTGATCGATGTGATGGCAACGAGGAAGTTCGCTGTCTCGTCTTGCCCGGCCTGCACGGCTTCATATACCGCCACCGAGAGCGTTTGCGTGCGGCCCGGGATGCTGCCCGCCACCATCAACGTGGCGCCAAATTCACCAAGCGAGCGCGCGAAGACCAGCAGCACGCCGGCCAAGATGCCCGGCCAGGCCATCGGCAGCGTGACGCGAAAGAACACGGCCCACTCGCTCAAACCAAGCACACGCGCCGCATTCTCAAGCTGCGGGTCGACGCCTTCGAACGCGGTGCGCGCCGCCTTCAGCACGAGCGGAAAGGCAACGATCGAGGCCGCGATCACCGCGCCCTGCCAAGTGAAGATCAGGTGAATGCCGAAGCTGCTTTCCAGCCATTGGCCGAACCAGCCGCGCTTGCCCAGCACCACGAGCAAGTAGTAGCCGAGCACCGTGGGCGGTAGCACCAGCGGCAGCGTCAACAGCGCATCGACAAACTCACGGCCAATGAAGCGGCGGCGTGCGAGCAGCCAGCCCATGGCCACGCCGAGCACGAGGTTGATTGCCGTGGCCCAGCTCGCCACTTTGAGCGTGAGGGCGAGCGTCACGCCAACGGCGGAGGCATCCATTGCTGCGGTTTCGCCGTCTCGGGATTCGAAGATCTCAGCGCCTGAAAATCTCAGGGCTTGGAGAAGCCGTAGCGCGCGAGCACCGCTTGCGCTGCTGGCGTGAGCACGAAGTCGATGAACTTGGCTGCCACCGCAGCGTTTGCGCTGCCCGCAATCGCGGCAATCGGGTAGGTGATCGGCGCATCGGTTGGGACCATGGCGACGACCTTCACCTTGTCTTTCATGATCGCCGCATCAGTCGCATAAACGAAGCCGGCTTCGACTTCGCCTCGGGCCACGTAATCGAGCGCCTGACGCACGCTCTGCGCCATCACCGCTTTGGGTTCGACAGCCACCCACAGCTTGGCACCTTCGAGCGAGCCGCGCGTGTAGCGACCTGCCGGCACGCTCGCTGGGTTGCCGATCGCCACACGCTTGATCTCGGGCCGCAGCAGGTCTGCCGCCGCCTTGATGCCGAGCGCGCTGTCAACCGGCACGATCATCGCGAGCGTGTTGCCGACGAAGTTGCGGCGCGATCCGGCCGCGAGCAGCTTTTGTGCGGCGGCGCGGTCCATCGCGTCTTGGTCGGCCGAGGCGAACACATCGACCGGCGCGCCTTTGGCGATTTGCGCGAGCAGCGCATCAGATGCCGCAAAGTTGAACACCACGCTCGTGCCCGGGTTCTGCACTTCGAAGGCCGGCCCGAGCTCCTTGAAAGCGTTGGTCAGGCTGGCCGCGGCCGAGACAGTGAGGTCGGCCGCCTGCGCGCCCAAGCTCAGCAACACCAGCATGGCCGTGGCCGCGCAGCGGCGAAGATTGGCGTGGTTCATGCGGTGCAAGCCCGGGAAGTTGTTGCGACCGAAATATAGCGCAGTGCATATCGGTCGGGCATGGAGCCAAGCGCGTAGCCGCCGACGGTTATGTTCCGGCAAATACATCGCTGCCTTGCTGCTGCGGTCGTGGTGGGTTTTGCGAGCTTGACGTTCATGAGGATGCGCCGGCGCAAGTGGATCGTGTAAGGTGCCGGCCACACCGCCTGCGGCTTGATCGCACGGTGCATTGAGCCGCTTCCCATGCCCACCTCGTCACCCGCCGCTTCTGTTGCTCCCGTTGCCCGCGCCAAGCCATCGGTTCGATTTCGCTTGCGCATCTCGGCGGGTGAAGACATCGCCATCGGCCCCGGCAAGATTGCCTTGCTCGAAGCCATCGCCGAGACCGGGTCGATCACTGCGGCGGCCAAGCAGATTGGCATGTCATACCGCCGCGCTTGGGCGTTGCTCGACGAGTTGAATGGTGCGCTCAAGCGCCCCGCAGTTGATTCGATCAAAGGCGGCCCGCGTGGCGGTGGCAGCGCACTCACTGCCGTCGGGCTGCAGTTGATCGAGCGCTATCGCCAGGTCGAGCGCACCGCGCGCGAGGCTTGCGCGGCCGATATTCGTGCGCTCGTCAATATGTTGGCGCGCTGACAACCGCTGATCGCGCTTCGTCCGGATGCGGATACTTCATTGAATTTGGTTCGCGAATGGATTAAGCTGTTCAAGCCGACGCGCACCTGCGCATTGGGTTGAATGGAGTCGATCAGCGTGAGTGCCCTTCTGAAGCCTGACTTTCTCAAAGCCAAATTTCTCAAAGCCGACTTTCTTAAAACCGAACTTCGCCAACCCGAATCCAAGCCCATCGACTTGGCGAGTGCCGAAGCTGCCGCGGCGGCCTTGCGCACCTTCTGGCGCTTGGCCGAGGCCTGGCAGTTGAGCGTGGCCGAGCAAGGCATCCTGCTCGGCGTGGGCCGCACCACGCTCTACCAATGGAAGCAGGGCAAGGTTGGCCCGCTTGATCGCCATGTGCTCGAGCGGCTCTCCTACCTGTTCGGCATTCACTCCGCGTTGCAGATTCTGTTGCCCGTGGCCGCGCGCGCTGACGAGTGGGTGCGCAAGCCCAACGCCGCCCCCGTGTTCGGTGGCCGCTCTGCGCTCGACCGCATGCTGGCGGGTCAGGTTGCCGATCTCTACGTCGTGCGCCAATACCTTGATGCGCAGCGCGGAGGCAAGGCTTGACGGCCGCATCAAGCATTCCGACTGCAGACATCCTCTGGCGCCAGAGCCACCGGTTGATCCCTTCCAGGTTCCCGACGGTTGGCCTGTTCGATCGCATCGCCGATCCGGCCGATCTCGATGTGGTCTTCGCGATCGAATCACTCACCAACCCGCGCATTCGCGATGAGGTGGGCCAGTTGCAATTGGTGCCGCCGGAAGAGCGCGTCAGCGGGCCGGGCAGCACGCCGATCATGGCGGCCTTCACGCACTTGAACCCCGAGGGCTCGCGCTTCTCAGACGGCACGCACGGCGTCTACTACGCCGCGCAGACGCTCGCAACGGCGATCGCCGAGGTGAGCCACCACCGCGCGGTGTTCCTTGCGCGAACGGCCGAGCCGGCCATCGATGTCGACATGCGCGTGATCACCGCCGCAGTCAATGCGCCGCTGCACGACCTGCGCCATTTGCCGCGTTCGGCAGCAGCGCTGTTCGACCCCAATCACTACGGCCGCGCGCAAGCACTCGGCCGCGATTTGCGCAGCGCCGGCAGTTGGGGAGTGGTGTACCCGAGCGTGCGCGACGCGGGCGGCGTGTGCGTCGGCATCTTCCGGCCGCGGGCGTTGCGCGGCGCGCGCAACGCCAAGCACATCGCCTTGCATTGGGACGGCCAACGCATCACGCATTGGTTTGAGAAGCGCGATCCGCACGTTTTGTAGGCGCGGCTCGTCGATCGAAACCGAGTCACATGACCCGTGTTCGGCACTGATCAAACCCGCTCCAACCTTGCGTGGGCAAGCCCCAGGCGCAGTGCATATTTAACGTTCTGCATCTGATCGCGGCCTGTCCGCGTAGGCCTCACTCGTTGGCGGCGCAATGCGGCGCCAAACGCAGCCCTGGCGCCGCTTGCCGGGGTCAACAACACCACCACGACGAGGACGATCCGATGAAAACCACTTCTCCAACTGTGTTGAAGTTCACAACAGCTGTGCCCGCGCTGACGGCGCTGACGGCGGTTTGCGCTGCAGTGGCGCTGCTCGGCGCTACAGCGGCTCAGGCCTCCAGCCACCGCGAGGCACCCCAGATCACGCTCACGCCCAAAGTCGACGGCACCGATTTCTACATGTTCAACAGCTACGAGCCGGGCCGCACCGGCTTCGTGACGATGGTGGCGAACTACCTGCCACTGCAAGACGCCTACGGCGGCCCCAACTACTTCAAGCTCGACCCGAACGCGATCTACGAGATCAACATCGACAGCAACGGCGATGCAGTCGAAGACATCACCTTCCAGTTCAGGCTGCAGAACAAGCTCAAGGGCGTGACGCTGCCCATCGGCGGCAAGAACGTGGCGATCCCATTGACGCAGTTCGGCGTCGCGACCGACTCGACCGGCGCCACCTTCAACGTCACCGAGAGCTTCAGCGTGAGCGTGGTGCGCGGCGCGCGCAGCGGGCGCAAGAACGCCTCGCCGATCACCAATGCCGCAACAGGCAGCGCCAGCTTCGCGAAGCCCTCCGACAACATCGGCACCAAAACGATCCCGAACTACGCGGCCTATGCGGCCAAGTTCATCTACACCGTCAACATCCCTGGGTGCTCGGTGCCAGGCAAGGTGTTTGTTGGGCAGCGCAAAGACCCATTCGCAGTCAACCTCGGCACGATCTTCGACCTGGTCAACGTGCCTTCGGCCGCCTTCTTGCTCGACATCAACAACAAGGATGCCGGCACCGATTCACTCGCTGACAAGAACGTCACGAGCTTTGCGATCGAGGTGCCGACGCAGTGCTTGCTGGCCTCCAACGCTGGCGACCCGGTCATCGGCGGCTGGACCACCGCGAGCATGCCGAAGAACCAGACGCTGAACAGCGCGCCACCCAGCGGCTACCAAACCGGCTCGACGGCCAGCGGCGCTTGGGTGCAGGTTTCGCGGCTCGGCATGCCGCTCGTCAACGAGGTGGTGATCGGCCTGCCCGACAAAGACAAGTTCAACGCGTCGATGCCGTCAGGCGATGGCCAGTTCATCGACTACGTGACCAACCCGACGCTGCCCGCGCTGCTTGAGATCGCACTCAACGCCCCCGGCATCGCGCCAACCAACTTCCCGCGCAACGACTTGGTCACAACCTTCTTGACCGGCATCCCCGGCGTGAACCAGCCGAAAAACGTGGTGGGCTCAGAGATGCTGCGCCTGAATACCGCCATCGCCGCGGTGCCCTACGCCAAGCAAAACCGGCTCGGGTTGCTGGGCGGTTTGCTCTCGGGCGATGGCGATCTGGCCGGGTACCCCAACGGCCGTCGTCCGAACGACGACGTGGTCGATATCTCGCTCGTCGCCGTGATGGGCGGCCTCTGCGTTGCCAACGGCACGACCAACGCGTTCGGCTTCGGCGCGGCATGCAACCCCTCTGCCGTGCCGCTGGGCACGGCCGCGTTCTCGCTGCATGACGGGGTCGACCAAGCCGGCCCGAAGGTCAAGGCTGCCGGCCCGCTGCTGCCGGGCTTCCCGTACATCGGCACGCCGCTGGCTGGCGCAGGCACGCAGTAAGGCAGCGCGGTGGGCCGGTGCGCGCGGCGCCCGGCCCGCGCAAGACTGGCCCGGTGACCGATGCTTCATGCTGGGGTGCGCCCGAACGCGGGGCGGTTCATGCGTCCGTTCGCGGATCGACTTTTTGCTTCGCGTTTGGGCGCTCGTTGGGGTGCCTTGAGGCCGACACTTCCGCTCCTCGCATTCCTTCGGAGACTCGGCCATGGGCAATTGTTTGACGGGCTTGTCGCAGCGCCCACAACCACCGCAACCGGAACCACAGCGGCCGGGTTATCTCTCGTTGCAGCACGCTGCTGCCACAGCCAGCGCGCGGCCTGCCAGCAGATTTGGTGGATCGCTGCCGTTGAGCAGGGCCCCTTCGGCGCCGGTTGGGCGCGAACGCGCCGAGTCAGCCGCCCGCCAGGCGCGACTGGAAAAGATCGCCGAGAAAGCAAAGCCGTACGGTGCCAAAAATCTCTGCGCGGAGACCGCACTCAACTGCAAGGTCAAGATTTCTCCAGAGCCAGACTCGACAGAGCCTGCTGTAGACGTCGCTTGCCGCCACTTTGCGCAAATGTTTGTCGAAGCCGCGGGCGGCAAGCGTCAGTTGATGGCGGATTTCACGTCAGCCGACCGGATCAAAGAACGGTTCCAGAGTCAGTGGGGTGAACTCAACGCGGCATTCGAGAGCGCGAGCACGCGCGCCAATGCAGATTCGAAGCATGTCTTGCGCGAAGACCGGCTCGGCCACTATCTGGCGGCGTTGGCCGAGGCACTCGGCAAGCCAGCCGCCGGCCAGCGGACCGAGGTCAATTGCTTGTTGAGTACAAGTGGCCACGCGATGGCGCTGAACATGTCGCGCAAGTCCAGAGACGGCATCGACTACTTCAGTGTCAAGTTCTATGACCCCAGCAGAACAGCCAGCTACAAGCGTGTCGAGGCCCTGACCGCCGATGCGCTGCGCGATCTGAGTCTCACGGACATGTTGCTGTCACGAGCGCGGCGAGGCATGTATTCGGATGGGGCCGACGCTCGTGCCACCTTGGTGGCGGTCTGCCTGGATCCGAATCTGCGTCCGACCGTTGACAGGCGGATCACGAGGCCGTCAGTCGACGCCATGCATTTGGCATTGAGTGACGGTTCCGTTGAAGACCTTCGCCAAATGCTCGCGCGCATCGCAACAAAAAAGAACGCCTGCTCGCCCAAGGCGGTGTTCAGGCTTCTTCAGGCAGATTCTGTCTACATGAGTGCGCCTGGTTTGCAACTGGCCATGGATGGCGGTCACGCCGAAACAGTGGCTGTGTTTGTTTCGGCCGTGCTGGGTGCGTCGGCTTTGACCAGCGAACAGATGGTCGAGTTGCTGGCCGCGAAAAGATCAGACGGCGTGCCGGGACTCATGTCCGCGTTGCAGTGCGGGAATGCCGAAGTGGTGAAGGTCTACACCGGCGCGGTGCTGAAGGCTGAAGCATTGACCAAGAGCCAGAAGATCGACCTGCTTTCAGCCAAAAGATCCAACGGCGACCCCGGGCTGTTGTTTGCCCTTCAGTGCGGCAAACCCAGCGCCGTGGAGGCCTATGTGCACGCTGTGCTCACACACCCAGAATTCTCCAACAGCGACAAGGTCGAGTTGTTGGCAGCCGAGAATTCGGATGGCGATTCAGCCCTGTTGTTTGCACTTCAGGCGGGCAATGCAAAGGGCGTGGGTGCCTTTGCCCGCGCCGTGCTGGCGCCGTCTTCGTTGGCCCACACCCAGCAATTTCAGTTGCTTGCAGCCGAGACTTCAACAGGCGTGCCGGGGCTGTCGCTTGCACTTGAGGCGGGTAAGGCGGGTGCAGTGTGGGCGTATGCGTGTGCCGTTGTGGAGGCGACCGGGCTGACCCGCCGACAGAAGGTGGCGTTGCTCTCCGCCAAAGACTCGGCGGGCGAGACAGGTCTCTACACCGCATTGGCGCGAGGCAAGTCAGCGGCGGTGAAGGCTTTCACGCGTGCCGTGCTGACGAACTTGGTGCTCACCGACGACGAGCAAGTCGAACTGATGATGGCGAAGAATTCGGACGGCATGCCGGGCTTGCTCGCCGCCGGCTGGGCAGACTCGCCCAGGGCGGCAGATGTGTTCAAAGAGGCAGTGCACGGATCCGACTTGAGCGCGAGCCAGAAGGCGCTGCTGCTCGACCCAGCTGCAAGTTGGATGGCAAGCGCAACTTCAACGGCGGGCGTCAGCTGAGCCGCAGGCGCGCCCGCCGCTCGGGCGCGCAATCCGTGAGCAGCGCTACCGGTGAGCAACGCTACCGGGTCGCCTCCGGCAGCTCGATCTTCACCTCGATGACTTCGAGGTCGCCTTGGCGCTCCATTTGTACCTTGATGTCGTCCGGGTTGATCGACACGTACTTCGCGATCACCGCGACCAACTCGCGCTGCAGGTCGGCCAAGTAGTCGGGGCTGCGGCTGCGGCCGTTTTCGCTGCGCTCGTGCGCAAGGATCAGCTGCAGCCTCTCCTTCGCGACGCTCGCGGTGCGCTTCTTCTCACCGAGGAAGAATGAGAGGAATCCCATGGCCTTACCTCCCGCCGAAGATGCGCTTGAAGAAGCCAGGCTTGATGGCCTCGACGAAGCGCATCGGCTTGTCTTCACCGAGGAAGCGCGCCACCACGTCTTTGTAGGCCTCGGCCACGTCGGTGCCTTCCATGTGGACGGCAGGCACACCTTGGTTCGAGGCGTTGAGCACCGCTTCGGATTCAGGGATCACGCCGATCAGTTTGATGCGCAGGATGTCGTGAATGTCTTCCAACGACAACATTTGCCCACCCTCGACGCGCGCCGGGTTGTAGCGCGTGATCAGCAAGTGCTCTTTGATCGGTTCGAGCTTCTCAATGGCGCGCTTGGTCTTGGAGTTCAGCATGCCGAGGATGCGGTCAGAGTCACGAACCGACGAAACCTCCGGGTTGGTGACCACCAACGCTTCATCGGCGAAGTGCATCGCCATCATCGCGCCGGTCTCGATGCCGGCCGGCGAATCGCAGACGATGTAGTCGAATCCCATCGCCGCCAGCTCGGTCAACACGCGCTCGACGCCTTCTTGCGTCAACGCGTCTTTGTCGCGGGTTTGCGAGGCGGCGAGCACGAAGAGGTTGTCGGACTGCTTGTCCTTGATGAGCGCCTGGTTCAGGTTGGCTTCACCCTGAATCACGTTGATCAGGTCATAGACCACGCGGCGCTCGCAACCCATGATGAGGTCGAGGTTGCGCAAGCCGACATCGAAGTCGATCACAGCGGTTTTATGGCCGCGGAGGGCGAGGCCGGAGGCGAAGCTTGCGCTGGTCGTGGTCTTGCCCACGCCGCCCTTGCCGGATGTCACCACGATGATTTTGGCCATGAACGGCAGTCCTTCTGGATAGAGTTGTTGGCGCTCAGATCAGCGGCTCGAAGACGAGGCGATCGCCTTCGAGCCGTATCTGCGCCGGCTTGCCAAGCACATTGGCCGGCAGCGGATTTTCGGTGGTTCGGTAGGTGCCGGCGATGGCAATCAACTCCGGCTCCATGCAGGTGCTGAAGATGCGCGCATCGGCCTGGCCTTTGGCGCCGGCCACGGCTTTGCCGCGCAATGGGCCGTAGACGTGGATGTTGCCGTCGGCCAGCACTTCGGCCCCGGCGTTGACCGCGGCGAGCACGATCAGGTCGCCGCCTTTGGCGTAGACCTGCTGGCCTGAGCGCAGCGGTTTGTAGACGGTGAGCGTGGTGGTGTGCGGTGCGTTGGGCTTGTCGACCGGGGCCGCCGCGACCGGCTCGGGTGTGGCGACTTCAATTGGCGCCGGCGCCGGTGTGGCCACTGCACTGCGTCGCTTGGTTGCCGCAGGCATCGGCGCGGCTTCGGGCGCATCGCCCAGGCCCGCTGCAAGCGCTGCGGCGCGCTGCTCATCGGTGCCGCCGCGCACGGCCACCGGCCTCAAGCGGTGTTGCGTGAGCAAGCGCATCAGCGCAGTGAAGTCGAGTGTGGCGGCGTCGCTCGGCAGCGATGCCAAATCGATCACCACCGGGTCATGGTCGAAGAGGCCCGGCGTGGCGCCAAACTGCTCGTTCATCGCGGTCGTGAGCAGCGCCAGGTCAACGCTTTTGAGCAGCAGCGCCACGGCGGTGAGCGATGCGCTTTTTAACTCGAACGGGGCAACGCCCATGGGATGGCAGCTTCAGCGAAAGGCGCAGAGTTTACAGGCGGCCCACATCGAGGCTGCGCCCCGCGGCGACCCATGCATCGAGCCCGCCAGCCAGCGGCCGCACATGCTTGAAGCCGCGTTCGAGCAAGCGGCGCGCGGCGACCACCGCGCTCGCATCGTTCGGGCAGTTGCAATAGACGACGACCAGCGCATCTCGCGCCAGCGCATCGAGTTCGGGTGGCAAAGCGTCGCCAGCCAACGCGATCGCACCGGGAATGCGGCCTTCGGCTTGGCTGAGCTTGCCGCGCACATCGACGATCAGCGGCGTGCCGCCTTCATCGAGCATCTCGCCGAGTGCGGCAACACTCATGCGCGCCATGTGCAGCTGGCGGTTGAAGCGGTGGCGCTGCCACCATTTCGCGCCGACGAAGATCAGCACGACGAGCGCGACGAAGCCGACACCCCAATGGCCGAAGGTTGAGAGCACCATGAGCACGTCTTCGATCGCGTTCGAGAGCAAGCCGCCAAGCGCCAAGCCAACGCCGACCCACAGCGCGGCGCCGAGCGCATCGAACAACATGAATTGCCCTCGGCCGATGCGCAGCGAGCCCGCCAGTGCGGTTGCGACCGAAGCAAAGCCCGGCACGAACTTGGCCAGCAGCAGCGAGGGCGCGCCCCAGCGCACGAAGATGCTTTCGGTCTGGCGCACGCAGCTGTCAGGCGAGAGCGAAATCTGGCAGAGCACACGCAGCACGCGGTTGCCGAACAAGGTGCCGGCTTGGTACCAAACGCTGTCGGCGATCAGGCAGGCCGATACCGCGACACCCATCAGCGCCACGAACGACGCCTCGCCGCGTGCCGCCAGCGCACCGGTCACGAGCAGCACCGGATAGGCCGGCAAAGGCACGCCGAGCTGCTCGATGAGGACGGTGAAGAACACGACCAAAAGGCCGTACTCCGCGATCAAGTGCATCAACCAATCCATCAGCTGCCGCCTTGCGCGAATTCGCTGACCGCGCGAAACGGTGGATCGACAATCGACGCTGGGCTGGCCATGGGCGCGCTCCGAGTTGCGATTTCTATATTCTTGATGAACTCATCCGGGCAGCGCGCCACCAACGCAACATGGCCCCAGCTCGACCACTTGCATCTTTCCAGGACTCCTCCATGAACCGTCGACTCTTCACCTTCAGTTCCCTCGCCATCGCCGCCGCATTCGCGCTTGGCGCGTGCAGCGAGAAGGAGGCCGTGGCCGCGACGCCCACGTCAACGCTGACGCCGCAGCAAATCTATGAACTCGCCGCCAAAGGCAATGGTTTCACCGTGGGCGTGCCGATGGCTGCCAACACCGTCTATGTCTTCTTCGACACCACTTGCCCGCACTGTGCGCAACTCTGGAGCAGCTCCAAACCGTTGCTCGGCAAGCTGAAGATCGTTTGGATGCCGATTGGCCTGCTCCGCCAAACCTCCGGCCCGCAAGGCGCAACCATTCTGGCGGCCGCTGACCCCGCCGCCGCGATGGCGCTGAATGAAGCGGCCGTGCTCGACCGCAAAGGCGGCATCCCGGTCGATGGCAACTTGTCCGACGCTGTGCTTGCCAAGGTCAAAGCCAATACCGACATGTTCATGAAGATGGGCGCCGAGAGCGTGCCGCTGATCGTTTTTCGCAATTCCAAGAGCGGCCAATACGGCCAGCATGCCGGGGCTGTGGATGCGGCGACGCTGGCGGCGCTCGTCGGGCTCTGATCAGCGCATGCCGGCCTGCAGCAGCTCGTGGCTGCGGTAGGTCATGAAGGCCAGGTAAGCGGCCAGGCCGAGGTAGATCGCCATGTACTCGATGCGCTTTTTGGCGCTGATCGTGTAGTAAGCCAGGTTCTCCGGCGCGGCCGGGTCGTACTTCCAGGCCTTCATCAACTGCGGTGCGGCGAGCAACGCAATGATGAGCAACATCGGATTCGGGTGCCAAAAAAACATCGCCATCAGCAGCGGTACGCCGGCGAACCAGATGCGCGGTGACAGCACCGCGGTGATGCGGCCGCCGTCCAGCGGCGAGAGCGGCAGCAGGTTGAACAGGTTCAGGAAGAAGCCCGAGTACGCCACGGCCATCAGCCAGCGCGGGCCGTCTTCAGCGGCGAGGTAGCAGGCGATGGCCGCAACCGTGCCGAGCAAAGGGCCCGCCAAGCCGACATAGGCTTCGGTGTCAACGTCGAGCGGTTGATCTTTCAGATTGATCCAGGCGCCGACGAACGGGATGAAAGTCGGCGCGCCGACATTGAGCCCGCGCTGGCGCGCCGCGAGGTAGTGGCCCATCTCGTGCGCAAAGAGCAGCAAGATGAATCCGGCCGCGTACTTCCAGCCGAAGATGAACGCATAGACGACGAGCGACAGCAGCATCGTGCCGCCGGTCGTCAACAGCTTGCCGAACTTGGCGCCCGACAGCAGCAGGAAGAGCAGCTTCATGCGGCAGGCGGGGTGCCGTCTGGCTTGCGCTTGAAGATCTTGCGCGCGACGCTGCCAAGGCCCGCCAACGCGATCAGCCCGAGCTTCCAGAATTTGAGGATGCTGCCGGCCAGCACCGCCAGCAGCCCGAGCTTCTTCACCGCGACGCCTGCCACCAACGCTGCGAGCCCGTACTCGGCAACGTGGTCGGTCTTGCCATCGAAATCGGCGTAGCGCTTGCCTTCATTGAAATCGAGCTGGCCGATCAGCTTGCGGGCCTCGACCTTGTCGGCCTCGACGCGTTGGCTGTCGGTCAACAAGTTCAGGCTGATGAAGCCCTCGCGGCCGAGCGCGTAGGTGTTGACGTTGACGACTTGCGCGTCGTTCGGCGCCGCGCCGATCTGCTTGGCGAGTGCTGCCCAGACGAGCCGATGCGTTGGCGCGTCATACGTGGGTGGCTGCGCCCAGCCGGTGACTTCAAGCGCATGGAAGCCGGCGTTTTGGCGGCTTTCGTTGGCGGCTTGGGTGCCGTCTTTCAGGCTTTGCAGCAGCTCATCGGCTTTCCAGTCGCGGGCGTCGTCGTCTTTCACGTAGCCCGAGGGCTCGTACTCGGCGACCACCATCCATTGCTGATCGTCAGCCACCGGGTAGACGAGGCCGATGAGCTTGTCGTCGACCGCATTGCCCATTGACTTCATCAACTTGGCCGCTGTGGGCTGTGGAATGAAGGCGTGGCCAGCGGGCAAATGCAGCACGGCTTGGTCGCGCAGGCTCACGTCGCGCGGGCCGAGCTGGCGGGTGCTGGTGACTTCGGCATCGAGTTCGGTGCGACGCGTATCGGCGTCAGCGGCTTTGGCATCGGCAGCTTTGGCATCAGCAGCGTTGGCGTCGGCGGCTTGCGCGGCGGCGCCAAAGGCGATCAGCGCGCTGGCCAGCGCCGCGATCGGCAGGCACCAGCGGCGCCAAGTTGGGGCTGCGCCCATCGAGCTTCGTATCATCGCGTCCTCCCGATTTTGTGGGGTTGATTCTAGGAAGGCGGGCAGCGCCGCCGCGCTTGAAATCGCCGCCCACGTCTCCAAGTGATGGAGCCTCACCGGGGCTGACATCCAACCAAGCGACCATGGACAAACAAACACTCTCATTCCAGGCCGAGGTCAAGCAGATCCTGCACCTCGTCACGCACTCGCTCTACTCGAACAAGGAAATCTTCCTGCGCGAGCTCGTGTCGAACGCGTCAGACGCTTGCGACAAGCTGCGCTTCGAGGCGCTGAACAACGCGGCGCTGTTCGAGGACGCGCCCAACCTCGAAGTGCGCGTCGCCTTCGACGCGGAAGCGAAGACCATCACCATCACCGACAACGGCATTGGCTTGTCGGCAGACGAAGCCGTGGCTAACCTCGGCACGATCGCCAAGAGCGGCACGCGCGAGTTCGCGGCCGCCTTGCAGGGCGACCAGAAGAAAGACGCTCAGCTGATCGGGCAATTCGGCGTCGGCTTCTACAGCGGCTTCATCGTGGCGGACCGCATCGTCGTCGAGTCGCGCCGGGCCGGTGCAAAGCCGGAAGACGGTGTGCGCTGGAGCTCGGAAGGCACGGGCGAGTTTGAAGTCGAGACGATCACGCGCGCCGCGCGCGGCACGAGCGTCATTCTTCATCTGCGCGAAGGCGAAGAAGAGTTCTTGAGCGCGTGGAAGCTGAAGTCGGTGATCGGCAAATACTCCGACCACATCTCGCTGCCCATCCTGATGCAAAAGGAAGAGTGGGACGCCGAGGCCAGCAAACAGGTCACGAAAGACGAATGGGCGCCGGTCAACAAGGCCGCTGCACTCTGGACGCGCGCCAAGAGCGACATCACGCCCGAGCAATACAACGAGTTTTACAAACAGATCAGCTACGACACCGAAGCGCCGCTGGCCTACACGCACAACCGCGTCGAGGGTCGCAGCGAATACACGCAGCTGCTCTACATCCCGGCCAAGGCGCCGTTCGATTTGTGGAACCGCGACAAGCGCGGCGGCGTCAAGCTCTACGTCAAGCGCGTCTTCATCATGGACGACGCCGAGGCGCTGATGCCGGTGTATTTGCGCTTCGTCAAGGGCGTGATCGACAGTGCTGATCTGCCGCTCAACGTATCGCGCGAACTGCTCCAAGAAAGCCGCGACGTCAAAGCCATTCGCGAAGGCTCGACCAAGCGCGTGCTCTCGATGCTCGAAGCTTTGGCCGACAACGAAGACGCGGCCGAGCGCGCCAAGTACGCGGCCTTCTGGAAGGACTTCGGCGTCGTGCTGAAAGAGGGCGTCGGCGAGGACCACGCGAACCAAGAGCGCTTGGCGAAGCTCCTGCGGTTTGCATCCACACATGCCGAAGAGAACGTTTCGCTCAGCGACTACGTGAGCCGCATGAAAGAAGGCCAGGACGCGATCTACTACGTCACGGCCGATAGCCTCGCGACGGCGAAGAACAGCCCGCAGATCGAGATCTTCCGGAAGAAGGGCATCGAGGTGTTGCTGTTGATCGACCGCGTCGACGAGTGGATGTTGAGCCATCTGTACGAGTTCGACGGCAAGCCGCTGCAAAGCGTGGCCAAGGGCGCGGTCGATCTCGGCAAGCTGCAAGACGACGCCGAGAAAAAGCAGGCCGAAGAGGCGGCAACGGCCTTCAAGCCTGTGCTCGACCGTTTGAAAGAGGCGCTGAAGGATCGCGCGAAGGACGTGCGCGTCACGACACGCCTGGTCGATTCGCCGGCGTGTTTGGTGGTCGAAGAAGGCGATGTCAGCGGGCACCTCGCGCGCATGCTCAAGCAAGCGGGCCAGAGCGCGCCTGCCTCGCAGCCGACGCTGGAAGTCAACGCTGAGCATGCGTTGGTCAAACGCTTGGAGACGAGCGAACACTTCGACGACCTGGCCAACATCCTCTTCGATCAGGCCACGCTGGCCGAAGGTGGGCAACTTGAAGATCCGGCGGCTTATGTTCGCCGCGTCAACGCCCTGTTGACCGCTTGATGCGCTAGCCGAGCCCGCCCAAGGGCGGCTCGGCCATCGCGGCGATTTGCTCTCGCAAGCGCGTGATTTGCTCGGCCCAGTACGACGGGCTGGCAAACCACGGGAACGCGACCGGAAACGCAGGGTCGCTCCAGCGCCGCGCGATCCACGCACTGTGATGCAGCATGCGCAAGGTGCGCAGCGGCTCAACGAGGCGCAGCTCGCGCCAATCGAACTCCATGAAGCTTTCGTAGCCGTCGAGGATGGCGGCGAGTTGCCGCGTCATCGCCTGGCGGTCGCCTGAGAGCAGCATCCACAGATCTTGCACGGCCGGGCCCATGACCGCGTCGTCGAGGTCAACGAAATGCGGGCCGGCGGCGGTCCATAGCACGTTGCCGAGATGGCAATCGCCGTGGAGGCGCAGCATCTTTGGCACGCCGCCGCCACGCGAAAACGCCTCTTGGACCGCGTCCAGCGCTTGCGCACTGATGGCTTGCCAGGGCAGCGCGGCGTCTGGCGGCACCACGTCATGGGCGATCAGCCAATCGCGGTTGGCGGCGCCGAAGGTGGCGATGTCCAGCGTCTGCCTGAACGCAAACGGCTGCAGATTGCCGACTGCGTGCATGCGCCCGACGAAACGGCCGATCCACTCGAGCGTGCCGGCATCTTCCAGCTCGGGCGCGCGCCCGGCGAGTCGCGGGCTGACGCTAAAGCGCTGACTGCCAAGCGGCGTCTCGAATTGGGCGAGCGTGCTGCCGATCAGAGTGATGCGATCGGCATGCAGTGAGTGCGGGTCGAGCAACAGCGGCGAGCACGCGGCGACGGGAATGTCCGCCGCCGCGAGTTCGTCCGAGAAAGTGTGCTCCTCGAGGATCTGGTCGTTCGTCCAGCGAGCCGGTCGATAAAACTTCGCAACCACCACACGGCCGTCTTCAAGAAACACCTGGAAGACGCGGTTTTCGTACGAGTTGAGTTGGATCAGCCGGCCATCGCCGCGCAGGCCGACGGCGTCGAGCGCGTCGAGGACCGTGTCGGGGTTCAGCCCAGCGTACGGGGCGTCGGAATCTTGGGGTGCGGAGTGCGTCAAAAGTGGCCGTCGGTTCAATGCGAGCCGGCCGTCGACTGCGAGCGCGGTTTGAGCTTCGGCATGGGCGCATCGACGACAACGCCCACCACATCATGGTCCTGGCTGCCTGCGGGCGCGTGGTCCGGGAGCATCGATGGCAGGAACTCGCTCGAGGAAAAGCCGTCGACCCGGCTGTCGGGTGCGAAAAAGGAATCCAGGAAACACGACGACTCTTGCCATTGCGTGTCGCGCTCTGCGCGCCGAGTGGCGACCGCGCTGGCGAGTGCATCGCGCGCGTGATCAAGGTCGAAGTTCGAGGCGCTGCTGAGCGGGGCGGTACCGAACTCGACACTGCCGCTGCGCGGAACGAGTATTTGCAGCTCCGCCACTGTCGGCAGGCGCTCTGCGGAAAAGCGCAAGTAGCGCACACGGCAGGTGTCGAGCACCGATTGCTTGATCTGGAGAAGTCTGCGCGGGGGCGGGTGAGCTGTCGCGATGTCGATGGCGGCGATCACGCGGCCGTTCGGAACGCACACAGCAAAGCTGACATGGCTGGTGCCGAGGAGGTTGTACCAATAGCCTTTCTCGCCCGGCTCCGTTGGCTGACAAAACCGCACCAGAGGCAGCTTTGCCAACAAAACGTGATTCGGCAGCGCCTCGCGGAGCAGCCGGTAGATGCGCCGCTCGGCGGTCGAGAAAACCAAGCGCGGTGCCAGACGCCACTCTGTGGGTAGAGGGTCCGATTTGCGGTGATGCCGCGGGCGAACTCCCCTCGTCGCCAGGCCGATCCCCATCACAACCAACAGGGCGAGCGAAACGAGCCACGGAAGGATTTGCATGTTCGGCGGCAGAGGTCGGTAATTGGCGGCGCGGGGCCAAGGAGTAGCCCACCGCGACTGTACCGGAACCAAATCGGGGGCCTGCGCGCCCGATCGCCGTAGCGCTATTCCTTGGTGACTGGGGCAGCGTTGCTGGCAGCGGCGCGCACGTCAGCGAAGCCGTTCAGCAGGCTGTTGACTTGACGCGCGTGGCGCTTGAAGCGGTAGTCCAGCTCGGCGGCTTGCTGCTCAAGCAGCTCACCCATGTGCGAACCCAGCGTGTCGGGTGGCAACTTCAACAAAGCTTCCGACTCCGGGCCCATGCGGTCGATCGTGGCGCCGGCGTTGCGCGCGATCTTGAGCATTGCAGTGTTTTCGCTGAGGGCGTAGATCAACAAGGTTTGCACGCCACGATTGCGAGCATGCAACATTGCATGCTCGAACAGGCGCCGCCCGAAGCCGCGCCCCCTGGCCGTCGGCAGAACGGAAACTCCGAATTCTGAAACCGCCGGCTTCGCGGGCGAGGCCGCTGCCGAGTGAGCCAAGTGCGCCATCGCTATCAGTTCGAGTCGGCGATTGAAAATGCCGAAGATCTCATCGTGATCGAAGTCGAGCATGTCGACGTATTTGCAGAGCTGAGCGTCTGTGGCTTGATAGCCAAATCGCAGGTACCGATCGCGCTCGCCGAGGCTGGCCAAGTGGGCTGCGATCCGCTCTCGATGTCGCGCTCCAAGCGAGCGTACCGGCACCCAACTCCAAGTAACGGTGGGTGCGGCAGATGCCGATGGCGTGGGCGTGATGGGCATGTTGGGCGCCGAGAAAAGCCTCGGGTTAACCCCAGTCTACGCCTTTCGATGTCTGCTCACAGGCGAGCTGCCCCCCGCGTTCAGGGGTCGGCCCGGGCCTCTGCTACACTCGACAACTTTTCCGGAATTTGCCCACGGAAGAGGGCGCGGTTTGCATTTTGCGAATCGCCCGCAGCGAGAGAGTCCGCCAAGGCGTCAGAGCGATTAGATCAACTAACCGCTGGATCAAGAAGCGGGGCCGATCGCAGGCATATTTGGGCAGTTACATCGATTGAACTCCAACACATGAAAACCTTCAGCGCCAAACCGGCCGAAGTGGTGCATGAGTGGTTCGTGATTGACGCGACCGATAAGGTCCTCGGCAGGGTGGCCAGTGAAGTCGCCCTCCGCTTGCGCGGCAAACACAAAGCCATCTACACGCCTCACGTCGATACCGGCGACTTCATCGTCATCGTCAACGCCGAGAAGATCCGCGTCACTGGCAACAAAGCCAACGACAAGGTTTATTACAGGCACTCGGGCTATCCGGGCGGCATCCACGCCACCAAGTTCAAGGACATGCAAGCCAAGCACCCAGGCCGCGCCATCGAAAAGGCGGTCAAGGGCATGCTGCCCAAGGGACCGCTCGGCTACGCGATGGTCAAAAAGCTGAAGGTGTACGCCGGTGCCACGCATCCGCACACCGCCCAGCAGCCCAAGCTGCTTGAAATCTAAGGGGACGGTGATGATCGGAAACTGGAATTACGGAACCGGCCGCCGCAAATCGTCGGTGGCACGCGTCTTCATCAAGAAAGGCACCGGGCAAATCCTCGTCAACGGCAAGACCGTCGATGAATATTTCGGTCGCCAAACGTCAATCATGGTCGTGCGTCAGCCATTGGTGTTGACTGCCAACGACGCGGCGTTCGATGTGAAAGTCAACGTCCACGGCGGTGGTGAATCCGGCCAAGCTGGTGCGGTGCGCCATGGCATCACCCGCGCTTTGATCGACTACGACGAAACCCTGAAGCCCGCGCTCAAGCACGCCGGCTTTGTGACGCGTGACGCGCGTGAAGTCGAGCGCAAGAAGGTCGGCTTCCACGGCGCTCGCCGCCGCAAGCAGTTCAGCAAGCGCTGATTCCGCGCCGGACTTTTCGCTGCAAGCCGCCTTCGGGCGGCTTTTTTCTTGGCGCGCTTAGCATGTAGGCGCCCTTGCCGGTGCAAGTCCGGCCGTGAGTTGATGACGACGAACGAAGTGCAACAGCATCAAAGTGACCGAGTGTGGTCAGGCGCAGCGTTAGTCTCCGGCGCAAGCAGGAGTGGGTGGGTTTGGCGCGCGGTGAAGCTGCGTCCGAACCTGCCAGTGACGAAGCTTGCGGTCCGCGCAGAGCATTGCGCGCTGCGTTGTTGCACGCTGCGTTGACGAGAGAAGGCCGCGTAGGCGCGTTGAGGCGTATCGGGGTGCAGTTGGTGTCTGGCGCGCACGGCGACGCCGGGCGTTACAGCTGGGTGCGGCTTTCAGCCCATCGCCGGCGCCGTTCCAGACTACCGGTGACCGCTCCTGGAAGTACCCGGTGCCCGCGGGCTCGCCGGGGAGGGCGCATGCGGGGTAAACGGCGATCAGTCGCTGTCCCGATTTGTCCGCATATCCGCGTTTGGCGCGTGCGAAGCGGAATCGCCGATAATTCTCTCTTGGTAGGTTGCCTAAGGAGCAATACATGAACGCAGTTGCAGAAACCTTTCCTTCCCACGACGTGTCGAATGACGAGCCGCCGGTGCCGCTGGTCTTCACTGACAGCGCCGCGAACAAGGTCAAGGAACTCGTCGACGAAGAAGGCAATCCCGATCTGAAACTTCGGGTCTTCGTTCAAGGTGGAGGTTGCTCCGGTTTTCAGTACGGCTTCACCTTTGATGAGATCGTGAACGAAGACGACACCCAGATGGCCAAGAACGGTGTGACGTTGTTGATCGACGCGATGAGCCTGCAGTATCTTGCCGGCGCGGAAATTGACTACAAGGACGACCTGCAAGGTGCGCAGTTCGTGATCAAAAATCCGAATGCGACGACCACTTGCGGCTGCGGCTCGAGCTTCTCGGCCTGAGGACTTGCACATCGCATGAGAGCCGCTTTCGGGCGGCTTTTTGTTGGCTGCGCCCCGCATGAGGTTCTCCTGCTCGTGCTACCGAAAGTTGTTCACAGCGAACGACGTGAGGCGCCACTACTTTCGGTGAATGTGTCGGGGCGGGTAAGCATTGGGCATCGATTGCGAGCCGATGAACTCACATCGCGCAGAAGGCTTTGTCGAGAACGCAGAGCGTGCCCGCGCTGTGAGGCTCGCGTGACCAAGGCGAACCGGCGCAGACGCGGCGGTTGCGCGATGAACGTGCGCGAACCGTTTCCGGGTTCGTCTTACTCAGGCCGGATAGAGCGCTCCCAGCACGCGCTCGCCTTTCGCGCCAGTGACCGCGGGCAGGTTGCCCGCGCGACGTGCTCCAAACTCGCGGGCGAGCCAGGCGAACGCGCAAGCCTCGACCTGATCGGGCGGCAGGCCGCGCTCACTCGTCGGCATCACGCGAACGCCTGCCAAAAGCGTTGACAGGCGTGTCATCACGTGCCGATTGAAGGCACCGCCGCCGCCTACGAGAAGCTCGGTCACCAGCGGCGCGAATCTGCGCAAATCATCTGCACAGATGCTCGCAGTCAGCTCAGCAAGCGTGGCCTGCACATCGTTAGGCGGCAGTGAACTCGCTGCGCCAAGGGCGAGATGTTTTGCCAGCCACTCTGCGTGGAACAGATCGCGGCCGGTGCTCTTCGGCGGCGGCGCTGCAAAAAAAGGCTCCGCACGAAGCGCGGCAAGCAACGCGGCATCGATCCGGCCTGACGCTGCCCAAGCGCCTTCGTCGTCGTAAGCCCGGCCGGTATGGCGCAGGCACCAGAGGTCCATCAACGCATTGCCCGGGCCGCAATCGAACCCGAGCGTGGCGCCGCCGGCCTGCAGCACGGTGAGGTTGCTGAAGCCGCCAATGTTGAGCACGGCCACGTCAGTATCCGCGCGGCCGAAAACGGCGCGGTGGAAGGCTGGCGCCAAGGGCGCGCCCTGCCCGCCAGCGGCAACATCGCGGCTGCGGAAATCGGCAATCACGTCAATGCCCGTCAACTCGGCGAGCAGGGCCGGGTTGTTCAATTGCAGTGTGTAACCAATGCCGTCGAACGCGCCGGGGCAATGTCGAACCGTCTGGCCATGCGCGCCGATGCTGGTCACAAGGTCGCCAGAGATCGCTGCGGTGTCCAGCAAGGCCCCGACGACTTCATTGCAAACGAGGGCCAGCGCGGTTCCGGCCAGTGCCGCGCGATGAAGCTCTTGTTCGCCGGGGCTGTTCAGGGCCATCAATTCGGCGGTCAGAGACGACGCGAACGGCCGGTGTGCATGTGCCAAGACCTGAATGTTGGCCTCACCGCGTGACCCGAAAGTCACCAGCACACCATCAACGCCGTCGAGCGAAGTGCCAGACATCAATCCGATGTAGAGGTCATTCATCTTTGAATCCTGCCTGCGCAAATTGAAAGAGCCCGCAGCGCGGGCTCCTGTCAAACGTCATGTGCCAGCCGCCACTGGGCGCGTCACTCTGCGTAGTTGCCAGCGCGAGCCACCGTATCGGCCATCTCGAGCTCGCCCTTCAGATCTTTGGCGAGCTGCGCGAACTGCGCTTTCGCGGCGGGGCTCAGAGCCACAGCTTCGGAAGCCTTTGCGAGCATCGTCGGGTTTTGTTGGACGCCCTGCACCTTGACCTCAAAGTGCAGGTGTGGCCCGGTCGCCCAGCCGGTTGAGCCGACGGCGCCCACCAGATCGCTTTGGCTGACGTGCTGGCCGGTGCGAACAAGGATCTTGCTCAGGTGCGCATAGACCGTTGACCGCTGATTACCGTGCCGGATTTCGACGACATTGCCGTAACCGTTTTGCCAGCCAGCGAAGTCGACAGTGCCGTCGCCAACGGCTCGCACCGGTGTGCCAGCCGGCGCGCCATAGTCAACGCCCTTGTGTTGCTTCCAACTGTTGAGGATCGGGTGCATGCGCATCGCAAAGCCCGAGGTGATGCGTGAAAACTCCATCGGGCTCGCCAGAAAGGCGCGGCGCTTGGAGGTGCCATCGAATCCGTAGTAGGCGCCTTTGCCTTGACCATCCTGGAACCACACGGCTGAAAAGCTGCGGCCATCGTTGACGAAGTCAGCTGCGAGCAGCTTGCCGGTTCCGGTACCCCAGGTGATGGGCTCGCCGTCGGCCGTCATGGCTTCGTAGACCACCGAGAAGGTGTCGCCCTTTTGCAGCTCACGGTGGAAATCGATGTCGGTCGAGAAGACTTCTGCCAATTGGCTCGCCACGGCGTCAGGTATGCGGGCGTCGTCCGTCGCGGCGAAGAGCGATGAGCGCACTGTGCCGCTGCCCATGCGTACCTGCGAGGAAAGCGGCGCCAATTCGACATAAGCCTGGAACTTGCCGCCCACCCGCTTCATACGCAGACGGTTGAATTGGGTGGCCGCTTCAGCACCAGTGGCGGCGTAGCGAGCCACCAACTCTGTCAGCGCACCGTTCTCGTCGGTGCTTACCTGAATCATTTTGCCGCCCCGACCTTCAAGGACTTTTTGGCCCGTCGGATCGGTGCGGAGGAAATTCGCAGCCAGCGGGTCGGTGACGTTCAGGCGCGTCAAGAGGCTGTCAGCGGTGTCGCTGCTGCGCGTCAAATCGGTGCGGTAGAGCTCCAACTGGTGCTCCGCCAGCGCGTCGAGTTGCGCCTGGATGTTGGCCGTGGCGGCGCTCTCGCTGACGATCCGTTTCGGAATGGCCGCGGCGTCAGGGGCCATGGGGGCGAGGCCGAAGGCGGTCACGCCGAAGCCAGCCAAGCCGAGCATGACGGCGGCTGTAAGGCTTTTCGGGTGGGCCGAGACGAAGCGGCCAGTGTGGGCGATGGCCTGGGCCAGCGCACGATCCAAAAAATCCATCGAGTTATGAGTTTTTGTGAGCGTGTTCGCTCGTGTTGTCGTGTGTCTCGGTGGCCGCAAGAGCGTCCACTAGAATCGAAAACTGCTCGAAATTTGATGTGTTCTGCCGGGTCGGCACCTCGGAAGCGGCGCAGTATAACGACCCAGCTTGGTGCCAAACCCCGAAAAAGCCCTGAATGCCCGTGCACGCCGATCAAGCTCAATCCCCTCAGCCAGGGCCCGCCCCGGCGCCGATCGACTCAGCAGCGATCGAAGACGCGATGGCCATCAGCCTGCGCGGCGCCGATGAACTGCTTCCGCAAAACGAATGGCAGAAGAAGCTGATCCGGTCGCACGCAACCGGCGTGCCACTGCGCATCAAGCTCGGTCTCGACCCTACAGCGCCCGATCTGCACCTTGGCCACACCGTCGTGTTGAACAAGATGCGGCAGCTCCAAGACCTCGGGCACACGGTGATCTGCCTGATTGGCGACTTCACCGCGACCATCGGCGATCCGTCTGGGCGCAACACCACGCGGCCGCCCTTGACGCGTCAACAAATCGAAGCCAACGCCGCTACCTATTTTCGGCAAGCCACACTGGTTCTTGATCCTGCAAAAACCGAGATTCGGTACAACTCCGAATGGAGCGACCCGCTCGGCGCACGCGGCCTGATCCAGCTGGCATCGCGCTACACCGTGGCGCGAATGATGGAGCGCAACGACTTTTCCGAGCGTTTCAAGTCGGGCGCACCGATCAGCGTGCACGAGTTTCTCTATCCGCTGATGCAAGGCTATGACTCTGTCGCGTTGAAAGCCGATCTCGAACTCGGCGGCACCGACCAGAAGTTCAACCTGCTCGTCGGCCGCGCTTTGCAGAGCGAATATGGTCAGGAGCCGCAGTGCATCCTGACGATGCCTTTGCTAGAAGGCCTGGGCGGCGGCGACAAGATGTCCAAGAGCAAGGGCAACTACGTGGGCATCACCGAGGCGCCGAACACGATGTTCGCCAAGCTGCTGTCGATCAGTGATGCGTTGATGTGGCCTTATTTCAACTTGCTGAGCTTCCGGCCGGTGGCCGAGATAGCGCGGCTGCGCGCCGAGGTTGAAGGCGGGCGCAACCCGAAGGACGCGAAGGTGATGCTCGCCAAAGAGATCACCGCGCGCTTCCACGGCGCGGCTGCGGCCGACGCGGCCGAGGGCGACTTCGAGCTGCGCGCGCGCGGCGGCGTGCCCGACGACATTGAGGCGATCACGTTGACCGGCGCGCCTTTGGCAATCGGTGTGTTGTTGAAACAAGCGGGGCTCGCCGCCTCGACCAGCGAAGCGTTGCGCTTGGTCGACGGCAACGGCGTTCGCGTTGACGGCGCCTTGGTGAGCGACCGCGGTTTGAAGCTCCCCGCGGGAACCTATGTGGTGCAAGTGGGCAAGCGCAAATTCGCGCGAGTGACGCTGGAGTGATCAGCATGAAAACGATTCGCCGGAGTTTCCTGATCGCGTCTCTGGCCATGGTCTTTCAAGGTGTGGCACTCGCCGTACCGCCGCAGGAGCAATCGCGCATCGAGCGACTGCTCAAGTACATCGAAACCCGCAAGGACATGAAGTTCATCCGCAATGGCAGCGAGTACACCTGCGAAGAAGCGGCCAAGTTCCTGCGCGGCAAGCTGGAGTCAATGGGCGGCGAGGTTGTCACGGCACGTCAGTTCATTGAGCAGATTGCTTCGCGCTCCAGCATGAGCGGCAAGCCGTATCAGGTTCGCCTGGCTGATGGCAGCTTGGTGCTCGCAGGGCAGTTCCTCTCTGACGAACTGGCCCGCATCGAGCGCCAGCCGGCCTGAGCCTCGCGCTCGGCTTCCTACCGCCACGCATGCAGGTCCGCGCGCTGTTGAAGCTGTCGATCGCGGCAGCGGTCGCCACGATCGTGA
Source organism: Rhizobacter sp. (assembly GCA_043778145.1). GTDB lineage: Bacteria > Pseudomonadota > Gammaproteobacteria > Burkholderiales > Burkholderiaceae_C > LMDS01. The sequence goes on from JAYWGR010000119.1 coordinate 60,213, forward strand.
TGAAGTCTGCCGCGTGGTGGGTCACCGATTCGGTCGGCCTGCTGTCGGATGCGCTCGAATCCTTTGTGAACCTCGCGTCGGCGATGTTCGCGCTGCTGATGGTGACGATTGCGCAGCGCCCGGCCGATGACGACCACCCCTTCGGCCACACCAAAGCCGAATACTTCTCCAGCGGATTCGAAGGCCTGCTGATCGCCGGCGCTGCCGCTGCGATTCTTTGGGCGGCGGTGCATCGCATCGGCCACCCGCAGCCGATTGATTCGCTGGGCTGGGGCGTTGCGCTGGCGGTCGTCAGCTCGGTGGTCAACGGCGCGCTTGCTTGGCGGATGATGGCCGCCTCGCGCGAGCACCGCTCGATTGCGCTCGAGGCCGATGCGCGGCATCTCTACACCGATGTCTGGACGTCAGCCGGCGTGGTCGCAGGCCTCGGCCTCGTGCATGTGACCGGTTGGCTGTGGATCGACCCGCTCATCGCCATCGCCGTGGCGCTCAACATCCTTCGCGAAGGCGCGCACGTGGCTTGGCGCTCTGTCGAAGGGCTGATGGACAGCGCGGTCGAGCCCGAGGCCCGCGCCCAGATCGACTGCACGCTTGCCCGCTTTGCGCAGCCGGAAATCCGCTTCGATCACCTCGTGACCCGCCGCGGCGGCCAGCGCCGCTTTGCTGACGTCCACATGCACGTGCCTGCGGAATGGACGCTTGGGCGCGCCGCCGCCTTGCGTGCCGATGTGGAGCAAGCCTTGATGAACGATGTGCCTGGCCTGCGCGCATCGATCCAGCTGCTGCCCTCGAACCTCGAGCCGCGATTCGTTGAAGCCGAGGCGGCCGAAGCTGCCAGCGCCGAGCGCGCCGCCTCCTGAGCGGATTTCAATCGGCGTATTCGCCCGCCGCCTTGATCACCGCGCCCCACTTCGCGATCTCGCCTTCGACGAACTTTTTGTGCTCCGCGCCGCCTAGCCGCGCATCGCTCATCACGACCGCGCCCAGCGCCTCTTCCCGCTTCACGAACTCGGCATCCTTGAGTGCCGCGCGCAAGGCCGTGTTGAGCTTGTCGGTGGTGGCCTTGGGCGTGCCTTTGGGCGCATACAGGCCGTGCCAGATCGACACGTTGAAGCCCTTCAACCCTGATTCATCCAGCGTCGGCAAGTTCTTCAGTGCCTGGGTGGTCAGCCGCTGCGGCGTGCTCACTGCATAGGCGCGGACCTTGCCGCCTTCGATCTGCGCGCTCGTGTTGGTGGTTTGGTCGCACATCAGATCGACTTGGCCGCCAAGCAGATCGGTCATGGCCGGGCCGGTGCCTTTGTACGGCACCGTCGTCATGTTGATCTTCAGGCTGCTTTGGAAGAGCAGGCCGCACAAGTGCGAGGCGGCGCCGAGGCCGGCGTGAGCGAGATTGATCTTGCCCTTGTTGGCGTCCATCCACTTCACCAGCTCGGCGTAATTCGCAGCCGGCAGGCCGGGCTTGCCAATCAGCGTCATCGGCACTTCGTTGACCATGCCGAGGTACTCAAAGTCTTCGAGCGTGCTTTATTGCATCTTGCGGTACAGCGCAGGAGAGGTGCTCATGCCGATGTGGTGGATCAACAAGGTGTAGCCATCGTTCGATGCCCGCGCCACTTTGGTTGCACCCAGCGTGCCGCCAGCGCCGCCGACGTTTTCGATCACGATGCTTTGCCCGCCGAGCGGCTTGCGCAGCGCTTCTGCCAGATCGCGCGCGACCTTGTCGGTTGGCCCGCCCGCCGAGAAGGGCACGATGAGCGTGATCGGCTTGTCGGGGTAGTCGGCCCGGGCGGCAGTGGCCAAGAGCAGCGCGAAGCACAGCGCGACGGTGGAGGCGGCGGCAAGTCTTGTTTTTATCGGAGGTCCTTCTGGGCGGGTACGGCGGTCAGTCGTATCGGCGCGTGTCGGCGATCACTTTGCCGTCGTTGGGCAAGCTGCCCGGTGCGCAGAGGATGACCTCGCCGCGCAGCTTGGTCACTTCGCGAATACTCTCGGCCACGCGCGCGGCCAGCCCGTCGAGTGCGCCATCCACCTCCACATGCAATGCCATGTGATCGTTTGCCATCTCGCCGCTGACGACCAACCTCGCGCGCCCGATCTCCGCATGCCGGCGCACGACCTCGGCAACTTGCGCCGCATGCACGAACATGCCGCGCACCTTGGCCGTTTGATCGGCGCGTCCCATCCAGCCTCTGATGCGCGTGTTGCTGCGCCCCGTCGGGCAGGTGCCGGGCAGCACCGCGGAGAGGTCACCGGTGCCGAAGCGGATCAATGGGTAATCGGGGTTCAACGTCGTCACCACCACCTCGCCGACTTCACCGTCGGCCACCGGGTCGCCCGTGCCGGGCCGCACGATCTCCACGATCACGCCTTCGGCCATCACCATCCCGTCGAACGCTTCAGTCTCGTACGCAATCAGCCCGAGATCGGCCGTGCCGTAGCTCTGCGTGACCTGCACGCCGCGCTCCTTGAACCAAGCGCGCAACGAGGGCGGGCACGCCTCGCCGCCGACTGACGCCTTCACAAGCGACGGCAACGGCACGCCGATTTCACCCGCGCGCTCCAAGATGATCTTCAGAAAGCTCGGCGTGCCGATGTAGCCCGCGGGCCGCAGCTCGGCGATTGCCATCACTTGCTGCTCGGTCTGACCGGTGCCAGCGGGAAACACGGTGCAGCCGAGTGCCAGTGCGCCGCCCTCCATCATCGAGCCGGCTGGCGTGAAGTGGTAGCTGAACGCGTTGTGTGCCAAGTCGCCCGCGCGAAAGCCGGCAGCGAACAGGGCGCGTGCCATGCGCCAGTAGTCGGGCGCAGCACCTTCGGGCTCGTAGATCGGGCCGGGTGACGCGAAGACGCGCAAGGCGCGTCGCTTCGTGCTCGTGCTTGTGCTCGTGCTCGTGCTCGTGCTCAGGCCTGCACCCGCGCCCCAGCCGATCGCCGAGAAGCCGCCGAACACGTCATCACCGCGCGCCGCCTTCTGCTGCGCCAAGAGCTCGTGCTTGCGGATCACCGGCAACCGCGCCAGCGCGGCGCGGCTCGTCACGCTGGTGGCGTCAACGTGGCCCAAGCTGGCCGCGAACGCCGGTGCGTGCGCCTGCGCGTGCGCAATCTGCTTGGCGAGGGCCCGCATCAACGCGGCTTCTCGCTCTTCGGGCGGCCTTGTCTCGAGGGCGTCGTAGTGCGTCTGCATGGCATCGCTCCTGGCGGTCAGCGTGACTGGCTCAGTCGTCATCGCCGGCGCGGCTCGCACGTCGCTTGGCATCGTCGACCAGCTTGCGTTGCTCGGTGGCTGTGGCGAGCGGATAGCGGTCAAAGCCGCCGCCACCGGGCTTCTTCAAGTCGCCAACGAGCACGCCGGCTTCGTCGTGGAAATGCAAGAACGCTGCGCCGCGCGAATAGAAGATGCCGGGCTTCATTTCGCGCAGGCTCTTTATCTCGCGCAGCTGGCGCAAGAGCGGCAGCAAACGCTGCAAGGCGGCGGCATCGGCATGGGCCATGTTTGAATCTCCAGGTAGCTCATCAAGCGAGCCAGCGCTTGCGGCGCTTGTAGCTCTTTACATCACGAAAGCTCTTGCGCTCGGCGCCGCCCTCGGCGCCACCGGTGCCGAGGTAGAACTCTTTCACGTCGGCGTTCTCGGCGAGCGACTTCGCTTCGCCTTCCATCACGATGCGGCCGTTCTCCAAGATGTAGCCATGGTCGGCATAGCGCAGCGCCATGAAGGTGTTTTGCTCGGCGAGCAAAAAGGTCACGCCCTCCTTGGTGTTCAAGTCTTTGACGATCTCAAACACCTCTTCGACGATCTGCGGCGCCAGCCCCATTGACGGCTCATCAAGCAGCACCATCTTCGGTGCCGCCATCAGCGCCCGGCCGATCGCGCACATCTGCTGCTCGCCACCCGAGGTGTAGGCCGCTTGCGAGCTGCGGCGAGTCTTCAGCCGTGGGAAGTAGGCATAGACCTTCTCCAGCGTGGCTGCAATGGCCGCCTTGCCATCGCGCCGCGTGTAGGCGCCGGTCAGCAGGTTTTCTTCGATGCTCAAGTGGCCAAAGCAGTGCCTGCCTTCCATCACCTGGATCACGCCGCGGTTGACCATCTCCGAGGTCGAGAGCCGATCGATGCGCTCGCCACGCAAATCGATTGAGCCTTTGGTCACGGCGCCGCGCTCGCTGCTCAGCAAGTTGCTCACGGCCCGCAAGGTGGTGGTCTTGCCGGCGCCGTTGCCACCCATCAGCGCAACGATCCTGCCCTCAGGCACCTGCAGCGACACGCCCTTCAACACCAGGATGACGTGGTTGTAGATGACCTCGATGCCGTTGACGTTCAACAGGATGTTGGTGCTCATCGTGCCCTCACCCCCGCCCTCTCCCAAGGGGAGAGGGAGAAACACCAGCCAAGCGGCTCCCTCTCCCCCTGGGAGAGGGTTGGGGTGAGGGCTGCGAGCCAGCTCATCACGTCTGGCAATCCTCAGGCGTGCGGCGCGTCAGCTTCTTGTCTGCCGCGTATTTGTCAGCCGCCGCCTTGGCCATCGGCTTGATGATTTGCTCATCCGCCTGCAGCCAATCGGAGGTGAAGTTCCACTTCGCGCCGTCCCAGGTGTGAACGCGCGCCCAGGTCGAGCCCATGTGGTCTTGGCAAGAGGTGCTGATCGGGCGCATCACGCCAGCGAAGCCGAGTGCATCGAGCTTCTTCTGGTCGAGCGCCAAATTCTCCAGGCCCCAGCGCACTTGCTCGCCCGTCATCACCTTGCCTTTGCCGTAACGCTCTTGCGCGCGGCGCACGGCCTCGATGCCGAGCATCTGGATGATCACGCCGCGGGTGTAGAGCACCGAGCCAACTTCATCCTTCGGGCCTGTGCCCTGGCCTTTGTCATGTACATACTTCAAGATGTCTTGAACCACCTTCGGCGTTTGGCCCGAGGTGTTGAGGTTGAGTGCGTTGTAGCCCTTCGCGCCTTCGCCCACGTCTTTCACATCGGGCTCGGCGCCGGCCCACCACACGCCGTACATCTTCTCGCGCGGGTAGCCGGTGGCTTGCGCTTCCTTCAGCGCGGTCGAGTTCATCACGCCCCAGCCCCACAGGAGCACGTAGTCGGGCCGCTGCTGGCGCACTTGCAGCCAGGCTGACTTTTGCTCCACGCCCGGCGCCGTCACCGGGATCTTCGTCAGCTCAAAGCCGTGCATCTTCGAGCGCTCTTCCAGAAGCGGCATCGGTTCTTTGCCGAAGGGGCTGTCGTGGTAAACGAGGGCGATCTTCTTGCCCTTGAGCTTGTCGAGCCCGCCTTCTTTCTTGCCGATCTGCTGGATCAGCATGTCGGCCGCCGTCCAGTAGCTGCCCATCAGCGGGAAGTTCCATTTGAAGACATTGCCGTCTTGCGATGCCGAGAGGCCGTAGCCGAGCGTGAGCAGCGGGATCTTGTCGGCTGCCACCTTCTCGGTCAGCGCAAAGGTGATGCCGGTGGCTTGCGGGTCGATCAGCGAAGCGCCTTTGCCCTTGAGCCGCTCATAGCACTCCACGCCTTTGTCAGTGGCATAGCCCGTCTCACATTCTTCGAAGGTGATCTTCACGCCGTTGATGCCGCCGTCGCGTGCGTTGATCATCTTGATGTAGTCCTGCTTGCCATTGGCCCACGGCGTGCCGTTGGGCGCATAGGGGCCAGTGCGGTAGGCGAGCAGTGGAAAGAACTGCTCCTTGGCTTGCGCATAGGCATTGGGTGCCGCGAGCGTGCCGAGTGCCGTGGCTGTGAGTGCGAGAAACTTCCAAGAGTGCATGACAGTCTCCTTGTTGTAGGGGCAAATCAGTCCGGATGAATGACGCAGCGAGATTCAGTGCGGGAATGGCCAGAGTCGCAACTTCTCTTTGGCAGTCGACCACAGCCGCGCAATGCCGTGCGGCTCGACGATCAGAAAGAAGACGATCAATCCGCCGAAGATCATCAGCACGAGATGCGACGACAAAGCGGTGTCGATCGACACGCCAAACGCACGTGGCAATGCATCGAGTGCAATCGGCAACACCACGATGAATGCCGCGCCAAAGAAGCTGCCCATGATCGAGCCCAGCCCGCCGATGATCACCATGAACAGCAACTGAAACGACCGGTCGATGTTGAAGGCTGCGGGCTCCCAAGAACCCAAGTGAATGAAGCCCCACAAGCCACCGGCCACGCCCACGATGAAGCTGCTGACGGCAAACGCAGTCAACTTGGCATAGACCGGGCGAATGCCGATCACAGCGGCGGCCACATCCATGTCGCGAATCGCCATCCATTCGCGGCCAATCGCGCCGCGCACGAGGTTCTTTGCGAGCAGCGCGAACACCGCCAGGAAGGCGAGTGCGAACAAATACTTCTGCGCCGGCGTGTCGATCGGCAGCCCAAGCACGTTCATGCCAGAAATGCTGACCGAGCCTGACGATGAATCGTTCGTCACCCACTTCAAGCGCAAGCAAGCCCAATCGACGAAGAACTGCGCTGCGAGCGTTGCCACTGCAAGGTAGAGGCCTTTGATGCGCAACGACGGTATGCCGAACAGCACCCCGAGCACCGTGCTTGCCAACCCGCCTGCAAGCAGCGACGCGATGAGCGGCATGCCACTGATGCGCACTTGGCAGTTGTAGGCCGCGTAAGCGCCCACCGCCATGAATGCACCCGTGCCCAGCGAGATCTGGCCGCAATAGCCGACGAGGATGTTGAGCCCGAGTGCAGCGAGCGAGAGGATCAGGAGCGGAATCAACACCGCGGTGAGCAGGTAGTCAGACGCCATCAACGGCATGGCGACGAATGCGACCGCGAGCAGCAACATCACCGCAATCCGGTCTTGCAGGATCGGGAAGATCTGCTGGTCCGCGCGGTAGCTTGATTTGAATTGGCCGTTCTCTCGGTACAGCATCAAGACTCCCGCGACTCTGCGGCCGGCCACGATGGAAGTGATTGAGGTTGCATCACTTCTAAACCCGATCAATGATCTTTTCGCCGAACAATCCCTGCGGCCGAACGAGCAGGAAGGCGAGTGCCAACACATAAGCAAACCAGATCTCGATGCCGCCGCCGAGCATGGGCCCGAGGTAGATCTCAGAGAGCTTCTCGCCCACGCCGATGATCAACCCGCCAATGATGGCGCCCGGCACTGAAGTCAGCCCACCAAGTATCACCACTGGCAATGCTTTCAATGCGACGAGTGAGAGCGAGAACTGCACTCCGAGCTTGCTGCCCCAAATCACCCCGGCGACGAGTGCCACAAAGCCCGCCACTGACCACACGATGATCCAGATGCGGCCCAGCGGAATGCCGATGGACTGTGCGGCTTGGTGGTCATCGGCCACCGCACGCAGCGCGCGGCCGGTGGCGGTCTTCTGGAAAAACAGTGCGAGTGCGGCGACCAGCGCTGCAGCAATGGCGGCGGCAAAGAGGTCTTCTTTGTTGATCAACACGCCGCCTTCGAACAAGCCTTCCATCACGAGGATCGGGTCTTTGGGCATGCCGACATCGATCTTGTAGATGTCGGAGCCGAAGAGCGTTTGCCCGAAGCCTTCGAGGAAGTAAGTGATGCCGAGTGTGGCCATCAGCAGCGTGATGTGCTCTTGGTTCACCAGCTTGCGCAGCACCAGCCGCTCGATCAACCACGCGACGATCACCATCACAAGCATCGCGCCCATGAACGCGAGCACGTTGGCGAGCAGCTTGTTCTCGAAGCCGAGCAGCTTCGGAAACCATTCGTAGAAGCGCGCCATCGCGAGTGCTGCAAAGAGCACCATGGCGCCTTGCGCAAAGTTGAAGACGCCCGAGGCTTTGTAGATCAACACGAAACCGAGTGCGATCAATGAATAAAGCATGCCGGCCATCAAGCCGCCAAAGAGTGTTTCGAGAAAGAAGCCCATGACTCGTGACTCGTGACTCAATGCGATGCGCCGAGATAGGCGCTGATCACATCCGGATTGGCGCGCACTTCCGAAGGCGTGCCGTCGCCAATCTTCTTGCCGTAGTCGAGCACGACCACGCGGTCAGAGATGTCCATCACCACGCCCATGTCGTGCTCGATGAGCACGACAGTGGTGCCGAACTCGTCGTTGACATCGAGGATGAAGCGGCTCATGTCCTGCTTCTCTTCCACGTTCATGCCGGCCATCGGCTCATCGAGCAACAGCACTTGCGGCTCCATCGCCAATGCCCGGCCGAGGTCGACACGCTTTTGCAAGCCATAAGGCATCTTGCCAACCGGCGTCTTGCGGTAGGGCTGGATCTCGAGGAAGTCGATGATGCGTTCGACGAAGAGGCGCTGCGTCGTCTCTTCGCGTTCGGCTGCGCCCCAGCGGATGGCTTGCTGAAAGAGGTTGGCCTTCATCTTGAAGTGGCGGCCGGTCATGATGTTGTCGAGCACGCTCATGCCTTTGAACAGCGCGAGGTTCTGGAAGGTTCGCGCCACGCCCATCTCGGCCACTTGCCGCGAGTTCATGTGCCGGAAGGTCTGGCCGCGCAAGCTGATCGAGCCTTGCTGCGGCTGGTAGACGCCGTTGATGCAGTTGAGCATCGAGCTCTTGCCCGCGCCGTTCGGCCCAATGATGGCGCGCACCTCGTGTTCACGCACGTCGAAGCTGATGTCGGTGAGCGCCTTCACGCCGCCGAACGACAGGCTGATGTTCTTGACCTCCAAGATCACATCGCCGGCTTTCATGGCGACGCTCCAGACGCCGAATGCGGCGAGCCTTGCTGGATGCAGCCGAGTGCCGCGGCCCGCATCAGGCGGCTTTCCTGACCACTGCGAAGACCTTCGCATCACTGATCTTCAAGTCGGCAGCGACGACGCCGCTGCGGCCATCTTCGAACTTCACGGCCGTCTCGATGTGCTGGTGCGAGCGGCCGGCATAGAGCGCATCGACCAACACGAGGTACCGCTCGGCGATGAAGCCACGGCGAACCTTGCGCGTGCGTGTGAGCTCGCCGTCGTCGGCATCGAGTTCTTTGTGCAGGATCAAGAAACGGTGCACTTGGCTGCCGGCCAGCATGGAGTCAACGGCCAGGTCGGCATTGACGCGCTCAATGCAGTCCTGGATCAACACATAGACCTCCGGCCGCTGCGCCAGATCGGTGTAGCCGGCGTAGCTCAGGTTGCGCCGCTCGGCCCAGTTGCCCACGGCTTCGAAGTCGATGTTGATGAAGGCGCAAACCGTCTCGCGCCCGTCGCCAATCGCGACCGCTTCTTTGATGTACGGGAAGAACTTCAGCTTGTTCTCAACGTACTTGGGCGCGAACAGCGCAGCGTCGAATGCCCCGCCTTGCAAGCGGCCCACATCCTTCGCGCGGTCGATGATTTTCAAGTGGCCTGCGGCATCGAGAAAGCCGGCGTCGCCCGTGTGGTACCAGCCGTCGGCGGTGAGCACCTCGGCGGTGGCGGCCGGGTTCTTGTAGTACTCGCGCAAAAGCCCGGGCGAGCGCACCATGATCTCGCCGCTTTCGGCCACACGGATTTCAACGCCCGAGATCGGCACGCCAACCGTGTCGGCCCGCGCTTCATGGTCGGGTTGCAGGCACACGAAAACAGCCGTCTCGGTTGAGCCGTAGAGCTGCTTCAGATTGATGCCGATCGAGCGGTAAAACGTGAAGAGATCAGGCCCGATGGCCTCGCCCGCCGTGTAGGCCACGCGCACGCGCGAGAAGCCGAGCGTGTTGCGCAGCGGGCCGTAGATCAACACATTGCCGAGTGCGTAACGCAGCCGGTCGAGCGCGCTCACAGCCTGGCCATCGATGTGGGCGGGGCCGACTCTGCGTGCCAGCGCCATGAAGTGATCGAACAGCCACTTCTTGATGCGGCCGGCATCCTCCATGCGAATCATCACGCTGGTGAGCAGGCCTTCAAAGACGCGCGGCGGCGCGAAGTAATACGTGGGCCCGATCTCATGCAGATCGATCATCACCGTGCTCGCCGATTCGGGGCAATTGACCACGTAGCCGCAAACCAGCCACTGCGCATACGAAAAGATGTTCTGGCCAATCCAGGCGGGCGGCAGGTAGGCCAACACTTCCTCGTTCGGGCCGAGCTTGTCGAAAGCGGCGCCAGCTTGCGCGCGGTCAATCAGCGAGCGGTGGGTGTGGACAACGCCCTTCGGGTGGCCGGTGGTGCCTGAGGTGAAGAACATCGCAGCCACGTCGTCAGCGGTGGTCTTGGCGACTGCCGCGTCGAAGTGGCCGGGATTTGCGGCGTTGAACGCGCGGCCTGTGAGGGCCAGGTCGTCGAGCGGCGCGAGGCCGGGCTCGTTGTAGTTGCGCAGGCCGCGCGGATCGTCGAACCAGAGCTGGCGCAGCCAAGGGCTGCTGGCGTCCATCGTGGCGCGAACCTCAAGGAGCTTGTCGACCTGCTCTTGGTCTTCCGCGACGGCGAACATGACCTCGGCATTGCCGATCGGGAACGCCAGCTCGGCGGCAGCCGCGTCTTGATAAAGCGGCACCGGCACCGCACCGAGCGCTTGCGCCGCGAGCATCACCGCAGAGAGCCGCGGGCGGTTCGCACCGATCACGACCAAATGCTGCCCGCGCTGCAAGCCTGCTGCGGCCAAGCCGCCGGCGAGATCGCGCACGAGCAGCGCCAGCGCTTGCCACGAGAGTGTTTGCCAAATGCCGAACTCTTTCTCGCGCAAAGCCGGCGCGCCAGGCCGCTCGGCGGCATGGCCGAGCAAAAGCTGCAAGAAGGTGGTGGACAACGCGGCGACTCCATCCGGCAACGCGAGGCACGCGCTGCACTGGTTCCAAATGTAAGAACAAGTTTGACGCCAACTTGTCGTTCTGACGACAATCCGCGGGACTCTACTCCCCGGTGTTTCCCTCGATGGCCACGCTTCATGCTGCGCCGCTGGTGGCCCGGCCCGCCGCGCCGCTGCTGCAGCGCGCGCGTTCTGCAACCGAGGATGAGCTCGCCGGCATCCCGTGGCTGGGCTTGCTCGATGCTGAAGAGCGGCGAGTGGCGGTGACCAACCTGAAGGTGGTCCGCGTGGCGCCTGGCGAGTTGCTGTGCCGCATCGGCAAGCCGGTGACTTACTGGTTCGGCGTGGTCGAAGGTCTGCTGAAGATGAGCAACGACACCGATTTCGGCGTGCCGATCACCTTCGCCGGCCTGCCGCCGGGCGGCTGGTTTGGCGAAGGCACGGTGATCAAACGCGAGGCCTACCGCTACAACATCCAGGCGCTGCGCAAGAGCCTGGTCGCGGGCCTCGACGTCGAGACTTTCCACTGGTTGATCGAACGGAGCATTCCGTTCAACCGCTTCATCACGCAGCAGTTGAACGAGCGCCTGGGCCAGTTCATTGCAGCGCGCGAAATTGACCGTATGAGCGACGCTGATGCGCGCGTTGCACGCAGTCTTGCGTCGCTGTTTCACCCGGTGCTGTACCCCGGGGTGGGCAGCGTCCTGCGCATCACGCAGCAGGAGTTGGGCTACCTCATCGGCCTGTCGCGCCAGCGCGTCAACGAGGCCTTGCGAGCACTGCAAAAACGCGGTGCGATTCGCATCGAATATGGCGGTGTGCGCGTGCTCGATCTCGAGGCATTGCGGCAGACCGCCCCGTCAAACTGAACTCAGGCGCGGCGACCTGTGGCAACAAGCCCGAGCGCGACCAGCCCGGCCAGCATCAGCGCCAGGCTCTCGGGTTCAGGCACGGCGGTCACGTTTTTGGTGACGGCCACCAGGTTGTCGATCGACGTGTTGCCGGTGGCATAGCCCGAGAAGCTGAAGTGGCTGATGCCGTTGGTCGAGTTGATGGTGTAGCTGGCGTAGGTGCCAGGGTTGCCATAGGCGCCGTAGGTGAGCGCAACATCTTGGCTGAAGATCAGCGCATCGCTCTTGTCAAAGGCTTGCAAGGTGGTTGGCGAATAGCCCGCCACATCGAGCTTGAACGATGTCAGGCTGTCAGCGAAGGCGCCGAGAAACTTGACGTCGACTGCCCAGCTGTTGCTGTCGGTGAGGACCCACAGGCCGTCGAGGTTGTTGCCGCGATTGCTGCAGTTTTGCGAGCCGGAGCAGTAGTAGTTGCGGGCGGTGCTGTTGGAGCCAAACCAGTTGCTCTCCCAGGTGGGGAAAGCAGCGTTGAAGTCTTCGGTGTAGCTGGCGGCGGATGCGCTGCCAATGGAAGCCGCGGTCAAGGCGATGGCGGCGATGATTTTCGAAGTGCGGAAAGCGGTCATTGGCGTTGTCCCGTTGAGCCTTGGAAGCAGGCAAACGAAGACTAAATTTCGCAACATTTGGTAACCAGCCCCAGGCGCGGGGGTGGTGATCGCAGCCGTGTGACAAATCGCTCGCATCCCCTCAGGAGCTGCTGCCAACGTCTTGACCGGCCGCCCGATCAGGGGTTCGACACCCCCGCCGCGACATGCCCTGAGGGCACATGCGCCGCGGCATTTTCGATGTGGCCGGTTTGGTCATCGAAGAAGAAATCGGGCTCGAACTCCCGCAGGAATTCGCCCTTCGGCAAGCCGCCGAGGAACATGGCTTCATCGACCTCGATGTTCCAGTTCATCAGCGTGCGTATTGCACGCTCGTGCGCCGGCGCGCTGCGCGCGGTGACGAGTGCGGTGCGCAAGCGCATCTGCTGCGCTGGCGCGTGCTGCAAGGCTTGCAGCGCGAGCAGCAGCGGCTTGAATGGGCCGGCGGCAAGGGGAGTGGCCGAATGGTCGCGCTCGTGCGCTTGAAAGGCATCCAGCCCCGCCGCTTGAAAGACGCGCTCGGCTTCGTCGGAGAACAGCACCGCGTCGCCATCGAAAGCGATGCGCACTTCGTTCGGGTGCGCAACCGAGGCCCGCGCCGAATGCGGGTAGACGCGCGCTGCAGGCACGCCGGCGATGAGCGCCGAGCGCACGTCGGCCTCGTTCGTCGATAAGAAAAGATTCGCGTTGAGCGGCTTCAGATACCGCCAAGGCGACTGACCGCGCGTGAACACGCCGCGCTGGATCGGCAGGCCGTAGTGCTGCGCCGAACGGAAAACGCGCATGCCCGAGACCGGATCGTTGCGCGACAAGATCACCACCTCAACGCGCGCGCCTGCAGCGGCATTGAACGCCAGCAGCTTGTTGACGAGCGAGAAGGCGACGCCAGGCTTGGCGGCCAATTCGAGCCGGTCGAGCTGAAGGCGCATGTAGGCGCGGTCGTCGGTGGTTTCGAAGTGCTGGTTCTCTTCTTCAAAGTCGAAGAGCGCGCGCGACGAGATCGCCACGACCAGTTGACCATCGAGGTTGGCAGGCATGCGGCCGATGATATCGAGCGCCTTGCGCGGGCCGGCCGCGTCTGGCGCGGGTCAGCCCGTCGTCAAATTTGATGAGGTGCGCATGCGCTGGCCTGGATACATTGTTTCTGCGGCCCAGCACATGCGTTCGACATTGCCAGAGGCGCTTGGCGCGGCGAGCCGAGAACAAGCAAACCGAGGAGCTCCGATGAACCACATCTCCCCGCGAGCCATGGGCTCAACATTCGGCCGCACTTTTTGCCGCGCAATCTGCCGCGCAATCTGCCGACCAATCGGGCGCGAATTCGGCCACACATTCGCCGCAGCAGTGGCCCTGAGCCTGGCTGCCTGCGGCGGCGATGGCGGCTCATCGAGCGGCAGCACCCCGCCCGTCGAACCCACCCTCACCGTGAGTGGCACGGCGGCCACCGGCGCGGTCATCAGCGGTGGCGCTGTGGAGGCGGTTTGCGCGGCCGGCACCGGCACCGCGACCACCAGCGCCACCGGCACCTACAGCATCGTCATCACCAACGGCAGCCTGCCTTGCGCGCTGCGCGTGACCACAAGCGACGGCAGCTTGCTGCACTCGGCCGCTGCCGGCGATGCCGGCGCCACGAGCGCCACCGCCAACCTCAGCCCGCTCACCGAGCTCGTGATCGCGCAGGCGATCGGTGTCTCGCCCGCCACCTTCTTCGATGAGTTCGCGGCGCGCCAGGCCAGCCTCACGCCGGCATCGCTTGCCGATGCGGTGGCTGCCGTTGAAGCCACGCTCGCCACCGTCGGCATTGACCTTGCTAGCGCCAATCCGTTGAGCGGCGCGCTCGCGGCCGGCAACACGCAAGACCAGCTGATCGACGCCCTGCAAGTCAAGCTCGCCGACACCGGCACGAGCCTGGCTGCGCTGGTCGATACCGTTGCCATCACCTCGACCAGTGCGCCGGCCACTGCGCTCAGCGGCACGCCGTCGCTGCCGCCAGCGTTGCTGCTGCAGCCGGCTGCGGCCAATTGCGCGGCGCTGCGCAGCGGTACCTACCGCTTGGTGCTGTTCGAGGCGGCCGCCGCTGGCAGCGTGTCATCAGAGACCGTCGAGCTCGATGCAACTGCCCTCACCGTGACCAACTTCGACGGCAGCACCGAATCGCTCATGCCCATCGGCACGTGCCGCTTCACAACGCCTGCGGGCGCTGAGATCGTCGTCTCGCAAGCCGGAGTGATCAGCGTTCGCGGCGACCCGAGCAGTGGCATCTTTCATCAGGGAATCGCATTCCCCGAGCAATCGATCAACCTTGCGTTGCTGGCCGGCGCCTGGAACGCTCTCGGCTTCGAGCGCGACGCGAGCAGCTCTTCGCCCGCTTACACGGCCAATGCTGGCTCGATCACCTTCGGCGTTGACGGCAAAGTCGTCGCCTTGACGATTTGCGCTGATGTGAAGACCTGCGTGCCCGCCACGGGCGCCGACCTGCCAGTGATTGCGCTCGCGGCCAACCCCGCCGGTGGCTTTGACTTCGTCAACACGACCGACGCCTACACAGACCGCCTCTTCGCCTACCGCACCGGCGGCGGCGAGCTGCTGACAGTTCTGATCGCCGAAGATGGCAGCTTCAGCGTGTTGACCCGGCAGCGCAGCAACGCGGCGCCCACCGTCGGCGCGAACAACCGCAGCTGGAACCAGGAGCTCAGCCCGCAGCTCTTGTCCAACGGGCTCACCAGCGAGAGCAGCAACACCATTGCTTCGGTGGACGCGACAGGGGCCGGCTACACACGCACCGTCACCACCAGCACCGGCGCCACCTACGCCGAGAACTTCCTGCTCAACCAGCCGCGTGATGGCTACAACACCCGCTCGGCTGCCACGGCCACGGCCAGCGATGGCAGCACGGTCAACGTGCGGGAGTTCATCACCTTGTCATTGCGCGGCACCGGAATGTCTGTGCTCAGCGTGCCGTCGCGAGGGGTCTACACCTTCTCCGTCGGCGAGCCAGGCGGCGTCAGCTTGCCGGCGGTTCAGCTTTACAAGCCGTTTGCAGCCAACTGCACCGCACTGCGCAGTGGCACGCTGAGATTCGTCGAGGCGGTCACGTCAGTCAGCGGCGAATTCCCGACCGGCATCCTCACCTTCGACCCGGGCAGCTTGCAATTGAAGCGCGCAGACGGCAGCGTCGAGCGCCAATTCACCGCCAATGGCCTGTGCCGCTACGCCAGTGCCGATGGCAGCGAGATGGTCGTCTCGCAGGCCGGCATCGCGGTGTTCCACGTCCGCGAGCAAGACGGCACCCAACGCGTCGGCGTGGCGTTTGCGGAGCAGGCGCACACCGTCGATGAGCTTGCCGGCAACTGGACCAAGATAGGCTTCTCGCGCAACGGCAGCGGCGTCTACACAGTCGATGCCGCCGCCGCCACCTACGACGCTGCTGGCGCCAGCACCTCGGTTTCGTATTGCGCCGACGTGATCACCTGCGTGCCCGTCACCGACCGCAATTTCAGCTTCTCGGCGAGCCCCGATGGCGGCTTCCTGCGGACCAACTCGCTTGACGGCGCCACTGACCGCACCTTTGCCTACCGCAGCGGCACCGGCGACTTGATGCTGGTGCAGATCGACCTCGATGGCAGCCTCGCCTTCTGGACGCCGCAAGGCCCGCTCGGCCTGCCCAACGCGGGCGCACGCACGCGCAGCTTCGACGCCTTGATTGGGAGCAACCTGCAAGCCAACGGCGGCGTCTCTGACACAGGCGCGATCACGGTGCTCTCGGTCGACGCCGCCGCCAAGACCTGGCTGCGCAGCCGGCGCACGGCCAGCGGCGCGCTCTACACCGAGACGCTGGCAGCGAGCACGCCGCGCGAGGGCTACACCTTCCGCGCCGCATCAACACCCTCCGCGAGCGACGGCGCCACCGTCAACGTGCGCGAGTTCACCGCGATGGGCTTGAAGGGCATGGGGATCAGCCCGCTGAGCTTGCCGGAAATTGCGTCGTTCGACTTGTCGGTTCAGCAGCCGTAGTAAGGCGGCCTCGATCCCGCGCCGGAGCCGCATGCCGGCCCGGCGCAAAGCTCGCTCAAGCTGCGCTTTGTTGCTCATGAGGGTGGTCGGCCTTGAGGTTCTTGCCTACAGTTGGCCGCTTTCAGCATCAAGCGCCCTGATGACTGCGACGCCCTCACGAAACGCCTCCTGCAGTTGTGGCCAATTGCGCATCGAGGTGCACGGCGATCCGCGCGCGGTCGGCATTTGCCACTGCCTGGCTTGCCAGCGCCGCACGGGGAGTGTTTTCGCGACGCTGGCGAGCTTTGCTGCGCCCTACGAGGTCTTCGGCAACGCCACCGAGTACGTGCGCAAGGGCGACCAGGGCGCGAGCTTCATTTTTCGCTTCTGCCCGGTCTGCGGCACCCAGCTATTCCACACCGAGGTTGGCGAAGCGGGCGGCGTGGGCGTTGCTGTGGGGGCGTTTGCCGACCCCACGTTTCCGGCGCCGAGCCTGTCGATCTACGACTGTCGGCGGCATCCTTGGGTCAAACTGCCACCAGGCACGGTGGCGTTCGAGAAAGACCCGGGCTGACGCGGTTTGAGCCGCGTCGGATGGAACTGGCTACTGCACGAAGCCGATCGCGCTGCGCTTGCCGCGCGCATCGGGCAAATCGCGCGGCGTGACCTGTTCGCGGCGGTCGAGCTTGGCATTGCCGAAGGCCGTCATCCAGGCGCGGCGCATCTCGCGTGGTGCCAGCTCGCTCATCGCATCCAGCACGTCATCGTTCGGCGTGGCGTCAAAGCGGGCGCCCCAATCGTGCGCGGCGCGGATGCTCGTGTAGAGCTTGGTGGCGATGCGGCGCGCCGCGTCGCGGTCAGGCGCATGAACCTCGTAGACGTTCATGCGGTTCATGATCGGCTCGGGAATCGCGCGGCCGTCGTTCGCGGTCGCGACCCAAATCACCTGGCTCGCATCGATCGGCACTTCGGCGAACTCATCGGTGAAGCTGCCCGCCGTGTCGTGCTCGAGCAGGCTGTAGAGCGCGCCGAGTGGGTCGTAGGCGTGCTCGCTGCCGGCTTTGTCGATCTCGTCGACCACCATCACCGGGTTCGCGTATTGGCCGTCAACAAGCGTCTCGAAAACCTTGCCCGGGCGCGCGCCCTTCCACTGGCTGGAGGCGCCAGAGAGCACCCAACCAGCGGTCATTGAACTCATCGAGAGAAAGCCCATGCCGGTGCCGAGCAACTGGGAAAGTTCGCGCGCGAAGTGCGTCTTGCCAACGCCTGGCGGGCCGAGCAGCAGGAGCGGCGTGATCTCGAGCGCATCGCGGCTGTCTTCGCAGAGCGCGAGTTGGCGTTTGATGTCGTCGAGCACCTCGGCGAAGTTAGGCAGGTCGTCGTAGAGGTGGTCCATCACCGGCAAGCCGGAGGGCTTGACCTGGAAACGCTCGGGGCCCTTTTCCAACATTCGCTCGTAAGTGGAGCGCAGAGTTTCGTGTTCCTTTTGCGGAAGCTTGTCGAGCTTGCGGCCGACCTCCGAGGTGTTGTAGAGGCTGCGCATGCGGGCAATGGGAATGCCGTTGCGTCCGCGGGCCGACACCGTGACCAGATCATTGGAAGCGCTCATCAAAAAACCTCCAGAAACGAAACTCCAGGAAAGAAACCTCAGCGACGAACAGCAGGCCGTTCGATTCAAGCACAGCGTGGCACGTTTGAACGCCAAAACAAAGCCCCGTTGATGGGGCAGTTGTGTGCACTTTGTGTGCCAGCAATGCGCTGGCGTCAAGTTCTGGTGTCGCGTTCGACGAGGTGTCGCCGGCTGAACAACGAGGGCGGCATTGACCCGCCTGCAATCTGGGGTGCTCGGCGATCAAGCTTGTTGCGATGCGGGGAGCCGAAGCTGAAGTCGCGGCGGCTGCTTCGCCGCGCGAAAAGTCGCCGGGGATCGGACCTGATCCATCTCGCCCAGCTGCGCTTGGCATGGCCGATGCGCGTCGGCCCGTGCGCTCACTTCACCCAGGTGTTCAGCTGGATGATCGGCAGCAGCACGGCCAGCACGATCAACATCACGACCACGCCCATCACGACGATCAGCAGCGGCTCCAGGATGGTGGCCATTTGCAGCGCGCGGCGCTGCACTTCCGTGCCGAGCTGGCGCGCGGCGCGTTCGAGCATCAGCGGCAATTGGCCCGTTTGCTCGCCCAGGCGCGAGAACATCGCCAGCAAGCCGGGAAAGCGCTTCTTGCCTGCGAGCGCGGAGGCCAATGGCGCGCCTTCGCGCACTTGCACCAGTGCGTCCATCGCGTCGGCTCGCATCGCGCGGTTGGATAGCGTTTCGGATGCAGCTTGCAGCGCTTTCAAGATCGGCACGCCGGCGGCGGCGAGCATCGCCAGCGTGCTCGCGAATCGCGCGGCGTTGTAGCCGCGAGCGAGCTTTCCGATCAGCGGCAGCGTGAGCCAGCCGGCGTCAAAGCTTTGCCTGAACACTTCGTTGCGCAGCATCGCCGTGAGCAGCCCGAAGCCCGCCACAAGCAACAACACGACCAGCCAGCCCCAGCTGCGCAGAAAGCTGCTCAAAGCAAGCATCGCAACAGTGAGGCCGGGCAACGCGCGCTTCGAATTGACGAATACGGAGGCCACCTGCGGCACCACGTAGGTGACGAGGAAGACGACGATGACGACTGCGATCAACGACACGATGGCCGGGTACAGCGTTGCACCGATCAGCTTGGCCTTGAGTTCTTGCCGGCCTTCGAGGTCGTCGGCCAGGCGTTCGAGCACGCCGCCGAGCGCACCGCTTTGCTCACCCGCGGCGACCACGCCGCGGTACACCTCATCGAACTCGCGCGGCGCACTCGCCAGCGCGCGCGCAAACGGCGAGCCGCTGTTGACCTCGCTGCGCAAGTGGGCGACGAGCTCGCGCTGGCGCGGGTCTTCGGCTTCTTCGCTGAGGGCGGTCAGCGCGCGTTCCAGTGGCAAGCCTGCGGCGACGAGGCCGGCGAGCTGGCGCGTCCAGACGGCGAGCGTGGTGGCGCTGAACACACGGCGGCGATTGAAGCGCGCACCTTCGCTTTGCGTGCCGGCGGAAGCGACGGCCGTGACCTCGAGCGGCACGAGTGACTGCATCCGCAGCTGCGAGCGCGCAGCACGCGCGTTTTCGGCGTCAAGCAGGCCGGTTGTTGTCTTGCCGGCGGCGTCCAGGGCTTCGAACTTGAAGGCAGGCACAGGCGCTACTCGCGGGTCACGCGCATCACTTCTTCGGCCGAGGTGATGCCTTCTTGGACGAGCCGCTCGCCGTCTTCGCGCATCGACTGCAAGCCGGCCGATTCGGCGGCCACGAAGATTTGCGATTCGGCGGCGCGGCTGTGGATGAGTGAACGGATCTTGTCGTCCACCACCATCAACTCATAAACGCCGGTGCGGCCCTTGTAGCCGGTGCTGCTGCAGAGCGCACAACCGACCGGGTGATAACGCCCGCGCGCATCGATGCGCTTGCAGGCCGGGCAGAGCTTGCGCACCAAGCGCTGGGCGAGAACGCCAATGAGGCTCGATGACAACAAGAAAGGCTCGACGCCCATGTCGATCATCCGCGTGACGGTGCTTGGCGCGTCGTTCGTGTGGACGGTGGCGAGCACGAGGTGGCCCGTGAGCGAAGCCTGGATGGCGATCTGCGCGGTCTCGTAATCGCGGATCTCGCCGATCATGATGACGTCCGGGTCTTGGCGCAGGATGGCGCGCAGCGCCTTCGCAAAGGTCAGGTCGATCTTCGCGTTGACTTGCGTTTGGCCAATGCCTGCGAGCTCGTACTCGACCGGGTCTTCCACCGTCAGGATGTTGGTGCCGGCGGTGTCCACGCGGCCGAGCGAAGCGTAGAGCGTTGTCGTCTTGCCGGAGCCCGTCGGCCCGGTGACGAGCACGATGCCGTGCGGCTGGTGCACCAGCTTGTCGAACTTGGTCAGCACTTTGCCGCTCATGCCGAGCGCTTCGAGCGTGAACTTCGATTCGCTCTTGTCGAGCAAGCGCAGCACCGCGCGCTCGCCGTGGGCGGAGGGCAAGGTGGAAACACGCACATCGACCGCGCGGCCGCCAATGCGCAGCGAGATGCGGCCGTCTTGCGGCAGACGGCGCTCGGCGATGTCGAGCTCGGCCATGATCTTCAGGCGCGAGATCATTGCGGCGTGCAGCGCCTTGTTGGGCTGCACCACTTCGCGCAGCGTGCCGTCAACACGAAAGCGCACCGAGCTGCTGCGCTCATAGGGCTCAATGTGGATGTCAGAGGCGCCGTCTTTCGCGGCTTGCGTCAGCAGGGCGTTGAGCATGCGGATGATCGGCGCGTCGTTCGAGGCTTCTAGCAAGTCTTCGATCGCCGGCAGCTCTTGCATCATGCGGCTCAGATCGACGGCGCTCTCGACCTCGCCGATCACCGTGGCTGCGTTCGACTCGCCGCCGGCATAGGCCACGGCGATGCGGTTGGCCAACGATGGCGCGGCTTCGCGTTCGAGCGCATCGACGTCATAGAGCCGCAGCACTTCGCTCAGCGCCGAGAGGCCCACCGATTCAGGCGCCCACAGCACGAGCTGCTGGCCGTCGTCTTCAAGCAGCAGCGTATGCGCCTTGGCATAGGCGTAGGGCAGAGGATGGCGGGCGCCCATGGTCAGCTCCAGCTCAGGGCGCCGAGGCGCCCGATGCCGGCTGGGCCGGCACCGAAGGCACGACGACCGACGGCGGCAACACATCGCCCAGCGGCGGCGGTGGCGAGTCCTTCGGCTTGCCCGAGTCGGGGCGAATCGGCGGCAGAACCGGCAGCACGTTGTTGCCGAGGATGGCGTTTTCGGGCGGCTGCGCGTTTTGTTGTTCGGCGCGGATGTAGTCGTAGCGGTCGAGCGAAAGGCTGTTCGCGGCCGCCTGGTCACGCATCACCACCGGGCGCAGAAAGACCATCAGGTTGGTTTTCTTGCGGGTGCGGCTCTCGCTGCGGAACAGCGCGCCAAGGAACGGAATGTCGCCAAGCAGCGGCACCTTCGAGCGTGTGCTGTTGTAGGTGTCTTCGATCAAGCCGCCGAGCACGATGATCTGGCCATCGTCAACGGTGATGGTCGATTCGATCGAGCGTTTGTTGGTCGTCGGGCCGGCGGTCGAGGTGCCAACGGCTGCGGTATCGGCGACCGAAGACGACTCTTGATAGATCACCATGCGCACTGTGCCGTTCTCGCCGATCTGCGGCTTGATGCGCAAGGTGGTGCCCACGTCTTTGCGTTCGATGGTCTGGAACGGGCTGCTCGTCGCGGTGCCGGTGTTGGTGTATTGGCCGGTGATGAACGGCACGTTCTGGCCGACGACGATCTTGGCTTCTTCGTTGTCGAGCGTCACCAAGTTCGGCGTGGAGAGGATGTTTGTGCCGACCGTGTTGTCCAGCGCACGCGCCAACGCACCCAGCGTGTAGAGGTTGCCGAACTTGCGGGCGACGCCGATGTTGAAGCCGGCGCTCGGCAAGGCTGCCGTGGCCAGCGCAGTCGCGCCTTGCGCGATGATCTGGCTCGCGCTCAGGATGTTGTTGCTGCCACTGTTGAAATTGGTGCCAACGCCGACGATGTTGTTCGCGCCAGCGTTGCCGATGATCCCTTGCCACTGCACGCCGAAGTCGACCGCCTTGTTGGCATCGACCTCAACAATCAACGACTCGATGTAGACCTGCGCCCGGCGTGAATCGAGCTGGTCGATCGTCGCGCGCAGCTGGCGATAGAGCGGCTCGGGCGCGGTGATGATGAGCGAGTTGGTGGCCGGGTCGGCCTGGATGAAGCCGCCGGTGGAGGGGCTCGCGGAGGCGCTGACCGGTGTGGTCGATTGGGCTGACGCGCCGTTCGAGCTGCTGCTGTTGGTGGCTGTGTTCGACGGGTTGTTGGCGTTGGAGCTGAGCGGGCTGCTCGTGCCGCCGCCACCCGAAGCGCCAGCACCGGTGCCGCTGGTGGTGAACGCAGCGCGCAGCACCGAGGCGAGCCGCACCGCATCCGCATTCTTCAGATAGACGACCCAGACGTTGCCCAGCACGTTGCCGCCCGGCGTGGGCCGGTCGAGCTTGGCCACGAGCGAGCGGATGTTCGCCATGCGGCTCGGGTTGGCGGCGCGCACGATCAGCGAATTGCTGCGCTGATCGACCAGCACCGAAGAGCCGGTCGACGTGGTGGGCGCGCCCGGCGCGGCTTGTGCGCCGCTCGAATCGGAGAGGCGCTGTACGAGCGTGGCGAGGTCGGAAGCCAGCGCGTATTGGAGCGGGATCACTTCCACATCGCCGGCCGAGGGCGTGTCAACCGCGGCGATGATCTTGGCGATGCGCGCGAGGTTGTCGGCGTAATCGGTGATCACCAGCGTGTTGTTGCCGGGGTTGGCGTTGATCGTGTTGTTCGGGCTGATCAACGGCCGCAGCACCGGCACTAGGTTGTTCGCGTTTTCGTTGTTGAGCTTGAAGATCTGCGTGATGACCTGATCGCCCTTGCGCGACACATCGCCGATCGAGACTTGGCCGGTTTGCAGCTTCGCATCGGCCTCCGGCACGATCTTGAACAGCCCGCCGACCTCGACCACCGTGAATCCCAGGCCGCGCAGTGCGGCGAGGAAGTTGAGGTAGGCGTCGCGCGGCGCGAGTGGCTGCTCGCTGTAGAGCGTGATGCTGCCTTTGACGCGCGGGTCAACCAAAAACTGCTGCTTCAGGATGGCCGACATCGCTCGCGACACACCTTCGATGTCCGCGTTGACGAAGTTGAGCGTGACCGGTTCGCCGCGAAAGCCTGCCGCGGCGGGCATGGCCGGCGCGGTTTGCGCCAGAGCCGGTGGCAGCGGGAGCAAGGCCACGCAAAGGGCCGCCGCAACGCTGCGCGCCGGGCGCCGGGCGGTGATCGTCGCCGTGGGAGGTCCGCTTGACTTCATGCTTATCCGATCGAAATGACGGACCGCGCGCCACTGCGCCGGCCGATGATGTTCAACAAGTTCGTGAGCGCCGGCTCGTCCTCAGCGCTGGCGGCGCTGGCATCGCCGCGAAAGCGCACGCCACCCGGCCCCCATGTGCCGTTGCCCGTGAGCTGCAACGCGCCTTCTTGGGTGCTCAGCTGCAGCTGCGACACGCCGGCGTTGGCCGGGTCGCTGGTCAGGCTCATGCGGTAGCTGCCGAGCGTGTCCAAGGTGGTCAGGCGCGACGCAACATTGACCAGCTCGACATGGGCCGAACCCTCCACACGCCAGCGCCCCTGCACCGACTCGACCGAGATGCCCGGCGACACCAGCCGCACCGCGCCACCAAGCTGCAGCGTGTTCCACGGCGTGCCCAAGCCGCCCAGCAAAGCGCTTGGCCATTGGCCGATCCAGCCCGGCGTGTTGCCGGCCGAGGCATTGCCTGCTGGCGGCACAAGCGTGGCGGTGACGCGGCCAAAGCCCGGGCGCACTTGCAGCAAAACGGTGCCATTGAGGCAGCAGTCGTGCCGAGCGCGAACCTCGAGCGCGAGGCCACGCAGGCCGATGTTCCAGTTGATCCGGCCGGGCAGCGAGCTGGCATCGCGGCTGCCTTCGCCACCCGTCAACACCGCCACGGCGCTGCCGGACCAAATCGTGCCGCGCGCATCGGCCAGCAACACGCGTTGGTTCGTGGCCGAAGCCACCGCGCTCGCCAGCCACGCGGCGGGCGCAAAGATCGGCACGGCGACGAGCGCGCCCAGCACCGCGCCGGCCACCGACCACCGCGCGACTGCGCCGCGGGATTTGTCCCACGCGACCTCGGCGAAGGTTGATTCGCCCCAGCCGGTGGCCGAGATGGTCGGCCCGAACAAGCCACGCGAGCGTTTGCGGCGCCAGGTGGGGCGTTTTCCGGGGCGCTTCACGAGCCAGCTCCGATGGCGACCACGAGGCTGCCGGTGTAGCCATTGGCGCCACGCTGGAGCTGCGCTTCGACCGGCCGAGCGCGCGCACCGCTGCGGGCTTCGACCAGCCAAGCGCGCAGGCCGTCGCCAGTGACGCCGGTGAGCGTGAGCGTCGCGCGGTCGCCTTGCAGCGTGAGCCGGGCCTTGTCGCCAAGGCGGTCGGTTGAAGATTTCAACGCCGCGCTGGCTTGCGCCACCGAGACGGGCGGCGTGCCGCGCAAGCTTTGCGCTTCGGCGGCCACGCGCTTCATTTGTTCGAGTTGCGCATTGAGCTGATCGATTTGCGCCGGCGCGGTGTTCGCGACGCGCCAAGCCGGCTGGATCAGCAAGGCCCACACGGCGAACGCGATCAACAGCGTCAGCAACCAAACAACGGCTTGGCGCTCACGCGGCGTGCGGGCGCGCCACCACGTTCCGCCTTGCTGGCTGAGGCTGGCGAGTGCAGGCGATGCCGAAGCAAGAGTGCGTGCGTTCATGACGACACCCTCGCGCTCGCTGGCGCACGGCGCAGCGTCAAATTGCCATCAGCCGAATCGACGAGCCATCCGCCCGGCCGAAGCTGGCTGCGAAACTGCTCGATCTGTGGCTCGCTCCAGCCGTTGGCCCCGAGTGTCAATTTGCCGGGCTCGAAGCGAAGCAACTCGACCGGCGGGCGGTCGACCGGCCACGCCGAGGCGGCGGCTTGCAGCAGCGCCTCGAGGTCGTTCTCGCTCGGCTTGCCGGCGAGCGTGCGCAGGGCTTGCGATTCGCGTTGCATCACGGCGTCAGCGTCGCGCTGAATGTCTTGCGCTGGCGCTTTCGGATAGGTGGCTTTCACCAGCGCTTGCACTTCGGCGCGCCGGGTGTCGATCACGCCGCGCTGGTGCCATGCCCAAAGGTTGAGCCCGATGATCTGAACAGCAGCGAGAGCGACCAGCCCCATGCGCACCGGCCGCCAGTCTCGGCTCATGAAGCGGCGCAGCCAATCGGCCACAGCGCGGCGGCCTCGGGTGCTGCGGGCGAGATCGAACTGGCGCAAGTTCCAGAGGCTGCGCGCGGCTTGCAGCAGGCGCGGCCCTTGTGGCAACACGCTCACTGGCCCGCCAAGCCACTGCTCGGCGGCGGCGGCGGCGCCGGGCGTGGCGCTCCAGCGTGTGCCGGGTGGCGCTGGTTGCGGCACCAGCGCACGTGCCAAGCCACCTTGCAGGCGCACACTGGCCACGCCGTCGGCATGGGCCCAGTTCAGTGCAATGCCGTGCGTGGTGGCGCCCTCATTGACGCTGGTTTCGGCGAAGTGGCCAATGGGCGGGTCGTCCGGCCACGACATCGGCACCACACGGTCGACGAAAACATCAGCCTTCTCAAGCGCTGCAAGTTCAGCCCGCAGCCACGCTCGGTCGACCGCGGCGACCCACGTCGGCTGGCCGGCGCTCGCCTGAGGGGCAATCGCGAGGTGAACCGCGCCCACGTCTTCGAGCAGCGACTCTTCGAGCACGCCATCGAGCGCTGCGCGCAGCCGCGCGGCGGGCGCTTTGGGCAAGGTGATGCGGTGCCAGCTGACATCGGCATCTCCGAGCACCGCGACCACGCTGGTCGCTTTGGGCAGCAATGCGGGTGCGCATTGGCCTTGGCTTTGCAGCGTGAGGCCGTCCATGCTGCTGACGTAGGCGTAATCGTTGCTCTGACGCGCCTCCGATTCGGCGCTGCCCGGCCCGCGCGAGCGCAGCCGTTGGCGTGGGGGAATCTGAACGACAAGGATCGACATGGGTCAGGGCAAGTTCACGCGCAGTTTCTCACGCCATTGTAGACAGGCAGAAATTACAAAACGCCGAAAATCAAGGACTTACGGCGTGTTGTTCCAGCTTCTTCTGGGCGCGATTTCGGCCATGGTTGCCGGCACTTTTGTGCGGTCATGGTCCGGCCGCTTCGCGGCTGGAAACCTTCTCGCTGTGCTTGACGATGACGCGCCCCGTGCCCTCGCGTTGCACGAGCGAGCGCTGTTCGAGCGTGCGGTCGCTCAGCCGAAGGCGGCCGCGCACCTCGAAATAGTCGGACTTGAAAATAACGTTCTGCAAGGCGGCATTCTTGAGCCCTGGGATGAGCGCCTCAATGGCTGCGGTGTCAGAAAAGGCGGTGCGTTGCCGCGCCTGAACGATGCGCTCGGCCGTCGCCAGATCAAGGCCTTTGATGGCAGCGGCCAGCACTTCTCGCGGCGCGGTGTTCACGTTGACCTTCACGCCGAAACCCAACACCGTGATGAAAGGCTCCAGCGTTTGGATGGTCGCCGCATCGATGCCAAACCAGCTCAGCTGCGCCACGGTTTCGGGCGTCAGCGGGGCTGACGCCGAGCCGCCGTCTGTGCCTTTGGCTGAGGAGTCGCGCAGCCCTGTGGCGATGCGCGTGGCCACGTCTGCGGGCAAACCGAGTGCCTGGCAGAGCTGGCTGAAGCCTTCTTTTTCGGTCTCGACGATGGCGCCGCTGCCATCGACCAAGTTGCTCACGTTGTAGCGCGACTGCGCGTCGCTGATCGAACCGGACAAAAACGCCTCTGGCCCATCGTCTCCCGAGTTGTTGTCTTTGTCGGCAGCGAGAAAGCTGGACAAGCGCGCCTCGGCCAGCGGCACGGCCCACGGCGAGGCGAGCGACGTCGGCTGGCCGCTCTTGGCGTCTTCGCGCAATATCAAGCGCGCCCAATCGAGCGCGCCGGCGAGGATCCACGCCGACTGCGCGCGCGAGCGCTCGGCCACTTCGACCTGCACGGCGCGCCACTGCTGCCAAACCATCGAGGCCGACAGCGTCACGACCAGTGTGACGATGATCATCGCGGTCAGCAGCGCTGCACCGCGCTGGCGGGCGCGGGGTGAGTGGTCGGGAGCGCGCATCGTCGTCATGGGCCGAGCAGGATGTCGCGCGTCAGGTTGCCGGCCAGGCCGGTGTCGGGGGCGAAGCTCAGCACGAGGCGCACACCGTCAGGTCGATCGACTCGCGGTGCAAGCGGCGCACTGGCGCCACTCTGCGGCGGCTGCGCCACATCACCGGTGGATTGGCAATTCGACCAACCGTTGCCCCGGTAAAAGTAGACCTGCCACTGCGCGAGCCCGGTGAGCGTGCGCAGCTGGCCCGGCTCGCCGCCCTGCAATTGTTGGCTGCGAAGCCAGCTGTCCTGCAGCGCGCCAGTGGTCGTGACGGCGGGCCCGGCCCAGCGCCACCAAGAAGAGCTTCCGGCGTCTGGCCGAAGCGACCAAGCAACGATTTGCAGGCCAGCGGGCGTGTGGCGTGTCAAGCGCACGGTCGCGCCGTCGCAGCTGATGGCCGTGGGCACGGCGTCAGAGTCTTGAATGGCCGCGAGGTCTTGCTCCCACTGCGCAACCACCGTGTTGAGGCGCAGCGTCTGCTCGAGCCGGGTTTGGCTGGCGTTGCGCGCGCGAACGATGCCGTCAACGCCCTGCCAAGCCATCACCGCCATGATCGCGAGCACGACCATCGCGACCAGTACCTCGACGAGCGTGAACCCGCGTGAATCGCTTGCTTTCATCGCGGCCGGGCTTCAGCGGATGCGGCCGAGCACGGTCGAGATCACGAGCAAGGTGTGGCCTTGTTCATCGCTCACTTGTGCATCGACGCGGCGGAAATTCGGGTTTGGCGTGGGCCGCACGACGAGCTTGCCCGGGTAGGTGCGGCCGAGTTGCTCGCAGCTGAAGTCGCCGTCGCCCACGTCTGGGTACTGGCCCGAGAGCTTCAGGCCGCTGAGCTGGTTGTCTGCACACCACTGCGCAGCGCTCACTTCGCCGAGCCGCTGCGCGTTGCCGGTCAGCGCGCCAGCGGCCTTGATGCCGGCGCCGAGCGTGATCGCGACGATCGTCAGCGCGACCAGCACTTCGATCAACGTGAAGCCGCGAGCGACGGCGCGCATCACGACGGCGTGGCGCCTGCGTTGGCCGCAGCGTTCGGGTCAGCGTCATCGACGATCACGAACGGGCCGAGGCCGTCAGTCGCGAGTGTCAGGCGCTTGTCGTCCAGGTGCAGCACGATGCGCTGCGCGCCAATCAGCGGCTCGGGCCCGAGCGTCGCAGCGCGCGCGCCAACGACTTCGGCGGTCACGCCTTCGCCCAGCCACCGGGTCGACAACTCGTTGGTGGCCGGCAAGCCGATGAACTGAAAGCCCTCGGCGCCTTCTTGCTGAGCGCGCGGAATCCAGGTCACCGCCAAGCCCGAGGCGCGAGCTTCGGCGCGGGCGGCTTCCAGCAGGGCGGCGAGTCGCGCAGCTTCTTGGTCAAGGCGCGTCGCCGAAGGGTCGCGCAAGGCCAAGCTCGCCACGGCGCTGCCAATCGCGACCAGCACCAGCACGACCATCAGCTCGATGAGCGTGAAGCCAAGCTGGCGCAGCTGTTTCATGCGCCGAGTCTCATTGCCAGGAGCCGATGTCGGCGTCCTTGCCTTCGCCGCCAATCACGCCGTCAGCGCCGAAGCTGTAGACGTCGATCTCGCCTTTGAGGCCCGGGTTCGCATACTGATAAGGATGGCCCCACGGATCGTTCGGCAGCTTGTCGAGGTAGGGCTTCCAGTTCGGCGGAATGGTGCCCGTCGTCGGTTTGGCCACCAGCGCCTGCAGGCCTTGCTCGCCGCTCGGGTAGCGCTGGTTGTCGAGCTTGTAGAGCTTGAGCGCCTGCATCAAGTTGTTGACGTCGGTGCGTGCGGCCGTCACGCGGGCGTCATCGGCGCGGTCGAGCAGGTTCGGCACGATCAGCGCAGCCAGCACACCGATGATGACCAGCACCACCATCAGCTCGATCAAGGTGAATCCGCGGGAGAGTCTCGATCGTCTTTGGAGTGCGGGATTACCGGGCGTGATTGCCACGTGGGTCGCGGAATGCTTCGACATCATGGCGGGATGGCGCCGGCGCGGCCGGCAAAGTTGCACACCCGTTGAATCATAATCGCGCATGCTCGCACGACTTTCGGCATTGACCCTCTGGGCGCTCGTCGCCGCGACCGCGGTGTTCTGGGGCTTTCGGCTCCTTGTTCGCGCCCCTGCGGTTCCCGCAAACGCCGTGGCCGTCAGCGCTGGTGCCGCGTTATCCGGCGACTTGACCCGCCTGCTCGGCGCGCCGCCAGTCGAGGCGGAGCCTGCAGCTGTCGTCAGTGAAGCGTCGTCGCGGTTCAAGCTCGTCGGCGTCATGGCGCCAAAGGCCACAGGCGTTGAAGTGCCGGCGAGCTACGGTGTGGCGCTGATCGCCGTTGACGGCAAACCGGCAAAGGCGTTTCCTGTTGGTGCTTCGCTCGATGGTGCCCTGGTGCTGCAGTCGGTCGGCATGCGGAGTGCGTCGCTCGGGCCGGCGGAAGGTGCAGCATCTGTGAGGCTCGAATTGCCGGCGCTGCCGCAAGCGGCCACCGGATCGTTGCCGAACATTGGCACTCCAAGTGTGGGCGGTCCAGCTGCAGCCCCGTTTCCGGGCTCGGTAGGCACGCCGATGCAGTCGCCCGGGCCGCGGATGTCGCGCCCGATGCTGCCGCCCCCGTCAATGACGAACGCGGATCAGGGTCAGGCCGAAAACTTCAACGGCGCAGCGACCGAATAGCCGCGGGTGTTGCCGCTCAGGCGGTGGCGCCGAGGTTGCCGGGTTGGGTCATTGGAGCGGGCTGCGTCGGCCCTGGATCTTCGCCATCGGCGACTTCCGTCAGCAGCGAAGCGGCGCTGCGAATCAGTGGCCAAGCCAGCGTGGCGCCGGTGCCGTCGGTGCTTTCCAAGCCCAACTCGAGTAACGCGGAAGCCTGGAACAGGCTCAGCGCTTGGTCGAGGCCGTGGTGGCCATGGCTGCGCGCGTACACACAGTAGTCGGTCACGGCCGGTGCGATGCGAGCAGCCACCATCAGCGCAGCGCATGTCGACATGCCGTCAACCACGATCAAGTGGCGCTTGCTCCCGGCCACGAGCATCACGCCGACCATCATCGCCATCTCGAATCCGCCGAATGCGGCCAGCACCTCCACCGGGTCGATCACATCCTTGTGGCGGCCTTGCGCGCCTTGCAGCACGACCTGCAGATGCGCCAAGTCATCGTGCCGCATTGCCGGCCCAGAGATCAGCAGATCGCGCAAATTGGCGCCAGACAGGCGCGAGAGGATCAGCGCCGCACTTTCATGCGAGCCGACGCCGACACCGGCGCAGGCGATGGCGTTGCCAGCCAGCGAATCGGCGATTTCCATGCCGGCGCGAATCGCCGCATGCGCTTGGTCTAGCGACATCGCCCCCGTGACCCGCGCATTGCGCGTGCCGTGCGCGATCTTGCGCGCAAGCAAGCGAGGATGCGGCGCCACCGCCTCCGCCACACCAGCGTCAACGACCGACAACTCCAGCCCTTGCAGCCGCGAGAACGCGGCCACCGGAAGCAGCGAGGTCAGCAGGTTCTGCACGATCTGCTGCGTGGATTGCCGCCCGATGTTGCCCAGGCCATCAACGGCCAAGCCGTGATCGCCAGCGAAGACCACGATTTGCGGCGAGCGAAATCTTGGCTTCAGTGTGTTCTGAATCAAGCCGAGACGGATCGCCAGTGGCTCCAGTTCGCCCATGCCGCCGATGGTTTCACCGCGGCGCCTGAGCTTCTCGCGCAAGGCCTGCTCCAGCAGCGGGTTGGAGGTTGGAGCGATGAGCGATCGATTGACAGACATGCGAGGCGGCTAAAGCGTGAAGTTCATTGTGGGGCCGCGCCTCGTTCCGGGGCAATCCACCGATTCAGTGCGGCAAAACCCGCGGATGGGGCTACGGCGCTTGACGCAGAAACAGCTGGTAGGCCGGGTTGTCGGTCTCGTCCTCGCAGGGATAGGCCAAGGTGTCGAGGAAGGTTCGAAACGCAGCCTTGTCGGCGCGCGGGACCTGAATGCCGACGAGGATGCGCCCGTAATCTGCACCTTGATTTCGGTAGTGAAAGAGGCTGATGTTCCAGCCCGGGTGCATGCTCGAGAGAAAGCGCATCAAAGCCCCCGGCCGCTCTGGAAAGATGAAGCGGTAGAGCCGCTCATCGCGCGCCAGAACGCTGCGCCCGCCGACCATGTGTCGCACGTGCTGCTTGGCCAATTCGTCATCGGTCAGGTCCAGCGTGCGAAAGCCGTGGCGTGTGAAGCTGCGCGCGAGCTTGGATGATTCGGCGCGGTTGACGGTGGCCAGGCCGACGAACACATGCGCTTCGTCGGCATCCGAAATGCGGTAGTTGAACTCCGTGACCGCGCGGGCGCCAAGCAGCCCGCAAAAGCGTTTGAAGCTGCCGCGTTCCTCCGGGATCGTCACCGCAAACACCGCCTCGCGGGCCTCGCCGACTTCAGCGCGCTCGGCGACGAAGCGGAGCCGGTCGAAATTCATGTTCGCGCCGCAGGTGATCGCAACGAAGGTCTTGCCTTTGGCACTGTGAGTCTCGGCGTACTGCTTGATCGCCGCCACGCCCATCGCACCCGAAGGCTCGAGGATGCTGCGCGTGTCTTGGAAGACGTCTTTGATGGCGGCGCAGACCGCGTCGGTGTCAACCACGACGTAATCGTCCACCAACGTGCGCGCGAGCCGAAAAGTCTCGACGCCGACCTGCTTGACGGCCGTGCCATCGGCAAAGAGGCCGACGTCTGCCAACGCCACCCGCTTGCCGGCCTTCACCGAGCGGAGCATGGCGTCAGAGTCGTTCATCTGCACGCCGATCACCTGAATCTCAGGCCGCACGGCCTTGATGTATGCGGCAATTCCTGAGATCAAGCCGCCACCGCCGATCGCGACGAAGACGGCATCGATTGCGCCTTGATGCTGGCGAAGGATCTCCATCGCGATCGTGCCCTGGCCGGCGATCACGTCGGGATCATCGAAAGGGTGGACGAAAGTGAGGCCGTGCTCGCGCTCGAGCAGAAGGGCGTGTTCGTAGGCGTCGGAATAACTGTCGCCATGCAAGACAACGTCACCGCCCAAAGCGCGAACGGCATCGATCTTGAGTTTCGGCGTGGTCGTTGGCATCACGATCATCGCCTTGCAGCCAAGGCGCTTGGCCGACAGCGCAACGCCTTGCGCATGGTTGCCAGCCGAGGCGCAAATGACACCGCGCTGGAGCTGCTCAGCGTCGAGCTGAGCCATCTTGTTGTAGGCGCCGCGCAGCTTGAAGCTGAAGACCGGCTGCGTGTCCTCGCGCTTCAACCAGACTTGGTTGGCAATTCGCTTGGACAGACTGCGTGCCGGTTCGAGGGCCGATTCGATGGCGACGTCATAGACGCGTGCTGTGAGAATCTTCTGCAGATAGTCCGACAGCGTCAACGGCTTGGGTGCGCCGGATACCGACTTCGGCGGGGGGCGTCGCGTCGCGACCATGTGGTGTTCTCCTGGGGCTCGCCGGCGCCACCTGGCTGCGCGGCGGCGGATCATAAGTGGCGATGCCCGGCCTGCAGGTGCTGCAAAAGCGCAATAAAAAAGCCCAAGGCATTGCTGCCCTGGGCTGAATCCACCAATGGAGGAGGTGGAGGAGACAAACGTTTCGCAACCAGCGATTGAGGGAGACTGTAATAGCTTTCTTGCTGCAGTGCAATATATCGCGCTTCAGCGCACGGTCTGCTGCTGGATGCTGGCGAATCGAGGCCATGCACAATCAGTTCCACTGCGCACGAAATGAGTGCGGGCGAACGGAGAGCGACGATGGAATGCACGATCAATTGGTTGGCCGCCAGCGGCATGGCATTCGTGGCAGAGACCGGCAGCGGTCATGTGCTGGCGATGGATGGTGCGCCTGAAGGTGGCGGTCGCAACCTCGCGCCGCGCCCCATGGAGACCGTGCTTGCAGGCACCGGCGGCTGCACTGCTTACGACGTCGTGCAGATTCTTCAGCGCGGGCGCCACGACGTGCGCGGTTGCCAAGTCAAGTTGACATCCGAGCGCGCAGCGACCGACCCGAAAGTCTTCACGAAGATCCACATGCACTTCGTCATCACCGGCGACAAGCTGACGGAAGCTGTGGTTGCGAGAGCCGTGACGCTATCGCACGACAAATACTGTTCGGCCAGCATCATGCTCGGCAAAACGGCCGAGATCACCACAAGTTTCGAGATCGTCGCGGCCTGAGTCGGGCGCGTGAGATGCCGGCGAAAGGCGGCGTCAAACGTAATGGGCCGCGGCCGTCATCACGCGGGCTGCCGCACGCATGGCCCAACGCGCTGGCAGCGGCAACTCGGATGCGCCTGCCTCCTGGGCAACGCGGCCATGGCGAGCTTCGTCGTCGCGCATTTGTCTCACCAGAGCCTGTGATGCTCGGTCGTTGGCCGGCAGGCGCCCGAGGTGGCTGTCGAGGTGCTGTTCGACCTGACGCTCGGTTTCCACGACGAAACCCAGGCTGACTGCGTCGCCAGCGCGGCCCGCTAGCAAACCGATTGCGAATGCGCCGGCATACCAGACCGGATTGAGCAAGCTCGGGCGTGAGCCGAGCTCTTGCAGCCGCTGCTGTGTCCACGCGAGATGGTCTGTTTCCTCGCGCGCCGCGGCTTCGAATTGGCGGCGCAGCGCCGGATCGCGCGTCGCGAGTGCCTGCGCGCTGTAGAGCGCTTGTGCGCAAACCTCGCCCACGTGGTTCACCCGCATCAATGCGCCGGACAGGCGGCGCTCGGCGTCGTCCAGTGCGCCGCCGAGTGGGCCTTGCGGCGCAGGCAGCGGGCGCGACGCGTGGCTGGCGCCCGACAGCGTCCTCAGTGCGCCATCGGCAGCGCTCAACAGCGTGTCCATTCTGGTCATCAACAACTCCGGTTTGACATGCCGCGTCGAGAATAGCGCAGCCCGACATTCGCCTCAGCGAGCGCGGGCCGGCGCCGGTCGAACCCATCACGGCGCTGGCGCGACGAGCGTGGAGTCGGCGCGCCGTGGCTGGCCGCGGCCCGTTGTACCCAGACAACACAATGCCCTTTTTTGACCGGTAAGCCTTTCCAGCAGGTGCCCCCTCTGGTGCAATACATACAACTTCCGCTGAGGGGGTTGCGCCTGATCAACCCGAAACGCGGGTGATTCGTGATCGGGACCTCTTGTTCAACCTAGGAGATAGTTGCAATGAAAAAATCTCTACTCGCTCTGGCCGTTCTGGGCGCTTTCGCTGGTGTCGCATCGGCTCAATCCTCGGTGACCCTCTACGGCACCATCGACACGAGCGCTCAATACGTCAAGAACGACGGCTCCGACCGCAGTTTGTCGTTGGGCCAAAGCGGCATCAACAGCAGCCAGCTCGGCTTCAAGGGTGTCGAAGACCTCGGCGGTGGCTTGAAGGCCAGCTTCGTTCTGTTGGCTGGCGTGAATGCTGACACCGGCACAACGAACAGCCGCCTGTTCAATCGCCGTTCGACCGTCAGCTTGAGCGGTGGCTTCGGTGAAATCCGCCTCGGCCGCGACTACACCCCGACGTTCTGGAACAACACGAACTTTGACGCCTTCGGCACCAACGGTTTGGGCGATTCGTCGCACGTTCAGCAGCTGGGCAGCCCAACGTTCGTCCGTGCTGACAACAGCATTGGCTACTTCCTGCCGTCGTCCCTGGGCGGCTTCTACGGCCAGTTCATGGGCGCAGCTGGTGAAGGTGGCACTGCCGCCATCGGCAACCCTGGTCGCTACATCGGCGGTCGCGTCGGCTTCGCTGCTGGCCCGTTCGACGTCGCATTCGCCGCAGGCGAGCAGAGCTACGTTTCCGGCGCGCTGAAGACCAAGACGTACAACGTCGGTGGGTCGTACAACTTCGGTGTTGTTCAAGTGATGGGCTACTTCGACCGTGACACCCAAGGTGACGTGAAGGAAAACCGCTACTCGTTGAGCGCAGTCGTTCCTCTCGGTCAAGGTGAAATCCACGCTGGCTATTCGCGCAGCAAGGCCACTGACAGCTCGGTCTCGCCGTCGATCAACAACGTCGTCAGCCAGTACGCTCTTGGCTACGTCTATAACGTGTCGAAGCGCACTGCCCTGTACACGACAGTCTCGCGTGTCAACAACGGCGACCTCTCGGACAATGCAGTTGGCGGCAACGTCGCACCGACACTCGGTGGCAAGTCGACCGGCGCTGAATTCGGCGTTCGTCACTTCTTCTGATCTGCACTTGAAAGAAGCTGGCTTTTCGCCGGCTTTGCTAGACGCAAAAGACCGCCCTTGGGCGGTCTTTTTTTGTTCATCCCGCAGGCGCCTTGCCAACGAATTTTTCCCCGCGCTTACCCTTTTGACGGATGGCGCGGGTTTTGCTCTGATCCATTGATGTTCGCCTTTGTCGTCCGGCGCGTCGTTCAGGCCATCGTCGTGATGTTGGCAGTCGCCTTCATCGCTTTCATGCTGTTCCAGTATGTGGGCGATCCCGTCACCAACATCCTCGGGCAGGACGCGACGCCCGAACAGCGCCAGCAATTGCGTGCGGACCTCGGCATCGACCAGCCGTTTCCGGTCCAGTTTGTGCGCTTCGTTGGCAACGCGGTGCGTGGCGAGTTTGGTCTCAGTCTGCGTCAGGGGCGCAAGGTCTCGTCGTTGATCGCTGAGCGCTTGCCGGCGACGCTCGAGCTGTCGTTGATGGCCGCGGCGCTTGCCTTGGTCATTGGTATTCCGATGGGCGTTTATGCCGCTTTGCGCCGCGGAAGTGCGTTGTCGCAGGCGATGATGACGATCTCGCTGCTGGGCGTGTCATTGCCAACCTTCCTGATCGGCATCCTGTTGATCTTGTTGTTTGCAGTGACGCTCAAGTGGTTGCCGAGCTTTGGTCGCGGTCAGGTCTCAAACCTCGGCGGCTGGACGACTGGCTTTCTCACGCTCGATGGTTGGCAGCACCTGATCTTGCCGTCAGTCACGCTGGCGGTGTTCCAGCTGACGTTGATCATGCGGCTCGTTCGCGCCGAGATGGTCGAAGTGCTGCGAGCCGACTACATCAAGTTCGCGCGCGCTCGCGGCCTGACCGATCGTTCGGTCTACTTCGGCCATGCCTTGAAAAACACCCTGGTGCCGGTGATCACGATCACGGGCTTGCAACTCGGCTCGCTGATCGCCTTTGCGATCATCACCGAGACCGTGTTCCAGTGGCCCGGCATGGGCCTGCTGTTCATTCAGGCGGTGACCTTCGCGGACATCCCCGTCATGGCCGCCTACCTCTGCTTGATTGCGTTGATCTTCGTCGTGATCAACCTCGTCGTCGACTTGCTGTACTTCGCAGTCGACCCGCGCTTGCGCGTCGAAAAACCGGCTGGCGGCCATTGACCTTCAGCGCTCTCGAAAGACCCGGACCATGAGACTCGATCCCAGTCTGATCCTGCAGGCTCGCGTTCAGAGCAATGAGCCGAGTCGGGCGCTGATGCGCGGCAAGCGGATGCGCTTCAAGTGAGTGAGCTCGACCGAAGATCTCCGGTCGCCGCCGAGCCTTTGCCGCTGGCGCCGCCGCCAGCACCTGGCGCGTGGGCGAGATTTTTTGATGGCGATGTGTGGCATTCATTCCGCAACTCGCCGATCGCGATGATCGCCGCCGGCGTGGCTTTGGGCTGCGCCTTCGTCGCGTTGTTCGCCGGTTGGATCGCGCCGCACAACCCATTCGATCTGGCCACGCTGGAGCTCAGCGATTCAATGCTTCCCCCGGCTTGGATGCAAGGCGGCGCCGCCAAGTACTTGCTCGGCACCGACGAACAGGGCCGCGACGTTCTCTCAGCGCTGATGTATGGCGCGCGCATCTCGCTCTTGATCGGCGGTGCCTCGGTGATCGTGTCGGTGGCGATCGGCGTCACGCTCGGGTTGATCTCGGGCTACGCCGGCGGGCGCACCGATGCGTTCATCATGCGAGTCTGTGATGTGATGCTGTCGTTCCCGGCGATCCTGATTGCGCTGCTCATCGCGGGTGTCGGGCGCGCACTGTTTCCGAGTGCGCATGATTCGCTCGCGTTCGGCGTGTTGATCATCGCCATCGCCTTGCCCGGCTGGGTGCAGTACGCGCGGACCGTGCGCGGCTCGACGATGGTGGAGCGCAACAAGGAATATGTTCAAGCCGCACGCGTCGTTGGCGTGCCGCCGCTGCGCATCATGCGGCGCCACGTGCTGCCCAATGTGCTCGGGCCGGTGCTCGTGCTCGCAACGATCCACCTCGCCACCGCCATTCAGACGGAAGCAACGCTGTCATTCCTTGGTGTGGGCGTATCGCCCACATCGCCGTCGCTCGGAACCTTCATCAACGAAGGCAACAAGCAACTTTTTAGCGGCGCTTGGTGGCTCGTCATCTTCCCGGGCGGCATGTTGCTCGCGATTGCGATGAGCATGAATTTGTTCGGCGATTGGCTGCGCGACGCGCTGAACCCGCGGCTGCGATGAGCGCGCCGCTGCTCGAAGTCAAGCGCCTGCGCGTCGAGTTCCCGACGCGGCGCGCCACGCTGGTCGCGCTCGACGATGTGTCGTTCAGCATCGCGCCCGGCGAAATCCTTGGCGTGGTCGGTGAGTCGGGCGCGGGCAAGTCGTTGACCGGCTCGGCCATCATCGGCTTGATCGATCCGCCCGGCCGCATTGCCGCCGGTGAGATCTGGTTCGACGGCAGGCGCATCGACACCCTCCCGTACGAAGCGATGCGCAAGATCCGCGGCCGCCACATCGGCGCGATCTTCCAAGACCCGCTGACCTCGCTGAACCCGCTCTACACAATCGGCCGGCAGCTGATCGAGACGATTCAAACCCACTTGCCAGTCACTGCTGACGAGGCGCGCCAACGGGCGATTCGCCTGCTGCAAGAGACCGGCATTCCGGCTGCTGAGCAGCGCATCGATCAATAC
This sequence comes from Rhizobacter sp., assembly GCA_043778145.1. Classification (GTDB taxonomy): domain Bacteria; phylum Pseudomonadota; class Gammaproteobacteria; order Burkholderiales; family Burkholderiaceae_C; genus LMDS01. Next base: position 98,024 of record JAYWGR010000119.1, read on the forward strand.
CCGCACCAGTTCTCAGGTGGCATGCGTCAGCGTGTGGTGATTGCGCTGGCGCTCGCGGCCGAACCCAAACTCATCGTGGCCGATGAGCCGACGACGGCGCTCGATGTGTCGATCCAGGCGCAGATCATTTCGCTGCTCAAGCGACTCTGCAAAGACCATGGCGCAGCCGTCATGTTGGTCACGCACGACATGGGCGTGATCGCCGAAACCTGCGACCGCGTGGCGGTGATGTACGCCGGCCGCATCGTCGAGATCGGCCCGGTGCACGATGTGATCCACGCGCCGGCGCACCCGTACACGGTGGGCCTGATGGGGTCGATTCCGGCGATGGACGACGACCGCGAGCGCCTGCTGCAAATCGACGGCGCGATGCCGCGGCTGACGGCCATCCCGCCTGGTTGCGCGTTCAACCCACGCTGCCCGCAAGCCTTCGCGCGATGCCGCACCGAGCGGCCCGAGTTGCTCGCTGCCGGGCTCACGCGCGCCGCATGTTGGCTGCATGACGAATCCCCGACACGAGCGGGAGCGCGCGCATGACGCCACTGGTTGAGGTCAGGGACTTGGCGAAGACCTTCGATGTATCGGCGCCGTGGTTGAACCGCGTCGTGGAGCGCAAACCGCGTCAGTTCGTGCACGCGGTCGATGGTGTCAGCTTCGCGATTGAACGCGGCCAGACGCTCGCGCTCGTCGGCGAATCTGGCTGCGGCAAGAGCACGGTGGCGCGGCTCCTGGTGGGGCTCTACGCGCCAACGCGAGGCCAGGTCGAGTTCGACGGCATCGACACCGCAAAGACCTTCCACGGCCCCGGCGCACAAGCGCTGCGCCGCCGCATGCAGATGATCTTTCAAGACCCCTACGCGAGCCTGAACCCGCGCTGGAAGGTGGCTGAGATCGTCGGCGAGCCTTTGACCGAACATGGCCTCGTCAAAGGCAAGAGCGAGCTCAAGGCGCGCGTGGCCGAGCTGTTGAGGTCGGTGGGCTTGGCGGCGGCTGATGTTGAGAAATTCCCGCACCAGTTCTCGGGCGGTCAGCGGCAGCGCATTTCGATTGCGCGCGCGCTCGCGACGCAGCCTGAGTTTTTGGTCTGCGATGAGCCGACTTCGGCACTTGATGTCTCGGTGCAAGCGCAGGTGCTCAACATCATGAAGGACTTGCAGCGCACGCAAGGCCTCACCTACCTCTTCATCTCGCACAACCTGGCCGTTGTGCGCCATGTGAGCGATCAGGTGGGCGTGATGTACCTCGGCCGCTTGGTCGAGTTGGCCGACAAGACCGAGCTGTTCACACGCCCACGCCACCCGTACACGCGCATGTTGCTGGATGCGATCCCCGACATCCACATGAGCGGCCGCGCCCGCACTCCGGTGCAGGGCGAGGTGCCGAACCCGCTTTCACCGCCGAGCGGCTGCTCATTCAACCCGCGGTGCCCGCACGCGAACGAGCGCTGCCGCATCGAGCGACCAAAGTTGCAGCGCGTGGGCGGCGTGCTGATTGCGTGCCACGGCGCAGAAGAAGGGCGCATTTGAGGCGCACCTTCGGCGGTCAACCAGGGAGCAAGTGCTCGTTGCGGAAGAGCTCGGCCGGCACTTCGCGCTCACGGATCAGCCAAGCCTGATCGCCATCGACCATGACTTCAGCCGCGCGCCCGCGCGTGTTGTAGTTGCTCGCCATGCTCATGCCGTAAGCGCCAGCCGAGAGCACGGCGAGGAAGTCGCCCGCTTCAACGGCGAGCTCGCGGTCGCGACCAAGCCAGTCGCCTGATTCGCAAACCGGGCCGGCCACGTCAAACGTCTGGGCGGGAACATCGCGCTGCTGGCAGGCGACGATCGCCATCCAGGCTTGGTACATCGCGGGCCGCGCCAAATCATTCATCGCTGCATCGACGATGCAGAAGTTCTTCACCTCGCCCGGCTTGAGGTAGAGCACCTCGGACAGCAGCACGCCGGCATTGCCGACGAGCGATCGGCCCGGCTCAAACAGAATCTTGCGGTGGCCATGGCCGCGTGCATCGATGCGGGCGAGCAAGCTCGTCACCAGCGCTTCGGCAGACGGCGGCGCCTCATCGGTGTAGGTGATGCCCAGGCCGCCGCCGAGGTCGAGGTGCGGCACGGGAATGCCATCGGCCTCCACGGCTTCGATCAAGTCGAGCAGGCGGTCAAGCGCATCGAGGTACGGGCCGATTTCGGTGATCTGTGAGCCGATGTGGCAATCGATGCCGGCCACTTGCAGGCCGGGCAACGACGCCGCTCGCCGGTAGCTCGCCGCGGCCTGTGCATGGGCGATGCCGAACTTGTTGCCCTTCAGGCCCGTCGAGATGTAGGGATGCGTGCCGGCATCGACATCCGGGTTGATGCGCAAGCTGATGCGCGCCGTGCGGCCGGTTTGCTGCGCCACTTGCGAGAGCACTTCGAGCTCGGCAGTGCTCTCAACGTTGAAGCACATCACGCCGGCCTCCAGCGCTTGGCACATCTCAGCGCGCGTCTTGCCAACGCCCGAGAACACGACCTTGGCCGGATCGCCGCCGGCGGCGAGCACGCGGTCGAGTTCACCGCCGGAGACGATGTCGAAGCCGCAGCCGGCGTGGGCGAAGGTCTGCAATACGGCGAGGCTGGAGTTGGCCTTCATCGCGTAGCAGATCAAGTGATCGCGGCCGGCGAGGGCGCGCTGGTACCCCGAGAGCGCATCCAGCATCGCGCTGCGTGAGTACACGTAGAGCGGTGTGCCGAAGCGGCGCGCCAGATCGGCCAGCGAGCAGCGCTCGATGAACAATTCGCCGCTGCGGTAGGCGATGTGTGGGGAGCCGGGCAAGGTCATGGCTGCGGCCCCGAAGCGCCCGATGCGGCCGGAGCCGGTGCCATCAACAGCGGCCCTTTCTGGCCGCAAGCTGAGAGCAAACTTGTTGCTGACAACGCTGTGATCAACAGCCAAGCACTTGTTCTCGATGCGGTCAAAAGTGGGCCCGCTACACTGCCATTGCGCTGATTCATGCGCAGAATTTTAGCGATGCCATGACTGCCTCCACCCCGTTGACCGACAGCGAATACCGCCTCAAGACGAACGCCGTGCTCGCGTCAATTGAAGCCACTGTCGATGCTTGGCTTGAAGACGATCTGGTGGACATCGACGGCCAACGCACCGGTGGTTTGCTCGAGATGCGCTTCCCGAACGGCAGCGTGATCGTGATCAACACACAGCCGCCCTTGAAAGAACTTTGGCTTGCCGCGCGCTCGGGTGGCTACCACTACCAGTTCGCGGATGGGCGTTGGCTTGACACCCGCGAGGGACGAGATTTCTATGCCGATCTGTCAGCCGCAGCCAGCGAGCAAGCCGGCCTCTCGTTGAGCTTCAAGCCACCGGCGGACTGATCAACTCACTCCGCCTCAGCGGCGGAACATGTCGAGGATGCTGTTGCGCTCTTCGTCATTGGGTGGCGCAGGCAACTTGTCTTCCAGGCCGACGCTGCTGACGCCCGCGCCCTGCGTGTACTCGTCGTAGTACCACTCGTCGTTCAGATTGACCACGCCGGCTGGTGCAGGCAGTGTCGAGATCGGAACGTTCTTCAGCGCCGTCTGCATGAAGTCGATCCAGATCGGCAGCGAGAGGCCACCGCCGGTTTCGTTATCGCCCAGCTTGCGTGGGTTGTCATAGCCCATCCAGACCACCGCAACCACGCTGCGCTGGAAGCCAGCGAACCAGGCATCGAGCGAATCGTTGGTGGTGCCGGTTTTGCCGGCGATGTCAGTGCGCTTGAGCGCCGCGCTGGCCTTTGCCGCCGTGCCCTTGGTCGCGACCGATTGCAGCAGGCTGGTCATCACGAAGGCGTTGCGCGCATCGATCACGCGCATGGATTCATCGAGTGTTGGCGTCGTCGCTTCGTTGAGCAGCTTGCCTTTGGCGTCAGTCACCCGGCTGATGAGCGTTGGGTTGACGCGGTAGCCGCCATTGGCGAAGACGCTGTAGGCCGAGGCCATCTGCAGCGGCGTGACCGAGCCCGCACCGAGCGCCATCGTGAGGTAGGCCGGGTGTTTGTCAGCGTCGAAGCCGAACCGCGTTGCCCACTGTTGCGCGTAGGGGGCGCCCACGGCTTGCAAGATGCGGATCGAAATCATGTTTTTCGACTTCTCCAGGCCACGCCGCAGGGACATCGGGCCTTCGAATTTGCCGTCGTAATTCTTCGGCTCCCAAGGCTGGCTGCCGGTTGCGCCAGCGTCGTAGAACAGCGGCGCATCGTTGATCACCGTGGCCGGCGTGAAGCCTTTTTCCAGTGCCGAGGAATAAATGAACGGCTTGAAGCTCGAACCCGGCTGGCGCCACGCTTGCGTGACGTGGTTGAACTTGCTCTTCGAATAGTCGAAGCCGCCAACCATGGCTCGGACGGCGCCGGTGCGCGGGTCGAGCGCGACGAAGGCGCCTTCGACTTCCGGCAGCTGCGTGATGCTCCAGTCGCCTTTCGGGCCCTTCGTCAACCGCAGTACAGCGCCGGGCCGAATCTGCGTCTTGGGGTTGCCCTTGGCGACCAGGCCCGAGGCGACCGGCTTGAGGCCATCGCCAGTGACGGTCACAGCCTCGCCGCTCTGCAGCACCGCAACCACCTTCTTCGGGCCGGCTTCGATCGCCACGGCGGCCTTCAACTCGTCGTTGTCGGGATGGTCTTGCAGCGCCTCGGCGATGCGCGCGTCGAAGTCCTTCGGGTTCGAAGGCAAGTCAACGTAATCCTCCGGGCCGCGGTAAACCTGGCGCCGCTCGAAGTCCATGATGCCGCGGCGCAGGGCGCGGTAAGCCACCATTTGCTCATCGGACTTCAGGGTGAGGAACACATTGAGGCCGCGGCTGTAGGCGTCGTCGCCGTACTGCGCGTAGATGAGTTGACGAGCTGTCTCGGCCACGTACTCGGCATGCACGGGCACTTCAGACGGCGTGCGGTACTTCAGCACTTCGGCTCGCGCTTCATCGCGCTGCTCGGGCGTGATGAAGTTGTTTTCGAGCATGCGGTCGATGATGCGGTGCTGGCCTTCGGTGGCGCGCTTGGGGTTGTTGATCGGGTTGTACGCGGAGGGCGCTTGCGGCAGGCCGGCGAGCATGGCGGCCTCGGCGATGCTGATGTCCTGGAGCGGCTTTCCAAAATAGATTTCGCTCGCTGAGCCGAAGCCGTATGCTCTTTGCCCGAGGTAGATCTGGTTCAGGTAGACCTCGAAGATCTGGTCTTTGGTGAGCAGGCTCTCCATCTTGAAAGCGAGCAGCATCTCGTAGATCTTGCGCGTGTAGGTCTTCTCGCTCGACAGATAAAAGTTGCGCGCGACCTGCATCGTGATCGTCGATGCGCCTTGGCTGCGCGAGCGGTTGAATTGCGCGAGGGTTGCACGCAGCACGCCTTTGATGTCGACGCCACTGTGTTGGTAGAACCGCGCATCTTCCGAGGCCAGCACGGCCTCCTGCATCACCTTGGGGATTTGCGCCAGCGGCGTGAAATTGCGCCGCTCCTCGCCGTACTCGCCGAGCAGCACGGCATCGGCCGAATAAATGCGCATGGGCAGCTTGGGCCGGTAGTCGGTCAAGCCGCTGACCTCGGGCAAGTTGGGGTAAGCCACCGCCAGCGCGATGCCGACCAGCAACAGCACGGCACCCGAGCCCGCCACCACCAGCACAGCGAGGCTGCCAAATGCACGCAGAACCCATCGGGCCCACACAGGCATGGCCGACGCAGAAGGTGCAGCCCGCTGGCGCGCGCGGTCGGGTTCGCTCATGGAGTTCTCATGTGTTGAAGATCGATTATAGAAACCGGGAAAACGGTCGATAAATGCAATGTCTAACGGCTCCAAGTGCTCTCAAAGGGCCGCTGCCCGAGGTTGCAAAACCGTGCATCCGACACGCTTCACAGGGGCGATCGGAACGTGAAGTTTGCAACGCGGCGGCCGCCCCAAAATGGGAAAACTCTTTGTGGCTCAAGGGCTTTACTGCTAGCATTCAAGTAACTTATTAACAGTCCAGCAGACATACTTCACAGCTGGCGGAAAGGCGTCGTGGGCTTCCTAGACACATTGTTGGGCCGAAAGAACCCCCCGATGATCGGGCTAGACATCAGCTCTTCCAGCGTCAAGTTGGTGGAGCTCGGACAGTCCGATAGTGGCGAGTACGTGCTCGAACGTTTCGGCGTCGAAAGCTTCGAAAAGGGCTGGATCGCTGACGGCCAAATCGAGAAATTCGACGAAGTTGCCGAAGCCGTCAAGCGCGTCGTGCTCAAGAGCGGCAGCAAGACGCGGCAGGTCGTGATGGCGATGCCGCAGTCGGCTGTGATCACCAAAAAGATCATGCTTCCTGCGGGCTTGCGAGACGAAGAGCTCGAGCTGCAGGTCGAGTCCGAAGCGAACCAGTACATCCCGTTTTCGCTCGACGAGGTCAGCCTCGACTTCTGCGTGATCGGTCCGAGCACGACTTCGGTGGGCGACGTCGAAGTATTGATCGCAGCCTCTCGCAAAGACCGCGTGCAAGATCGTCAGGGCTTGGCCGAGGCGGCGGGCTTGAAGCCTGTTGTGCTCGACATCGAATCACACGCTTCGCGCCTCGCGATGAGCCGTGTGGTCGCGAGCTTGCCGAATGAAGGCAAGGACGCGCTCGTGGCCCTGTTCGAGATCGGTGCCGACACCACGAGCCTCAAAGTGTTGCGCGACGATGAGATGCTCTATGACCGCGACCAAGCCTTCGGTGGCTCGCAGCTCACGCAGCTCATCTCGCGCCAATACGGCTTCTCGTACGAAGAAGCCGAACAGAAGAAGCTCGCTGCCGATCTGCCTGAAGACTACGAAGGTTCGCTGCTCGCACCCTTCGTCGACAGCCTCTCGCAAGAGATTGGCCGCGCGTTGCAGTACTTTTTCACCAGCACTCCGCACCACAAGGTGCACTACGTGATGCTCGCGGGCGGCACGGCCACCTTGCCCGGTCTGAAGGATCGCGTCACCGAATTGACTGGCTTCGCATCGATGGTGGTGAACCCGTTCGAGAACATGGTTCTTGGCTCGGCCGTTCGCGAAAGCAAGATGCGCCGTGAAGCGCCTGCCTACCTCACCGCCTGCGGGTTGGCGATGCGGAGGTTCGTACAGTGATTCTGATCAACCTGCTGCCGCATCGGGAAGAGCGGCGTAAACGCAAAAAGGTCGCGTTCTTCGTTGGCCTGGGCGTGGCCGCCGTCGCCGGGCTTTTGGTGGTCGGCGCTTGGTATGGCGTGGTCCAGCAAATGACCGTTGCGCAGCAAGAGCGCAACAACTTCCTGAAGACCGAGATCGGCAAGCTCGAACTGCAGATCAAAGACATCGCCACGCTGAAGGCCGAAATCGCCTCCTTGACGGCGCGGCAAAAGGCCGTCGAAGACCTGCAAACCGACCGCAACTTGCCGGTGCACTTGCTCAACGAACTCGTCAAGCAAACGCCAGAGGGCATCTATTTCACCTCGGTCAAGCAAGACGGCCAAGCCATGACGGTGACCGGCATTGCGCAGACTCAAGAACGAGTCTCGGAGTTCCTGCGCAACACCGCCTACAACTCCGAATGGCTCGACCGCCCGGATTTGATCGAAAGCAAAGCCACGACTGTCACCGCGGCCGACAAAGAACAAAAGCGGCTGTTTGACTTCTCGGTGCGCATCAACCTGAAGCGCCCGCAGGACAAGGCGGCAGTAGCGGCATCGGCATCGGCGCCGGCCGTGTCTGCCAGCGCGGCAGCAGCGAAGACGTGAGATTGAGATGGCCACTAAATCAAAAGCGCTCAACGTCGATCTGAATGCCGCTCTCGAAAGCGCGGTCTCGCAGTTTCGCGGTCTCAATCCCAACGAGCCTGGCCAATGGCCATGGCTGCCCAAAGCGCTTGCCTGGGCTGCGCTCTGCGTTGTCATGGTTGCGCTCGGCTGGTTCATCCTCTTGTCAGACGCCCACGACACGCTCGAGTCCGAACGTGGAAAGGAGCCTGGCCTCAAGCAGGACTACCGCACCAAGCTCGGCGAGGCCGTCAACTTGGCCGAGTTGCGCAAGCAGAAGCTGCTCGTCGAGGAATACGTGACCCAGCTCGAAAAGCAACTCCCTGGCAAAGCCGAGATGGACGCGTTGCTGTCAGACATCAACCAAGCTGGCCTTGGTCGCGGTTTGCAGTTCGAGCTTTTTCGGCCAGGCCAAGTCGTCGTGAAGGACTACTACGCCGAGCTGCCGATTGCGATTCGCGTGTCCGGCCGCTATCACGACATGGGTGCGTTTGCGGCTGACATTGCAAACCTCTCACGCATCGTGACCTTGCACAACGTCAACATCACCGTGCCGCGCGAAGCGGGTGGTGCCCTGGCGATGGAGGCCACGGCGCGCACGTACCGGTATCTCGATCCGAACGAGGTTGACGAGATCAAGAAGGCTGCCGACAAGGCGAAGACGGGAGCACCGAAATGAGGGCCGATTTGGCATGGCGCGCGGTCGTGATCGCGTGCGTCAGCTCGGTGCTGGCGGCCTGTGGCGGCGAGCAGGAAGAGCTCACGCAGTGGATGGAGCAGCAAAAGCGCGAGGCCAAACCCAATGTGCAGCCGCTGTCGCCGCCGAAGAAGTTCAACCCTCAGGCTTATGTCGCCGCCATCGGTGTGGAGCCCTTCAGCACGCAGAAGCTCACCGTGGCGCTGAAGCAAGAGGCGCGTCAACCCAACTCGCTTCTGTCGGCCGAAATCAACCGCCGCAAGGAGCCGCTCGAGTCTTATCCGCTCGACAGCATGTCGATGGTCGGCAGCGTCACGCGCGCAGACAAGCCCTATGCCCTGCTCCGCGTTGATAACCTGCTTTACCAGGTCAAACTCGGCGACTACCTGGGCCAGAACTACGGAAAGATAACCAAGATCACCGAAACCGATGTCTCGCTGCGCGAAATCGTGCAAGACGCGGCGGGTGAATGGATCGAGCGCAACAGCGCCCTCCAACTGCAGGAGAAGGCGCGATGAACAGTACTCAGGAGATTAGGACGATGACCAAGTGGCGCTCCCTGGCCGTGGCGATCGTGCTCGCCATCGGCACCCCGGTGGTGGCACTCGCGCAAAACGTGATCCAGGCCATCAGCAGCAACCAACAGGCCGGCTCCGACGTGGTTCGAATCGAACTCGCCGAGCCCCTGACCACGGTGCCGACCGGGTTCACGATCCAGACGCCGCCGCGCATCGCGATCGACCTCCCGAACGTGGGCAGCGCGCTCGGTAAGTCGAGCGTTGAGTTGAACCAGGGCAACCTGCGCTCAGTCAACGTCGCGCAAGCGGGCGACCGCACCCGTCTCGTGCTCAACCTCAAGCAGGCCACCCGCTACACCGCGCAGCTGCAAGGCAAAGTCCTGCTGCTCGTGCTCGATGGCGCGGCGCCGCCGGCTGCGGCCAACAGCGCGGCAGCAAAGCCGACCGAGCACTTTGCAGAAAGCCTGAACCGCGACCAGTTGGCGCTGAAGGACATCGACTTCCGCCGCGGCACCGATGGCGCAGGCCGCGTGGTCGTTGAGTTGCCGAACAACGGTGTCGGCGTTGACATCCGTCAACAAGGGCAGAGCCTGGTCATTGAGTTCCTCAAGTCCACCTTGCCCGATGCCCTCAAGCGCCGCCTCGACGTCAGCGATTTCGGCACCCCGGTGCAAAGCGTGACGACAACGCAAAATGGCGACCGCGTGCGCATGCTCGTCGAACCGCGAGGCTCATGGGAGCACAGTGCCTATCAAAGCGACACGCAATTCGTGCTCGAGGTCCGGCCGCAAAAGCTTGACCCCAACAAGCTGGTTCAAGGTGCGGGCTATGCGGGAGAGAAGCTCTCGTTGAACTTCCAGAACATCGAGGTTCGCGCGCTTCTGCAGGTCATTGCCGACTTCACCAACTTCAACGTCGTCACCAGCGACACCGTGACCGGCAACGTCACCCTGCGCCTCAAAGACGTGCCGTGGGATCAAGCCCTCGACATCATCATGCAGGCCAAGGGCCTGGGCTTGCGCAAATCCGGCAACGTGATCTTGATCGCCCCGAAGGACGAGCTCAATGCCAAAGAGAAGGTCGAGCTCGAAGCCAAGCTGCAGATCGCTGCACTCGAGCCGGTGCGTACTCAAGCATTCCAGCTCAACTACGCAAAGGCCGTTGACGTCGCCAACGGCCTGACAGGTCAAAGCACCGGTGGCGGCAACGGCAGCGGCAACGCCACCCGCATTCTCACGGCGCGTGGAAGCGTGATCTACGAGACCCGCACCAACCAGCTCTTTGTCAGCGACATCCCGAGCAAGCTTGAAGAAATTCAAGCGCTCATCAACAAGATCGACATCGCCGTTCGGCAGGTTTTGATCGAGTCGCGGATCGTCGTGGCTGACGCGTCGTTCGCCAAGTCGCTCGGCGTGAGGCTTGGCGGGCTAGACCAACGCGGCATCCGCGGCGGCGTACCCGGCTACAGCGTCGGCGGTGACAACCGCGTTCTTGTTGGCGGCAACTTGAATGCCGTGGCGGGCCAGACCATTCAGACGGGTTCCACGTTCACATCGGCCGACAACAACTTCCTCAGCCTGCCCGCGCAGGGCCAGAACAACTTCAACCCAGCGACCTTTGCGCTGTCGTTGTTCGGTGCTGCATCGAATCGCTTTTTGAATCTGGAAATCTCGGCACTTGAGGCTGACGGCAATGGCAAAGTCGTCTCCAGCCCACGCGTTGTCACGGCAGACCAACAAAAGGCCCTGATCGAGCAAGGCACCGAGTTGCCCTACCAAGTTGCAACCTCGAGTGGCGCCACATCGCTGCAGTTTCGCAAGGCCAACCTGAAGCTGGAAGTCACACCGCAGATCACGCCTGAAGGCAATGTGCTGCTGAATGTCGACGTCACCAAAGACAGCGTTGGTCAATCCACTTCCGCAGGCTTCGCCATCAACACCAAGCACGTCCAGACGCAAGTGCTCGTGGACAATGGCGGCACGGTTGTCATCGGCGGCATCTTCGAGCAAAGCGAGCGCGAAGACGTGACCAAGGTGCCTTTGCTTGGCGACATTCCATTCCTTGGCAACCTGTTCAAGACCCGCACCAAGTCGACGGACAAGACTGAGTTGTTGATTTTCCTAACCCCCAAAGTGCTGACCGACCGAACCAGCGCCGTGCGTTGATGGCCCATAGGCCAACGCACCTTACGAGATATACGAGGACGCAGTGAATATGAGAGTCTTGAACTGGTTGGTGGCACTGCTGTGCTTGATGGTGGTTGCGGCTTGCGGCGGCGGGGGTGGGAGTGCGGGGACGGATCCGTACAAGCCAGCACCGCCTGTCGAGGGTGGTGGATCTGCATTTGTCGCGGTGACGCTGAGCTCAATCAACGTCAGCAGCACATCGCCTGTGACCGTGACCGCCACTGTGAAAGATGTGGCTGGTGCGGCTATCGGCGGTCAGGTGGTCAAATTCACTACGACTGGCGGCTTGGGAACCATGAGCCCAGCCTCCGCTTTGACGGATGCCAGCGGGGTCGCAAAAGTTCAATTGGCGCCGACGACGACAACTACCAGTGGCGCGGACCAGGTGGTGGCGAGCGTGACCATAGGGACAGTCGTGACGAGCGGGTCAGCCGGATTCACCGTCATACCCGCGAGTGGACCAGTCGGGACGCCTTCGCTCGCCCTATTGCTGTCTACAAAGACCGTGACAACCACTACTCCTGCCACGGTCACCGCCTCATTAAAAGACGCCAACGGTGCGCCTGTTGCCAATCAGGTCATCACGTTCAATACGCCAGGGTCTCTGGGTAAATTCGATCAAAGCTCGGCGCTTACTGACGACAACGGCAACGCGGTGGTTAAGTTGTCTCCAGCGACGGTGACAACCACAGGGGCGGATACCGTAGTTGCAAGCGCGTCGGTAGCTGGAGTTGCGTTGACGCCGGTCTCGCAAGGGTTCCAGATCCAAATTTCAAATGCGGACTTGATCCTCACATTGAGCGCATCGCAGGTATCAAACACCAGCAGCGCCACGGTCTCCATCACAGCCACGGCGATCGATTCGAACCGCAATACTGTGGCCGGAGTGCCGGTCACCCTGTCTGCCGATCAGGGCGGGGTGATAACGGGCGCGACAACATCAACTGGAATTGCGGGAACAGTCACCGCAAGTCTCGGAATTGGCTCCAACCGCGCCAATCGCCTTATCACGGTTACTGCGACCGCGGGTGCAATTTCTCGAACTGCCACAGTACAGGTGGCTGGTGCGAATATTCTGCCCACCCTGGCGCCGGCAGTGCTCGCGCCAGGAGATAGCGGGTCTGTGCGATACCAACTGGTTGATCAGTCGGGCACGCCTATGGTGGGCCAGAGCGTACAGATTACTGCAACTGGCTTGACGCCTGCCGCGGTTACAGGAACGACAGGGACCAACGGCGATTTCGTTTTCGACTACGTCGCGCCATCTGCGAGTGGCTCGTATGTGGTCACTGCGGCAATTGCCGGAAAGACAGACACCCAAACCCTACTGGTGCAGGCAACCGGCAGTTTCCCGAACGTTTCGGCAGTTATAGCGTCCGCGTCGGTGTCCGCAAATCCGAGTGTTGTTGCTACCAACCTCTCGGGGAGTTCCGAAAATCAATCGCAGATCCGCGCGCTCTTCGTGGGTTCTAACAATCTGCCGATACAGTACGTACGCGCAAGATTCGACCTCAACGGCGACGCCAATTCCATAGGCGGAGCTATCTCCACCGGGACTACCACTCTTTACAGCAATGCCAACGGAGTGGTCACCACTTCCTACATACCAGGCACACGATCAAGTCCGACTGACGGTGTGTCTGTGCGGGTTTGCTATGGCGCAAGCGACACTGACCCTAATTTCGTAAATTGCTTGACTTCGAAAGTGGTCAAACTCACAGTGACCGCGGACCCCTTGGGTGTTTCGATAGGAACCAACGAGACGATAACTCCTACTGACTTGACTTACATAAAACAGTTTGTCGTGACCGTGTCGGATTCTGCAGGTGCCGCAAAGGCTGACGTTAAACTCGCCGTGTCGCTTGATTTACCACAATACCGAAAAGGTTATTACAAACTGGGAGGCGCTTGGGCGAAGGCTGGGCCGCTATCTCCCTATGGCGATTTCGCCGTCTGCTTGAACGAAGATGTCAATAGGAACGGCGTGTTGGAGACCGGAGAGGACGTAAATCGTGACGGCGTGTTGTGGCCGCGCAAGCCAGATGTAATCGTTTCATTGCTGCAGTCCACTACTGGAGCTGACGGGACTGCTGTACTCCAGATTGTTTACGCCAAAGACCATGCGAGTTGGGTTGACGCACTAATCACTGTGTCTGCGTCGGGCGTGTCGGGGTCTGAAGGGCGTGCAACTTATCTGATTGCGCCTGTACCGGTTCTTGCTGAGGCACTTAAGACGGTGGATTCCAGCCCGGCCTTCGTCCGAAGTCCATATGGGCTGGGGAACGATTGTTCGAAGCCGGATTGACTTCACTCAGTGTCGCTATCACCTTGATCGGCATGCCCGGCGGCGGTAAATCCACCGTCGGGCGCCATCTTTCTCGCCGCATCAACGTCGACTTCGTCGATGCAGACCAAGCGGTCGAGCAGCGAATCGGGTGTTCCATCAAGCAATTCTTCGAACGCGAAGGCGAGCCCGCTTTCCGAGATGTCGAATCGTCGGTACTCGAAGACCTCGCAAATAACTCTCGCGGAGTGATTGCAACAGGCGGCGGTGCGGTATTGCGCGAAGCGAACCGTTCGCTGCTGCGTAAGCACACCACAGTCATATATCTCCGCTCGACGCCTGAAGAACTTTTCCGTCGCTTGCGCCACGACACCAAGCGACCGCTGCTGCAAGTGGCAGACCCGCTAGCGCGATTGCGCGATCTCTATGCGCAGCGCGATCCGCTTTACCGCGAGACGGCGCACTTCATCATCGAGACGGGTCGCCCTTCGGTGCCAAGCTTGGTCAACATGATCCTGATGCAACTCGAACTGGCTGGATTGATTGACTCCGGTGGCTCGGCGTCGCCGCAGTGACCGGTGCGCATGGGCGCACATACACTCTCTGCGATGAATACTCCTGACGTGCAGCGTGTGCGCATTGACCTGGCCGAGCGCAGCTACGACATCCACATCGGTTCAGGCTTGCTCGATCACGATGCGAGCTTTGCAGGCTTGCCACACGCGCACACGGCGGTGGTCGTGACCAACGAAACGGTGGCGCCGTTGCTTGCCGATCGTTTGATCGCGCGCTTGGCCAACCGTTTCCAACGCGTCGAACTCGTGACGCTGCCCGACGGTGAAATCCACAAAGACTGGTCCACGCTCAACCTGATCTTCGACGCGATGCTCTCGGCCGGCTGCGACCGGAAGACGATGCTCTTCGCGCTTGGCGGCGGGGTCGTCGGTGACATGACGGGCTTTGCCGCCGCTTGCTACATGCGCGGTGTGCCCTGTGTGCAGGTCCCGACCACGTTGCTTGCGCAAGTCGATTCATCGGTCGGCGGCAAGACCGCCATCAACCACCCGCTCGGCAAGAACATGATTGGCGTGTTCAATCAGCCACTGCGTGTGATCGCCGATCTCGACACGCTCGCGAGCTTGCCCCAGCGCGAGTTGGTTGCTGGGTTGGCCGAGGTCATCAAGTACGGGCCGATTGCAGACGACACCTTCCTCGCGTGGCTAGAAGTGCACCTCGATGAGCTGCTTGCGCGCGATCCCGCGGCGCTCGCGCACGCGGTGAAGCGCTCGTGCGAGATCAAGGCCGCGGTGGTCGGCGCTGATGAGCGCGAGTCGGGCTTGCGTGCGATCTTGAACTTCGGCCATACCTTTGGCCACGCGATCGAAACCGGGCTTGGCTACGGCGAGTGGCTGCACGGCGAGGCCGTGGGTTGCGGCATGGTGATGGCGGCCGATCTGTCGCAGCGGCTCGGTCTCATCGATGCGGCCTACGCGCGCCGAATCAGGGCGCTGGTAGAGCGCGCGGGTTTGCCGGTGGCAGCGCCACACATCGGCACTTCGCGTTTCCTCGAGCTGATGCGCATCGACAAAAAGGCCGAAGCTGGTGAGATTCGCTTCGTTGTCATCGATGCGCCTGGCAGTGCCAAGTTGACGCCCGCATCCGATGAAATGGTCGAGCAATTGATTGCAGCCCACACTCTGTGAGCTTTGCGGTGCCTCATGCGCAGTGAAGGCCTCGCCCCATGGGCCAGCCACCCGGAGCGCACGCGCGGCCGGCGCCACCCTCAAACGCCTGCGCCGACCCGCAATGACTTTCAACGCGATCGCGACCGCATCGTCCACAGCACGGCCTTCCGGCGGCTCGTCTACAAGACGCAGGTCTTCCTCAACCACGAGGGCGATCTCTTTCGCACCCGGCTCACGCACTCGCTCGAGGTTGCGCAACTCGCCCGCTCGATCGCCCGCTCGCTGGCGTTGAATGAGGATTTGTGCGAGGCCATTGCACTCGCCCATGACCTCGGCCACACCCCCTTCGGGCACGCTGGGCAGGACGCGCTCGATGCTGCTTTGCGCGGCGCCGATCCGAACAGCGCTGGCTTCGAACATAACTTCCAAAGTCTGCGGGTCGTCGACACGCTTGAAGAGCGCTATCCCACACACGACGGATTGAACCTTTGCTTCGAGACGCGCGAGGGCATCCTCAAACATTGCTCGCGGCGCAACGCCGAGTGGCTCGAGGTGCGTGAGCCGGGTGGCATTGCTCGGCGCTTTCTGGATCGCACTCAACCAAGCTTGGAAGCGCAAGTCTGCAATCTCGCCGATGAGATCGCCTACAACGCGCATGACATTGATGACGGTGTGCGCTCCGGCTTGTTGACCGATGATCAATTGCAAGCGATGTCGCTCTATCGACGTTTCCACGTGGCAGCGCGGCAAGACCACCCAGGGCTCGTCGGTCGCAGGCTGCTGTTCGAGGTGGTTCGGCGCATGCTCTCGGAGCAGGTCTATGACCTCATCGACACGTCGGCTGCCGCTCTCACCAAGCATGCGCCCGCTGACAGCGATGAAGCACGGCGGTCCGGCCCGTTGATCTCGTCCAGCGCTTCGATGGCAGCTGAATCGACGGCGGTTAAGGTCTTCTTGCGCCAGCACCTCTACCGCCATCCCCGCGTGGTCGACACCACCAGCGCTGCCAAGGCCGTGGTGCAAGACTTGTTCGAGGCTTACATCACCGAGCCGACGCAAATGCCCGCGCGCCATGCGGCCCGTGAGCCAAAGTGCCGGGCGGTGGCCGACTACATCGCCGGCATGACGGATCGATTCGCCATGCGCGAGCACGCGCGGCTCTTCGGGCTGGCGAAATCGGGCTTGCTGAACGACCTGGTTTGATCACCTTTGCCGTGGCATCTGTGCACTATTCCCGCATATTGCTACCGCATTGCCAAGCCAAATTTCGACCTTGGACGAACGGCATGACGCACCGGATCAACGGCTCGCAGTTGTTTGCCGCAGGTGAATGCCGCCAATGACAATCTCCACATGAAGGTGCAAAAAGTCATTCCACGCCAAGCCGGTTTCACTTTGCTCGAAGTGCTGATCGCGGTGGTCGTGTTGTCGTTTGGCGTTCTCGGCATGGTGGGCTTGCAAGCCGCGTCGCTACAAGCCAATCGAGATGCTCGCTTGCAAGCGGCTGCGGCGCGGCTTGGCCATGAATTGGTCGACATGATGCGTGGCAACAAAAACGTTGCCATTCAGGTGACGGCTGCCAACCCGTACCTTTTTGATACCAGCGGTCCGCCCTACCGTGCCGCGCCAGAGGACTGTTACCGGATGGCGTGCACCACCACCACCAACGTCGCAATCTTCGAAATGGGCGAGTGGCTAAGCCGTGTCGTGGGCACGCCTGGCGCGATTGGTGTGCCCGCCGTTCCGGGCGAATTGCCCGGTGCGCGCGTCAAAGTTTGCTTTGACAGCACGCCGTTTACTGCACAAGGAATACCGCAGTGGGCGTGCAGCGATTCAGGCGCGGTCGCCGTCGTAAAAATCGGCTGGACGCGGTCGTCGACCAACCGTGCCGCAACGGGCGCAACGGCAATCGAGTTGGCGACCACGCCGACCATCGTGCTGCCAGTCACCCCGGGAACGGGAGCGTGATGACTGCGCCTATCGCTCGCTCCCGCCGCTGCGCCGGTGCCATCCCCGGGGTGCGCGGCTTCACGCTGGTCGAGCTCATGGTCGCGTTGACGCTCGGCATGCTGATTGCAGGTGCTGCTTTGGCCGCACTGCTGGCCGCGCGCACAAGCTACAGCAGTGTCGACAGCAGCAGCCAACTTCGCGAGAACGCACGATTTGTCTCCAGCCTGATGGAGCGCATCGTCAACGAAGCGGGATTTGTCAACCTGTCCGATTTCGACTTTCCGTCGACTACCCAAACACCGCCGCTGCGGGGTTTTGACAACACCTCTGTCTCGATCGCGACAGGCACTCCCGTGTACGGTGCCGGTGCCGGCGTGAACCAAAGTGATGTTCTGGTCGTCAGCTTTTCTGGCGCTAGCAGGAACGGCGTGGCGGATGGATCGATGATCAATTGCGCTGGAATTGCCGAGCCGCAAACCGCTACCGCTGGTTCAGCCACGAGCATCTTTCACCTGGTAGCAAGCGCTACGGGTGAGCCAACTTTTGCGTGTACTTTCCTAAATCCGACCACTGGCATCTGGTCCACGGTGCCGCTCGCGGCCGGCGTTGAGTCGATGCAGATGCTTTACGGGACTGACGGAGTCACGCCCAACACTGATCCACCCGCATTGCCCGCTGGCGCTGACTCCGTACCCGAGCGCTACTTGACCGCTTCCCAGCTCGCCGGCGCAACCGCAGCCGGCACGCTGGACAACTGGCGCCGAGTGCGCAGCGTCCGGGTGGGCATGGTGCTGCGGGGTGCGCCGAACACCGCAGTGGATCGCGCTGCCACTGCCCAGACTTTCAACGTGCTTGGAAATGGCTTGTCGATTGCGACTGATTCCGGATCCATCTTCAAAGTGGTGGAAGATGGTCGCCTCCGCCAGCAAATCGTGTTCACGATCCATTTGCGCAATACCCAGGACCCTGTGTCCTTGCTCCGATGAAACGCCAATCCATGTGCACCCGTAACTCACAACGCAGTGTGCAGCGCGGCGTGACGCTGATCGTCGTGCTGCTGATACTCGTTATCGTGACTGTGCTTGGCATCGGCGGCGCGCAAATTGCCCTCCTGGGTGAGCGCTCAACTCGCAATGACCGCGATTATTTAATTGCCAGCCAGGCCGCCGAAGCGGGCTTGGTCGACGGCGAGCTGGATATTGACGGCACTCCCCACACTGGGCGAGTCGACAGTTTCGTTCCGAACAACTTGGCAATCTTCGTTCCGGCGTGTGGAACTACTCTAGCAAACCTTGGCTTGTGTGAGCGTGCGCTGCCGGGCTCGCCGAATGAGGTTTGGCAAACTCCCGGTATCTTCACCGCTGCACCGAGCGTGCCCTTTGGTGCCTATACCGGTCGTGTTTTCGCCGCAGGCAACTCGGGAATCCGCTCATTCCAGTCGCCACGATACATCATCGAAGTTGTAGAAGACCGTACGCCTGGCATTGAGGTCACGATCCCGCCGCCGGTGCTTTACCGTATTACTGCGGTGGGCTTCGGCCCTAGGAAAGGCACCGAGGTTGCCGTGCAGTCGATTTACCGAAAGAGATTGCCGCAATGATTACTTTACTAAATCGCCTTCGAATTATTGCGGGAAATCCGCTGTTCAAGTGGGTGGCCGCACCGGCCATGGTCGTTGCGGTCGTTGGCAGCGTCATTGGTGGCCCATCACCCCTTCCGACGATTGACCTCGCTGCTGAACCTCTCTATGCCCGCGGCGCGAAAGCCAAACCGACCTTATCGCTGGTGCTGTCGGTTGAATTCCCGACTGTGGGCGCTCAATATCTGGGTACGACCGGTGGCTTAGACGACACATACAACCCAGAAACGGAGTACATCGGCTACTTCGACATCGCAAGTTGCTACAGCTATGTCGACAATCCCACGGAAACTCGGCCCACTGGCGTTCCCGTCGATGATTACAAACGCTTTGACCGCGTTGGGCCAGCGACTCTGACAACCAGAATCGACAGCACCGTTAACCCTCCCGTTACATATGTTCGTCGAGAATGTAATACTGGCGGTAACGAGGGATTTGCCGGCAATTTCATGAACTGGGCGGCAAGTTCGGCAGTCGATATTCTTCGCCTTGGCCTGAGCGGCGGTGACCGCATCGTTGATACCGTGGTGGATACCAGAGATCCAACTCTTGGAGGCTTGACGGTACTTCAACGCGCAGTGCTACGGAAAGATTTTTGGAACAGCGGTAATTTCCCGGCGAAACAACTTAAAGCCGCACTCGCTGTAGGCGCCGTGCCGCGGTTGCTTCGAAGGACGACAACCGGCGCCGACTTCACGGGGGATATCTTCATTGCGAACTGCCTGAATAGAATAAATTTCGGCACGACTCGCGCAGGAAACTGCGATGTGCCAGGCGCGAATGGGGATTTGGGCAAGGTAGTGAAGGGAGCGAATGGAGTCACAGAGGGCATCACGAATGACGTGTTCATGTACTCCCGAGTTCGGGTCTGCGAATCTAATGCTACCGGGTTGCGCGACCCTCGCACGAGTTACTGCCTTCAGTATCCGAACGGTTCATTCAAGCCGATCGGCAATCTTCAGAAGTACAGCGATGATTTGCGGGTGTCTGCCTTTGGCTACCTGAACGACAGCACTGGCAACCCGAAAGAACGTTACGGCGGAGTATTGCGTGTGCCAATGAAATACGTTGGCCCCACGGCCTACGACCAGAACTTCGCGCCGCTGGCCGGCGTGAATCCAAATAAAGAGTGGAACGAGACCACGGGTGAATTGATTGCGAACCCTGATGGACTACTGGGCGAGACCAAAAGCGGCATCATCAATTATTTGAACCAATTTGGCCGCAGTGGCAACTACAAGGTGTACGACCCCGTCGGCGAGCTTTATTACGAAGCACTTCGCTATCTTCAGGGCCTTCCGCCGACAGACGCGGCCACATCGGGCGTGATTACTACCGACATGAAGGATGGATTTCCCTACTACACCAGTTGGATCGACCCGCATCCGCCTGTTAGCGGCATGACGGACTATTCATGTGTCAAGAACAACATTGTCGGCATCGGCGATGTAAATACCCACAACGACAAGTACATACCCGGAAATGATAGAGCCCCCAACGCCAACGATGCTGTTCGGCCGGCCAATTCCACCGGTGATCCCAGCACCAAGTACGGGCCAGCCGGTAACGAGCCTGACTTCAAGAAATGGACCAGTATTGTTGGGGCATTCGAGGCTGGCCTCAATGTCAGCTATTTCGACGGCTTAGGTAACCCACAAACGACCAGCAATCCGAAGGTGATCTATGGGGGTCTGAAGGATATGGCGACGAGGGACATTGGTGCCGACCACGCGGCCTACTACATCGCAGGCATGGCTTACTGGGCGAACACGCATGACATTCGCGGCAAAGACTGGACCGCGGTTGACAAACAGCGCCCCGGCATGCGCGTGAAAACTTACTTTCTGGACGTGAACGAGTACGGTGCTCAGACCAATCCGAACAATCATCAGCAGAACCAATTCTTTCTCGCGGCGAAATATGGTGGTTTTGATGATGTGACCTCCACAGGAAATCCCTTCTTGACTTTAAGCAAGTCAACGATCATCAACGGTAACGACAACTGGGAAGCAGCGCCAGTTGGTTCTAACGAGGCCAGGAATTACTATTTATCGAGTTCGGCTGGGGCAGTTCTGCGCGGGCTGGATGCCATCTTTAAAGCGGCAGCACAAGGAGCCAAGAGCATCGCCGGCGCATCAATTTCCGCGCAGACTGTCACAACGACCGACAGCTACATCTACCAGTCGCAGTTCGATTCAATTGATTGGACTGGCGATGTGACCGCCACTTCGGTCTCGGCGGCGGCTTCCGGCGGCAACGCCTCGGTCGGTACATCGAAGACCGCGCCTTGGACGTCTGTCGCGGATGTGCTCGCGAAAAAGGGCACCAGCAACCGCAAGATCTATGTGGGTGGAGGGAGTTCGGTCGCCGCGGCTGTTTCTTTCGAATGGGCGAAGGTACCGAAGTACGTACAGCTCGCACTGCAAACGCCAGTGGGCAGCACTTCGGCCACCGATACCGCCACTGTCGGTGGGCAACGCCTCGACTATCTTCGCGGCGATCAGACCTTGGAGGCCCCGCGTGGCACTTTCCGAACTCGCACGCGGCTACTTGGAGACATTGTCAATTCGGCCGTGGTCTATTCGGGTGGGGTGAGCACGACCAAGAAAACGCTGTTTGTTGGCGCGAACGACGGGATGCTTCACGCCTTCGACGCCGCCAACGGCGAAGAGCTCTTTGGCTACATCCCGAGCTGGGTGGTGCCAAAGCTCTCTGCGTTGACTTCACCAGCTTATGTCCATCAAAGCTATGTCGATGCCAGCCCTGTGGTTGCCGACGCGAAGGTTGGCGGCGTGATGAAGACCGTTCTTGTCTCTGGCTCCGGCGGTGGCGGGCAGGGCGTCTTTGCGATCGATGTGTCGAATCCTGATCCTTCTGGCTTCGATGAAAGCAAGGTGATGTGGGAATTCAGTGATGCCGACGATGTCGATATCGGCAACGTCATAGGCAAGCCACGCATCCTGTCGCTCAATACCTCGGCGAGCGGATTGCCCAAGTCATTTGCCGTCTTCGCCAGTGGCGTCAATAACTATGCGCCTGATGGTCGGGCAAGTTCCACCGCGCAGAACGCCTTGTTCTTCCTCGACTTGTCGAAGCCGGCCAACAGCCCGTGGGTGCAAGGCGCGAACTATTTCAAGATTGTTTTCCCAAAGCCCACGTCGACAGCTATCGCCAACGGCATGGCGAACTTCGCAGTGCGGGGCGATACGCAGGGGCAGGTAACGACCATTTATGCCGGCGACCTGCAGGGGAACATGTGGAAGCTTGATCTCAAGCGGGCCATTCTCGGCGCGGCCGATTGGACGATGGACAACCTCTCGGCCTTTGCCGACACGTCGGGAGCTCGAACAGCCAAGCCTTTCTTTATCGCTAAGGACGACGCTGCGAGCCTTCAACCGATCACGATGGAGCCCACGTTGCTATATGGGCCTAACAACGGCGTGGTGCCCAACGACAGCCTGGTCGTCACCTTTGGCACGGGGAAGTTTCTTGAGGTCAGTGACGTCACTGGCGGTTACAAGACCCAATCGGTCTACGCTGTGATGGATGACGGCACGAATACGCTCGACGTGCCCAATACGCCCGTGGGGATCGCTGGGCGCGGACGGTTGCAAAAAGGTTCGGCGGCCTCCGGAGTTGTTACTGTCGCGCCTTTCGTTTATGGCAAGCCCACGACTGACAGCTCGAGCGTCGCTTTGCCCACTGAACTCCGGGCCGGATGGTTTTTCGACTTCCCTGGATCGTCGTCAACCGGCGAGCGGCAAGTGAGCGATTTCGCGGTTGTTCCTGGCTCTGCGATAGACGGGAGCACGCTGGCCTTCGGGAGCGTGATTCCCTCGCTCAACAGCTGTGCCAACGGCAGCGGCAATCTCTACTTCATGAAAGGGCTGAGAGGTGGGGGCAGCTTCCTGGTATCGACTGATGGCATATTCGGCCCGCCCATAGTGGTACCGGTGGCCGACAGCTCGTTGGGGCTTACCGGCAGCGATTCAATTGGAAGGCGTGTCTTGACGACTCGTTACGGTTTGCTTGCTCCCAAATCCTCGGCTAACCCCGGCTATTTCGATATGGGCACGACTGTACAAAACGCTGGGCGGATGAGTTGGCGCGAAATCAACAACCTGAGGCCATGATGCGCTCTCAATCTCGTTGCCGTGGCCAACGGTCGTCCACGCTGCGTTGTGGTGCAGGCTTCACGTTGATCGAGGTCATGATCACGGTGGCAATAGTCGCCTTGTTGGCTTCGATGGCGTATCCGGCCTACACCGCGTCAATTATCAAAAGCAAGCGCGGAGAAGGCCGAAGCGCGCTGATTGATTTGATGCAGCAACAAGAGCGCTACATGACACAGAGAGGGTGTTATGGCGAGGTTGGAAGTACTGGCTGTAGCGCCATAGCAGCGGGCAGTTCGACGGCGCCATTCAAGCTCTATTCGGGCAATTCACCTACGGGTGCGGCATATCTGCTCGGTGTCCGCAATTGTGTCGCCCCACTCCCAATAGTACTTTCTGACTGCGCGGAGCTTTTTGCTGCTCCGCAGTTCACCGACGCGAAAGTGGGTGAGCTGTTCATTCGCAGCACCGGCGAAAAGGGTTGCTCCGGCACTGACCAGTCCGCCTGCTGGAAGTAACTTCTCCATGAAACGCCTTCACCGAGCCTTGGCCTCCTCCGGCAACTCACGCGGCTTTACGTTGCTGGAAGCCCTCGTGACGATGTCCATCGTCGCGATCATGCTTGGGCTGGCGGCGCCGAGTTTCGTGTCGTTCCAACGCAGCTCTGAGCTGACCACGACCGCCAACGCCTTCGTCGGCGCGTTGGCCACGGCTCGCTCAGAAGCTTTGAAGCGTCAGCTGAAGGTTTTTGTGGTGCCGACCACGGCTCTCAATTGGGCTGGCGGATTGACGATCTTTGTCGACGTCGACAAGAACGACAGTTTGACCCCGGACGCCGCAGACGTCGTGGTCGCCAAGACTGGCGCTATTCCTGCGAGTATTGCTGCCACTGCCTACAGCGGTGGCGCGTTTGTCGCATTCAATGGCGCGGGATTCATGACCACGCCGGCCGGCGCAATCGCGCTGGCTGGTGAAATCACCTTCACCATCAACGGCACGACTGACGCTCGTCGCGTCGTGACCAGCCCTGCCGGCCGCATGCGAGTTTGCAAGCCGGCCGATGCGGGTTGCGATGCAACTACGCTCTGAAAAACGGGTCAGCAAACCGTGGCTCGGCTTCCTCGCCTGGTTTTGCCAGGCGAACTGCATTTAGTACTGCATCGAGGGCAAAGCGGCGACGCGGTATTCCGGGACGACGCTGACCGAAACGGCTACCTGGCCGCGCTGCGTGATGGCTTGGCCGATCAGTCTGTTGATTTGCACGCGTACGCGCTCTTGGGCAATGGCGTGCGCCTTTTGCTGACCCCCAAGGCCGCTGGCGGCCTTGGGGGTTTGATGCAGTTCATCGGCCGGCGCTTTGTTCCGGCGTTCAACCGCAAGTACGCGCGCCGCGGCACGCCCTGGGAGGGGCGATTTCGATCGACCGTGGTCGAGTCGCCTCGGTACTTCGCGCCTTGCTTGCGATTCGTCGAATGGGCGCCTGCAGCCTCAACCCTGGCAGGTGACGCAGAAGAGTGGTCGAGTCGGCCGCATCACCTGGGGAGCCGCGTGGACCCGCTCATCACCGAGCATGCGGCCTTCTTCGCCCTCGGCAATACGCCGTTTGAGCGCGAGGCGGCTTACAGGCGCTACGGCGAGCAGTCGGCTGATTCGGGTGAGCTGGCAGGCATCTTGCACGCCGCACTGCATGGTTGGGCGCTGGGCTCGGCGGCCTTTGTGGATGCGCTCGGTGCGCGTGCGGGGCGACGCGTTCAGCCTGCGGCGCCCGGGCGCCCTCGGAAGCTGGTTCAGCCGCCAGAGGGGAATGATATGTCCCCAATTACATAGGTTCGCCAGGCGAGGCTGATTAATTGGGGGCAGACCCCATTTAAAACTGATTGAGCTGGATGCTGCGGTGCAGTATTCTTGCCCTCCGTTTCAGCCGCTGTCGGAGTGCGCGCCATGTTTGAAAATCAATTGCCCGTGGAAACCATGGCGTCGCTGACCAGCTCGCTCGCCGAGGCGGCGAGCGCCGGGCTCTACTCTCCCGCCAACGAGCACGACGCATGCGGCGTCGGCTTCGTGGCCCACATCAAGGGGCAGAAGGCGCACAGCATCGTTCTGCAGGGGTTGAAGATCCTCGAGAACCTCGACCACCGAGGTGCTGTGGGCGCGGACAAGCTGATGGGTGACGGCGCTGGCATCCTCATCCAGATTCCCGACGAGTTCTATCGCGCCGAGATGGCGCTGCAAGGCATCGAGCTTCCGCCGCCCGGTGAATACGGTGTCGGCATGATTTTCCTGCCGAAGGAGCACGCGTCGCGCCTGGCTTGCGAGCAGGAGCTGGAACGTGCCGTGAAGGCCGAAGGCCAAGTGGTGCTCGGCTGGCGAGATGTGCCGGTCGACACCGAAATGCCGATGTCGCCCACCGTGCGATTGAAGGAGCCCATCCTTCGCCAAATATTCATTGGCCGAGGTCACGATGTGATCGTGCCCGATGCACTCGAGCGCAAGCTGTACGTGATCCGCAAGACGGCGTCGAGCGCGATCCAGGCGCTGAAGCTCACGCACAGCCGCGAGTACTACGTGCCGAGCATGAGCTGCCGCACCATCATCTACAAAGGCCTGCTGCTCGCCGACCAAGTGGGCAAGTACTACAAAGACTTGCAAGACCCGCGCGCAACATCTGCACTTGCGCTCGTGCACCAACGCTTCTCGACCAACACCTTCCCCGAGTGGCCACTTGCGCACCCGTACCGCATGGTGGCGCACAACGGCGAGATCAACACCGTCAAAGGCAACTTCAACTGGATGCGCGCCCGCGAAGGCGTGATGAAGTCTCCCGTGCTGGGCGATGACTTGCAAAAGCTCTACCCCATCACCTTCGAAGGCCAGAGCGACACGGCCACCTTCGACAACGCGCTCGAGTTGCTGGTGATGAGCGGCTACTCGCTCGCCCACGCGATGATGATGATGATCCCCGAGGCTTGGGAACAACACGCGACGATGGATGAGCGCCGCCGCGCGTTCTATGAGTACCACGCCGCGATGCTCGAGCCGTGGGACGGCCCCGCCGCCATGGTCTTCACCGACGGCCGCCAAATCGGCGCCACGCTAGACCGCAATGGCCTGCGCCCAACGCGCTACCTGATCACTGATGACGGCCTCGTCGTCGGCGCGTCTGAGTCCGGCGTGTTGCCATTCCCGGAAAACAGAATCATCAAGAAGTGGCGCCTGCAGCCGGGCAAGATGCTGCTGATCGATCTCGACCAAGGCCGGATCATCGAAGACGAGGAACTGAAGAACCAGTTCGCGTCGGCCAAGCCTTACCGCCAGTGGATCGAAAGCGTGCGCATCAAGCTCGAAGATGTGCCGGTCGATCTCTCGGTCACGGCGCAGACCGAGACCTTGCTCGATCGCCAGCAGGCGTTCGGCTACACGCAGGAGGACATCAAGTTCTTGATGAGCCCGATGGCACAAGCCGGCGAAGAAGGCATCGGCTCGATGGGCAACGATTCGCCCCTGGCCGTGCTGTCCGACAAAAACAAGCCGCTTTACAACTACTTCAAGCAGCTCTTCGCGCAGGTCACGAACCCGCCGATCGATCCGATCCGCGAGGCGATCGTGATGTCGCTCGTGTCGTTCATCGGGCCGAAGCCCAACCTGCTCGATGTCAACGCGGTGAACCCGCCGATGCGGCTCGAAGTGCCTCAACCGGTGCTCGATGCGGCTGACATGGCGCGCTTGCGCCAGATCGAAAAGCACACCGGCGGCAAGTTCAAGAGCTACGTGCTCGACATCACTTACCCGATTGCGTGGGGCGACGAAGGCGTTGAAGCCAAGTTGGCATCGCTGTGTGCAGAGAGCGTTGACGCCATCAAGAGCGGGCACAACATCTTGATCGTCAGCGACCGGCTCATGGACCGCGATCATGTCGCGATCCCTGCGGCACTGGCGCTTTCAGCACTGCATCAGCACCTGGTGCAAGAAGGTCTGCGCACCACGGCTGGCTTGGTGGTGGAGACGGGCTCAGCGCGCGAGGTGCATCACTTCGCGGTGCTCGCGGGCTACGGCGCCGAGGCGGTGCATCCGTACCTCGCAATAGAAACGCTCGAGGCGATGCATGCCGAGTTGCCGGGCGACCTCTCGGCCGAGAAGGCGGTCTACAACTACGTCAAGGCGATCGGCAAGGGCTTGTCGAAGATCATGTCGAAGATGGGCGTGTCGACCTACATGTCGTACTGCGGCGCGCAGTTGTTCGAGGCGATTGGCATCGAGCGCGCCACAGTGGACAAGTACTTCCGCGGTACCGCCAGCCAGGTCGGCGGCATTGACGTGTTCGACATCGCCGAAGAAGCGCTGCGCATGCACCGCGCCGCCTTTGGCGATGATCCGGTGCTTGCCAACATGCTCGATGCGGGCGGTGAATACGCCTGGCGTGTGCGCGGTGAAGAGCACATGTGGACGCCCGACGCGATCGCCAAGCTGCAGCACAGCGCACGCGCCAACAAGTTCGAGACCTACAAGGAATACGCGCAGATCATCAACGATCAATCCGTGCGCCACATGACCTTGCGCGGCTTGTTCGAGTTCAAGGTCGATCCAGCCAAGGCGTGTTCGCTCGATGAAGTCGAGCCGGCTTCCGAGATCGTCAAGCGCTTCGCGACAGGCGCGATGTCGCTCGGCTCGATCAGCACCGAAGCGCATGCCAATCTTGCGGTGGCGATGAACCGCATCGGCGGTAAATCCAACACGGGCGAGGGCGGCGAAGACCCGGCGCGCTATCGCAATGAGCTGAAGGGCATTCCGATCAAGCAAGGCACAAAGTTCAGTGATGTGATCGGGCCGGGCAACATTCAAGTCGACTTCGAACTCAACGAAGGCGACTCGCTGCGTTCGAAGATCAAGCAAGTCGCATCAGGCCGATTCGGCGTAACGACTGAATACTTGCAAAGCGCCGACCAGATCCAGATCAAGATGGCGCAAGGCGCCAAGCCTGGCGAAGGTGGCCAGCTGCCAGGCGGCAAGGTCACCGATTACATCGGCATGCTGCGTTACTCGGTGCCAGGCGTTGGCCTCATCTCGCCGCCGCCGCACCACGACATCTATTCGATCGAAGACCTCGCACAGCTGATTCATGATTTGAAGAACGCCAACTCGCGGGCGAGCATCAGCGTCAAGCTCGTGAGCGAAGTCGGCGTTGGCACGATTGCCACCGGCGTGGCCAAGGCCAAAGCCGATCACGTGGTGATTGCAGGGCACGACGGCGGCACCGGCGCATCGCCGTGGAGCTCAATCAAACACGCGGGTTCGCCGTGGGAGTTGGGCCTCGCAGAGACGCAGCAAACGCTCGTGCTCAACCGCTTGCGCGGTCGCATTCGCGTGCAGGCCGATGGCCAGATGAAGACTGGCCGCGATGTCGTCATCGGCGCATTGCTCGGTGCAGACGAGTTCGGTTTCGCAACCGCGCCGCTCGTGGCCGAGGGCTGCATCATGATGCGCAAGTGCCACTTGAATACTTGTCCAGTGGGCGTCGCCACGCAAGACCCGGTGCTGCGCGCCAAGTTCCAGGGCCGGCCCGAGCACGTCGTCAACTTCTTCTTCTTCGTGGCCGAAGAAGCGCGGCTCATCATGGCGCAGTTGGGCATCAAGAAGTTCGATGACCTCATCGGCCGCGCTGACCTGCTCGACACGAAGAGGGGCGTTGCGCACTGGAAGGCCAAGGGCCTGGACTTCAGCCGCGTCTTCCATCTGCCTTCTGTGCCTGCCGATGTGGCGCGCCGCCAAGTCGACACGCAAGACCATGGTTTGGGCAAGGCGCTCGATGTTCGCTTGATCGAGAAGTGCCTGCCTGCGCTTGAGCGCGGCGAGAAGGTGCAGTTCATGGAGCAGGTGCGCAACGTCAACCGCACGGTGGGCGCCATGCTCTCGGGCGAGCTTGTGCGCCGCCACCCTGAAGGGCTGCCAGACCAAACCATCTTCATTCAAATGGAAGGAACGGGCGGCCAGAGCTTCGGTGCCTTCCTGGCCAAGGGCATCACCGTCTACTTGATTGGCGACGCCAACGACTACACCGGCAAAGGCATGAGCGGCGGCCGCATCGCGATTCGGCCGTCAATCGACTTCCGCGGTGACGCGACCGACAACATCATCGTCGGCAACACCGTGCTCTATGGCGCGACCAGCGGCGAGGCGTTCTTCCGCGGCGTGGCGGGCGAGCGTTTTGCGGTGCGGCTCTCTGGCGCCACAACCGTCGTTGAAGGCACGGGCGACCATGGCTGCGAATACATGACGGGCGGCACCGTCGTCGTGCTCGGCAAGACGGGGCGCAACTTCGCAGCAGGCATGAGCGGCGGCATCGCGTATGTGTACGACGAAGACGGCGCATTTGCCAAGCGCTGCAACACCGCCATGGTCACGCTTGAGAAAGTGCTGCCGGCGGCGGAGCAGGAGGCCCTCGGCGAGCGTGCGGTCTGGCACAAATTGCAAGGCGTTGCACAGACTGACGAAGTCTTGCTCAAGAGCCTGATCGCCGATCACCACAAATGGACAGGCAGCCTGCGCGCGCGCCATGTGCTCGACCACTGGACCGAGTCGCGCGGGCGCTTCGTGAAGGTGTTTCCGAACGAGTACAAGCGCGCGTTGCGCGAGATCGGCGCGAAGGCGCCCGCCGTGGCCCCAGTGCTGGCCGAGGCGGCACCCGTGCCGTCACCTGCGCCCAAGAAGCCCAAAGCCGTTGTGGCCAAGTAAGCCGCGACCTGACCTTTAACGCTCTCAGCTCAACGAACACGCGAACCATCATGGGAAAAGTCACCGGCTTCATGGAATATGAGCGTCTGGAAGAAGGCTACGAGCCCGTTCAGAAGCGCGTCAAGAACTACAAAGAGTTCGTCATCGGCCTCAAGGAAGACGAGGCCAAAGTGCAGAGCGCGCGCTGCATGGACTGCGGCACACCGTTTTGCAACAACGGCTGCCCGGTCAACAACATCATTCCCGACTTCAATGACCTGGTGTATCGCGCAGACTGGCAATCGGCCTTCGCGGTGCTCGACTCGA
>JAYWGR010000120.1:0-20443 GCA_043778145.1 Rhizobacter sp.
GCTGTCGCATGGCGTCAGGCTGCGGCATGCGCCGTGCGAGGAGCCGGCTGGAAGCTGAGAACGGCAGCGGCAATGGCATCCGCTGCTGGGTGGGTACAGGCCCGGGCCTGCGTCTCTTTGGCACAGCCCGTGCACGCACCACACGCAGTCCCGACACGCAATTCGCGCTGCAGCGCAGAGAAGTCGTCGCAGCCTGCACGAACAGCGCGGCGGATGGCGTGATCGGAGACGCGGTGGCAGATGCAGACAATCATTGAATGAGGTCGGGTGGGTTGTCTGGTGCCGCAATGTAATGCGAATCACTCGCATTAGCAAATGTGGGTTTGCAGCCTCGATTTGCAGCCGAGGCAGGCGCGCTCCTGCCGCCAAGTGGCCGCGGTCGCAGCAGCACGAGACCCGACACGGCTCAAGTGGCCAAAAAGCGGAATGTGTGAGAATAAGAACGATTCCTATTCATTGGAAGTCGTGAGTCTTCACCGGACTCGATCCGCGAGCCCGACCTGTTCCCCTGATGAACGCAAGCACCACCTGGCATGGCATCGACCTCCAGTGGGCCTACGGCGGCCTGCTGCATGCCATCGCGCGCCGCACACGCTGCCGGCACCAGGCGCGTGATGCCTTGCACGATGCCTTTGTTCGCTACGCCGCCGCGCCGGGCCGGGGCCGGGTCGCGGAACCACAGGCCTACTTTCGGCGGGTCGTGCAATCGGTGTTGGTTGACGGGCATCGCGACGCGTTGCGCGCCCCGCTGGCGGGCGATTTGTTGTCGCTGGAAGAGGCGGGCGGCAACGTCGCCGACCACGATGCGTTCAGCCGAGGTCAGTTCCACCCGTCCGCCGAAGACCTGGTCGCAGTGCGCCAGCGTCTGGAGCTTCTCGAGCGTGTGCTCGATGCGCTGCCGCCGAAGTGCCGCCAAGTCTTCTGGATGTTCCGCATCGAAGGCCACACCCAGCCCGAGATCGCCCACGCGCTCGGCGTGAGCCTGAACATGGTCGAGCGCCATGTGATGCGCGCACTGGTGGATTTGCGCGCGGCCCGCGCCATGCTGGAGGCTTGACGGTGGCCGCCGTTGATGTGCTGCAAGCCACCACCCCGCTGGCGCGCGATGCGGCGAGATGGTTCGCGCGCATGGCCCGTGCACCGCAAGATCATCCCGATCGCGGCCGCTTCGAGGCCTGGCTGGCAGCCTCACCGGCACACGCCGCCGAGTACGCGCGCTATGCCGAGGTCTGGGACGACTTCGACTCGTCGCTGCGCCTGGAGCGCCTGACGCTGGGTCTGGAAGCCAAGCGAGCGCGGGAGCGCGTGCAGCGCCTGTCTCGCCGGGGCGCGCTGCAAGCGACGGTTCTGGGGCTGGCAACCGTGGGGCTGGGCGGCCTGCTCGGTTGGCGGCTGTGGAACGAGCGGCAATCCGAACCGGTGCTGGTGATGGATCGCGAAACGCAGCCCGGGCAGCTGCTCGAGCAGCCCCTGCCAGACGGCAGCAAGCTGACGCTGGCGCCCGATACCCGACTGTCGGTGCGCCACTACCGCGATCGCCGCGAAGTGGACATGAACCGTGGCGAGGCGATCTTCGACGTGGCGCGCGATGTGGACCGGCCATTCGTGGTGCGAAGCGGGCCGGCATGCGTCACCGTGCTGGGCACGCGCTTCGTGGTCAGCCAGGTCGGCGCCGAGCGGGTGCGGGTCAGCGTGTTGCACGGCCGTGTGCGGGTGGAGCAGGCCGCCTCGCCTCGAGCCGAGGCTTCCGCTACGGGCGTGACGCTAGGCGCCGACGAAGTCGCCGAGGTGCTTGCGGACCAGCTCCCGCAGCGCGTGAACCGGCGTGCCGATGATGCGGTCGCCTGGCGCCAGGGCACGCTGGTGTTCGATGGCGATCCCTTGACCGATGTGGCGCAGCGCCTGTCCCGTTTCAGCGGCATGCGCGTGACGGCCGATGGCCTGGCGGCGCATCCGGCACGCATCACCGCCGTCGTTCAGTTGCGCGATGCCAAAGCCTTCCTGCGCAGCTTGCCGGGCATCGCCGACGTGCGCGTGGTCGATGAGCTCGGTGGCGTGCGCCTGGTGCGGCCATGACGAGCGATGTCTCGTCGCCGTCGGCGGCATTGCCGGGTTGGAAGGGCGATGAGCTCATCGCCGCACTGGTGCGCCACTACGACGAACTCGTGCTGCATGTGCGACGCCACATCGCGCGGCGCGGCGGTGACCGGGCCGACGCGAATGACGTGGTGCACGACGTGTGCGTGCAACTCGCCGAGACACCGCCGCGTACCGCCGTGCAGGTTCCGCTGGCGTTCTTGCGCCACGTGGCCTCGTGCCGCGCCATCGACCTGCACCGCATCGAGCAGGGCCGGCGGGCCTGGGTGGAGAGCGTGGCGGTATTGCCTGAACAGGCGGCTGCCGATGCGCACGAACCGGCGCGCATCGTGGCCGGTCGGCAGGCACTTGGCGCGTTGGCGGCTGCCATCGATGCGTTGCCACCGCGCTGCCGCGAGGTGTTCGTGATGCACAAGGTGCACGAGCTCCCGCAGGCTGAAGTCGCGCAGCGGCTGGGCATCAGCGTCAAGGCGGTCGAGAAGCATCTGCGGCTCGGTGTCGCGTCTTGCCGTCGCGCGCTGGAAGGGCCGTTTGACCGGCCAACGCAAGGGCTGCCAACGTGAATACCGCCACCTCGATGCCCGAATCTGATCGGGCCACGACCTGCGGCGCCGGCGACCCCGTCGAGACAGCGCTGGCGCGCAACCGCGACACCCTGAAGGCATTGTTCCCGTTGCCTGAGCTGCCCGCTCTACCCGGTCTGCCCGGGCAGCGGAACAGCCAGGCTGCAGCCAACCCCGCTCGCGCTCGCCGCCGCGCGCCGGGCGCCGCTGCGACGGGGGCGGCGCTGGCCGGGTTGGCGGTGGTTGCCGCCGTCACTTGGTGGCTCGACCCTGCTTACCGCTATGAGGCGCACGCCAGCGCCATCGGCGAACGCCAACAGCG
Organism: Rhizobacter sp.; assembly: GCA_043778145.1. Classification (GTDB taxonomy): domain Bacteria; phylum Pseudomonadota; class Gammaproteobacteria; order Burkholderiales; family Burkholderiaceae_C; genus LMDS01. The sequence continues at coordinate 2,983 of JAYWGR010000120.1, forward strand.
CGTGCTGGCCGATGGCAGCCGCATCACGCTGGACACTGCCACCACGCTGCGTGTGGCCTGGCACCTGCGCTCGCGCCGGGTCGAGCTCAAGCAAGGGCAAGCCCAGTTCGAGGTATCGCCGGTGGCCGCCTGGCCATTCGGGTTGTCTCTCGGGTTGTCGCTCGGCCGGCCCTTCGAGGTGGCGGCAGGGGCGACTCATGTGCGCGTGGTCGGCACCGTGTTCGGCGTGCGTCGCCAGGGTCAGCGGGTCACGGTCACGGTGGCGGAAGGTCGGGTGCAGGTGAGTGTGGGCGCGCCGGGCGATACGCAGCCCGCAGTGCTGCTCGGCCCGGGCCAGCAGGTCAGCACAACGCCCGGCGTCATTGGTGCAGCGCCGGTACTTGGCATGCCCCAGGCAAGCGACGTCGCCGCTGCCAGCGCCTGGCAACGCGGCCAACTGGTGTTCGACCGAACGCCGCTGCGCGACGCGCTGGCCGAAGTGCAGCGCTACCGCAGCGCTCGCATCGTTTTGCAAGACGACCCTGCGCATCCGAACATCGGCAAGCTGCAAGTCACGGGCGTCTTCGAGACCGCGCATACCGACCAGTGGCTGGCCCTGCTGCCGCGCATCCTGCCGGTGACGGTGCTGCAAAGCGCCGACGGCAGCGTCGTCGTGCGGGCCCGATGATCGGAACGGTGAGCGAACGACGATCGAGCGTTACTACCGGTACTGGTCGGCTTCGTCAGCCGCGCGCCTTCCTCAACCAGCACCATCGACGCCAGCGGCTCACGCACTGAGCCTGGCCGGAACTGCGCCGTCTGGTGACGCTGCTGTTTGCGCTGTTGCCACTGTTGAACGCGCTGACCATCGACATCCATCTTGGCCGAGCGACGACCAAATGCAGAAATTTTCGGGTTACAGGTAGGGGTGCAGGCCCACTGGTTCGACAAGCTCCCTGAACAGCAAACGTTTTGAGGAGCCCCGCTTGAAGTCATCGACCCCGAACCCTGCCCGTCGAACCCGGTCGCGATGGTCCCGACGCCTGACCACGCTGGCCGCCAGTCTGTTGCTGGCCGGTGCGGCCCAGGCACAGGCCACCAGGCTGACCTTCGATCAACCTGCCGAGCCGCTCGGCAAGGCGCTGGCCACGCTGGCGCGCACTGCCGGCGTGCAGGTCGTGTTCGCCTCTGCGCTCACCGAAGGCAAGGCGGCGCCCGCGCTGAAAGGCAGTTACACCGCACGCGAAGCGCTCGATGCGCTGCTGGCCGGCAGTGGACTGGTGCTGCGGGTGCAGGACGACAAGACCTTCACGGTGGAGCGTGCGCCTGCGCCGGCACCTGCGCCCAAGCCCACCGAGACGGTTCTGCCCGAAATCAAGGTGCGCGCGGCAGCGCCGGTTGAGACGGCCACGAGCCCAGTGGTCGGCTACCTCGCGCGGCGCAGCGCGACCGGCACCAAGACCGATGCGCTGGTGGCCGACATCCCGCAGTCCATCGTCGTCATTCCGGGTGACCTGCTGCGCGACCGGGGTGTCGCCAAGGTCAGCGAAGCGGTGGACACGGTGGCCGGCGTGGTGCGCGGCGGCACCTACGGCGGCAACACTTCCAGCGCCGACTTCATTGCGCGCGGTTTTGAGGCCTTGAAGCTGCGCGACGGTATGCGCCTGAACGCGCAAGGCTTTGGCGATGCGCTGGACATCGGCTCGATCGAACGGGTGGAGGTGCTCAAAGGCCCGGCCGCCGTGCTGTACGGCGCGGGCGAGCCCGGCGGCACGGTCAACCTGGTGTCCAAGAAGCCGTATGCGGGCTTCGGTGGCGAAGCCGGCCTGTCCTACGACAGCTTCGGCACCGGCCGCTTGTCGGTCGATTTGAACGCGCCTTTCACTGCCGACGACACGCTGCTGTTCCGCATCAACGCCGCCGTCGAGAGCGGCGACACCTACCGTGATTTCGTCAAGCGCGACAACTCGCTGATCGCGCCGACGCTCGAATGGCGCCCACACGCCGGCACCAAGCTCACGCTGCAATACGAGCGGGTGCACACCAAGGGCCTGTTCGACCGCGGCCTGGGCCGCAGCTACAACTACGAAGGCACCGGCATCGACTACAACGCGCTGCCGGTCGAGCGCTTCATTGGCGAGCCCAGCGTCGGCCCTTCGCGCACGACCACCTCGCAGGCCATCGCCACGCTGGAGCAAGACCTCGGCGGCGGTTGGAGAGCCAAGCTGGCCTACGCCGACAACCGCTTCGACTACGACAACCAACCCGAAGTGGGGCTCGACACGTTCGACCCCGCCACCGGCCTGTTCAGCCGCTACTTCATCGACTACGCCACTCAGGGTGAACGCACCCGCACGGCGCTGGCCGAAGTGAGCGGCAAGCTGGTGCTCGGCGGCATCGGGCACCAAATGCTGATCGGTGCCGATGCCACGCGCAACAAGGCCTACTACGTGGCGTTGCAGGGCATCCCAGCGCCTGGCCCGATCAACGTGACCCAGCCACAGTACACAGGCTATGCGGGCTACAGCACCGACTTCTACTACAGCGGTCTGCAAGGCTCCAACGGCCACAGCTTCTACGCGCAAGACTTGCTCACCTTCTCGCCGCAATGGAAGGCGCTGCTGGCGCTGAGGCACGACCGGGCCAGCCGGTTCTCGGGCGCGTTTCCCGGGCAGCCGGACGACAGCGGTGTGGTCAACCGCAATGCGTTCAGCAAGACCTCGCCGCGTGCCGGCCTCGTGTACCAGCCGTCAGCCGTCGACAGCTTTTACGGCAGCTGGAGCACCTCGTTCTCGCCTGCCGTCTTCATCAACCTGCGTGACCCGTCGGCATTCAAACCCGAGTCGGGCAAGCAGCTCGAGGTCGGCTGGAAGCGCGATTGGGCGGAGGGGCGGCTCAGCAGCACGCTGGCCGTGTTCGACATCCGCAAGCAGAACGTCGCGGTCAGCGACCCGACGAACTCGGCCGACGAATACTTCGAGGTGCAGGTGGGCGAGTACCGCAGCCGCGGCATCGAGCTCGACGTGAACGGCTCGCCCTGGCCGGGCCTGCGCTTGAGCCTGGGGCTGGGCTATGCCGACGTGGCCGTGAGCAAGAGCAGCGACCCAGCGCTGCCGGTGGGCAGCCGGCAGATCGACACGCCGCGCGTCACCGCCAAGCTGTGGGTCAGCCAGGACCTGGGCGCTGGCTGGAGCGTTGGGGCGGGGCTGTTTCACGCCAGCGCAACCCCGACCTCCGGCTTGACCTTCCCGGCCTACACACGGCTCGATGCGTCCCTGGCCTGGCAGCAGGGTGCGTGGCAGGTGCAACTCAGCGGCAAGAACCTGAGCAACGTGAAGTACCACGCAGGCAACCTGCCGCAGGCGCCTCGGCATGCGGTGCTTGGAGCGAGCTACAAGTTCTGACCGCATGTGCTGGCCTGACCAAGCGTTGGCTGTGACAGGTGCGAGCGCATGAGAAAGCATGGGGCACGCAGAAAATTCGTCGCCTCGACATCAGGGGTTCGCGGGGATTGGGCGTCAAGCAGAAGAAGACCTAAACCCTTCGGAGCCCTTAGCATGAAGCGACGCGACGTCATTCCCACCGCCCACCCACGTTCTCCGCAGCGTCCCGCTGGCCGGCGTGCCGCATCCCGGCGCCTCTCGGTGCTGGCCGTCGCGCTCGCGCTCTTCGGCGCAGCGCACGCCGCACCGGTGGACATCGACCTGCCGGCGCAGCCGCTGGCTGCGTCATTGCAAGCATTGGGTCGCAAGGCTGGGCTGACCATCGCGTCCGACGACGCGCTGCTGGCCGGCAAGGCCGCACCCGCCCTGCGCGGCAAGCTGGAACCCGACGTGGCGCTGCGCCAGTTGCTTGCCGGCAGCGGGCTCGAAGCCGTGTTGCAGAACGGCGCATGGCTCGTGAGGCGGGCGGCGGTGGCGGCTGCCCAGCCGGAATCCACCTTGCCTGAAATCCGGGTGCGGGCATCCGCCGAAGCGCAGCCCGGCGACCTGCCCAAGGCCTATGCGGGCGGGCAGGTGGCGCGTGGCGGCGGCGTGGGCTTCCTCGGCAACAAGGACGTGTTTGAGACTCCGTTTAACGTCACCAACTTCACCGCCGCGAGCATCCAGAACCTGCAGGCCACCCGCGTCGAGGAGGTGCTCAAGACCGACCCGGCGGTTCGCGTCGCCAGCGTGGGCACCGGCTGGTACCAGGACTTCATCATCCGGGGCTTTCGCGTCACCGGCAGCGCCTCGCTCTTCAACGGCCTGGCGGGCATCTACCCGCAGTATTCGCAGCTGTTCACCCAGGGCATCGAGCGTGTGGAAGTGTTCAAGGGCGCGAACTCGCTGCTGGCCGGTGTGGGCAGCGGCTTGAGCATCGGCGGCACCGTCAATCTGGTGCCCAAGCGCGCCGGAGATGCGCCGCTGACGCAGTTGACGACCGAGTACTCACAAGACTCACGCTTCGGTGCGCAACTCGACGTCGGCCTGCGCTTCGGCGCCGACAACCAGTTGGGCGTGCGCGTCAACGGCTACGCCAGCAACGGCACGACCACCATCGAAGACGAGCGCGACAAGCTCGGCTTCACCTCGGCGGCGCTGGACTTCCGCGGTGAATCCACGCGGCTGTTCCTCGACTTCGGGCGCGCCCGGCAGAACAGCCAGGCGTCGTTGGCCAGCATCGCGGCCGACCCGGGTGTGGTCATTCCCGCGCCGCCCCGGCGCGGCAGCAACTACCAGCAACCGTTCGCGTTTTCGGACACCGCCTACAACTTCCAGATGCTGCGCGGCGAGTGGGACATCGCGAAGGACGTGATGGGCTACGCCAGCTACGGCGCGAGCCAGGCCAAGTACAAGCAGATCCTGCCATTCGCGCTGCTGCACGACAGTGCCGGCAACATCGACGAGGTCTTCCAGAACGGCAGCGGCATTGAACACTACCGGGCCTGGAACATCGGCCTGAATGCCAAGTTCAGCACCGGCCCGGCCGAGCACCAGATCGCGCTCACCGCCACGCGCAACTGGAGCGAAAGCGGCGGCTCCTACGTCTTCGACGAGGCCAGCGGCAGCCAGGCCACCGTGGCCTCCAACCTCTACAACCCGGTTCGCGTCGCGCTGAGACCCGACATCCTGTTTCCCGCGCCGGTCGCGGCCAACGGCAACGACAATGCCTCACAGGCGATCGCCGACACACTGTCACTCTGGAATCGCCAACTGCAGCTGACTGTGGGCGTGCGGCGCCAACGCATCAGCTACCGGTCGCTGGGGCCGGGCAGCGACCCCGGCTACTCCGAAACCGCGTTGACGCCTGCGGTCGCGGCCATCGTCAAACTGAACCCGGTGCTGTCGGTCTACGGCAATTACATCGAGTCGCTGGAAGGCGGGCCGAGCGCGCCCAGCACCGCAGTCAATCGCGACCAGGTCTTCCCGCCCAGCAAAGACAAACAACGCGAGCTCGGCATCAAGCTCGACTTCGGTAGCCTGGGCATGACGAGCAGCGTCTACGAGATCGACCAGCCCAGCGGCATCCTCGATCCGGCGACCAATGTATTCAACCTCGACGGAAGGCGGTTGAACCGTGGCCTCGAGTTCAATGTATTCGGCGAGCCGGTCAAAGGGCTGCGATTGCAGGGCGGCTTCGTCGTCTCGCAGGCCAAGCTTCGCAAGACGGAGAACGGCACCTACGACGGCAGGAACGCAGCGGGCGTGGCGCGCAACAACATCGCTTTGAGCGGCGAGTGGGATGCGCCTTTTGCCCCCGGGCTCACCCTCACCGCCAATCTGAATCGCTCAGGCCCGGTCTATCTCGACCTCGAGAACACACGCCAGATCGAAGCATTCACCGAGACCGGTCTGGGCCTGCGCTACGCCACCACGCTCGCAACCACGCCAGTCACGATCCGCGGCGCGCTGAGCAACGCCTTCAACAGCAACCACTGGGTCGCCGACGTCTACGGCAGCTTCTTCCAATCGGCGCCGAGGACCCTGCGCGTCTCGGCGACCTTCGACTTCTGAGGAAGGAGGCGCATACCCATGACGGTGAAGATCGGGCGCCAACTCTGGGTGGTTCTGCACCGCTATGTGGGCCTGGCCATCGCGGTGTTCGTCGCGATAGCCGGGTTGACCGGCAGTGTGCTGGCCTACATCGGGCCGCTGCGCGAGTGGCTGGTTCCGGAGCCGTTTGCGGCCACGGCGTCGGGCGTCCCGATGGCGTTCCAGAACCTGGGGGCGCTTGTCGAGGCCACGCATGCCGACACGCGCATCACGCAGTGGCCGCTGGCGCTCAAGTCGGGGCATGCCGCCACGTTCAGCGTGCAAGGCGCCAACGATCCTGCCACCGGCCAGCCCAAAGCGCTCGGCCTCGACGCGGTGTGGGTCGATCCGGTGTCGGGCAGCATCCTCGGCCAGACATCCGGTGACCCGGGCCACACGGTGGCGGCGCAGGTGCTCGACTTCATCTACGTGCTGCACTACCGGCTCGCCTTGCCCGGTGACGGCGCGCGCTGGGGCGTGTGGATCATGGGCATCGCCGCTATTCTGTGGTTCATCGACTGCTTCGTCGGCGCCTGGCTCACGCTGCCGCGCGGCCGGCCGTTCTTCGTGAAGTGGCGGCCGGCCTGGGGCGTGAAGGCGCGCCGCCTCAACTTCGACCTGCACCGCGCCGGTGGCCTATGGTTCTGGGGAATGCTCGCGGTGCTGGCGTTGTCGAGCGTGCAGCAAAACCTGAACGAAGAGGTGCTGATGCCGATTGCGCGGCTTGTGCTGCCGCTTGCTCCCGACCCGTTGGCACAACGCAGCGAGCGCGACCCGCACGCTCCGTTGCCGCGGCAGGTTGTGCCCGAGCTGATCGTCGAGCGCGCGATGGCGCAGGCGTCGCAGCGCGGCTGGCGCGACGCGCCGGAGCGCATGCAGCGCGACGACGCGCGCGGCGTTTACCGCGTGATCTTCACGACCCCGCCGGTCGAATGGCTCACGGCCACGCGGCGCGAGCTGTTCTTCGATGACACGAGCGGCGCGCTGCTCTACGTCTTCCAGCCCGGGCGTGGCAGGGTGGGCGACTCGGTGCTCGACTGGCTCTCGGCGCTGCACTTCGGCACCGTCTTCGGCTGGCCCTACAAGCTGCTGCTGTGCGTCACCGGCATCGTGATCGCCGTGTTGTCGTGGACCGGCGTGGTCATCTGGTGGCGCAAGCGTCGCGGCCGTGCTCACAACGGCCTGCCTGGGGTCGACGCTTGATGCGCTGCTGGCCGGCCGGCGTGTGTGCGATGTTGCCCATGCTCGCCGACGCAGGCACCGCCGCGCTTGCGGGCTGGGTGCCGCGCATCGACGCGCCGCCGCAGATCGACGGCAGACTCGACGACGCTTCCTGGGCACGCGCCGCTTCCTTCGGCGACTTCGCACAGGTCGCGCCTCAGGCTGGCACCGAGCCCAGCCGCAAGACGACGATCCGCATGGTGCATGACGGCCGCATGCTCTACGTCGCCATCCGCGCCTTAGAGCCCGAGCCTTCGCGCATCGTCGCGCGGAACCTGCGCCGTGATGCCGACGCCATCGACGGCGACGACCATGTGACGCTGGTGCTCGACCCGCAGGGCAGCCGGCGCAATGGCTTCGCGTTCCGCGTCAACGCGCTCGGCGCGCAGTTCGACGGGCTGGTCTTCGACGGCGCACAGTTGCGCAAGGAATGGGATGCCGCCTGGGACGCCGCAGCCACCACAGATGCCGAGGGCTGGGCGGCCGAGCTGGCCATTCCGCTGGCGATCCTTGCGGTGCCGGCTGTCGGGCGCAGCTGGCGCTTCAACGCCGAGCGCTACGTCGCCGCGTCAGGCGAGCGCATGCGCTTGTTCGGCGTGGTGGCCGGCCGCGATGTGACGGACCTGTCCGATGCCGGTGTGCTCGACGGCATCACACCCGACGGCGGTGACTGGGGGCTGCGGCTGCGCCCCGGCCTGCGCTGGGCCAGCGAGCGCTTCGCCGATGGCCGCCGCCGTGCCGGCCTAGAACCTTCACTCGATGCGTTCTATCGCGTAGCCCCGGGCATCACCGCGACGCTCACCTTCAACACCGACTTTTCCGAGGCCGATCTCGACGAGCGTGTGGTCAGCCTGTCGCGCTTCGAGCTGTTCCGCCCCGAGAAGCGCGTGTTCTTCACGCAAGACAGTGGCCGCTTCGCGTTCGGCGGGCTCGATGTTGCAGAGCCGAAGCTGCTGCCGTTCTTTTCTCGCCGCGTCGGCCTGGGCCGCAGCTTGGACGCTGGCGTCAAGCTGGCAGGTTCGGCCGGGCCGATCGAATTCGGCGCCCTCGCGCTGCAGGTCGGCCGCGGTGCGACCGGCGTGGACGCTGCCGACGCACCAACGCCGCGCGTGGGTGTGCTGCGTGTGGCCGGCGCGCTGTCGGCCGAGCAGCGCCTGGGCCTGATCGCCACCCAAGGCAACCCGCAGGGCACCGCCGGCAGCAGCCTGGCCGGCATCGACTACCAATACCGCAGCACCAGCGTTTTCGGCGACCGCACCCTGGAAGGCCATGCCTGGGTGCAGCGTTCGACGAACGAAGGGCTCGATGCTGGGCAAGCCAGCGGAGGCAGCCTGCGTTATCCGAACATCGGTTTCACCGGCGAGCTGAGCTGGCAGCAGATCGGCGCCAGTTTTCTGCCGGCGCTGGGCTTCGTCGAAGAGACAGGCGTGCGCCGCGCCGACGGCAACCTGGGCTGGTGGCACCGCACGGCAGAAAGCGCAAACGCGATCGCGCGAGTGTACGCGGGCCAGCGGCGCCGTCTGGACGGCAGCGAGCGCAGCCACTACATCGGGCCCGGCGTCGAGATCAGCAATGCGCAGGGTGACTCCGTCGCGCCCGAGGTCTTCGTCGAGCAAGAGCGCATCGCAAGGCCTTACAAGCTGCTGCCCGGGGTGATCGTGCCGGCGGGCGACTATCGCTGGGCCTACGTGGCGCTGGAGGCCGGCCTGTCGGCATCGCGCGCGGTGTCGGGTGGGGCGTCGCTGCGCAGCGGCGGCTACTACGGCGGGCGGCTGGACAAACAAGCGCTCAACCTGGCATGGCGGCCGAGCGCGCACTGGGGCCTGAGCGGCAGCCTCACGCGGGATCGGGTGCGTCTGCCGAGCGGCGCTTTCGTCGCCAAGACGGTCTCGCTGCGGCTTGACCACGCCGGCAGCCCGCGCAGCGAGCAGAGCCTGGTGGTGCAGCACGACAACGTGTCGCGCCAGACCTCGGTGGGTTTGCGCGCGCGCTGGGCCTTGGCGCCGGGCCGCGAACTGCTGGCCGCGCTGGACCGCGTGCGACCCGCACCAGCCGACGCGCAGGCCTTGCCGACGGCCGCGACGATCAAGCTGGTGTGGAACTGGGAGCGGTGACGTGTGCATGATCCGCGCTGTAGGCAGGCTTGTCAGGTTTCGCGGCGCTCGTGCGTCTTCCATTCGAGTGCCCATCACATCACCCATGACAGCCCCGACCTCTGATCAGATCCCGTTTGGCGAGCGTTGCTTCGCCGACCCCGTTGACCCGCCCGACGTGGCACCGGAATGGCAGCCGCGTGCTTGGGGCGCGGGATGAACGCACTTATGGCGCCGTTGAACTCGGGCGCGGTCGCGCCGGAGACGCGCGATGGCCTTGCGCCCCTGGGCCGCGAATGGCTGGGCCTGGGCGCCATCGTGCTGGCGCATGTGGCCGTGGTCGGTGGATTGGTGGTGGCCGCCGAGCGGCCTGACACCATCACGCCGCCGACGGTGGTGGGTGTGTTGATCTCGGCGCCGCCACCGTCCATCGAGCCGCCCAAACCCTTGCCGATGGAGCCCGAGCCCAAGCCGCGCCCGGTGCTCAGGCCCAAGCCGCTGACGTTCCCGCCGCCACCCAACGCACCGCCGTCCGAGCGCGCCATCGCCGCTCCGCCACCGGCACCGCAGCCCGAGGCGGCACCGCCACCCGCTGCGCAGGCGGCACCGCCGGCCCCACCTGCGCCGCCTGAGCCACCGACCGCGGCGCCCGTGGTGCCGCCGCGCTCGGATGCATCGCACCTCAACAACCCGGCGCCGGTGTACCCCAATGTCTCGCGCCGTCTGGCTGAGCAGGGCAAGGTGCTGTTCGATGTGTACATCCTGCCCGACGGCACGGTGGGAGAGATCAAACTCAAGCGCTCCAGCGGCTACTCGCGGCTGGACGACGCGGCCCTGGCCGCCGTGCGTGCCTGGCGCTATGTGCCGGCCAAGCGTGGCGACACGCCCATTCCGTACTGGTACGTCCAGCCGATCACTTTCGCGCTGGACAGCTGACTTTCGCAATCTCGAAGAGGTATTCCCATGAACTCCAACCCCTACGGCCTGGCCGCCCTGTGGACGCAAGGCGACGCCATCATCAAGAGCGTGGCCGTGATCCTGCTGCTGATGTCCATCGTCTCGTGGTTCGTCATCGCCACGCGCGCCTGGCGGGCGGTGAAACTGCGCCGCGCGGCGCGTGCGGTGGCCGGCTTCTGGCACACGCACAGCTTCGCCGAAGGCATGGCCTTGCTCGACCTGGACGGCCCGCATAACCCCTTTCGACACATTGCCCTGGAAGGCCAGGCGGCGGTGGACCACCACGCGACCAACAAGGAAGACCTGCATGGTCAGCTCAGCCTGGCCGAATGGCTGACGGAAAGCCTGCGCGGCGCCATCGACGAAAGCGCCGAGCGCATGCAGGCCGGCATGGCGGTCCTGGCCTCTGTGGGCTCGACCGCACCCTTCGTCGGCCTGTTCGGTACCGTCTGGGGCATCTACCATGCGCTGGTGAGCATCGGTGCCTCGGGCCAGGCCAGCATCGACAAGGTGGCCGGGCCGGTGGGCGAGGCGCTCATCATGACGGCCTTCGGCCTGGCCGTCGCGATCCCTGCCGTGCTGGGCTACAACGCGCTGACGCGCAGCAACAAGGGGGTGATCAACAAGCTGAACCGCTTTGCGCGCCAGTTGCACGCCTACTTCCTGACCGGCTCGCCGGTGACAAAGGAAGCCGCGAACGTGATGCCGTTGCGCAACCCTGCCAAGCGCGCGTCGCCGGGAGCTTGACATGGCTTTCGGCAGCGGCCTCGACAGCAGCGACGACATGGTCAGCGACATCAACATGGTGCCGCTGATCGACGTGATGATGGTGCTGCTCATCATCTTCATCATCACCGTGCCCGTGCTCACGCACTCGGTCAAGCTCGACCTGCCGCGCGCGGAGAACCGGCCCAACATCGTGAAGCCCGAGACGATCACGATTTCGGTGACCGCCGATGGCGCGCTCAACTGGAACGAGGTCACGGTGAATGAAGCCGACCTCGAGAGCCGTTTGCGTGTAGCCGCCAGTCAGCAGCCACAGCCCGAGGTTCACATTCGCGGCGACCGCAAGGTGTTCTATGAGCACGTCATCAGAACGATGGCCGCTGCGCAGCGGGCCGGCATTTTGAAGCTGGGGTTCATCACCGAGCCGGGCAACTGAGACGTGTATATATGCAACTGAGAAGCATTCGCATTAGAATGAGGCCGTTTAGGGTTTGTCTGCGCGCCGCAGGCAAAGCAAGAGAAACCCCGGCCAGCCACCGCCAGCCCCGACCCGCCTACCGCCCGTGCGGCACAGGCACTTTCAGGAGACTGGCGGTATGGACAGCCCGGACGACCCCACCGAAGACGTGACCCTGCCCTGCGCCCAGGCCCTGGTGGCAGGCACAGTGGCCTTGATGACCGTGTGGGCCGACCCGTGCCCGGACGGAACTGCCGACCTTGCGACCCAGCGGCTGTTGGTGGCGCGCAAGATCGTCTCCAACCTGTACTTCCTGCGGCAGCACCCGCACCTGGGCGAGCCGCTGCGGCAGGTGATGGCCAATGCCCACCAGCGATGGGTGGGCGTGGCTCGCGCCGCCGAACAGGGCGGGGTGCTGCCGGCTTCCACCGGGAGCGTGCCGGTGGCCTTGCATTGAGTCGGCAGCGGCCCATGAATTCCGACCCCATCGCCGCCCGATCAAGCGACCTGATGACCGCCCGCTGGCGGCGACTGCAATTGCAGGTTCGTTGCGCCTTGAATGCCGACGAGCCCGCTCGCATCCGCGTGTACTTGCACACCGGTTTGCAACTGGTGCGCAGCGGTACCCGCTCGGCCGTACCTGTTCACATGCACATGCTGCAGACCCTGCTGCGCACCGCGCAAGACGAAGCGCTGCCCTGGTTTTGGCGCAGCGTGTGCCTTGAGCATGTGAACTTGCCGCTCGCGCAACTGGCATCGCACCTGGGCCTTCATGACCCGCTGGCGATGCAGGCCATCGAGTGCGCGGTGCAAAGAGCGCGCGACCAACTGCCCGACTCGCCCAGTCGCGTGGCATGAGTGCACCGGTAACCTGGTGTCTGCTTGCCTGCCCGTGACCTGCTTTCAACCCCAGGACCGACCATGCCCCAACGCCTGCGAACCTTGCTCGAAGTGCTGACTTTCATCGTCGTCGTGTCGCTGATCTGGATCGCCGTGCCGGTACAGGCCCACGGCGTGGATTGCAGCGGCAAGAACGGCATCGACCTCGCGCGCTGCGAACGCCACCAGAAGATGGCCGAAGGGTGCGAAGCCAAAAAGGGCGACGCGCACTTTGCCTGCGACCGCGAGTTTCTTCTGGCTCACCCGTTGAGCTGTGCCGCGCTGCAAGGCCATGACGCGAGGCAGTGCCAGGCCGAAGGCGCGGCGCTCAAGCTTTGCGAGCCCAAGCCTGGCCGTGAGTTCATGCGCTGCGTGCGCGACGAGATTCGCGCCAGCCCGATGGGCGCGCCCTGAGAGCCAACACTTCCCACCCCGCCCCGAAACCTCTGGAGACCTGCATGAAGAAGACGATGTTGATGCTGGCACTTTCAATGGCGGGCCTGCTGGTCTTGACCCCAACGCGCAAGCCGCCGATGTGGTGGTGAAGATGCTCAACACCGGCAAGGACGGCCCGATGGCTTTCGAGCCCGCCTACATGAAAGTGGCAGTCGGTGACACGGTCGTTTTCACACCCACAGAGAAGGGCGCGCACTACAGCGTTTCGCTGCTGCAGCCTGCCGGCGCCAAACCCTGGCGCGGCACGCCCGACGTCGAGGTGAAGGTCAAGATCGAGAAGGAGGGTGTGTACCTGTACGCCTGCGAGCCGCACAAGGCGATGGGCATGGTACTTCCGAGCCGCTGTGGAGTGGCTGCTGGGTGACCGGGTTGGACGTGCTGCGCATCGAACAATACGAAGGTGGCCTGACGCTACGCGGCCTGTGGCCTTGGAGCACGCCAAGACGGGTGCTCGGCGTCACGCCAACTGCCTTCAGGGACGAGGCGCTGCCGCTGGACAGCATGGCCTTTGCGCCCGCATCGCCCGAGCTCGAAGGCGTGCGCTGGTGGGTGGACGGCGAGAGCTATCGCGAGATGGCGCCCAGCAACGTGGCGTGCGGGTTGATCGTCGGCATCGTGGCGCTTGGTGCAATGGCTGCATGCTTGCTGGCAGGGCTCGCCAGGGCCGCACGTTGGTTGGTGCCGTCGCATCGGCACGCATGTCAAAGAAGGCTCGTCGCTCAGCATGCAGATCGTTGTCGATTGAGGGCAGAGTCGGGCTCATCAGGCAAACGCAACACAGGACTGTAGGATGAAATCTGCTGCACAACCGGCCCTGGCGCCGATGCAAACCGAGTCCCGCTCGTCGCGCCATTGGTGGGTACTGTTCCATCGTTGGGTCGGCCTGGTGATGGCGGGTTTTTTGCTGCTGGCAGGCCTGACCGGCGCCCTGCTGGCGTGGAACGATGAGCTGGACAGTTGGGCGGCCAGCGACCTGCGTCGTGCGCAAACCGCCGGTCCTCGTTTGGATGCGTTCACCTTGCGCGACAAGATCGTCGCCGCGTACCCTGGCGCATGGGTTCACCAGGTCGATCTGAAGTCTCCGGCGCCTGGAGAAACCCCAAGCTTCTACATCGAAGCCCCCGCCGACCCAAAGACGCACGAACACGCCGTGCTGCCCAACGACCAGATCTATCTCGATCCTGTCACCGGCGCTGTGGTCGGTGAACGAAAGTGGGGCGCCATCTCACAGGGGTTGAAGAACCTGATGCCCTTCGTTTATCAGCTGCACTATCAACTGGCGCTCGGCACGGTGGGCACCTACGCCTTCGGTATCGTGGCGCTGCTCTGGACGCTGGACTGTTTTGTGGGCGCCTACCTCACCCTGCCGCTGCGAGCGAGGCGCCACGAAGGCGCCCAACTTCCTGCCGCCACCAAAAGTTGGTGGTCGCGCTGGAAGCCCGCGTGGGGGGTGCGATGGCGGGGTGGGGCCTACAAGATCAATTTCGACCTGCACCGCGCAGGGGCTCTGTGGGTGTGGGCCATGCTGTTCGTGATTGCCTGGAGCGGCGTGGGTTTCAATCTGGGTCAGGTCTACAACCCGGTGATGAAGACCTTCTTTGCCGTCGATGAGCGCGAGGACAACCTGCCCCGACGCGACGCCGACCAAGCCCAGCCCGGCATCCCCTGGCATGAGGCGCATCGCATCGCCCAGAAGCACATGGCAGCAGAGGCGCAACGCCTGCAGTTCACGGTGCTCGAAGAACAGAACCTGGCTTACGACCCACACAAGGTGCTCTACAGCTACAGCGTAAAAAGCAGTGCTGACATCCGCGACAAGTACGGCAGCACACGCCTGTACTTCGATGCCAACACCGGCGACTTGAAATTCACCTACTTGCCTACTGGCCGCTATGCCGGCGACACCGTGACCCACTGGCTCACTGGACTGCACATGGCGCAGGTGTGGGGCCTGCCGTTTCGCATCTTCGTGTGCGCGATGGGGCTGGTGGTGGCGATGCTCAGCGTCACTGGCGTGGTGGTGTGGCTGAAAAAGCGGCGCGGCCGCCTCAGGCTGCGCAGCGTGAGCGCCGTGGTTGCCGAGCACCCGGACGGTCCGCCGCGACGCGCCGCTGCGTTTGATGTGAGTGAGGCATGAACACTTCAACGCCACCACCGCAAGGCCTGCGGGCCGTCGAGATCAAGGCCTTCGTGCCAGCAAAGGACTACGCGCTGTCCAAGCGCTTCTACCAAGACCTGGGCTTCACGCTGGCGTCTGATACCGACGGCATTGCGTACTTCCATCATGGCAATGTGAGCTTCCTGTTGCAGGAGTTCTATGTGCAGCTGCACGCCTCGAATTTCATGATGCACCTGCTGGTAGAGGACGTGGAGGCCTGGTGGCAGCATGTGCAAGCCGCCGACTTGACAGGCCGCTACGGCAGCGCCCTGACACCACCCGAGCAGCGCCCTTGGGCGATGCGCGATTTCACGCTGACCGATCCGTCGGGTGTGGTGTGGCGCATCGCGCAGAACACGCCGCGCCCATGACCACCCAAATCGCGCCCTGGCACGCGCAGTTCACTGCCGCCTACCCCGAACTGCTGCGCTTTCTGCGCCGCCGCACCGGCGATGTGGGCACCGCACGCGATCTGGCGCACGACACCTGGGTGCGCTTGGCCGAGCGCAACGTGTCTATAGTCCATGTGCAGCACCTCCAGCGCTGCATCTTGGAGCTAAAGCTGACCGGCTGAAAGCCGGTGGCTTGAACCTTGTGATGGACAGTCAACTTCCTCGGTGAATATCGTCACGCAATCCTGAAACTCAAATGGACAGGCTTGCCACTGGGCGTTGTGAGCGGAACGTCGCGGCCGATCTTCGGGGGACCTTGAAGCCCGAGATGGAAAAGCACATGGCGGCGGTGCCTGAACGGCAGGTCACATTTCGTGCCACTCGCGCCCCGGGCCGTCGTGATCCTGAAGGACCTGCAGCCGTTGACCGGAGAGCGGTCGATGAGCGAAAACACGGTGCGCGTTGCCCTGCGTCGAATGGGATACGACAACGACACGATGACATCGCCTGGGTTCCGGGCGATGGCTCGAACGCTGCCGGCTGGCTCCTGAAAGCCATCTCAGCTGATGCTGGTGCCAAGCACGAAGTCATGGGGGTCTGCGGCTTCACCGTCACGCGCAACCCGTCGGAGCAGGGTCGGTTGCTCGAAGGCTTGCTCTGAGACCAGAGGGTAGAGTCCAGCCCCATGACCGACATGCACACCATCTCCCTGGAGCGCCTGCGCAGCGCCTCCGTGCGTCCGCCCGCCGCAGGCGCTGACCGCTGGAGCGCCGCCGCCATCGAGGCGCTGCTCGACAAGCCTTTCATGGACCTGCTGCATCAGGCGCAGACCGTGCACCGCGCGCACTTCGATGCCAACGAGGTCGAGCTGGCAACGCTGCTTTCGATCAAGACCGGCGGCTGCCCCGAAGACTGCGGCTACTGCCCGCAGTCGGTGCACTACGACACCGGCGTCGATGCCACGAAGATGCTGGACGTGGCCGCCGTGCGCGAAGCCGCGGTGGCCGCGAAGCAGGCCGGCGCCACGCGCTTTTGCATGGGTGCGGCATGGCGCGCGCCGAAGGATCGCGACATCGAGAACGTCGTGGCGCTGGTGCGTGAAGTGAAGTCGCTGGGCCTGGAGTCGTGCTGCACGCTCGGCATGCTGAGCGAGCCGCAAGCGCAGGCCCTCAAAGAAGCCGGCCTCGACTACTACAACCACAACCTCGACACCGCCCCCGAAGCCTACGGCCGCGTCATCACCACGCGTGATTACCAGGATCGGCTCGACACGCTGGAGCATGTGCGCCAGGCCGGCCTGTCGGTGTGCTGCGGCGGCATCGTCGGCATGGGCGAGAGCCGCGCCGAGCGCGCTGGCCTGATCGCGCAGCTCGCCAATCTGAACCCCTACCCCGAGTCGGTGCCGATCAACGAGCTGGTGCGGGTGGCGGGTACGCCGCTGGCCAACACGCCCAAGCTCGACCCGTTCGAGTTCGTGCGCACGATCGCGGTCGCGCGCATCACGATGCCGACCGCACGCGTGCGCCTCTCGGCCGGGCGGCAGCAGATGGATGAATCGCTTCAGGCGCTGTGCTTCGTGGCCGGTGCGAACTCGATCTTTTACGGCGACAAGCTGCTGACCACCGGCAACCCCGATGTCGAGCGCGACCGTGCCTTGCTCACGCGGCTGGGCTTGCACTCACGCGCGGCCTGAAGGATGAGCTTGAACGACGCATGGCGTCAGCGCAGCTTGGCCGCCGTGTGGCACCCCTGCACGCAGATGAAGCTGCATGCACGAGCGCAGGCGCCGCAGCCGCAGCCGCTGATCCCGATCGCGCGCGCCGAGGGCGTCTGGCTGCATGACCACGAAGGCGGCCGCTACCTCGACGCGATCAGCTCGTGGTGGGTCAACCTGTTCGGCCACAACCACCCGGCTGTCCGCGACGCGCTCACCGACCAGTTGCAGCGGCTCGACCATGTGATGCTCGCCGGCTTCACGCACGCGCCCGTGGTCGAACTCTCGGAGCGGCTCGCCGCATTGACCGGCCTCGGCCATGCGTTCTACGGCAGCGACGGTGCCTCGGCGACCGAGATCGCGCTGAAGATGAGCATGCACCACTGGCGCAACGCCGGCCGCCCGGCCAAGTGCC
>JAYWGR010000121.1:0-2308 GCA_043778145.1 Rhizobacter sp.
CATGCTCCTTAGCGGCGCACTGAGCGTGCGCGCATCAATCATTTTGAACCGCGCTTGCGCGGGCCAGCGCCCGCCATCAACGCGGCGACAGCGGCGAAGGCTTCGAGATCGGAGTTGTCGGCCGGGCCCGCGCGGTGCGCCTTCAACACGGCCTTCAGCTGGCGGATGTCTTCGAAGCGCGCGAGATCGTCTTCGATAGCGCGTAGCGCCTGCTTCAGGTTGCGCAGATCGCTTTCAATGGCGCGCAGCACCAAGTCGGCGGCACCCTTGCGCGGCAAGCGCCCCATCATCGACACGAAAGGCGCGCTGACTTCATCGATCTCTTCAGTCAAGCGCTGCGACTGTTCACGCAGCAATGCGTTGTAGTGCAGCAGCCGATCTTGCGCCACATTCGCAAGCGAAGATGCGTCGATCTGCTGGATGCTCAGTTGAAGCTCAAGCAGCGCAAGCAGATTGCGGGCGTCATACGCTTGGTTGACGCGCTGCATCAACGCTGTCTTGCGCGCACGCTCGGCGAGATCGGGCTCGCGGTCAGGGTGCAGCTCGCTGACGAGCTTGCGGTAGATCTCGCGCACCGCGTGGCTCGCGCCCTGCGCGGCTTGCTCGCGCGCGGCCTCATTGGCCAAGGCTTTGGCACTGCGCGGCTTGGCCGGCCGCGCTGCGCGTTGTTGGGCCTCGCTGTGGCGTTCGGCATGCTCCGCTTGCTCGGCCTGCCGGGCCAGCAGCTTCTCGGCGATCAACTGACGCAAATCTTCTGGCGACTCCGCACCGTGGTCTTGCCCCACGTCAATGCCGAACGCCTCCTCGGCCATCGCCTGCATCAGGTTCATGTCGAGTTGCTGGTCTTCCTCGAAAGACACATCGGAATACTTGTCGTGCAGGCGGATCAACTCTGCATCTTCTTGACCGTCGAGCAGGCTGACCAGCAGATCAACGAGGATGTCTTCCGCAGCGTTGCGCTGCGTTTTGCTCAGGGCGCTGCCATCGATGGCTCTGTCAAGCAAATGCGCCATCGCCACTTGACGCTCGCGAAACCGCACCTGCATCGGCGTGAGGTCTTCTGCAATGCGCTTGAAGTAGATCGGCACCAGCGTATTCCACTGCGCGAGCTCGGCACGCTGCGCCTCGATTTTTGCGAGAAGCGTGTTGAACTGCTTCTGCGCGCGGGTCAGCGGCACGCCATCAGCGGTGAGCGGACTGAGCGCAATCTGCTGCGGCTGGGCGGCGCGGGCGGCACCATCGGCATCGGCGCTGTCATCTTCGAAGAGCGGTTTTTGGGTCATCGTGGAAAGCTTGCGCCAGCGACATGCGAGCGGCGCTTGAATTCTCCACGAAGGATGCGCGAGCCCGCAGAGGCGGGGCTATCGCGCAACAGCAGTGTGCTTGCGGGCGCTCGTCATCGCGCTTCGTGGCCTTTGATCGGCACGCGCCGAAGGCTTGCTTCTCGAATGCCGATTCAGGCCACTCGGCATCGAGATCTGCGCATCAGTACCGAAAGTAGAACGTGCCGAACTCGCCCGGATCATCGGGCTTGCGTTGCGCTTTGGAGGACTTGACGAGGTCGATGTTGCTCGGGTTCGGCAGGTCGAGTGTGCGGAAGACTTTTTCT
Source organism: Rhizobacter sp. (assembly GCA_043778145.1). Taxonomy (GTDB): domain Bacteria; phylum Pseudomonadota; class Gammaproteobacteria; order Burkholderiales; family Burkholderiaceae_C; genus LMDS01. The sequence continues at coordinate 1,610 of JAYWGR010000121.1, forward strand.
GCGAGGCGGACGAATACCATCCATTTGCGAGCCATGCTGAATGCGGCCATTGAAAAGAAAATACCGATGCCAGGATAGATGTAGGCAAGTCCATTGTCAGCTGATGGCAGCAGGTCTTTTATTGAGTCTCCCATAGCCCACAAACCGAAAGCGTAAACGGCCAAAAAGCTCGATGTCACTAAAAACCACCACTTGGCTGCAGTAAGGACGTGCGTGGCGGCGCCGCGCGAACAATGTGGATAGAGCGCAATCGTGTGATCGCTTACACGCAACATTCCACCTGTCTCGAAATGATCAACTTGCCATTCGGCCGCAACATGGACTATGTCGCCTTCACTGAATGGGCTACGCCATAGCCAGCCCTTCACCAGGAAACCGTCGAGATCAAACTCCACATAGTCGGCTTCCTCTTCAGCGGTCGAGCTAGAAGCTGCGGAGACGGCCTGCCCGCTCAATCCGGCAATGCCTGCTGCAATAGCGATAACTCCAAGTCGTCTTTTGTCGCTTCCCGTGAACACAAAGTTTGCACACGTTCGCGTCACTCTGTAGTTCCGAATCGTTCCGCTGAGCTTCGTCAAGCCCTCCGGTCGCTGCTCAATCCCACCTGAATCCGTGAGCACGATGTGAAATTCTCTCGCAACGCGTTGAATTGATTGGTTTTTTGGCAAGTTTCTTGCATGCATGAGACTCACCTTGGAG
>JAYWGR010000122.1:0-6069 GCA_043778145.1 Rhizobacter sp.
TGAAGGGCGGATCGCGCCGGCATCGCCCGGACGCTGCTTCATCGCGACCATGGTGTTCGGCGAAGGGCCGGAGACGCAGACTCTCAGGGCGTTCAGGGACCAGGTCTTGCGGCGAGGGCCCAAGGGCCGGCGGCTGATCGTCACCTACTACCGCATTGCACCCGGCGTCTGCAAGTTGCTGGAGCGGCAGCCATGGGCGCAACCGGTGCTCCGGATCGCTTTGCGGCCGGTTGTCTGGCTGGCGTTCCGGTGGCCGCGTGCGACGGAGGCCCGTCGTGCGCCATGAACTGCTGGGCGCCATCCTTTGTGGGCTCTTCGCCGCTTGGCTGGTGTGCCGCACCTTGCTGCGGCGAAAGACCGGGGCGAACGATTGGATGCCCCGCGAACTCCGAGCCTCGCGGCTGGCCTACGCCGAGCAGCTTTTCAGGTCGTCGGGGCCAGTGTCGGTGTCCGCCAGGGTAGATCGGGCGTACCGAGACCAGGCGGGCGTTGTGACGCTGGTGGAACTGAAGACAAGGAAGGCTGATCGGGTCTACCTGTCGGACGTCATCGAGCTTTCGGCCCAGCGCTACGCGCTGCAATCGCAGACCGGGGAGCGGGTTTCTGAGCACGGCTACGTTGTCGTGCAACAGGTCGGTTCAAGGCGCCGAAAGGTCCATCGTGTCCCATTGCTTGCAGACGAGCGCCTTACCTCGATGGTTGTTCGGCGCGAACGGCTGTTGATGGATACCGAGGAGCCAGACCCGCCTCGTGCCACCGCGCTGTGCGAGCATTGCGCCTATCGCACGGAGTGCAAATGGGGCGCGCGCCGCAGCCGGTAGGGTCGCCCTACTGAGCGTGGGACGAGGGGCCATCGTGCAGTATCAAGGACCGCTTGCCAGAGCAAAACGGTCCTTCTCATCCCCCGCTCCGCTCCGAACCAGCCCGCGCTTACTCAACCGATTGCATGCGACGAGCACCGCCCACGGCACGGCGCCCAGTTGATCGGCCACATCGATGCACCGCTGCAGTTCCGGCGTGAGCTGCCCGAGGACCAACTGCTCGAACGCTTCGTTCGTGGCCTCCAGTTCCTCATGCCAGTCGCACCAATAGATGCGCGATCGCCAGATGATGAAGTGACTTTTGCATCCGGTGGTGCGCCATACCGAGGGGTACATGCTCATCGCTGCGGCGTCCTGATAGAACCGCCACGCCGGTCCACTTCGACGGTCTAGATTGATGGTCAGCATCTCGCCGCAACCATCGGGGCAGGCCATCACCACGGATCGATCGACTCCCCGGTGGACGAGGACGGCTTCACCAGGTTTGGCGACCAGGTCATCCGCCTCATGCCGATGCTCGGTGGTACCTCGAAAATCGATCCTTGCAGCGCGGCGCTTCATGCGGCCTCCTCGTACTGACATTCGGTCTTTTGTATGGTCCGTAGCAACTGGCACCCGAGCACCCAGGCCCAGGTCCTGCGGTATTCGTCATCGATCGGGGCTATCGCATCAGGTTCGAACGTTGCCCGCCGCAACAGAAACAGCGCCAAGGTGATGGCGTAGTCGACGGGCACACTGGATGCGAGCGCGATGCGGCGGGCGTGGATGACGCCGTCGCGCAACCATTTCGTCCCCGCCCCGATGTTGGACGGGTCCGGCTCGACCACGAGGGGATACGAGAACAAGGCCTGCACGGTCTGCAACCACTCAACCGGCTCGATCTCGAACCCCTGCGGTGGGGTTTGAAATGCGATCCACACCTCGAGAGAAGCCGGGTCGGCGGCAAGAGGGCCCATCGTGGCCTTGGCGAGGTCGATGATGATCGCGTCAGATCCCCGCACGCGCACGTTCTCGGCATGCATGTCACCGTGGATGGGCGCCTTCGGCCAGCACCGGGTCGGCAAGTTCAGGAAGGCTTCCCAGATTTCCTGGGGGTCGTGCACGAAGCCCAGACTTGCCGCGGCCTTGACGTAGCGCTTGCGCACGTTTATGGGCTTGAACACGTCAGCGAGAGAGGGCGCGATCGATCCGTGTTCCATCTGCGTCGAAGCGTGCGCAGTTCGCCAGCCCGCCAGTGTCTCAGTGAAGAGGCTCTGGATCGCCGTTTCTGCGCGTCCTTGTACGACCAGGGTCCACAGTGACTCGGACTTGGGTACGAAGCTACCAACAAGGATGCCAGTGTCGGCACCGATCAGGCAACGCGCTGGCTGGAGGTTCGGGCGCAGATACCAGGCGATGTGGGTCTCCGCGTAGCGCTCGTAGCAAGCCTGCTCGGCGGCGATCAAGGCCGCTCGGTCGAGCTTGGCGAAGAACGGGAGCGGGTGGGGCCCGGCCAAGGAGTTCGAGAGGGTGGCCTGCACGGACAACGTCAGCGCCGATCGTCCGCCCGACAGTTCTGTCAGATGAATCGCCGAACAGTCGCTGAATGCGCGTCGCAGCAGAAACTCTTGCTTCACGGTCAGGTTCATCCCGCCCGGAGCCTCGATCTTTAGCGCCGTGTGAATGGCAGGGCCTGGCGCGCAACGTGCGAACACTTCTGCGACCTCGTGCGGCTTTGCGCCGAGTCGATAGCGGATGCGCTCGCGAGCAGGCCCAGCGGTCACGGCCTTGTCGATGCAGCCTTGAACGAACGCGTGTGCAACGCTGTCACCAACCAGCACCAGGATCTGGAGTCCGTGGTCCAGAGCGATCGCGACGCCGCCGAGGGCCCGCTTGGCCGCAGGCACCTTCGGCGGCATGGCGCAGATGACAAGACCGCGGACAAACCTGTAGTCGAAGGGCACCTTCTCGAGGTCGCCCGGGTCTACCTCGCACACCGCCAATCCCCGGTTCGCGAGTTCGGCACGGTGCTCCGAGTGCGGCGGAGCACCAAGCCACAAGACCTGCGAGCGCTCAGGATTCAACGTGCTCATGGCGCACAGGGAGGGACCAACTGATGCCACGGGCCAGCGCGCCTTCCGGCGAGCAGACGATGCAGTTTGGACGTGGTGAGAGAACCTGGGGCCGCACGGACCCACGGATGCCGTCGTAGTGAAGCAGGCGCGCTTCTGTCGGGTACGAGGTCAGTGCCGACAAGAACATGGTCACCGCCATTGACGTCACGGTTCCATTGAGCGGCAGGACGGCAGGCTGCGGCACCGAGACTCCGACGAAGTACGGGTCAGCGTGGCGCTGCGCCGGCGTCATCATTTCCCAGCGCACCGCGTGCCCATCAATGCCGTCGCCGCAGACCAGGCACCCCAAGCCCGGCGCCAGCATCTGCACCCGGCCAGTGACCGAGGCGATATGCCCTTCGACCAAGTGGATCGCCACACCCATGTCGATCGCGGGAATCAAGTATTGATACGCCAACTGGTTGAGCACTGATCGACTGGCCATTGAGTCGGTGCAGCCGAAGATGAAGTCCATCTGGGCAAGCCGGCCGGCCACGGCATCGTCGACGACGTCGCCCTCGAGGGCCTCGCAGTGCGCAGCCGGGTTGATCGCCTGCACAGCGGCGCGCGCGACCTCGACCTTGAGCTTGCCCACGTCGGACGGCGTCGCTCCAAGCAGTCGGTTCAGATTCGTCCAGTCGACGACGTCGTGATCGATCAGAAGCAGCCGGCCGACCCCGAGATGGGCTAACTGCTGCGCGACGATCGAGCCCGTGCCGCCCAAGCCGACAACGGCGACAGCCACATTGCGCAAGCTCGCCTGGCCATCCGGACCGAAGGCGCGCACTTGACGGTCGTAGCGCGCATCCTCTGCGTAGTCGTCGGTGCCTATGTAGCGACGCACCGATGCTCCGACCGCTCTGGCCGCGACCGGAGTCGCGCCACCCAGGTCGCGCATGTGCACGGTGGATCGGGTCACCACCACGGTGAAGTGATCTTGGCCGGGCAGGCGAGCAGCGAAGTACGCCCGTAGAGCGGCTTCGCCATGATCATCCTCGCTGGAGAAGCCCTTGAGGGGATGCGGTCCTGGGTGCGTGTGCAGCATCACCACGCCGGCCTTCAGCGCGCGCGCCCGGTTCGCCACCGTCACCATGAACTCGGGGCTGAGCGAGGCCCGAGTCGGGCTGCGATCCAGATAGGCGGTCTCAGGGGCGTGCATGACGTCGCGCACGGTGTAGCGCGGTCCATCTTGGCCCTCGCCGGCACGATGCACAAATCCAACCGCGCAGGACTCCAGGTGCTCGGTCGCTGCGAGTCGATGAAGTTCAAGCAGATCGAACAGCGCGAAGGTGACAGTCTTCATACCGGTTGCGCCAGGCGCTGGCGAATCACCGTCAGCCAGGTCATCAGGTCGTCCCGCGTCGCGTTCCATGTCTGCAGGTGCCACGAGAACCAGAGCATGGGCTGGCCCAGGTGAGGAATGGGGTTGGTCAGGTTGGCGTTCTGCGGGAGCGCACCGGAACTCAGGCGCAGGTCCTGCTCGGCCCAGAAGCAATCGGGCTGCGCGAACGGGTAGCCCTGGGGTACCACCAGGTGCACCGCGGTCTGCGGCTTGTTCCAGCCGGCGGGCAGGGCGACGTGAGGGATCGAGATCACGCGGCTGCCGTCGGGCAACTCCTGAACCTGTAAGGCCGGCTCGCGTGCGCGGAGCCGGTCCAGATGGACGTCAACCGGTCCCATGTCGATCACCCGAAGTTCGCCGGAGGGACCAAGGTGAAGCGGCGCGGACCGTGGCCGTCGTCCATCGACACCCTCTCGTCGTCGGCGATGATCCGGTCCGGATCGTGGCCGTGCCCCTCGAGAGAAAGCTTGGTGCCCGTCGGCACATCGGGCACATAGGCCTTGATCTGGGCGCCGGTGAGTTCGCGCTCGGTGGTCTCGTACTTCTCCGAGCCCACAAGGAACTTGTAGGTCTTCGGTCTCTTGTCGTCGTCGTGCTTGCCGTCCATGGTTACCTCCTTCAGGTCGGATGTGGCCGTGTGAGCCTTCGGTCAGTTCCGCTGCCCACACCATCAAATGCTCCGGCCGAGCGTTGTTGCGGACATCAGTCGACAGGCTTCTTTGAGGCCGCCTCGGATTTGCCGCCGCGCCCGGCCGCTGATTGCGTATCCCCTTCATTGAGGATGCTCCGCGCCATCGACCGCGCGGACATTGCGCTACGAAGCCGAGCGCGAGGGGGCGGCCGGACGAACACGGGCCGGTTTGGTCAGGGTCTTCGGTACGGAACGCCGCTTCGGACGGCACCATCTGGCAGAAAATCCTGGCGTGATGTCCGAGTTGCCCCGGCATAGGAGCACTGAGGATGAGCAAGAACAAAACATGGTGCAGGAGGTGACCCCCATGCATTGGACGATCGAAGAGTTCCAGGCGTGGCTGGAGGCAAACCTGTCGACCAGGGTCGACAGCAAGCGCTGGATCGTCATGGCCAAGCGTTTGCTTGCAAGCCTCAATATCGAACCCGACGACCTGTTGCGGGAGGCGACCTTCCGGATTCTTGCTGGTCAGCGCGTACTGAACAGAAGCGTTCCGATCGAGGTGAACCTGTTTGGGGTGATGCGCAGCATCGCCTCCAGTTGGCACAAGCGCAGGAAGCGTAAGCCAGAGATCAGCCTGGAAGACCTCGTGTCTACCGATGAAGTCGATGGCGACATCCTGGAAGTGCTGCTTGTGCCGGACGACAGCCGGGCGCCAAATCCCGAGGAAGAACTGGCGTACAAACAGGAAATGGAAGCGCTGATGGCCGTGTTTGCAGATCGACCTGACGCCCAACTGGTCCTCATGGGCCGCGCGGAGGGCCTGAAGGGCACCGAACTGGCAGCGTTTGCCGAACTGAACGCGTCCCAACTGGCGACGGTTCAACGTCTGATCTCGCGCCGGTTGGCCGGGTACAGGAGAGACGAATGAGCAAGACCCCGAACGCAAGGACGCAGCTCGAGAACGTCTGGGCTGCGACTGTTGAAGACCTCATGGGCATGACCGAGAGCGAGCTCGACGCGGAGCTGAAGGAACTGGGCATCGATCCCGAAGAAGCGGCTCAACGTGGTAAGAGCGCGGTGGAGGACGCGACTTCGGCGTCAAGAGCACTCCAACGGGCGATGAAACGCCAACGGATGGAGCAGGCTCGAGAAGTGCCGGGCCTCGTTCGCGACCCGAGC
>JAYWGR010000123.1:0-2266 GCA_043778145.1 Rhizobacter sp.
ATGCGCCAGCCCGGACAGGTCGCCCTCAGCAGCCAAGGCCTTGATCGCAGGCAGCTCGCCGGACAGCGGCACCATGCCTTCCGCGGACGTGGCTAAAACGGTCGTCGCATCAGCGTCGGCCAGCCAGCCATGCAGCTGCGTCAACGCGTCCTCGACCGACTGCGCCACCAGGGCCAACCGGTGATTTAGTGGCCGTCGGCCGACCTGCAGCGTGTAGGCGGCGTCGGCCAGCGCTGGCGGCGCTACTGCCAGCCGCTGCGCCAACGCCTCGGCCGAGCGCCGCAGTGATGCGCGCGACCTGGCCGACAGCACTAGCAGCTGCGGTCCATCCACGTTCAATGCCGGCGCCGGCGCCGGGCCAGCCTCGACGATCACATGCGCCGCCGTGCCACCGGCGCCGAAGGCGTTGATCGCCATGCACAGTGGCGCGCAGTCGTCGAACGCGTCCGGCTGCACCTCAAGGTCGCGCTGGATGGTGAGGTTAGCGCCGGCAAAATTTAGCTGCGGATTGACCTCGCCGTCGAGCAAGGTTGAAACGAAGGTCCGATGCTTGAGCTGCAAAACCACCTTGATCAACTGCACCATACCGGCGGCCGCTTCCGCGTGCCCCACGTTCGGCTTCACCGATCCCAGCCGCAAAGGCTGGCCTTGGCGCCGGCCACTGTGGTAAACGTTCTTAATCGCCTCGAATTCGGTGGCGTCGGTCACTTCGTCGCCGACACATTGCATCTCGACGTAGGCCACCTGGCCGGGAACCATGCCGGCGCTCTCCAGCGCCTTGGCGATCACCCTGCCCTGGCCGCGCGAGGACGGCGCGAAATAGTTCAGCGTGCTGCCGCTGTGGCCGACCGCACTGCCTTTGATCACGGCGTGAATGGTGTCGCCATCGCGCAATGCCGCATGCAGCGGCTTCAGCACCACCGATGCCACGCCCTCGCCTGCCAGGAAACCCTTGCCCCCGGCGCCGAAGCTGCGGCTTTCGCCGTCTTCGCAGATCAACTTGCCGCGCGCCATCCCGTCTAACCGCGACGGATGCAGGTTGAGGTTCACGCCGCCGGCAATGGCCATGCCGCATTCCTCGCGCCGCAGACTCTCGCAAGCCATGTGCAACGCCACCAGCGACGACGAACACATGGTGTCCACCGACAGGCTCGGGCCAGTCAGCCCCAGTGCGTGCGATACGCGATTGGCGATCGAGGCGAACGATAAAATGGTGACTTGCGAATTGCCGGCCAGTGCCTGCTCAAAACCGATCAGGTTGTAGGTGGCGGAGGTGACGCCGACGAACACACCAACATCCTCGCCGGCACGACTGCGCTCGGCCAGCACTTTGTCGTCGCCGTAACCGGCATCTTCCAGTGCATGCCAGCAGCTCATCAGGAACAGCCGCTCCTGCGGGTCGATGCTTTCGGCGTGCAAAGGCGGAATTCCAAAGAAACCCGGGTCGAAACTTTCGACATCGTCGAGGAACGCACCCCACGGCTGCGACGAAGTTTCGCCGGCCCCGGCGACCCTCTCCGGCCAGCGGCGCGCCGGCCCACGGTTGTCTGCCTTGATCCCACTGAGCAGCATCTGCCAATATGCATCCACCGAATCTGCTCCCGGGAAACGGCAGGCAATGCCGACAATGGCAATGTCGGCGGCTTTGGCGTGAAGCGAAGTCTCCAATTTCTGTGCAGCACGCGGCGCTGGCATGGCCGGCATCGAGACGCGCTCAACTTGTGACTGGACGGCCGAGGGCAATTCGACCGGAATCCGCGAAGCAGCGACCTCCGCCGGCTGCGCCATGGCATCGGCGCTCACCCACGCGACTAGCGCGTCGCGCTGCGTCGCCAGGAAATGCGCAACCAAGTCGTCGATCGTCTGGTAGTCGAAGAATAGCGCGTTGTTGACATCGGCAAATGCCTCAGTAAGCAGGCTGCTCAGTTGATTCACCAAAATCGAGTCCATGCCGTACGTGGCCAGCGATTCCGAAGCATCGAGCTGCGGCTCCGGCACGTGCAACATTCCACCGACAACCCCCTTGAGCTTCGCAACACTCAACTGGCACAACTTCGAGTCGTCGAGTGCAACGTCTGCCGATGTCCGCGCCGGCGAGGCCAGCCGCGCTTCGGCTGGTCTGTTGCTTCGCCTCTCTGGTTGATGGGTCGCATGCTGCGCCTGCAACGGCTGGCGCGCCACGCCATCGCTGTCGGCAGCGATGATCTGCTGCCCCAGCGTTTCCTTGTCGCCGGCCGGGTACAGCACCGTTGAGAAGCCTTCATCC
>JAYWGR010000124.1:0-19864 GCA_043778145.1 Rhizobacter sp.
ACCTCCAGAGTCGGCAGCGCGGCTGCCGATCGCCCTGAATCATCGACATTGGCAAGCAAGATTTGTAAAGCCCGGGGAAACCGAGCGGCTTTATGACGCCTCGGTGACGCACCTGCCAAATGCAGCCGACAAAAGTTTCGCCTCTGCAAACCCCTTGAACGCGGGTCTTCGCGCGATTGCGAGCACTCACCAACTGAATGCCTTTACTGCCTCAAATTGATGCAGAGGCTTGAGGTTTTGCGGCCGATTCGTTACCATTCAGGCTCGCAAATTAAGGGATTACCCGTGTTTCTCTTCGGTCAGCCTGGCCATTTTTCACTGATGAACAGGTTGGGTCGTGGAATCACAGTGGGGGTTTTGTTCGCGGTTTGCTGCAGTGCCGCAGCGGCCAAGGGCCCCGAATTTCCCGCCACGGTGCCGCTCTCCGAGTTGCCGGTCGAAGCCCGAACAACACACGAGCGCATTCTTGCCGGAGGCCCGTTCACCTACCCGAAAGACGGCATCGTGTTCTCAAATCGAGAGCGCGCGCTTCCCTTTAAACCACGAGGCTACTACCACGAATACACGGTGACCACCCCGGGCGCCCGCAACCGCGGCGCCCGCCGAATCGTCTGCGGCGGCCGTCAGACGACGCAACCCGACGCTTGCTTCTATACCGCCGACCACTATGCAAGCTTTCGCCGAATCAGCCACGAGTGATGGCGGCAACGATTCTTTTCTAGCAGACCCAAGGAGGAACGCGACCATGCTTTTGCAGACAGTCCGTCCAAACATCGTTCAATCGATCCGCGCTTACCGCGTCGAGGATTTGATGCAGGCAGCGCAAGACGCGAGCCAGCACTTTCTCTACGCGAATCTGACGGCGGCCCAGTCCAAACAGGATGTGCTCGACATCATCGCGCAGTCGTTCACCTTGCCCGCGCATTTCGGCAAGAACCTGGATGCGCTCTTCGATTGCATGACCGACCTGGTCCACAAAGCGGGCTCACAAGTCGGCTTCGTGGTCGTGCTGGAACAGTTGCCTGACAACCCACGATTCGATCGCGAAGCGCGTGAGCAACTGCTCGACGTCTTCCGCGACACCGCCGATTTTTGGGCGGAGCGCAAAATTCCCTTCAGGTGCTTCTATTCTTTTCAGTAGCCCGCTCCCAAGAACTAGGGTCATGGGAGCGGGCGACGGATGTGGCCCCCACAAGCATTGCAGAGAGCAAGCCGGTCAAAGCGCTTGCCAAAAGCGCCGCCAACAACACCTTCGGCATGAACATGCCGATGATGAGCAGCGCGTTCGACACCGCCATGTGGCAGAACGCCGCTTGATGAGTTGACGACCCGCGGGCCTGAAGGGATTCAGGCCCGCGCTACTGCTGGCATCGCCGCCACCGCGGCAGCCAGCGCCAAATACTCGGCGACCGGCACCTCTTCGGCCCGCCGCTGCGCGTCGAACTCGCCTGCAAAACCGTGCTCGGTCAACCACCTGCCGAGCGTGTGCCGCAAGATTTTTCGACGTTGCGAGAACGCCAGCTTCACCAGTTCGCCCAGCAACACGGCATCAACCGCTGGCGCCGGCATGAGCGGTCGCATGCGAACGATGGCCGATTCCACCCGAGGCGGTGGATCAAATGCCTCGGCTGGCACATCAAACAGCGAATCAATCTGGTAGCGCCACTGAAGCATCACTGACAGGCGGCCATACGCCTTGCCGCCCGGCCCGGCGGCCATGCGCTCGACCACTTCTTTTTGCAGCATGAAGTGCTGATCGATCACGTGTTCGGCAGCGCCGAGCAGATGGAACAGCACCGGTGTCGAGATGTTGTAGGGCAGGTTGCCAACGATCCGAAGCTTGGTCCCCGGTCCGGCAGCCGCGCCCAGGGCCGCGAAGTCAACCTGAAGCACATCGGCTTCGATCACCTCCAGCTCGCTTCTGCGCCGCAGGCGCTCTGCCAGATCACGGTCCAGCTCAATCACCGTGAGCCGTTCACAGCGCGAGACCAGCGGATCGGTCAAGGCGCCGAGGCCCGGGCCGATCTCGATCAGGTGCTGGCCGGGCTGGGGGTCGATCGAGTCGACGATGGCATCGAGCACCGACCTATCGACCAGAAAGTGCTGACCAAATCGTTTTCGTGCCCGGTGGGCGCCGCTGTTGGTCGCGCTCACGCCGAGATGATCTGAAGCAAGTACGTCATGTCATTGCGGCGCTTCGCGCATTTCGACGTAGGCCTGCCCACGGAGGTCTCGCAACCAAGAGTCGTAGGCTGCGTCAAACTTTTGCTCGCGCAGAATGTTGCGAGCTTGCTCACGCTCTTGCTTTGCATCGAGCGTGACTTGGCGCCGATCGGTCACTTGGATCAAGTGCACGCCGAATCGCGACACCACCGGATCGGAGATTCCGTTGATGGCCAGCGCGTCCATCGCTTCTTCGAACTCGGGCACCAGCGCGCCGGGCGCGGTCCAGCCGAGGTCGCCGCCTTGAATCGCGCTGCCGTCTTCGGAGTTTTCGCGCGCCATCTGCTCGAAGGTCTTGCTGCCGCTTTGAATCTGGCGCCGAAAGTCGACAAGCCGACGCGTCGCGGCTTCTTGCGTCAGCTGTGCCGATGGCCGCAGCAGGATGTGGCGCGCGCGTGTTTGCTGAACGGAGAACGCGCCGGCATCGCGCCGCTCGACCAGTTTCAACACGTGGAAGCCGGCATCGGTTCGCAGGACGCTTGGCGAAACCTCGCCCGGCTTCAGGCCTTTGACCTGCGCCACGAACACATCGGGCAGCCGTGATGCTGAGCGCAAGCCGATCACGCCGCCCTGCGCGCGATTGCCGTCTTCCGACACATCGCGTGCCACCGCCTCGAACGCCTCGCCCGCCTTGACGCGCGCGAGCGCGGCATCGGCCCGCGCGCGTCGCGCAGCTGCCTCCGACACGCTTGCGCCTTCGGGCACGGTGATCAGGATTTGCGCAATGTTCAACTCGGCCGCCGAGCCGGCTTCGGCGCGGCGCTTTTGCAACAGCGCTTCGACCTCGGCGTCGGTGATCTTGATGCGGCTCATGACCTCTCGCTCGCGCACCCGCTCCATCAGGATCTGGTCACGAATGTTGTTGCGGAACGCAGTGAAATCGATGCCCTGCTGGCTCAGGCGCGCGCGAAGCTGCGCAATCGTCATTTGGTTCTGCACGGCGACGTTGCCCACCGCGCGATCGAGCTCGGCTTCGTCGACACGCTGGCCGGTTTCTCGCGCATTGGTGACTTGCACCCGCTCGTTGATCAGCACCTCGATGACTTGCTTGCGCAGTTCGGCGTCGCTCGGCAAGCTGGCCTTGTTGCGCGCCGCTTCGTCACGGATGCGGGCGATGCGTTGCAGCACTTCCGCATTGGTGACGAGCTCTTGGTTCACCACGGCGACGATGTAGTCGGCATTGCGCGGTGCGTTGGTTGCCGCAGGCGGCGGTGCTGCCGCTGGCATGGCGGGGGCATTGGCCGCTGCAGCTTGCCCGCTTTTGTTGGGCGCTCGCAGTTGCGCGTGGGCCGGCGTGCTTTGCAGGCCAAGCAGCGCAACAGAGCACGCCAGCAGCGCCGTGGCGGGCGACCGCCGAGGCCGCATCGAATTCTTGTCAGTCATAGGTGGGGTTCGGTTGGGCCGTGCTGCGCTCGTCGCGCAGCAGTCGGTAGCCCGGGATATTGTCTTTCAAGACCTGAAGCGGGTTCGAGCCCAGCCGGGAGAGGCCGACCAGCTCGAGTTGAATCAGCAAACGCGTGGTCGAGTCACTGAGCCCGGTCGACAGCCGCTCGGCAACGATGCGCCCGATCCAACAGCCGGCGTCGTACTCCAGTCCGACGATCGAATCGGTGATGCGGCTGTCGCGCGTGCTGTAGTTGACCCGGCCGACTGCATACCAGCTGCCGGTGCAGCCCGAACCGCTTTTGCCGCGGCCCAGGCCGCTGATGCCGCGCGCTGTGGTGCCGCCGTCATCCGTGCTGGCGCTCGCACTGGATTCGTCCGGCGTGGGGCCATAGAGCGGCCATTGCCAACCCAGCTCGACTTGCTCGCTCAAGCCGCGCGCCAGTCGGTAGGCCACGCTCACGGTGCGAAACGGCCCCGGCGAATATCGCGCACCGATGACCGCACGCTGCACCTCTTGCGTGGTCGGCCGGTACTGCACCGTGCCGTCAAGTGTCCAGCGCGGCACGAGCGTGGTCGAGCCGAGCAGCAAGAGATCGGAGAAGCGCTGCGTGATCGGCGTGCCGGGCAGGCCCGCAGGCGTGAGCGTGACGCGCTGATCGTGGAACAAGTAGCGCTGCACCAGCCCTAATCGCACCGACTCGGCACCCGTCTCGGGGTTGATCAGCCGCGTGGTCACGCCTGCGGTGAGCTGGCTGCCGTCAGAGACGCGGTCGACGCCGGTGAAGGCGTTCTCGGTGAAGATCGACTCGTAGTTGAAGTCTTTCTGTGCCGAGTCGAAGTTGGGCAGCTGGTTCTGGTTGCTGTAGGGCGTCTCGACATACAGCAAGCGCGGCTCCAGCGTTTGGCGCACGGCGCGGCCGAACCAGGTCGCATCGCGCTCGAGCACCCACGCACTGTCGAGGCTCAAAGTGGGTATCACACGTGAAGCGGTGCGGGGAACGTCGCCCACGGCCTCGTCGAGCGCGTATGACGCGGCGTTGAACGAGGCCTTCGGCGTCAGCGTCCAGCCGGGGCTCGTGAACGGGCGGCTGACGCTGCCGATCGCATGCAGGCGCAAGCCAAGCGGCCGCGGCGCGGTGACGGCGTCAACAGGGTTGCCGAAGCGATTGAGCTCGGTTTCGAAGCCGATTTGAAACCCGCCGCCGACGCGGCCACCGTAGCGCGCGCCAATCTGCGGCAGCCGCTCGTAGGGACCGACGATGCGTGTCGTCGGGTCGGCCGTTTGCAGCACCTGCCAGCGTTGCACGCGGGCGTAGGTCGTCCAGTCGCCGAGCGGCTGCGTGGCTTTGAGATCGGAGATCAACAGGCGCGGCGAGAGGTTGCTGACTGCGCGCGGAAAGTCCTTCCAGTAGTCGTTGTCAGAGACGCGCAGGAGGTTGAACGTGACGAACGCGCCTTGCGGCAAGTCGCTCTCGTGGTTGACGTTGAGTGCGTAGCGCGAGTGGCCGGTCACGTTGTCGTGCGGCAGCAGGTTCAGCGAAGCCTCGCCGCGGAAGCTCTCTTCGAGATACCGAAATTCGGTGCCGATGCCCGGCCCGCGCCGCGTGCTGAGCGAGGGCGTGAAGGTGGCGTCGCGGTTTGGTGCGATGTTCCAGTAGTACGGGATCGATGCCTCGAAACCGCTCTTGCTGTCGAGGTTGAAGCTTGGCGGCAGCCAACCCGACTTGCGCTCGTCGGTGAGCGGGAACGACAAGCTCGGCGCGGCCAGGATCGGGACGCCGTAGAACCGCAGCACCGCGTTTTCGGCCACGCCTTCGTTTGTCGCGAAATCGAGATTGACGCGCGAGGTGGTGAGCAGCCAGGCCGGATCGCCCGAGCCATCGGCGGGGCAGCTCGTGTAGGTGGCGCCGGTCGCCACGGCGCGTTGGTCGTCCAGAAAATCGATGCGCTCGGCTCGGCCACCGGCGGCGGTCTTGGCAAAGTAGTAGGTCGGGTTCAGAAAATAGCCTTCGAAGCGCTGCACTTGCAGCTGCACTTCGGGGCCGGTGTAGACGTTGCCGTCTTTGGTGACGCGCACGTTGCCGCTCGCGTGGGCCACGTCGGTCGATTGTTGGTAATCGAGCCGGTCGGCACGGAGCACCATGCCGCCGCGGCGAAACTCGGCGTCGCCCTCGGCGATGGTCTCGAGATCAGGGCGGCCGCGCACCTCGCGGGCGCGAACGACGATCGGCAGCTTCGTTCCAGCCTCACCACGCGGCGGCGGCGCAAGCGACGGCGACAGCTTCAGCTCGATGCCGGGTTCGCGCTCGGCTGGATTTGCTTTTTCTGGCGCGGGCACAGCTTGAGCCCAAGCGCCGCCCGCACAGATCGCCGCGAGCGCTGCCACCAGCGGTGCCAGCCGATGCCGCTTGGACGCGTGAACGTGCCCGCCGATGAATCGAGAATGAAGAAGCAAATCCTGCGGGCCGTCGTGGATGCGCCGTGCGACGCGAAGAGTGGAAGCTGGCGCAGGCGAGCCATGCCCGCGAGGCCCCGTGTCGGCACGGGCAGCTGCCGCCGTGGTTTGTAGAATCAATTATCCACGAGGCCACCCGCGGCCACGCCGCGGCTCGGCTCCCTCCGCCAGCGCTCCACGCCGCCGACTGCCCCACTTTGAGCACTCCGATTTCTTCGCCCACCTCGGCCGACGTCGACGTCGACGCCGACACCGACGCCGACGCCGACGTTCACGCCGACCGCACGCTGCGCTTGCAAACTTGGCTGGCCGCCATCGGCCCGCGCCACGGCTTGCAGCTCGGCAGCCTCCGCAGCGCATCGAGCGACGCCAGCTTTCGCCGCTATTTCCGCATCGATGCCGTGGCTGGCGCTAGCTTCATCGTGATGGATGCGCCGCCGCCGCAAGAGGATGTGCGCCCGTTCATTCGCGTCGCTGCGCTGATCACCGCCGCGGGCTTGACGGCACCTGAGGTGCTCGACGCAGACGTCGACGCCGGGTTCCTGCTGCTCACCGACCTCGGCTCGCAGCTTTACCTGCAGGCTCTGCAAGAGGCCGCCGAGTCTGGCGACACGAAAGCCGCCGACCGCCTCATGCGCGATGCCATCCGGGCCCTCGTGCAACTGCAGCTCAAGGCCGACGCCAGCCAGCTGCCGCCGTACGACGAAGCCTTGCTGAAGCGCGAGCTCGCGCTCTTCCCCGAATGGTGCGTGCAGCGCGAACACGGCGTTTCCTGGACCGCGGAGGAAGAAGCAACTTGGCAATCGGCCTGCGAGGTGCTCGTGGCCAGCGCGCTTGCGCAGCCACGTGTTGCCGTTCACCGCGACTACATGCCGCGCAACCTGATGATCGTGGCGCCAGCAAAAGCCAACCCCGGCATCCTCGATTTTCAAGACGCCGTGCATGGCCCGATCACCTACGACATCGCGAGCCTGCTGCGCGATGCATTTCTGTCGTGGGATGAAGAGCAAGAGATCGACTGGGCGGTGCGCTACTGGCAAGCCGCGCGCAAAGCTGGTCTGGAGATGCCCGATGACTTCGGCGAGTTTTGGCGCCAGCTCGAATGGATGGGCCTGCAGCGCCACTTGAAAGTTCTCGGCATCTTCTGCCGCCTGAAGCACCGCGATGGCAAGCCGGCCTACAGCGCCGACTTGCCGCGCTTCTTCGCCTACGCGCACAAGGTGAGCAGCCGATACAACGCGCTGCGGCCGCTCTCACGCCTGCTAGAGCCGCTGATGGGCGCCGAGCGGATCGAGGTCTACCGCTAACCGGCGTTTGCTGAGCGAACGCCTAACGGCGCGTCTCGCAGCCGGCTGCGAGCAGCCAAGGGTCACGGTCTTCGCCGCCGAAGGTCTGCACCAGGAAATCGACGAACGCGCGCGTGCGCGCCGGCACATGCTTGCGCGTCGGCATGCCGGCATAGAGCGTGTTGGTCGACAAATGCCAGTGCGGCAAAACGCGCTCGAGTGCGTTTTCGAGCAAGGCGTCTTCGAGTACGAATGACGGCAGGCCGGTGATGCCGAGGCCAGCGAGCGCTGCGGCGTACATCGTGTCGGTATGCACTGTGCTCAGCGCGGAATGCGTCGGCATCGTGGTGAACGATTCGCCCTCGGGCTCGTCGTCGCCCCAGCCGCCGCTGCGCCAGGTCACTTCACGCAGGAAGCTCGGCACCATCGTGTCGTGGCCGGCGAGCTCGCGCGGGTGATGCGGGCGGCCGCGGTGATCAAGGTATTCCGGCGATGCGCAGGCGATGACCTCGGAGCGCGCCAGGCGCCGCGCGATGAAGCTGCCGTCGAGCGGGCGGCGGCCTTCGGTGAGGATGCTGACGTCGAAGTTTTCGTCCACCGTTTCCACCGCGCCCGGCACTGACAACTCGATCGTCACCAGCGGATAGAGCGATCTGAACTTCGGCAAGTGCTTGGCGAGTTGGTGCACCGCAAAGGCCGGTGGCGCCAGCACGCGCAAATGCCCGCGCGGCTCGGCGGTGGCGGCGCTCGCCAGCGCCTCGGCTTCTTCCACTTCGGTGAGGATTTGCCGCACGCGCTCAAGGTAAAGCTCACCCGTATCGGTGAGCGCAAGCCGCCGCGTCGTGCGGTTGATGAGGCGGGCGCCGAGGTGCTCTTCAAGATCGGCGACGAGCCTTGTCACCACCGCCGGCGAGAGGTTCAAGCCACGCGCCGCGCCGGCAAAGCTGCCTTGATCGATCACCCTTGCAAACACGCGCATCGAGTGCAAACGGTCCATCGTTGATCACTCACTGTTTCTGATTTAGCAATACGGCATTGAAGCACACCGCATTTATTGTTTCGATGGCAACACCTAGAGTTGTTTTCATCGATCAGCTGCTGACCTGAACCCCTTCTCGTTCACTTCTCGGCCACTGCTCAGCGACTGCAAGACAACCCTGAATCGAAGGAAATCATCATGAACGCCAAGCTCCTCTTTGCTGCCACTGTCGCCCTGTCGATCGTGAGCTCGTATGCCATGGCAGAGCCATCCAACCAAGCGTTGACCCGCGATCAAGTCGTCAGCGAATTGCAGCAAGCTGCGGCCAACGGCACGCTGCGCAAGACCGACTATGACGACGGCATCACACAAAGCACCCGCGGCGCAGCCCTCTCGCGCAGCACCGTGGTGGCCGAGCTTGCCGCCTCGCTCGCGGCACCGAAGCTGCTCGGCCCGCTCGGCAACCGCACCTTCAACCAAAACAGCAGCGAGTTGCTCAAGCCCTCGGTCGTTTCGCGCGCACAAGTGAACTACGACGTGCAAGATGCGATCGCCACCGGCACGCTGCTGCGCACCGACTACGACACCGATCCGCAAGTGCTTGCCCGCCATGCCAACGCACATGAAGCCGGCTTGGCGTTGTTCGCCCGCATTCGCGGCGGCAGCACGGCAGACGCCATCAGCCAAGCGCGCAGCGGCCAATGAGCTTGTCGCGCTGCCCAGTGCGAACCATGAGCCGCCTTCGGGCGGCTTTTTCGTGGCCGGCGAGAATGCCTTTTGAACTTTCGAGCCGCACCGATGTTTGCCTTCTTCGAAAGCCGCGTCCGCCCCACTGACCTGCCCGGCAGCGCGCCGCCCGCAGGCTTGCTCGCGTTCTACTGGCACTTTGTGCGGCAGACACGCGGGCTCTACGCCACGATGTTCGCCACCGGCCTGGCCGTTGCCGTGGTCGACACGATGATCCCGCTCTTCATCGGCAAGCTTGTCACGCTGATGCAGGCGAGCGACCGTGCTGCTGCCTTCGCGGCCGCCACGCCGGGCCTCCTCGGCATGGCTGCACTCGTGCTCTTTGGCCGCCCGCTCGCACTCGTTGCCGACAGCCTCGTGCGCAACAACGCCGTCGTGCCCGGCGTGACCAGCCTGATCCGCTGGCAAAACCATTGGCATGTGGTGCGGCAGAGCTGGCCGTTCTTCCAGAACGACTTTGCCGGCCGCATCGCCAACCGCGTGATGCAAACGAGCAACTCGGTGCGCGAATCCGTCGTCAGCAGCATTCGCGCGATTTGGTACATCGTGGCCTACGGCCTGAGCGCACTCTTCTTGATGGCGCACGCCGAATGGCGGTTGGCCGTGCCCACCGTGCTTTGGTTCGTGAGCTACATCTTCTTCTTGCGCTACTTCGTGCCGCGCATGCGCGAGCGGGCGCGCACCGCCTCGGAGCAACGCTCGCTCGTGATGGGCCGCGTGGTTGACAGCTACACCAACATCCTCACCGTCAAGCTCTTTGCGCGCACACGCGATGAAGACGCCTACGTGCGCGAGGCGGTCGACACGCACACCGACACCATCGCCGCCCACATGCGCATGACAACGCGCTTCATGGCCGCGCTCTCAGTCATGAATGCACTGCTCTTCGTCGGCACGGCCAGCATCGGCGTGATGCTGTGGAGCGAAGGCCAAATCGGCGCCGGCTTGGTGGCCACGGCCTTGCCGCTGGCCTGGCAGATTGCGAGCGTTGCCGGCTGGGTGAGCTGGGAAGTGACGGGCATTTTTGAGAACGTCGGCGTCGTGCAAGAGGGCATGGAGACGATCGCCGTGCCGCATGCGCTGATCGACCAGCCCGGCGCTCGCGCGCTGGATGCATCGCGCGGCGAGATCCGCTTCGAGCACCTCACCTTCACCTATGGCCGCAGCGACGGCAAGCGCGTGCTCGATGACTTGAACCTGGTGATCAAGCCGGGCGAGCGCGTGGGTTTGGTCGGCCGCTCCGGCGCGGGCAAATCAACGCTGGTGAACCTGCTGCTGCGCTTTCATGAAGTCGAGCAAGGCAGCATCCGCATCGATGGCCAAGACATCAGCCACGTGACGCAAGAAAGCCTGCGCCACGCGATCGGCATGGTCACGCAAGACACCTCGCTCTTGCACCGCTCAATTGCCGCGAACATTGGCTACGGGCAGCCAGATGCGCCGCTGGAGCGCATCGTGGCCGCCGCCAAGAAGGCGCATGCGCACGAGTTCATCACCGAGCTCTGCGATTGGCAAGGCCGCACTGGCTATGACGCGCACGTGGGCGAGCGCGGCGTGAAGCTCTCGGGCGGCCAACGCCAGCGCATTGCAATCGCACGCGTGGTGCTGAAAGATGCGCCGATCCTCGTGCTCGATGAGGCCACGTCTGCGCTCGACAGTGAAGTTGAACTCGCGATCCAAGAGCAGCTGCTCGGCCTGATGGAAGGCAAGACGGTGATCGCGATTGCGCACCGGCTCTCGACCATCGCGCGGATGAACCGGCTCGTCGTGCTCGATCAGGGCCGCATCATCGAACACGGCTCGCACGACGAGTTGCTCGCGCTCGGCGGCCACTACGCGACGCTGTGGAAGCACCAGTCGGGCGGGTTCTTGCCGAACGTGATCGCCTGAGGCCGGGTGCGTTAGTCACGACGACACGGATCACGCTGATCACACAGAGCACACAGAGCACACAGATGACAATTGCAGCCCATGCTGCGACTCACCGAACTCCGCCTCCCTCTCGACCATGCCGATGGCGCGCTGCGCAGCGCCATCCTGGCCCACCTCGCACGCCTTGGCGTGGCCGAGCCTGCACTGATCTCGTTTGAGGTCTTCAAGCGCAGCCACGACGCGCGCAAGAAGAGCGCGATGGTGTTCATCTACACCGTCGATTGCGAAGTCGCCGATGAGGCCGCGGTGTTGCCTCGGCTCGCTGGCGAGCCACACGTCAAGCCATCGCCCGACACGCGCTACCGGCTCGTCGCTCAAGCACCTGTCAACTGGCTCGCGAGCTCCTCCTCCACGCGCCGCCCGCTCGTCATTGGCTTCGGCCCGTGCGGCATCTTCGCGGCGCTGATCTTGGCGCAAATGGGCCTCAGGCCGATCGTGCTGGAGCGCGGCAAACCCGTGCGCGAACGCACCAAAGACACGTGGGCGCTTTGGCGCAAAAACGTGCTCACGCCAGAGTCGAATGTGCAGTTCGGTGAAGGCGGCGCCGGCACCTTCTCTGACGGCAAGCTGTGGAGCCAGATCAGCGACCCTCGGCACCTCACGCGCAAGGTCATCAACGAGTTCATCCAGGCCGGCGCGCCTGAGGAAATCGCCTTTGTGGCCAAGCCGCACATCGGCACGTTCAGGCTTGTCGGCGTGGTCGAGAAAATGCGCGCCGAGATCGAGCGCTTGGGCGGCGAGGTGCGGTTTGAGCAGCGCGTGACGGATGTGCTCATCGAGGCTGGCGCGATTCGCGGTGTCACGCTCTCAAGCGGCGAAGAGATCGCGGCCGATCACGTCGTGCTCGCACTCGGCCACAGCGCGCGAGACACCTTCGAGGTGCTGCACCAGCGCGGCGTCTTCATGGAGCCCAAACCCTTCTCGATCGGCTTTCGCATCGAGCACCCGCAGTCGTTGATCGACAAAGCGCGCTTCGGCCCGAATGCAGGCCATCCGCTCCTCGGCGCGGCCGACTACAAGCTCGTGCACCACGCCCAGAATGGCCGCGGCGTCTACAGCTTTTGCATGTGCCCGGGTGGCACGGTGGTGGCGGCCACATCGGAGCCGAACCGCGTCGTCACCAACGGCATGAGCCAGTACTCGCGCAATGAGCGCAATGCGAATGCCGGCATCGTGGTCGGCATTGCGCCGCAAGACTATCGGCAAGACGGCCAAACCGACGGCCCCGTGAGCCCGCTCGACGGCATGGCCTTCCAGCGGCAATGGGAGTCGCGCGCGTTCGAGCTCGGCGGCGGCAACTACGAGGCGCCGGGCCAGCGCGTGGGCGACTTCATTGCCGGCCGGGCGTCATCAGCGTGGGGCGCGGTGCTGCCGTCCTATCAGCCCGGCGTGCTGCCAACCAACCTGGCCGACGCTGCCCGTCCGAGCTTGCCGACCTACGCGCTCGACGCGATCCGCGAAGCACTGCCCGCCTTCGAGCGGCAGATCAAAGGTTTTGCGATGGCCGATGCGGTGCTCACCGGCGTAGAGACGCGCACGTCATCACCACTGCGCATCACACGCGGTCGCGATTGGCAGAGCCTCAACGTTCGCGGCCTCTACCCGGCCGGTGAAGGCGCAGGCTATGCGGGCGGGATCATGTCGGCCGCGGTTGACGGCATCGAAGCGGCCGAGGCACTCGGCCGGGCTGTCTTGGGCCTGAGCGCCCAGGCTTGACGCTCAACGCGACACCAGCGCCTTGACCTCTCGATCCAGCAGCGCTGGGTCGCCGAGGTTCAAGCGGATCAGCGCGCGCAAATGCGTGATGCTGTCCAGATCAATGCTGCGGCAGCGCAGGCCCACATGCCGGCCCTCGATGTGCGCCACCGTGACGTCCATCGTGATCATCGTCAGCCCATCGCCTCCAACGAGCGGTACCGTCAGCGTGCAGGGCGCGCCAGACACCACAGCGGCCGATGCCGGCACCTCGACCAACGCGCCCTTGAGCGACAAGTCGAGCACCTTGACTTTGACCAGCGGCCCCGCGCTCGAGAGCTCCGCGGCCGTGTCAAATGAAATGCGGGTAAAGCTTCGGCGTTCAGCGCTCATTGCGTTCTCCTTGGCGGCTCAAGGGCAGGCCGCCATGACTTGGGCCACTGCGGCCGTGAGCTTCTTGCCGTAGGGCACGTGCAAGAACTCGTTGGGCCCGTGGGCATTGCTCTTCGGGCCGAGCACGCCGCAGACCATCATCTGCGCCGCCGGGAAGCCCTGCTGCAGCATGCTCATCAAGGGAATCGTGCCGCCCTGGCCGATGTAGCCGCAA
Organism: Rhizobacter sp.; assembly: GCA_043778145.1. Classification (GTDB taxonomy): domain Bacteria; phylum Pseudomonadota; class Gammaproteobacteria; order Burkholderiales; family Burkholderiaceae_C; genus LMDS01. The sequence continues at coordinate 13,311 of JAYWGR010000124.1, forward strand.
GGCGCGCCAAAGTGGCTTTGTGACGCCGCATTGAGCGCGCCTTCGAGCCACGGCGCAAGGCTCGGTGCGTTCCAGCCGGTGGCGCCTGACGCACCCACGCGGCCATCGGCGTTGAAGGTGACTTTGGCGTTGTAGGGCGCGTTGTCTTCGAGCAAAGTCTTCAACTCGGCTGCGGCGCGATTGCCATCAATCAAGGGCGGCAAGCGCAGGCTCAACTTGAACGCGGTGTAAGGCCGCAGCACGTTGCCGGCGCTCTTCATCTCGGGGAAGCCATCCACACCAGTGACGCTCAGCGTCGGCTTCCAGGTGCGGTTGATCAGGGCCTCCAGCGGGTCGGTGGTGGTGGGCAGCGTGGGGCCGCCATCGGCACCGCAAGCCCATGGAAAGCGCTTCCAGACTTCGTCGCCCAAGATCTTTGCGGTGGCGCGAGATTGCTCGATGCGATCCGCCGGAATCTCACAGTGAAAGCTCTGCGGCAGCAGCTCTCCAGTCTTGCTGTCTTCGAGGCGGTCAAGCACATGGCGCAAGATGCGAAAGCTCGACGGCACCAGCCCGCTCGAATCGCCCGAGTGCACACCTTCACTCAAGATCTCCACCTTCAATGTGCCGCTCACCATACCGCGCAGGCTGGTGGTGAGCCACAGCTGGTCATAGTTCCCGGCGCCGCTGTCAAGGCAGACGACGAGGCTCACATTGCCCAGCCGCGGCCGCAGCACATCGAGGTAGGCTGGCAAATCGAATGAGCCGCTCTCTTCGCAACTCTCGATCAAGCCCACGCATCGTGGCCGCGGTATCCCTTGCTTATCAAGCGCAATGATGGCCGTGAGCGATGCATAGACCGCATAGCCATCGTCCGCACCGCCGCGGCCGTAGAGCAGGCCATCGATGTACTTCGGAGTCCAGGGCCCGAGGTCATTGCGCCAGCCGTTGAACTCGGGTTGCTTGTCGAGGTGGCCGTAGAGGCAGATGGTGTCCGTGCTTCCAGCCTTGGTGGCCGGCACCTCGAAGAAGATCACCGGCGTGCGGCCCGGCAGGCGAATCACCTCCAGCTTCAACCCGGCAACTTGCTTGCTCTCGACCCAGCGCGCCGCATCGGTGATCACGCGCTCGATGTGCCCGTTGGCCTGCCAATTGGCATCAAACATCGGGCTCTTCGCCGGAATGGCGATGTAGTCCGTGATCGCCGGAACGATCTCCTCATCCCAAGTGCGGCTGGCGAATTCATAGAGCGCGGTAGCCTCGTCAGGCTGCACCGGCAGCAAAGGATCGCGAGCGTTCATGGCGGGCTCCTGTAGGTAGGACGGCGCAGTGTAGAGCCAGGGCGAAGGCCATGAAGCCTGGAAAAGTCTGTTGACCTGCTCGGGGTTTTGGCGGAAGGGCTGGCCTGCGCGCAGGCTGCGCACGGTGCTGCGGCCAAGCCAGATTTTGTAGCGGGGCCAAGCGGCCGATCGGCCCGCCACGAAATGAATGAAGTGGTCTTCAAGCCGCTTTTGGCTGACCTTCCGGCGGGTTCGCTTCGGCCCCGGCGAAGCGAATCTTGTTGTTGCCTCCGGCGTATACCACTCTTGGGTCGGAAGGCAAGGTGGCGTCTTGAGCAAAACCCGCGAGTGAGTCGTGCACGTAACGATCGAAGAATGCCACGACGTCGGGGTCGAGCGGCTCTTGCCGCAAGTACTGAGCGTTGTAGGCGTCCATCAAGTTTCGGTAGTGCGGGCGCAGCTTGAGTCGGGGCTGTGCCGCTTGGCGCTTGGCAATGGCCTCTGCGTCTTGGATGAGTCGGCGATTCAGCACGCCCACCGCGCCTGCGGTCGGTGTGCTCGACCCATCGGCGCCGACGACAGTGGCGGTGAGCGGGCCGGGCGCCTTCGGGCGCGGCAGCGGCTCGGGGCGCCTGGGAATATCGGCGCGGATGGCCTCGAAGGCGTTGGCGTAGCCGGTGGCGGCGACTTGGCTGCGCACGGCGTCGTCGACCCAGGCGGGCAGCAGTTCGGGGCCGGTCGTGCCACCGCGCTCAGCGATGTGTGCGCTCAGGTCTTTGGGTAGGTTGTTGATGCCGGCGGACGTGACGGCGGTCGTGAGAAAAGGGCTGCGCTCAGGCGTTGCGCCGAGGACGTCGAGCGGGCTGTCACTGAGCCGAAAGCGCTGGCCTGCGCGCAGGGTGCGCACGGTGCTGCGGCCGAGCCAGGTTTTGTGGCGGGCCGCGATGGCTTCTTGGGCGAGCACGCCGGCGCGGTGGGCCAATCCCCCCGCGCGTTGAGCCGCAGCGTCAGGCCACAGCCGAATCAGAGGCGATCGTTGGATTTCCAAACACATCCGACTCGTTGGGGGCCTTCGAGCGGATGAGCATCGCCTCTTTGGTTCCCGAATATTCCGGCGTCCACCCCTCGTAGCGCCAGAAAAGAAACTTGTCGCCGCGCTTGCCCATAAAAATCTGACGATTGACAGACCATCTGCTTCGCTCGCTGCTGCCCACATAGGCATCCGCCATTTGCTTTTTGAACCCTGCGATGGAGTCGTGAACATAGTGGTCGAAGAAGCGATCGAATGCTTGGCGCGTCTCTTTCGGCAATTGACCGATCCAGTCACCTTTGTAGGCAGCGTAGATGGCTTCTTGGTGCAGGTACGTACTGAATCGAATCCACCCGGTGCGAGACTCGGCAACGTCAACGATGTCTGCGTCCCACTCTTTGTCAGTGATGCGCATGTAGGGATCAACGCCGCCTGTTGGCACCAGCCGGCCATCGCGCAGGCGGCGCCTGCGGCTGGCGCGCCATTGGTAATACCGGTTCATGTGCCAGATGATTTGAGTCTCGAGTCTGCCGGACGAAGGCGCCGAGTCGCTGCCGGCGGCACCCATGTAAGCATTCCACGCCTTGGTGACATCACTGGGAATCTCGAAGAGTTGCCCCGCTGCCGCCATGACTTCCGCGGGCGGCCTCAGCGGCACTCCGGCCTTCCAGGCCTCGATGTACATGTGATTGAGCGGCACCCTTGAGAGCGCATTGCTGCGGCCCTCTTGCTCGTTGAAGCCGTAGCCCCCGCCAACATCCGAGTGCATGCCGGGATAGGCCACCTCGACACAATTCGACGGTGTGACTTGATCTTCGCGCACGGAGTCGAAGGGAAACTTCTCGCGCACCTCATGAGCCGCCACGTAGTGCACGCATCGTCTGACGTGCGAAGGGATGCGCAAGTCCTTGGCCCATGCAGCGTGACCGCCCTTGTCGATCGCACGCAAGGTTCCGCCAGCAACGTTTCCAAAGATGGGGATAGCGCTGACGATGCCCGGCGCCATCTTTTCCAGCGCGCTGCCCCCAAAGCCAACGGAGGCGACCGTGTCGAACAGGCCCATGAAATAGACAACAAGACGCGGCTGCTTGAGATCGAGCCCGGCCTTTCGCCAAATGAGCTCGTCGCCTTGCTCATAAGCCAGTGCCTCAGTGAGCATGCGCACAAAGGCGCGGGCTTGTGTCGCCCCGCGAGAGAAGCCGAAGACTGCGAGATTGATCTGACTGACGAAGGGCATGTTGCCCGTGACGAACTGGTTAAGCTGCTTGAGCATCCAGCGTATACGGTCCTCGCCCTTGCGAGCCGCGGCCATCCCTCCAGCCTTGTCAACGCTGGCGCCGGAGTCACCGACCTTTGCGCATGGAGTGCCAACACCTTCGATGTATTCGACAGACTAGCGGGGCCCCAATTTCTCTTTTGCAACGTGAGCAAACGCTGCGAGCTTTGCAATGTTGCTGTACCTGACGTTTTTGGCATCAACCGATCCGCCGCCGTCTTTTTCGAAGTTGTTTCCGGTGCCATCAAAGAACGCGGTGAACCACACAGGTTTTGGGCAAGTCATGCAAGACTCAGCCATCGACGCATTCAAGTCAAGTTCGGATCGCACACGCTTGTGCAAAGCGATCTCGCCGGGCGCTAGATCAGTGATGCTGCGGAGCTGGGCAGTGTTGGTCATGTCGTCCCGCGGTTCAAGTGGTTGGTTAGGCAAGGCTTTGCTGCCGAAGAGCACTCAATTTATTCGGAGAGGCTGCGGCTTACCAAAGAGCGGGTTCGGCACCTCCTTTAAACAGGCTCGGCCCCTCAGCACTGAAAGTTCGTCGCGTTTTGCAATATCCAATCCTTTGAAGTCTCGGAAACCTCCGAACTCCAGACTACCTTTTACAGTGCCATCCGGATAAAAATAGAGAACTAACTCCCGACGAATTAAGTTCGGAAACGGCGGCCCGTATGGTTCACCGAACTGTTCTTTGATTTCGACTTCGCCTTCACACCATGCCGAGCCTGGCCTAGTCTGCTTGGTGGTGTAAGGGTCGTAAGGATCGAACATGTTGCCGTCTTTAGAATACGGACCGGACTCGTTGAACAATTCTTTGTCGATCACTCTCTCCCACCACACCTTAAACCGTCTCGGTGACTTCCATCGACGGTCCCACGCCACGGCGGGGCCACTACTGTGCATATGCCAATCCCTGGCGCCGCGCGGTTGCGGCTCTCCGACGCTCGCCGCAGCTGCGGCGTCAATGTCATTCTTGTGAAGTGGCAAAAGATAGAGCCCGTAAATTGCGTAGTCAGTGTAGTTAAAAGCTCCTACCGTCAGAATCTCAAAGTTAGGATCGCGCCACTTGTTGCCTTCACCTGGAGAGATGTCGTCCTCGTCCGCACCGTTGTTCTTGCAGCCCCCAACCGCAAAAATGAGCAGCACGGCGACTAGCCATTTAAACCGTATCACCGCGCACCTCTCAGGCGTTCCCAGTCTTCATTCGAAATCGACGCAATCGCTTCATCGAACCGTTGCCCCCGCTTGATGCCGGCCAGTGCCGCGTGAACTTGCCGGTCTTGATCGAACGTTGGCCCGAATTCAATGGCCGTAGCGCAATACGCCTCTAACTCGCCCTGAGCACTCAGTCCGTGTGCCTGTGCCCGCCCAATCTGAGCGCGGAAAAAGTTGTACCGTTGTGCCACGTCTAGTCGATTCAACGCGGCAGGGTCCTCGGTGCGCATGCGCTCGATCATCGTGAAAGGGAAGCAAGCATTCATCAAGGAATTCTCGACATCAAGTGTCAGTTTCATGGGCAAATCCGGGGGCGGCGCATCCGCCGTGGTTCGCTCCAAATGCATGACTTGAACGCCAAAGTCGTGCGCCCAGAATAGCCATTTGACGACTTTGCTCGCCACGTAGTGACGATAAGCGGGCGGCAGCGAATCGAGCCAAAACGGCAACACGCGTGGGTCATAAAGCCGCATCAACAGGCCTGCGCCGTCGCTGAGTTTGATGTGGACCAAAGAGGCCAGCACTCGCGCGAGTTCGGCAGGCTCTTGGTCAGAGAAGAGAAGGCTGCCCACGACTCGCCCGCTTTTCAAGTCACACATCATTGGCGCGAAGTCGGTCTCTTGTCGGGCCTCAGCGACGGAGAAAAGAATCGGACCAACGGCGCCGACCTCGTCACTCACGCCAGTCAACAAGGATTGCCCTTTCAACGCCGCCCATCGTCGCTGGCTGCTGCTGGGCAGGTCGCGAAGGAGCGCGCCGTCCACCAGCACGTAAGTGCGCAGTTGGCCGTCCTCGGTCTCGCGCAACGCCTTGCGCATGGCCTCCACGGGCGATTCGGTGGCAGCTTGCGTCATGTCGTGACCGCAAATGGTGACGCCATCGCCGCAGCGTTGAGCAGGCACGATGCGCACGTTGCCTGTGGCAACGCTGGCATCGCGTAGCTCACGCGCTCCGGCCCTTGAAACGACTTCACACTCGCCTTGACCGTCAGCGTGCCGGGGCACTCGGCCGTGATGCCGCCACCGCCAATGAAGAGGCTTGCCCCGCCGCCGACGACCATCTTGATGGACTTGGCTGCGGCCCAGTTGATGTGCGCGAACTTGCTCTGGATGCTCACATCGCCCTTGGCTGCCACCTGCAGCGTGCCGGCCTGCGCTTGCACGTCGATCGGACCTTGACCGGCGATGAGGGTGATGCCCTTGCCTGAGGCTTCGGTTCCAGCTCCGATCGCTCCGGCCAGCACGCCAATCGCCTGCCCGCTGTGGATGCGCATCGCGCCGCCTGTCGCGAGGTTGGCATCCTGCCCGGCGCCGAGGGTGATGCCCTCGCCGGCACTCATCACCACGTCTTGCCCGGCCACGATCGCCAGGCCTGCCTTGGCCGATATTGCGATGACGGGGTCGGTGGTGTGGGGCAGCTTGTCTTGCGTGGCCGTGCTCTTGGCGGCCGCATCGGCAATCGCTTGCTCCAGGCTTGCTGCGCTGACCATGCCCTTGAGCGCGGTGTGCATCGCTTGCGCCGGTGCTTCCTTGTCGCTGAGCGCGCTCTGGCTCGCTTTGACGCTGCCGATGGCGCTCGCCAGCTGCACCGTCTGGTGCGTCTTGGCGGCGTCGCTGAAGGTCTGGCTCAGGTTCTTGAACTGGGATGCGAGCGCCATGCCCGCCGCGTTGTCACCCGCCGGCTCGCTCGGCTGGATGCCGTAGCTGGAGATCAGCACGCCTTGGGCACCGCGCACCGTGCCGTACGCATCCGTGCGCAGCTCAAAGCCCAGCCC
>JAYWGR010000125.1:0-2254 GCA_043778145.1 Rhizobacter sp.
GGCACGCTGATCGTGAATTCGCCCGAGGCCTCGATCAGCCCGCGCGTGAAGGTGTTGCGGTCGATCACCACCGCGACTTTCGGCGGCGTGAAATCGAGCCCCATGTTCCAGGCCACCGCCATCACGTTGACTTGCCTGCCGTGGGCTGCGCTCACCAGCACCGTCGGCCCTTGGTTGATCAATCGGTAGGCGCGGTCCAGCGGCACGGCTGTGCGCGTGGTCATGGCCGCAGTACTTCGAGCAGGCGGTCCAGCCCGCCTTCGTTGATCGCCACCATCGCTTGCTCGCGCACCTTGGGCTTGGCGTGATAGGCCACCGAGAGGCCGGCTGCGCCCATCATCGGCAAGTCGTTCGCGCCGTCGCCCACGGCGATGGCTTGGCTCGGCGCAAAGCCGTGTTCGGCGCAGGTGGCAAGCAAGGTGCGGCGCTTTTCTTCGCCATCGCAGATGTCGCCCCAGGGCTGGTCGACGAGGCGGCCGGTGAGCAGGCCGTCTTCGACGCCAAGCACGTTGGAGCGAGCGGCGTCGAGCTGCAGGCGAGCCTGAATGCGGTCGGTGAACCACGTGAAGCCGCCCGAGACGAGCAAAGTCTTGAGGCCGGCAGCGCGGCAGGCTTGCACCAAAGCCTCGGCGCCCGGGTTCAGCTGCAGCCGGTGCGCGTAGACCTCTTGCAAGGCCGCGAGCGGCACACCGCGCAGCAAGGCCACGCGTTGCCGCAAGCTCTCTTTGTAGTCGGTGATCTCGCCGCGCATGGCGGCCTCGGTGATCGCTGCGACCTCGGCTTTGCGGCCGGCGGCATCGGCAATTTCATCAACGCACTCGATGTTGATGAGCGTCGAGTCCATGTCGAACGCGATGAGTTTGAAGTCGGCCAAGTGCAGCGGCGGCGTGAAGCCGCGGACGATCAGGCCGGGCGGGGTGGCTTCCATGTTCGTCATTGCGCGGCCACCGCAGCGGGTGTGGGCTTCGGCGCGCCGAGCGCCTTGAGCACCTCGCGAATCGCTTGCGCTCGCTCTTGCGCGCCAGGGGTTTCGCGCTCGATGCGCAGCTTGTCGTTGCCAGCGAGTTTGATGTGCCGGTTCTTCTGCACGAGCTCGATGATGCGCATGGCCTCAACCGGCGGGTTGGGCCGGAAGCTGATCACCATGAGCGCGGGCGCCGCATCGATCTTTGTCACGCCGTAAGGCTTGGCGAGCACGCGCAGGCGGTGCACGTCAAACAAGGTCTGGCCTTGCGGTGGGAGCTTGCCGAAGCGATCGGTGATTTCTTCGAGCAAGGCATCGATCTGATCGGGCTTGGAGGCCGTGGCGAGCCGCTTGTAGAGGCTCAGGCGCGTGGCCACATCGCCGCAGTACGCATCTGGCAGCAAGGCCGGCGCATGCAGGTTGATCTCGGTGTTGACCGAGAGCGGCGACAGCAAATCGGGCTCGCGCCCCGCCTTCAACGCGCGCACCGCCTCGCTCAGCATCTCGTTGTAGAGCTGGAAGCCGACTTCGAGCATGTTGCCGCTTTGGTTATCGCCCAGCACCTCGCCGGCACCGCGAATCTCCAGGTCGTGCATGGCGAGGTAGAAGCCCGAGCCGAGCTCTTCCATGCTTTGGATGGCGTCGAGCCGCTGGGCGGCCTGCTTGGTCAGGCCTTCGATGTCGGGCACGAGCAAATAGGCGTAGGCCTGGTGGTGCGAACGGCCGACGCGGCCACGAAGCTGGTGGAGCTGCGCCAGGCCGAACTTGTCAGCACGGCTGATGACGATGGTGTTGGCGCTCGGCACATCGATGCCGGTCTCGATGATGGTGGAGCACAGCAGCAAGTTGTAGCGCTGGGCCACAAAGTCGCGCATCACGGCCTCCAGCTGGCGTTCCGGCATCTGGCCGTGCGCGACGGCAATGCGGGCCTCGGGCAGCAGCTCTTCGAGCTTGGCGCGGCGGTTTTCAATCGTCTCGACTTCGTTGTGCAAAAAATAAACCTGGCCGCCACGCTTCAATTCGCGCAGTACCGCTTCGCGGATCACGCCATGGCCCTCGGTACGAACAAAGGTTTTGATGGCCAGGCGGCGTTGTGGCGCTGTGGCGATCACACTCAAATCGCGCAGGCCTTCAAGTGCCATGCCCAGGGTGCGGGGGATCGGCGTGGCCGTGAGCGTGAGCACATCGACCTCGGCGCGCAGGGCTTTCATGGCCTCTTTATGGCGCACGCCAAAGCGGTGCTCTTCATCAATGATGAGGAGGCCCAAATCCTTGAACCGGGTGGATTCG
>JAYWGR010000126.1:0-2240 GCA_043778145.1 Rhizobacter sp.
TGTGGGGCAACTGAGCCAAACCACCCAGCAAAACGCCAGCAGCTCCGAAGAGCTTGCCGCCACCGCCGAAGAGATGAGCAGCCAGGCCGAGCAACTGCAAGAAGCGATGAGCTTTTTCAAGCTCGATGGGCATGTGGTGACACCGGCGCGCGCGGCATCTCCCGCCCGCCCGGCACGCGGCGCGCCGCGGCTGAAGGTGATGCCCAAGCCGATCGATCGCCGCAAGACAGCGGCCACGTACCGCGCCCATGCGCCCATGGATGCCGATGAACCCGACGAAGCGCAGTTCGCCCGCTTCTGAGGAGAGCCAGCCCATGAGCACCGCCCCTCTCGCAGCAGCGTCAGCAAGTGATGAACACGCTGCGCCCACGCAATACCTCACCTTCAGCCTCGCAGGCGAGACCTTCGCGATCGGCATTCTGGCGATCAAGGAAATCATCGAATTTCGCGGTGTGACCGAGGTGCCGATGATGCCGCTGAGCGTGCGCGGCGTGATCAACCGGCGCGGCGCCGTGGTGCCGGTGCTCGACTTGTTAGCGCGCTTCGGCAAGGCGCCCAGCACGGCGGGCAAACGCACTTGCATCGTCATCGTCGAGATGCAGCTCGATGATGAGCGCCAGCTGGTGGGAGTGATGGTCGATGCTGTCAGCGAGGTGCTCGACATCCCGGCCAGCGAGATCGAGGCGGCGCCAAGCTTCGGCACCCGCATCGCTCGCGAGTTCATCGCCGGCATGGGCAAAGTGCGCGGCAAGTTCGTGATCTTGCTCGACGTGGCGCGCGTCTTGGCGCTGGAGAGCACCGAAGCGCTGGCCGAGATGGCCGATGCCCGCCAGCCGTTGGCCGCCTGATCGCCGCTTCAGCAACCACGGGAAGCCCATTCATGCGCCGCGCCAAGCCACCGCTCCATGCGCACCGAGCACTGTCGATTGCCGATGTCGATCGGCTCACGCTGCGAATTCAATCCGCCAACCTTTGAAGAGTCACCCCATGGTCCACCAAATGAAAATCTCCACGCGCATCGGCCTCGGCTTCGGAGCCGTCCTGGTGCTGATGCTGGGCATGGGCTTGTTCTCCATGTTGCAGATGTCAAAGGTCAACGGCGCCTCCACCGACATTGCGACCAACTGGTTGCCCAGCGTCAAATCGCTCAAAGACATCGACACCAGCACCTCGGACTACCGCATCCTCGAGCTCAGGCATGTGATCAGCGAAACGCCTGCCGAGATGCAGGCGATCGAGGGCGAGATGCTGCAGTTGAATGAGGCCATCAAAAAGAACCTGGCGAGCTACGCCAAGTTGATCTCATCGCCCGAAGAGCAAGCGCTCTATGACGACTTCCTCAAGCAGTGGCACGCCTATGGGCTGGTTCATGACCAGATGATTCCGTTGTCGCGCGAGCTGAACACGAAAGAGGCGATGGCGCTGATGAATGGCCAATCCCTCAAGCTCTACAACGCTTGCTCGGATGCGCTGGCGAAGGATGTGGCGCTCAACGAGAAAGGCAGCGACGATGCCAATGCCGCAGCCGATCAGCTTTACGCCTCGGCGCGCTGGTGGATCGCCGGCATGATTGCGCTGTGCATCGCCATCGGCGTGGCGGTGTCCATCATCATCGTTCGATTGCTCTCGCGCCAACTCGGCGGCGAGCCCAATGCGGTGGCCGAGTTGGCCGGCAAGATCGCCATCGGTGATTTGTCGGCCACGATCGCCATCAGGCCGGGCGACGAGGCCAGCGCCATGTTCGCAATGCACCGCATGATCGGCAACCTCAAGCAGGTGATTGACGATGTGGTGCGCACGATGGGTGCCGTCTCGGAAGGCGACCTGACCAAGAAGATCGACAAGCAGCACGAAGGTGCCTACGGTCAGATCACCGACTACGTGAACGCGACGATCGACAAACTCTCGGCCGTCGTCAGCGAAGTCAACGCCAACGCCGAGTCGTTGGCTGGCGCCTCGGAAGAGGTGAGTGCCACCGCGCAGTCGCTCTCGCAAGCGGCCAGCGAACAGGCTGCCGGCGTCGAAGAAACGAGCGCCTCGCTGGAGCAGATGACCGCCTCGATCGCGCAGAACACCGACAACGCCAAAGTCACTGACGGCATGGCCACACAGGCGGCGAGCCAAGCGATGGAAGGCGGCGAAGCTGTGCGCGCCACGGTGGCCGCCATGAAGCAGATCGCCAGCAAGATCAACATCATCGACGACATCGCCTACCAGACCAACCTCCTGGCCCTCAACGC
>JAYWGR010000127.1:0-19378 GCA_043778145.1 Rhizobacter sp.
CACCCGCTTCAAGAGTTTCGCCGTCATGGCGTACCGTTCGTGATCTGCTCAGACAACCCCGCAATCCACCAGCGCGGCCTCGCCGACGACCAAGCTGCGGCGATGGCCGATGGGCTATCGATCTGCGATATGCAACAGCAGTACGAGGTGGCCAAGCGTTACTCGTTCATGGAGGGTCTCAATTGAAAATCCGATTCCTGTCAGGCAACCCCTACAAGGTCGACGAAGTGCAAAGGATCCTCGCCCCCGCCGGCGTGGACATAGTGGCGGTCTCCAAGAAGATCGAGGAACTGCAGACCGAGGACGTAGAGGCCTTGGTGCGGGACAAGCTGATCAAGGCGTTCGAGGCCATCGGCCGCCCTCTGTTCGTCGAGCACACGGGCTTGTACTTGAGCGGCCTCAACGGCTTTCCTGCGGGATTGACGCAGATCTTCTGGGACAGGCTGGAGGCCGATCGATTCGCGAATCTCGTCGCGAGCCTCGGCGATTCCAAGGTCACTGCCAAAACGGTCCTCGGGTACTGTGACGGGCGACGGGTTCACCTGTTCGAGGGCGCTATCGACGGGGCTGTGCCTCGCGTGCCTGCTGGGCCGAAGGATTTCCAATGGGATTGCGTGTTTGTCCCCGATGGCAGCACGCAGACGTTTGCCGAGATGGGTACTGCCAAGGACGCCATCTCAATGCGCCGCAAAGCGCTGGACAAATTCGCCGATCACCTCATAGCTGCGAAAGGCGTGAAATGAAAGACGCGCTGCTCGATGCCCATCGCACGGGCAAGCTGATGCTGTTCGTGGGAGCCGGCGTATCGGCGAATCTTGGTCTGCCCAGTTGGGGTGAGCTGATCGGGCACATTGCCAACGAGCTGGGCTACGACCCGAAGATCTTCTCGACGTACGGCAATCATCTGGCTCTCGCAGAGTTCTACAAGAAGAAGAAGGGCAGCCTTGGCGCGCTGCGCAGCTGGATGGACCGCGAGTGGCACAAGTCCAAGGCCGACATCAAGACATCCGACATCCATCGGCTGATCACCGAAGGCAATTTCTCCCGGATCTACACAACCAACTACGACCGCTGGCTGGAATACGCGCACGACTCGTACGGTGTGCAGTACGACAAGATCTCCAAGGTGGCCGATCTAGTGTCCGTCAGGGACGGACATCGCCAGATCATCAAGTTCCATGGCGACTTTGATGAAGACGACTCAATCGTCTTGGACGAGACCAGTTACTTCCAAAGGCTGAACTTCGACACGCCACTGGACATCAAGCTCCGCAACGACGTGCTGGGCAGCTCGGTGCTCTTCATCGGGTACAGCCTCAACGACCTGAACATCCGGCTGCTGTTTTACAAGCTGACCGAGATGTGGAATCGCTCGACGTTGGCTTCCGCGAGGCCGAAGTCCTACATATTCGCGAATCGTCCAAACCCAGTTGTTGAAGAGGTTCTCAGGCACTGGGGGATCGAGATGATCGTCTCGGAAGAAGATGACCCCAGAAAGGCGCTCGCCGATTTCCTGAAAGAGCTAGTCACATGAGTATTCCTGCACCGAGGCGAATGGGCCGCCGCAGACTCACTCCCTGAGCTACTGACTGCAAATCCTCCGTGAGGCCAGGCGTCTGACAAGTCAAGGTGGCTGGTCTTGACAAAGATTGCGAGCGACGGCGCTAAAAGCGCCCGGTCATAGCCCTAGCGCGGAGCGGACGTTGGGGAACTTCCACTTCCAGTCTTGGGCTGTCGTTGCCGTGACCTGTCCGGCGGCTGCAGGCTAGGGCCGCGAGCACCCAGCGGTGCCAAGACCCCGACACAGGCATCAATCCCCACCAGAAGTGCCTTGATCCTTCAACGCCGCAAACTTCCCCGCCATCGTCGGATTCCCCCGCGTCAGCTTCTTGATCGTCACATCCTGCGCCTTGTCATTCGCCAGCCGAAGATTGCGATCCGTGCCGAGCAGCGCCTCTTTCGTCTTCTGCAAATGGTCAATCGATTTGTCAATCTCATCGATCGCGGTTTGAAAGCGCCTCGAAGCCAAATCGTAGTTCTTCGCAAATCCGGTTTTGAAAGTCTCTAACTCATTCTCAAAGTTCGTGATGTCAACGTTCTGCGCTTTCACAAGCGCGAGTTCCGTCTTGTATTTGAGTGAGTTCATCGCCGCATTGCGCAGCAGCGTGATGATGGGAATGAAGAACTGCGGCCGCACGATGTACATCTTGGGGTAGCGGTAAAACACATCGACGATGCCGGTGTTGTAGAGCTCGCTCTCGGGCTCCAGCAGAGAGACGAGTACGGCGTACTCGCAGCCTTTCTCGATGCGGTCTTTGTCGAGTTCTTTCAAAAAGTCTTCGTTCCGGTTCTTGGTCGCCGTGCGGTCGCTCTCGTTCTTCATCTCGAACATGACTGAGACGATCTCGGTGCCAGAGTCATCCAAGTCTCTGAAGATGTAGTCGCCTTTGCTGCCGCTGCGGGCGTCGTTGTCTTTCTCGAAATAGGCTTTCGGGAATGCGGTAGCGCGAATGCGGTTGAACTCGGTCTCGCAGTGCTGCTCCAGCGTCTCGCCCACCATCTTGGTGGAGAGGCGCGCCTTCATGTCTCGCAGGCGTTCGATCGCGTCGTCGCGGTCTTTGATCTGAGTCTCGTATTTGTCTTTGAGTGAGGTCTCGGCGAGTTGCTTCTCGAGTTTGGCGCGGTCGAGGTTGCTCTTCAGTTCATCGCGCTCTTTGGCGACTGGGGCGAGTGCCTCGGTGATGGCGAGCTTTTGTGCCAGCTCGATGGCGTCGAGCTTGGCTTTCATGTCGCGCAGCTCGGCATCCTTCGCGGCGGCGGCCTTTTGCAGTTCATTCGCATGCATGGCCTGGGCGAGCTCGGTGGCCGCCTGCTTGTCGAGCTTGGCTTGTGCGAGTTCGTTGGCGATGGCGTCGCGCTGCTTCTCTACGGCGCTCAGGGCTTCGGCCACTGCGAGTTTGCTTGCCACCTCGCCGGCGTCAAGTGTGGCCTTGAGTGCTTGAATCTCGGCGTCTTTGGCTGCGGTGGACTTTTGCAGTTCGCTCGCGACTCGGGTGGTGGCAAGTTCAACGGCATTGCGCTTGTCTTGCTCGGCGAGCTCAAGCCGCTCATGCAGTTGCTGCTCGAACTCGCCGTCGCGCACCTGCTTGAGGATGTCCGCATAACCGGCTTCGTCGATCTTGAAAGCCTTCGCGCAATGCGGGCAGATGATTTCGTGCATGGACTCGCTCCTCGCGCCTTCGTCAAAAAACTGCTTGAGTGCCCAAGGGATGGGCGCGTGGGGCTCAAGCTTCGCAGGCCGGTCATGCTACGGTCAGTTGGGGTGGGCAGATCGAGATCGCGGTGGCAGCGAGGCGAGCAAAGCGATGGTCATGCTTGCGACATTGCCGGCTCTCCCACTGCGTTCCAGAGCGGCGCCAAATGCGCTTCATCGGACTCGCTCAATGCCTTCTCGGCCCAGAGGCACTCTCGCTTCATGGTGTTCAAGCGGTGGCTGAACTCACGGGTTGCCAATGCCAACTCGAATTGAGATTCGGGATGCGCGCGACCGGCATCTTGATGGGCCCACAAGCCCAATGAATTCCATGACGCGCGCAATGCCGTGAGCATGCTGGCCGCACGCTCGGCCACTGCTTTTATTGCCGGCAATGCAGAGGCCTGCGACAACTGCCGCGCCTGAATGAGCGCCGCCTCAATGCGTTGCTCCACCTTCTCGAGTGCGGCCTCATCGAGTTCGGCGTCTACGCCCAACTCTTCATCGGCCTCGCGCGCGGCCTCGCTCAAAAAGCCGATGTGCTCAGCATCGAACTCGCCCGCCACAAACCGCAGCGCAAAGCTTGCGCTGGCCAGCGGTGCGCGCTTGGTTCGTACCACGCCCATCGTGCATTCGACCACCGCCAGCAAGCGGCCCAGCTTCGAGATTTGCGGGCCTTTCAGCCGCGTGGGATAGCCGCTGCCATCGAGTCGCTCGTGGTGCTCGCCGATGGCGCGCGCGAGTGCGGCGGGGTAATCGGCCGCGCCAAAGCGCATCAGCAGCGCCTGCCCGAGCGTGGGGTGAACCGCGAGATGGCGGTACTCCGCCGTGTTCAGCGCGCCTGTCGAGCTGAAGTATTTCGGGTTGACATAGAGCTCACCAAGGTCATGCATGAGCCCGCCGAGCAGCGCCATGCGCAACTCCATGCGGCTGGCGCCCGAACGCAGTGCCATCGCGCCGGCAAAGGCCATGGCCTGGCAGGCGTGCTCGAAGGCGGTGGGCCGAGTCACTTTGTTGGCCGTCAACAGCAGTTGCGCGATCGATTGAACCGGCAGCGCAGCCACTTCATCCGCCAGCCTCGATGCGAAAGGCAGCACGGCTTGCGCGAGCGCATGGCCCGAGTCATAGAAGCTGCTCATCGCGGCTTTGAGCTCGCGCGCATTCACGCCGTCTTCCACCGTCAAGCAGGTTTCCAGGGGCTGCCTGAGCTTGCGGTCAGAGAGGCGCTCTTTCAACGACTCGGTGACCACGTTGCCCTTGGCCCAGAGCTTGGTGCCGTGCTCATCGAAGATATCTCGCGAGGCAAAGATCTTGCGGTGTGCGCTGGCGCTCACCAGCGCATCGACGGCGTAGGGGTTGGATTGAATGGCGGTTGCCTCGGGTTGAGTCGGCTCTGCCGAATTTATCCGAGCGCAGCGAGTGACCACGTCGGCGGACGCGGCGACGGCCGGCGCGTTCCACTCTTTGAACTACAGCAAGTGCGCGGAGAACTACCTTGCCGCCTTCGCCTACCGCGCCTACCGACGCTTCAACTGGCGCTCTCTCGTGGCGCGCCTGATCGCCGATGTCTCCAAGACCGAATCGGCCGATAAACCATTATCACGGCGCATGCTGAGGCACGTTTCCGGTCAGGTTTGCGGAAGTCCCATTAGAATTTTATGATGTTCCCTTCTGTTTTATGGGCGATTATTGGCAGAAGAAGATCTTTGATCTTTGATAGATTATCATCGGCGAGCATTTCCAAGAAGTACTCATTCGAGTGCAGGGTATTCTTGAAAGCGCCATCGACGAGCGCTTCGATGTTCTGCTGACCCGTAACGACGGCCAAGTTCAGTATCTTCAACACTCTTTCGGTGTCCATTGAGCGAATGGCTCCCGGGTGTTGACTAAGGAGCTTGAACAAATCGTTGACCCGAGGATCCTTGGCGGAAAGGTCTGAATCATGGATGAAATGAAGCAGATCGGTTTTGCAAAGCTGGGGAGTAAGATGGTTGCGAATGTTTGCGAGATGTTCTCCATGCAACTTGGCGGGTAGTTCTCTGTCTATAAAGATGGAGCTGCCTAATCCATTTTCAACCAATTGCCCAATATCTTTGGCGCCGTTTGCTGCGGCTGAATTTAGAATTTGCAGTAGATTTTGACTGCTCAGTGATCGCGCCACCGCGGGGTGATGTCGCACAAGTTCAATCAAAATGCCGGATCGTGCCGCCGGATCAAAGATATTGGAGTTGTCAATGCTCTCGAGCAAACTCTTATCCAGCGGCCCCAAACCGGATTTGGTTGTAAACAGAGCGGATGGCAGATGCTTGATCAGGTTGTGGAGATTTGACTGGGCGGTCGTTGATTTTTCGCTGCCGTAGATGAGGGAGCGGGCCGCCGTACTCAAACTGTAGCTATCGACGTCCTTGTTCTTCTCAGTTTTGGCCGGGTGTGCGTCGTCACCTCCGGCTTCCGCCTTCAGCTGCAAGAGATGTTCGGCATCGAAATGCATCAGGCATTCGACCAATGGCATCGAATCGACGGCCTGTTTCAGCACTGCGCGCGAGAAATGTTGTTGGCCTTCCAGAGCGGCGAGGTCATTTTGGCCAAGACGAATGGCAGTAACGGCGTCATTGGGTATTCCATCGACTTCTACGCGGAGTGCCAATATCGGAAATAGGGCGTCGAACGCCTCTGTCGTAAATGAAAGATCGGGCTTGCTACCGGCGCCGACAACTTCATTTTTCAAGGCGCTATAGACATCCTGGTAGGAGCTATTGTCTTCCAATTGCCCTTGTTGCAATAAGGCGTTGTATGTCTGCGCGAGCTTCGATAGGAGGGTATCGTGAGCTTTGGTATCTTGGGATGGAATGATATCGAACGACTTTTCGGAGCCCAGCAGATGCTGTGAGTCTATGGAGAGCAGGGCAAAATAGACTTGGTTGTCCCTTCCTGTATCGCAGCCGATGATCGAGCGCAACTCATTGATGAAATCTTTGGTGACTGCGTCTGATCGAGCGCTGACATAGTTGCAGCAGTCGATCATCGCCTCTGGCGCTGCGAGAGTATTGGTTTGAACTTCCGCAAATGCTTCGTGGTCAAAGCCAAGTGCTTGCATCCTGTTTTGCAACCACGCATACATCTCATCAGCGGTCTGCAGTTCCATAGTGCCACCGCCTTGGGCGTTATTGGCATTGATATTTCTGACGAGGTGCATCAGGCTATTTGCAGCCTTGGAGATGGTGGCGCCGCCTTGTTCTCCTCCGACGTTATATGCATGCGTCTGCAGGCTCGTGGGAGTGTTTTGCACCTCCTCCAGTATTCTTTGCAACCGCCCGCCTTCGGCGCTGAACAATGTCGCTTGCAGGTTCTCTACATTGAATGAGCGGTCAGCCGGAATACGCGCCGCGGCGACCTCAGAACTCACGCGCTCCGGACTACCGGGCCTGGCAGCGCGGGTCGTCGGCGCATTGGCGTTGAGTGCGGTGGCAGGCGGTTGATCGGTCGATGCTGTTGCGGCAGCCCTGCGCGCAGGCGCGCGTCGCAGCGCCGCAGGCTGACCTGGGCCACCAATCCGGGACCGCGCATCGCCCTCGAACGGGGCGTGGGCTGCGTTACCCGGGAGGGAGGCTGCGTTGTCGCTTGGTTGGGGCCGCGTTGTCGGCACGGCGGTCGAAACCCGAACCGCGCCCTGGGTGCTCTGGCAGATTCCCATCGAAACCACCTCCACATTCGGAAGATTGAAACCAAGATCTTGTGGCGGCGCGGCCAACGCTCGGCACAGGGTGGCGAAAGGGAGCAGCGGAATCCGAAGGCTGTTGCGAGATTGGGGGGATGTGTGGGCAATCCATCGCACTTGAGCCTATCGTGGCGATGGGTGCACGGAGGCGCGTCTGAACGACGTTGCCCCCTCACTGACGATCTCAAGAAGCACCACGCGCGCTGCGGACGGAGTTGGCCGCTCCCAACTTGTGCCGCGCGATCTCCAGCAGACGGCTGTTGACAGGGTGGGCGATGGCCTTGGATGGCACGGTGCTGTTGACGATCACGCGCTTGACCGGCAGGGATTGGTGAGTCAGCTTGGGCGCCACGGCCGCTTCGATGGAGGCCCACGGCAGCCGAGTGGACAAGACCGCCAGCGGGTGCCGCAGATCGATCATCTGGTCCTGCTGCGAGCGAACGAAGTCCGGCGTGCTCATCATCAAATTCACCAGAAATCGGGCCACTGAAATGTGGTTCTCGGGAGTTTTGGGCGGCAAGACTCAAGCCGCAAAGTGAGTGTTCATGCGGGCTGCAGCGAATTTGCAAGGCCAACCATTGATGAGCTCGGCGGCGATTCGCTCACAGTGCAGCCGCACTGCCGCGGGTCCATCACTGCGGACTATCCTTATTCTGATCGCCCGCTGTGACGGGCAGCTATGACAGGTGACGACGAATGCGCCTCCACCTGAACCGGAACGACCCTCTCCCACACCCGATGCACGCGAACCCGATTTCAATCTTCATCGCCTGGTGCTTGACGCTGCTGCTGATGCTCTCAGCCAGCCCGCTCCACGCCCAAACCGCCACCGAAACCGACGCCACGCTCGATGCCGCTCGCCTGCAGATCGACGGCGCGCAAAAAGCCGTGCAGGCCGATGCGCCTGATGCCGAGCTGCTGCGTTGGCGCACCACGGTGCTGGCCGCGCAAGCCCAGGCAAGCGACATCGCCATCCGGCTCGCGCCGCAGTTCGCCGCCATCGAGGCGCGGCTCGCCGAGCTTGGCACGGCCGCACCCGGCGCCAAGGAAGATGCTGACATCGCCAACCAGCGCGCCGCGCTCGCCAAAGCCCGCACCGCGCTCGATGGCCAGATCAAGCTGGCGCGCCTGCTGGCCGTTGAAGGCACGCAGGTGGGCGATCAAATCCTCGCTTTTCGGCGGTCGCAGTTCCAGGCGCGGCTGGGAGAGCGCACGAGCTCGATCCTCTCGCGCAGCTTTTGGGCCGAGCTGCGCGACGACGCACCGCGCGACGCGGCGCGCCTCACCTCGCTCGGCAACGCGCTCGCGGCTTCAGCAGCGGCCACGCCGTGGTGGGCGACGCTCACAGCACTCGTGGTCGCGGTGGTGATCTGGCCGCTGCGCACTCGCGCTGAGTCGGTGGTGATGCGGGTGATCACCGCCCGCGTGCCGCCAGCGCGCGTGCGGCGCAGCCTGTATGCGCTGGCCGTCGTGTTGCTGTGGGCACTCGCCTCAGGGGCCTGCGTGGCGCTCGCCCGCCTGGTGCTCGACTGGGCCGACGCACTGCCCGCAAGCCAACGCGAGCTGCTCGACCGCATCGGCGGCATCGTCACCTTCAGCGGCTTCGTGGCCGGCTTGGCGCACGCCTTGATCTGCGCCGAGCGGCCCTCGTGGCGGCTCACCGTGATGCCTGACGCCGTGGCCAAGCGGCTGCGCTGGTTCCCGCTGCGGCTGGCGCTGATTTCGGTCATGGCGTGGGTGGCCGAGCGGCTCACGGTGTTCGTGGATGCGAGCTTGGCGATGGCGGTGGCGGTGAACTGCGTGGTCGCGCTCGGGCTGGCGTTGACGCTCGGCCTCTCGCTCACCGGTGCCGAGCGTGTGTGGCGCGCCGAGCTCGCCAACGATGGCGCGCTGCGCCGCCCGCTGTGGCTGGGCATTGCGGCCGGCACCGCGTGGCTGGTGCTGGCAGGCTGCATCGTGAGCCTGCTGGCCGGTTACGTGGCTTTTGGCAGCTTCGCGGTCAAGCAGTTGCTCTGGAGCGGCGTGGTGCTCGGCGCGCTCTACCTGCTCGCCAGCGCGATCGACGATGCCTTCATGACCTGGCTCGCCGCCCGCCCGAACGACGAAGCGGCGCACATGGGCGCCGCCGCCCACGCGCCAGCCGAGGCGCCGGTGGCCACCTCACGCGCGCGCGATCAAGCCGCCGTGCTGCTTTCGGCCATCACCCGGCTGACACTGTTTTTGCTCGCGATGATGTTGCTGCTCGCGCCCTTCGGCGAAGGCCCGGCCGATCTCTGGCGGCGCTCTGGCGAGCTGCAGCAAGGGCTGGCGGTCGGCGAGGTGCAAATCCGCCCCGGCGTTGTTTTGCAGGCGCTCGGCACCTTGCTGCTCACGCTCGGCGCGGCGCGCCTGGTGCGCCGCTGGATGAACGATCGCTATCTGCCCACAACCTCGCTCGATGCAGGCATGCGCGCATCGGCCAGCACCTTGTTCCGCTACGCCGGCGTGGTCACGGCCGTGGCGGTGACGATGTCGGCCGCGGGCATTGGGCTGGAGCGCATCGCGTGGGTGGCGAGTGCGCTCTCGGTCGGCATTGGCTTCGGCTTGCAGGCGGTGGTGCAAAACTTTGTTTCGGGCTTGATCTTGCTCGCCGAGCGGCCGGTGAAGGTGGGCGATTGGGTCTCGCTCGGCGGGGTGGAAGGTGACATTCGCCGCATCAACGTGCGCGCCACTGAAATCCAAATGGGCGACCGCTCCACCGTGATCGTGCCCAACTCGGAGTTCATCACCAAGGTGGTTCGCAACGTGACCTTGGCCGATCCGATCGGCCTCGTTCAGCTGAAACTGCCCGTGCCGCTGGCGAGTGACCCGCAGCAAGTGCGCGCCCTGCTGCTCGATGCCTTTGCCGCCAACGACGACGTGCTCGACGCACCCGCGCCCGCCGTGCTGCTCGACGGCGTTGACGGCGGCACGATGATGTTCAACGCCACCGGCTTCGTGCCCTCGCCGCGCATGACGGGCAATGTGCGAAGCGCCTTGCTCTTCGATGTGCTGCAGCGCTTGAAAGAAGCCGGCATCACGCTCGCCAGCCCGCCGACGATGCTGCTCGGCATGCCGGCCACATCCACTGCGCCCGCTGTGCCGAGCACGCCAGCCTTGCCCGGCACGGCGAGCTGAAGATCGTTGGCCCACGAGAAAGACAGGGGCAAGGACTAGGACTAGGACAAGGACAAGGAGAAGGCGATGAGCTGGTTTGATGGCTTCGATGCACAACACCATGACGTGAACCACACGCAACTCTTCGCGCGTGTCGGCGGCCGAGCCGATGGCCCACCCTTGTTGCTACTTCACGGCTTTCCGCAAACGCACGCGATCTGGCACCGGGTGGCTCAATCGTTGAGCCAGCACTTCCAACTCGTCATGCCCGACCTGCGCGGCTACGGAGACTCAGCCAAGCCACCCGGTGACGCCGACCACGCCAACTACAGCAAGCGCACGATGGCCAATGACATGGCTGCGCTGATGACCCAGCTCGGCCACCCGCGCTTCGGCGTGGTCGGCCATGACCGCGGTGGCCGCGTGGCACACCGGCTGGCGCTCGACCATGCCAATCGCGTGACGCGGCTCGCGCTGATTGACATCGCACCCACGCTCGACATGTATGACGCCACCGACCTCCGCTTCGCAACCGCCTACTACCACTGGTTCCATTTGATCCAGCCCGCGCCGCTGCCCGAACGCATGCTGGGCGGCGACCCGGCCTTCTGCCTGCGCTGGGCACTCGGCGGCTGGGGCGCAGGCGGCCTTGCGCACATCGAGCCGCAAGCCTTGGCCGACTACGAGCGCTGCTTCTGCACGCCCGAGGCCATCCACGGCGCCTGCGAGGATTACCGCGCCTCGGCCGGCATCGACCTCACCCACGACCGCGCCTCACGCGCGGCCGGCGCCAAGATCGCGTGCGATTTGCTGGTGATGTGGGGCGAGCGCGGCGTCGTTCACCGCCTGTTCGACCCGGCCGCCCTGTGGCGCGCTCAATGCGCCGGCACGGTGAGCGAGGCGCTCGTGCCCGCAGGCCACTTCATTCCCGAAGAGTTGCCGGGGCCGACTGCGGATCGGCTGCTGCAGTTCTTTGCGTGAGCAGCAGCGTGCGTTGCACCAAGTCGCCGAGCTGCTCGATGGTGTATTCCTTCTGCATCAGCGCGCGCACGCCGATCGCCTCGGCCTCGGTGCGCATCTCGTCGGTGACGTAACCCGAGCTCACGATCACCGGCAGCGTGGGCCGCAGGCGGGCGAGTTCGCGGGCCACGTCGAGGCCGGAGACTTCCGGCATGTTGAAGTCGGTCACGACCAGATCGAATGCTTCGGGGTCGGCCCGCACTGCGACGAGCGCGGCGCGCGGGTCTTCGAAAGTCGTGACGCGGTAGCCCGCGCTTTGCAGCAGGCCGGTGACCATCACGGCCATCACCGCGTCGTCATCGATGCAGAGCACATGCTCGCCGTGGCCGCGCGGCAGCGAGGGCGCAAGGCTTGCCGGCGCTGCGGCTTCAGTCGGCGGCTGCCGCAGCGGCAGGAACACATCGAAGCGGCTGCCCTCGCCCGGCTCACTGCTGACCGAGATGGCGCCGTGGTGCGCGCTGATGATGCCGTGCACGACCGAGAGCCCGAGCCCCGTGCCGCGGCCCACGGGTTTGGTGGTGTAGAACGGCTCGAAGATGCGGGCGCGCACGCTGGCGTCCATGCCGATGCCGTTGTCGGCCACCGAGAGCACGGCATGCGGGCCAGGCAGCAGGCCGCCGATGCGCTGTGCGGCCTCGGCATCGAGCGCTTGGGGCGCCAGACCGATCACGATGCGGCCGGCGCCGCCATCCAGTGCATGCCAAGCGTTGGTGCAGAGGTTGAGCAGCACTTGCTGGAGCTGGGTCGAATCGGCATCGGCGCGCAGCGGCAGGTCGGTCAGCTGCAGCTCGATTTCAACCATGGCCGGCAGCGTCGAGCGCATCAGGCGAATCGATTCTTCAATCAAAGGCCGCAGCGGTTGGTTGATGAGCTGCTGCGGCTCGCGCCGGCTGAACGCGGTGATCTGGTGCACGAGGCTGCGCGCGCGAACGCCGGCCACGCGGATTTGGTCGAGCTCGGCGCGCGCCGGGTGATCGGGCCCGAGCTGCTGCTGGCTGAGCGCGACGTTGCCCAAGATCGCCGCAAGGATGTTGTTGAAGTCGTGCGCAATGCCGCCGGCCAAGGTGCCGATCGCCTCCATCTTTTGCGATTCGAGCAACTGCGCTTCGAGCAGCGCGCGCCGGACTTCGGCGAGCTTTTGGTCGGTCACGTCAATCACCATGGCGAGCATGCCGGCAGGCCGGCCATCGGCCTCGACGATGGCGGTGGTGGAGAGCGTGACCCAGAGCTCGCCGCCATCTGGGCGGCGAATTCGCACGTCGCGCTCGTCCGCGCGGTCGCCGCTGGGCAGCGGGCCCTCGATGAAGTCGCTGACGGGGCGGCCGATGATGGCTGCGCCGCTTTCATCGTCGCCCAAGCCGAGCATGTGCGCGAGCTTGGGGTTGATGAAGGAGGTGCGGCCAGCAGAGTCGATCAGCCAGATGCCTTCGTTGGCGGTTTCAACGATGCGGCGATAGCGCTCTTCACTGACCCGCAGCTCGCCGGTCATCGCGCGCGCAGCCTCGTGGGCGCGGGCGCGGCCGGTCACGAGCTGCCAGGTCAAGAGCGTGAGCAACAGGCTGCCAACGCTGCCGGCGATCAGGATGATGCGCGCCGATTCATCGCTGTAGCGCTCTTCGAATGCAGGCAGCGTGCTGATGCGCAGGGTCCAGGTGTGGCCGGCGTAGCCAACGAACTCTTGCGCCTCAAACCGGGCGGCCCGCGCCGGCCGCGCCGGGCTGGCGGCAGAGGGCTCCGCCGCGGAGTCGTAGATGGGCGTGTCGTCACGCGTGTCGACACCGTCTTGAATGCGGATGGCCAGGCCGGGCGTGCCTTCGCCGTAGAGGCTCGACATCAGGTCATCGACGTTGAACGAAGCGAGCACCCAACCCGTGAGATAGGCCCGCCGCGCCACGGCATCGTTGACGAAAGTTTTCTTCTCGTAGAGCGGCAAGAACATGACGAAGCCGACCTTCGGCGGACCGGCATCGGTGGGCACAGCGATTCGGGTGGTGAGCTGCGCGCCACCCGAATCGCCGGCGCGCAGCATGGCCGCACGGCGCGTTGGGTCGGCATAGAGATCGTGGCCAAGCATGCGGCGGTTGAGCTCGCGCATCGGGCTGATGCTCGCCACGGGAGCAACGATGTCGAGCTCGCCGGGGGCGCTGACGCTGTAGTCGGGCGCGCCATTGCCTCGCTCGGCCGCCACGTGCGCGGCCAGTTGGCTGCGGCTCAGCCGAGGCGCGTAGGCGATGGCCTGCAAGCCCGTGAAATCAGCGCCGCCACGCAAGGCATCGACATAGCTCGCAAAGGCTTCGCGGTCGACCCGGTCGCTCGCCTCAAAGAAGCCTTGCGCGCCGCGCAGCACTTGCTCATAGCCGCTCAAGCGCTCTTCAATGCGGTTGGCCGTCTGGCGAACGCCGAGGTCAAAAATGCCGCGCAGGTTGCGCACCTGAAGCTGCCGCTCGTGATGCCAAAGCGCCACGGTAACGGCCAGCGCGACCGAGCCAATGGCCACAGGCAACAGGCTCGAGAGCGAGGGCAGGCGTCGCATCGACGGCTGCTCCATCAAAAGCGCGTCATCGCGCGCGCCAGCTCCGCTTTGAAGTACTTCTCGAAGATGCGCTGCACCGTGCCATCACTCCGCATGCCGTCGATCAACCCGCGCCAGGCGTCTTGCTGCAGCGGCGGCAAAGCGCGCTTCGACATGATCAAGCCGTGCGGCACCGCAGGGTCATCGAAGTCAACGATCTGCGTTTGCTCGCGCAGCAGCGCGCTCTCAACGGCGGGGAAGTCGA
Source organism: Rhizobacter sp. (assembly GCA_043778145.1). Lineage (GTDB taxonomy): Bacteria > Pseudomonadota > Gammaproteobacteria > Burkholderiales > Burkholderiaceae_C > LMDS01. The sequence goes on from JAYWGR010000127.1 coordinate 13,904, forward strand.
ACGGCTCGATGATCATCGCTTGGGTGCGGTTGTCGAGCAGGATTTGGTAGAGCGGCACGAGGCTGGTTGCATAGCTCACGCGGCCTTCGGCATCGAGCCGGTCGACGAGGCGATTGGCGCTCGGGCTGTAGCGAAAGCCGCGGATCGCGCCGAGCTTGAGCCCTGGCCGGTTCTCGAACTCGGCGAGCGTGGCCGCGTTGACATCTCTGCGCACCAGCAGTTGGTATTTGTTCGAGAAGTACCAGGCGAATGCGGCGAAGCGGTCGCGTTCGTCGTTGGTGATGCCGGAGAGGCTGAAGTCGAGCGCGCCGGATTCGATCAACTGCCAAATGCGCGCGCGCGGCATTAAGCTGACGCTGATGCGGCAGCCGCTGCGGCGGATGAGCTCATCGGCGATGTCTTTGTCGATGCCTTCGCCGGTTTGCGCCGAGTAGAGCAAGCCGTGGTCGTGAAGTGCGAGGGTCAAGGGGCGCGAGCAATCGGGCTTGTCGGCGGCGAATGCCGTCGGCGCCAGCGCGAAAGCGGCCAAGCTCGTGGCGGCGCTAAGCAGCAGCGGCTTCGGTGCCAGTAGCAGCTTCAGTGCCCGCAGCGGCCTCATCACAGTCAGCGCCGGTTCGACGATGCAGCGCATCATGTTCGCTAATCCTCCCGCCGCGAGCTTAACTGCTACTGTGCGGTGATGAACCCTTCTGCGCCGCACGTCATGCATTCGTACGAACCGCGCCTCGGCCATGGGCTGCCGCACGACCCATTCAACGCCATCGTCGGCCCGCGGCCGATCGGTTGGATCTCGTCACACGACGAAGCGGGCCGCTTGAACCTTGCGCCCTACAGCTTCTTCAACGCCCTCAACTACACGCCGCCGATCATCGGCTTTTGCAGCATCGGCGCCAAGGACAGCCTGCACAACGCGCGCGCCACGCGCGAGTTCGTCTGGAACCTGGTCACGCGGCCGCTCGCCGAAGCGATGAACGCGAGCTGCGCAGCCGTGCCGCCCGAGGTCAATGAGTTCGATCTGGCCGGGCTCACGCCGGCGCCATCGAGCGTGGTTGCAGTGCCGCGTGTGGCCGAGAGCCCGGTTGCATTCGAGTGCCGCGTGAGCCAGATCGTGCAGCTTCAAAGCGCGGCCGGCGAGGCGATCACGAGCTGGCTGGTGTTGGGTGAAGTCGTTGCCATCCACATCGCGCAGCACCTGTTGAAAGACGGCATCTATGACACCGCAGCCGCCGAGCCGGTGCTCCGCGCTGGCGGCGCGGGCGACTACTTCGGCATCAGCGCGGCGCAGCGCTTTCAAATGATGCGGCCGCGCTGAACTCTGGCGCTGGGCTGCAGTGCCGTGGTGACGCCGCTGTGGTGACGCCGCCGTGCTGACGCCGCTGTAATGCCTCGCTCTGCGGTGGCGACTACCATCGCGCCACTTTTGGCAAGGAGCGTCCATGTTCGACTGGCTGCAACGGCTCGACCACCACTTCCCGATCCGCTACAGCACTTGGTTGCTCTGCGCAGTCGGGCTGATGCTCAGCGCGTTCAGTTGGGTTGCCTTCGGCATGGGCGGCGGGCTCGTGCTGATGTTCGGCCTGCTCGTAGGCCTCGGCCTGCGTGACACAAACCAGACCAAGCACTCGGTCTTGCGCAACTACCCGGTGATCGGCCACCTGCGCTTTCTGCTGGAGTTCATTCGGCCGGAGATGCGGCAGTACTTCATCGAGGGCGACAACGAAGCCGCGCCGTTCTCACGCCAGCAGCGCTCGCTGGTTTATCAGCGCGCCAAGGGCGAGGCCGACAAGCGGCCCTTCGGCACGCAGATGGATGTGGGCGCGGTTGGCTACGAATGGATCAACCACTCGCTGGCGCCAACCACGCTGGCCACTCATGACTTTCGCGTGCTGATCGGCGCCGGCCGCGAGCAGCCATACCGCGCCAGCGTGTTCAACATCTCGGCGATGAGCTTCGGCGCTTTGAGCGCCAACGCCATCATGGCGCTCAACAGCGGTGCGGCCCGCGGCCGCTTCGCGCACGACACCGGCGAAGGCTCGATCAGCCGCTACCACCGTGAGCACCGCGGCGACTTGATCTGGGAAATCGGCTCCGGCTACTTCGGCTGCCGCAATGCCGACGGCTCGTTCAGCGAAGAGCGCTTCATCGAAAACGCCACCGACCCGCAGGTCAAGATGATCGAGATCAAGCTGAGCCAAGGTGCCAAGCCCGGCCATGGCGGCGTGCTGCCGGGGCCGAAGGTCACGCCCGAAATCGCGGCGGCGCGCGGCGTGGCGCCGTGGGTCGATTGCGTCTCACCGGCCAGCCACAGCGCGTTTGCCACACCGATCGAGATGATGCGGTTCATCGAGCGCTTGCGTTTGCTCTCGGGCGGCAAGCCAGTCGGCTTCAAGCTCTGCATCGGCCACCCTTGGGAATGGTTCGCCATCGCCAAGGCGATGCTCGAGACCGGCATCACGCCGGACTTCATCGTCGTCGATGGGGCCGAAGGCGGCACTGGCGCGGCGCCACTTGAGTTCATCGACCATGTGGGCGCGCCGCTGCAAGAAGGGCTCTTGCTGGTTCACAACACGCTCGTCGGCCTGAACTTGCGCCCCCAGATCAAGCTGGGCTGCGCGGGCAAAGTGGTCAGCGCGTTCGACATCGCCCGCATGCTGGCGCTGGGTGCCGATTGGTGCAACTCAGCGCGTGGCTTCATGTTTGCGCTCGGCTGCATTCAAGCGCAGGCCTGCCACACCGGTCAATGCCCAACGGGTGTGACCACGCAAGACCCGCAGCGCGAGAAGGCGCTCGTCGTGCCGACGAAGGCCGAGCGCGTTCACCTCTTTCATCAGAACACGTTGATTGCGCTGAAGGAGTTGACGCAGGCCGCCGGCTTGACCGACCCGAGCCAGATCACTGCCTCGCACATCGTGCGCCGCACGTCGGAGCAGAGCGTCAAGCTGCTCGCGAGCTTGTTGCCCTTCGTCAAACCCGGTGAGTTGCTGCTGCCGCACAGCGAGATGACGCAGCAGGTCTTCCGCATGTATTGGCCGATGGCGCAGGCCAACAGCTTCAGCGTGGTGATCAGCGCCTGACCGGCGCCGACCCAAACCGCGCGGTCAAAACGGCGCGGTTAAAACGGCGCGGTTAAAACGGCACGGTCAAACCGGTGGCTTGGTGTCGATGAAGCTCGGGCGGGCGTTGAGCTTGTCAGCGAGCTTCACCAAGTTGGCGTGCCGCTCACGCCAGGCGATGGCGGGGAAGCGAAAGTCGATGTAGCCGAGCGCACAGCCAACCGCAATGTCAGCGAGCGACATGTGAATGCCGGCGCACCAGGGTTTCTCGGCAAGGCCTTTGCTGATGGCAGCCAGCGAAACCTCGACTTTGTGCAGTTGCCGATCGACCCAGGCTTGGCAGCGTTGTTCGTCAGTTCGGCCAGTCCAGGTTTGCTCCAAGCGGGCGAGGATGGCGGCATCGAGCACGCCATCGGCCAACGCTTCCCAGCTGCGCACTTCGGTGCGCTCACGGTTGCCATCGGGGATCAAGCGGCTCAGCGGGGAGCGGGTGTCGACGTAGTCAACGATCACGCGTGAATCGAACACCGCTTCGCCGCCTTCGAGCACCAGGCACGGCACTTTGCCGAGCGGGTTCGACTTCATGATCTGGTCATTGGCCCAGACGTCTTCGAGTTCGAACTGGTAATCGAGCTTTTTCTCTGCCAGCACGATGCGCACTTTGCGCACGTAAGGGCTGGTCAGCGATCCGATGAGTTTCATTTTGTGAGCCGTCCCTGTTGAATTTCATTCTATCGAAGGGGGCATCTTGGGCTGGCGCCGCCATGTGGTGTCAAAGCTGCAATGTCCAGTCGATCTGTGGGGGGCGATCGGGCAGGTTCAGCGTGGTCACGGCAGGGGCTGCCGCCGCGATGATCTCGCCCTGGCGGACGACGAGCAGGCGCGTTGCGCGAAGGCGTATGGCCTCGACCGCAGAGCGCGCTTGCAACAGCACGAAATCCGCATCGCAACCCGGCGTGATGCCGTGGCCGACCAGGCCCATGAGCTTGGCGCCGTTGACCGTCACGGCATCGAAGCAGGCCTTCATCTGAGACTGCGAGGTCATTTGCGCCACATGCAGGCCCATCGAGGCCACCTCGAGCATGTCGGCCGAGCCGAGCGAGTACCACGGATCCATCACGCAGTCGTGGCCGAACGCGACGTTGATGCCGGCGGCCATCAGTTCCGGCACGCGGGTCATGCCGCGGCGCTTGGGGTAGGTGTCGTGCCGGCCTTGCAGTGTGATGTTGATGAGCGGGTTGGCAATCGCATGGATCTCGGCCTCGCGCATCAGCGGCAGCAGTTTGGAGACGTAGTAGTTGTCCATCGAGTGCATGGAGGTCAGGTGCGAGCCGGTGACCCGGCCATGCAGCCTGAGGCGATTCGTGTGGAAGGCGAGTGTCTCGATGTGACGCGACATGGGGTCGTCGCTCTCGTCGCAATGCATGTCGACGCACAGGCCCGTATCGGCAGCCAGCTCGCAAAGGATGCGGATGCTCTCTGCGCCCTCGGCCATGGTGCGTTCGAAGTGCGGGATGCCGCCGATCACATCGACACCCATCGCGAGCGAACGCTTCAAGTTGGCGAGTGCAGACGGCGAGCGCAGCAGGCCGTCTTGCGGGAAGGCGACGAGTTGCAGATCGAGGTAGGGTGCGACGCGATGCTTGACGTGCAGCAGCGCCTCGACGGCGAGCAAGCGGTCGTCGCACACGTCCACATGCGAGCGGATCGCGAGCAAGCCTTTGGCAACGGCCCAATCGCAGTAGGCGAGCGCGCGGTCGATGAGCGCCTGCTGCGTGAGCCGCGGTTTGAGCTCGCCCCAGAGCGCGATGCCCTCCAGCAAGGTGCCGCTCTCGTTGACGCGCGGCTGGCCGTAGCTCAGGGTGGCGTCCATGTGGAAATGCGGGTCGACGAAGGGCGGCGAGAGCAGCCAGCCTTGCGCGTCGATGATGCGGGTGTGGTCGGGCGCGGGGAGCTGTGGGCCGACGGCGTGGATGCGGCCGGCATCGACCAACACGTCGATGCCGGTGCGGCCGTCGGGGAGGGTGGCGTTTCGGATCAGCATGGTGCGTGACTTGCCTTGGAGGTCATCTACTTTGTGAGTGGGTGACGTGACGTGACGTGATGTTGGGTGCGTCATTTTTGACTACAGCAAGGAGCACGCCATGGGGGTGTGTTGCTGGTCTTTGGTTGGGTTGTGGTGGTTTGGTCGGCCCGTTGGGCCGAAGCGGCCTGCGGCCGGTGCCGGGATGTGCGCCCGGCGGCGCAGTACCTTTTCTTTGCATGCCCAAAGAAAAAGTACCAAAAGAAAGGGCACCCCAGCGGAGCCGGTCGGCCTAAGGCCGACTTCTCTGCGCTGCTCGGTCGGGCCGGGAAGCCCACAAACTCGGCCTTGCAGGCCTCAAACATGTGGGCTTCTTTTTCCGGCCCGCCCTGCGCTGCT
>JAYWGR010000128.1:0-53159 GCA_043778145.1 Rhizobacter sp.
GGCTTCAACCAGCGCGTGGTCCACGAGATCATTCGAGACGGCTTTCTCGATCACCACGTGCCGACCATCCGCGCGCTCTACAAAGCCCGCCGCGATGCCATGGGCGCGGCCCTCGAAGCCCACTTGCCACGCGGTTGCCGCTGGACGGTGCCGAGCGGCGGCATGTTCTTCTGGGTCGAGCTGCCCGATGGCCTCGACGCGACTGCGCTGCTGCCAAAGGCCGTCGAACGTGGCATGGCCTACGTGCCGGGTGCGGCCTTCTTTGCCGGCCACGCGAGGCCCAACACCTTGCGCCTCTCGTTCGTCACCGTGTCGGCCGACGAGATCACGCGTGGCGTGGCCATGCTTGCAGAAACCTTGACCGAGGCACTGACGGAAGGCTCCGCAACATGAGCACCACGCGCCGCTTCACCCAAGTCGACGTGTTCACGAACACGCCACTGCACGGCAACCCGCTCGCCGTCGTCCACGATGCGATTGGTTTGACCGATGCGCAGATGCAGCACATCGCGGCCTGGACCAACCTCTCGGAGACGAGCTTCTTGCTGCCGCCGACCGACGCGTCAACCGCCGACTACCGCGTGCGCATCTTCACGACCGAACGCGAGCTGCCGTTCGCCGGCCACCCGACGCTGGGCAGCTGCCACGCGTGGCTGGCTGCCGGTGGCCAACCCCGCGCCGGCGAAGTCGTGCAGGAGTGCGGCGCGGGCCTCGTGCGCATCCGCCGCGACGGCGAGCGGCTTGCGTTCGCTGCGCCACCGCTTCTGCGCAGCGGCGCGGTTGCGCCAGAAACCCTCGCGCAGATCGCCCGCAGCTTGCGCGTGGCGCCGAGCGCGATCATGGCCTCGCAATGGGTCGACAACGGCCCGGGCTGGGTGGCGGTGATGCTGGCCTCGCGCGCCGAGCTGCTCGCCGTGGAGCCGGACTATCAGGCCATGCGCGAGTTGGATCTTGGTGTGGTGGCGCCGTGCGTGGATGTCGACGGGGTCGACGGTGTCGACTTCGAAGTGCGAGCCTTCGTCCCAACAAAGTCGGGCGGCATTGAAGACCCCGTCACCGGCAGCCTCAACGCTGGCCTTGCGCAATGGTTGATCGGTGCGGGTCTGGCGCCCGAGCGCTACACCGCGAGCCAAGGCACGGCGCTCGGCCGCGCAGGGCGCGTGCATGTGGAGCGCGTTGGCGAAGTCACGTGGATCGGCGGCGACAGCGTGGTCGTTGTTCGCGGCGAGGTGACGCTGTGAGTGTCGCGGTGAGTGCGGTGATGAGTTCGGTATCGAGTGAAGCTGTGAGTGACGTGGTGAGCGACGTAGTGAGTAATGTGGTGAGCGATGTAGTGAGCAACACAGTGAATGAAGCCAGGAACGACGCCAAGAGTCATGCCAAGCGCGCCGCGATGAGTGACGCCATCGACGCCGCACGGCGCATCGTTCGCCGACACATGCCGCCCACACCGCAGCAGCGCTGGCCGCTGCTCGACGCACGAGTGGGCGCCGAGGTCTGGGTCAAGCACGAGAACCACACGCCGGTTGGCGCATTCAAGCTGCGCGGCGGCCTGGTCTACATCGACGCCTTGCTCCGCCGCATGCCCGACTGCCGCGGCGTGATTGCGGCCACCCGTGGCAACCACGGCCAGTCGATCGCTTTCGCTGCGCGGCTGCAAGGCTTGCACTGCACGATCGTCGTGCCGCTGTGCAACGCGGCCGAGAAGAACGCCGCATTGCGTGCCCTGGGCGCTGAGTTGATCGTGCATGGTGATGACTTTCAAGCGGCGCGCGAGCACGCCGCTGCCTTGGCCATGGCGCGCGACCTGCACATGGTGCCGTCGTTCCACGATGACCTCGTGAACGGCGTGGCGACCTACTGGGTCGAGTTCTTCGAATCCTTTGCGCCTGGCAATGCGCCGGACGTCGTCTTCGTGCCGATCGGGCAGGGCTCGGGCATCTGCGCTTGTGCGTGGGCGCGCTCGCACACGGGTGTGGCCACGCGCATCGTCGGCGTCGTCTCGGCGCATGCGCCGGCCTACTTGCAATCGTTTCGCAGCGGCACGGCGACCGAGGCGCCAGTCACCACCGTGCTGGCCGATGGCCTGGCCTGCCGCGTGCCCGACCGCCAAGCGCTGGCGATCATCCAGAGCGAAGTCGACGACATCGTGGCCGTCACCGACGATGAAGTCGCCGCCGCCATGCGCGCCTTGTTCGCCGACACGCACAACGTTGCCGAAGGCGCGGGCGCAGCCGCCTTGGCCGCGGTGATGCAGCAGCGCACGCGATGGGCGGGCAAGCGCCTGGGCATCACGCTCAGCGGCGGCAACGTTGACAGCGTCGTGTTCGCGGGCGTGCTGGCCGATGCCTGAGCCGTGACTGCGCAACCGCTGGGCTAAACTGCCCCGGAGCCCACTGCGGGCCCTTCGCGTTGCCCATGTCGCCCACCGACCCGCCCCCTTCCATCACCTTGGCCTGCGCGAATGAGCCGGCCCTGATCGACGCGGCGCGCGACATCTTTCGCGAGTACGCCGCCAGCCTCAACGTCGATCTCTGCTTCCAGAACTTCGACGCCGAGCTCGCCGACTTGCCGGGCGAATACGCCGGCCCGCAAGGCCATTTGCTGCTCGCCTTCGTTGATGGGTCGCTCGCCGGCTGCGGTGCATTTCGCCCGCTGCCCGACGCCGACGACCCCAACGCCTGCGAGATGAAGCGCCTCTACGTGCGCCCCGCCTTCCGCCGCTTCGGCCTCGGCCGCGCCATGGCTGAAGCCTTGCTCGACGAAGCCCGCCGCGCCGGCTACTCCGCGATGTTGCTCGATACGCTCGACGAAATGGAGTCAGCGCGCGAGCTCTACGCCAGCCTCGGCTTCGAGGAGACTGCGCCCTATTACTTCAACCCCATCCCGGGCGCACACTATCTGCGAGCGCAGCTCGATTGATCGGCTGCTCTGCCACCCCACGCCCTTCCACGCCACGCCAGGAACGCCATGACCGACACCTCCCCGACACCCGCGTTCGAGCTCCATGCCGGCGCACTGCGCCTGGCCCTTCGCCCGGACCTCGGCGGCTGCATCGCCGGCCTGTGGCATCACCACCTGCCGCTGATGCGCTCCACCGAGCCGGGCGAGCTCGACTCGTCGCGCGCTTCCGCAAGCTACCCGCTCGTGCCGTACTCCAATCGCATCGGCCACCGCCATTTCCGCTGGAAGGGCCACGACTACACGACGCGGCAAAACTTCGACGACAACCCGCATTCAGTGCACGGTGTCGGTTGGTTGCGGCCGTGGGACATCGTCTCGTCCAACAGCGTCGAGGTCGTGCTCGGGCTCGTCCACAAGGCTGATGCGGACTGGCCATTTGACTTCGAGGCACGCCAATACTTCACGTTGACGCCGCAATCGTTGCGCGTCGAGATGGTGTTCACCAACACCGCTGCCGTTGCGCAGCCAGTTGGCCTCGGCTGGCACCCCTATTTTCCAAAGCGCGAACGCAGCCGCCTGCACATCGACCTTGCCAATCGATGGGATGCCGATGCTGCAGAGCTGCCCGTGCGCAAGGTTGCGCAGCCCGGCATCGACAGCGATGTCTCACACCTCGATTTCGACAACTGCTTCGATGGCTGGCGCGGCGCGGCGCGCATTCGCGACGAACGGTTCTCGCTGCAGTTGACGTCGTCACTCGACTACCTCGTCGTCTACACGCCGCAGTCCAAGCCCTACTACTGCGTCGAGCCCGTGAGCCACTTGAGCAACGCCATCCACATGGCTGATCCGGCCGCGCACGGCTTGCGCACGGTCGCGCCGGGTGAGTCGACTGACGCCTGGATGCAGCTCGAGATCGGCGTCGTCTGATGGCGATGTTGACTGCCACGCCCGAGCCAGATCCCGCGGTGCGCGTGGCTGTTGCGCACGCCGCATTGCTCGGCGAATCGCCGATGTGGCATCCACGCGAACGCGCACTTTATTACTGCGACATCCCCGGCCACCGCCTGCACCGTTTCGAACCCTTGACGAACGGCTTGGCGCACTGGGACTTCGACACCGATGTGGCCAGCATCGCGCCGCTCGCCGATGGCGCGTTGCTGCTCGCGATGCGTGACGGCCTTTGGCGTTTCGATCCGCGAAGCGGAGAACGCAGCCGCCTGGCCAGGCCGCCTTACGACCCAGCTACAGAGCGCTTCAACGACGGCAAGTGCGACCCGCAAGGCCGCTTCTGGGTCGGCACGATTTACGAGCCACGCGAGCCCGCGCTCGCCGCGCTCTACTGCTGGTCAGATGAGGTGCTGACGCGCCGCGCCGAGGGCGTCACGGTCGCCAACGGTTTGGCTTGGAGCCCGAGCGGCCGAACGATGTACTGGAGCGACACCAAGGCGCACACCGTCTTTGCATTCGATGTCGAGCCGGCCAGCGGCGAGATCAGCGGGCGCCGCGTCTTCGCGCGCTTCGATGTCAAGCAAGCCGGCCAACCCATCGAGGCTTACGGCGGTCGACCTGACGGCGCGGCGGTCGATGCCGAGGGCTGTTACTGGGTCGCGATGTTCGAGGGCCAGCGCTTGCTGCGCCTGTCGCCAGACGGCGAACTGCTGCGCGAAGTGCGCCTTCCCGTGCGCTGCGTGACCATGCCTTGCTTCGGTGGCGATGACCTCAAGACCATCTACATGACCACGGCCCGCCAGAACCGACCCGCGGCGGAGTTGATCGAGCAACCGTTCGCCGGCTGCGTTCTGGCGCTCGATGTCGATGTGCCGGGCCTGCCGGTGAACTTCAGCCTGTGAACCGAACCCGAGCGTGCCCGAGTCCAACACCAGTTCATGCGCCACTATTTGGCGCGCTTGCGCCAAACTGATGCTCGCTGAAGGCCCTCACCAGCACGGTTGCGAAGTTCGGTAAAGACACGCGCGTTGGGTTGGTGAGCAGAAGTGCACGGGTTCCCACGTATAATTCAAAGGCTTTGCTGCTGGCGACTGTTGCCCCGCTCATGAACACCTTCCATGCCCGTCGCCGATGAGCAAGACAATCATCAGTGCGGCACATGGAAATCGACTCGGGAATCGATTCGCGTCTGAACAAGACAGTGATTTCGAAGACGGTCATTCGCAGCAAAAGTTCAAGCCGCTGACGCCTGAAGAGGCGCGCGCCGTGAGGAGCAAAAACCCACAGGTTTCACCCTGGCGGATCGTTGCTGTTCAGGCTGCGGCGGGCTTGGTGTGTGCCGCCATTGTCTGGGTTGTCATGCAGCAAGCTGCCGCCGTGTGGTCGGCGCTGTATGGCGCGGCGGCCACGGTCCTCCCGAGTGCTTTGATGGCGCGTGGGATGACCCGCGGGGCGCGAGGTCCGGTTGCTGCGGCAGCTGGCTTCATGTTCTGGGAGATGTTGAAGATCGGAGTTGCGATTGCCATGTTGGTGATCGCGGCGCGAGTGGTGCCACAACTGAGTTGGCCGGCGTTGCTGGTGACGATGGTGGTGTGCATCAAAGTGAATTGGTTCGCGCTTCTTTGGCGTGGCCGTTGATTGATGACAAGGGTCGGAGCCCAAAGCATGACAGCTCAACATGGCAACTGAAATGGCAGCCGAAGCGGCGCACTCCGCAGCTCAAGAACACGCGCCAACTGCTGGTGAATACATCATTCACCATTTGCAGCACTTGCAAAACGGCAAGCAAAGTGGCGTCGTCGATTTCTCCGTGGTCAACATGGACTCGGTGTTCTTCACCATCGCCATTGGCGTGCTCGGTTGCTGGCTGTTGTGGCTCGCGGCGCGCAAGGCCACGTCGGGCCCGCCGGGGCGCTTCCAGGCGGCCGTCGAGCTGCTGGTCGAAATGGTCGACAGCCAGGCCAAGGGCATCGTCCACAACGCGAACAGCCGTAAGCTGGTTGCGCCTCTGGCGTTGACTGTCTTCGTGTGGATATTCCTGCTCAACGCGATGGACTTGCTGCCAGTCGACCTGCTGCCCTACATCGGCGAGCACGTGCTCGGGCTAGAGCATCTGCGCGTCGTGCCTACCGCTGACTTGTCAATCACCATGGGCTTGTCACTCGGTGTGTTGATCGTATGCCTGATCTACAACGTCAAGATCAAGGGCGTGGGTGGTTGGGTCCACGAGCTTTTCTCGGCGCCGTTTGGCGACAAGTGGTTCCTGTACCCGATCAACTTCTTGATGCAGATCATCGAGTTCGTGGCAAAGACTGTTTCGCACGGGATGCGGCTCTTCGGCAACATGTACGCCGGCGAACTGATCTTCATGCTGATCGCCTTGATGGGCGGCGCGTTTGCACTCAGTGCAACGGGCATCTTGCTGACCATCGGTCACATCATTGCCGGTTCGGTCTGGGCGATCTTCCACATCATCATCATCACCTTGCAAGCCTTCGTGTTCATGATGCTGACGCTTGTTTATGTGGGCCAGGCGCACGACAGCCATTGAGCCGGTGCGTTCATTGTTTCTTTCTTAGTTTTCCTTTTTCTCAATAAACCTCTAACTGGAGTCATCATGGAAGTCATTAGCTTTGTTGCCCTCGCCGCTGGCCTGATCATTGGTTTGGGTGCCGTTGGCGCCTGTATCGGCATCGGCATCATGGGCAGCAAATACCTCGAATCGGCTGCGCGTCAACCTGAGCTGATGAACGAGCTGCAAACGAAGATGTTCCTGCTCGCCGGTCTGATCGACGCGGCGTTCATTATCGGTACCGGTATTGCACTGTGGTTCGCCACTGCCAACCCGTTCCTGGCGCAAATCGCCAACCTGCCGAAGTAAGCGCTGCTGCGCGAAAGCGCTCGCCTGAGTCAGGCGGCGCTTCAGACGATCACACCTCAAGGGCAACAACGTGAGCATCAACGCTACGCTGATCGTGCAGATGATCGTGTTCCTGATCTTGGTCGGTTTCACGATGAAATTCGTGTGGCCACCCATCGTCAAGGCACTCGATGAACGCGCGAAGAAAATCGCCGAAGGCCTGTCGGCTGCCGACAAGGCCAAGGCCGAACTGACCAACGCCAACCGGCGCGTCGAAGAGCAACTCTCGGTCGCTCGCAAGGACGCCGCGCAACGTCTGGCCGATGCCGAACGCCTCGCACAATCGATGGTCGAAGAAGCCAAGACGCGCGCCAGCGAAGAAGGCGCCAAGATCGTTGCCGCGGCCAAGGCCGAGGCCGAGCAAGAGTCGATCAAGGCCCGTGAGGCGCTGCGCGAGCAAGTGGCCATCCTGGCTTTGAAAGGTGCTGAAGCGATTCTGCGCAAAGAGGTCAACGCCGGCGTTCACGCCGAGTTGCTCGGCCGCTTGAAGACGGAGCTCTGAGCCCATGGCCGAGCTCGCCACCATCGCCCGGCCTTACGCCGAAGCGCTGTTTCGCGCGGTCCCGTCGGCTGAGTCGGGGGCCATCGCCGAGCAGCTCGATCAGCTCGCGCAAGTCGCTGGCAATGACGAGGTGCAGCGCTTTGCGGCCAACCCTGCTGCGGCGCCGCTGCAGGTCTACCAGCTCGTCACTTTGCCGACGAAGCTTCCGCTCGGAGATGCAGTGCGCAACCTGCTGCGCGCCGTCATCGACAACGGTCGCTTGAATGCGTTGCCCACGATCGCCGAGCAGTACCGCTCATTGGTCAACCAACGATCTGGCACCTCGGACGCGACGGTCTACAGCGCCTATCCGATCGATGACGCTCAGCGTCAAGACGTGATGGCCGCACTCGAACGCCGCTTCGGCCGGCCGCTGACCGCGACCGTCGTGATCGAGCCTGAGCTGATCGGCGGCATCCGTGCCGTGGTCGGCGACGAAGTGCTCGATACCTCCGTCAAAGCCCGTCTCGCCCAAATGAAGGCAGCCCTGATCGCGTAAGCGGTCACGCTCGCCACAGCCCCACCTACGGAGCACGCCATGCAACTCAATCCCGCAGAAATTTCCGAGCTCATCAAGAGCCGCATCGAAGGCCTGGGCGCCTCGCTCGACATCCGCAACCAGGGTACCGTCGTCTCGGTGACCGACGGCATTTGCCGCGTCCACGGCCTCTCGGACGTGATGCAAGGTGAAATGCTCGAGTTCCCGCCCACTGCTGATGGCACGGCCACCTTTGGCCTCGCACTCAACCTCGAGCGCGACTCGGTCGGCGCGGTGATCTTGGGCGAGTACGAGCACATCTCCGAAGGCGACACGGTCAAGTGCACCGGTCGCATTCTGGAAGTGCCGGTAGGCCCCGAGCTGAAGGGCCGCGTTGTCAATGCGCTCGGCGCGCCGATCGACGGCAAAGGCCCCATCGGCGCCAAGCTCTCGATGCCGATCGAAAAGATCGCTCCTGGCGTGATTGCCCGCAAGTCGGTCGATCAGCCGATGCAGACCGGCTTGAAGTCGATCGACTCGATGGTGCCGATCGGCCGTGGCCAGCGCGAGCTGATCATTGGTGACCGCCAGACCGGCAAGACCGCTGTGGCGATCGACGCGATCATCAACCAAAAGGGTCAGAACATGACCTGCATCTACGTCGCGATCGGCCAGAAGGCTTCGTCGGTCAAGAACGTGGTGCGTGCGCTCGAAGCCAACGGCGCGATGGAATACACCATCGTCGTCGCCGCCACGGCTGCTGAATCGGCTGCCATGCAATACGTGTCGGCCTACTCGGGCTGCACGATGGGCGAATACTTCCGCGACCGCGGTGAAGACGCGCTGATCGTCTACGACGACTTGTCGAAGCAGGCTGTGGCGTATCGCCAAGTGTCGTTGCTGCTGCGTCGCCCACCGGGCCGCGAAGCTTATCCCGGCGATGTGTTCTATCTCCACTCCCGCCTGCTCGAGCGCGCGGCCCGCGTGAACGCTGACTATGTCGAAGCTTTCACCAACGGTGCAGTCAAGGGCAAGACCGGTTCGCTGACCGCACTGCCGATCATTGAGACGCAAGCTGGCGACGTGTCCGCCTTCGTGCCGACCAACGTGATCTCGATCACCGACGGTCAGATCTTTCTGGAAACATCGCTGTTCAACGCCGGTATCCGGCCGGCGATCAATGCCGGTATCTCTGTGTCGCGCGTTGGCTCGGCTGCGCAGACGAAGATCATCAAGGGCCAGTCAGGCGGTATCCGTACCGACTTGGCCCAGTACCGCGAATTGGCCGCTTTTGCGCAGTTCGCGTCGGATCTCGACGAAGCGACGCGCAAGCAGCTCGACCGTGGCGCGCGCGTCACCGAGCTGCTGAAACAGAACCAGTACTCGCCTCAGTCGATCAGCCTGATGGGTGCCACTTTGTTCGCCGTCAACAAGGGCTTCATGGACGACATCGACGTCAAGAAGATTTTGGCGTTCGAACACGGCCTGCACACGCATTTGAAGACCAGCCATGCGGCCCTGATCTCGAAGGTTGAAGCAGCGAAGGCGCTCGACAAAGACGCCGAAGCCGAACTGACTGCCGCCATCACCGCGTTCAAGAAGTCGTTCGCCTAAGGCCATCGATCCAGGAGATTCGACATGGCAGCAGGCAAAGAAATCCGCGGCAAGATCAAGAGCTTCGAGAACACGAAGAAGATCACCAAGGCCATGGAAATGGTCTCGGTTGCGAAGATGCGCAAGGCGCAAGAGCGCATGCGGGCCGCGCGCCCGTATGCCGAGAAGATCCGCAGCCTGGCCGCGAACATGGCTCAGGCGTCGCCCGAATTCAAGCACCCGTTCATGACGAAGAACGACACGGCGAAGACGGCGGGCTTCATCCTGGTCACGACCGACAAGGGCCTCTGCGGCGGCTTGAACACCAACGTGCTGCGCGCGGTGACCAACAAGCTCAAGGAGCTTGATGCGCAGGGCATCAAGAGCCAAGCAGTGGCGATCGGCAACAAGGGGTTGGGTTTTCTGAACCGCATTGGCGTGCCGGTCGTCTCGCACGCCACGCAGCTCGGTGACAAACCCACGCTCGACAAGCTGATCGGCCCCGTCAAGGTGCTGCTCGATGCTTATACCGAAGGCAAACTTTCGGCGGTGTTCCTTTGCTACACGCGCTTCATCAACACGATCAAGCAAGAACCGATGGTCGTGCAGTTGCTGCCGCTGTCGGCAGAGAGCATGAGCGTGACGCCGGGCGAACACAGCTGGGACTACCTCTACGAGCCGGACGAAGCGACGGTCATCAACGAATTGCTGGTGCGCTACACCGAGGCATTGGTGTTTCAAGCGCTGGCCGAGAACATGGCCTCGGAGCATTCGGCGCGCATGGTCGCGATGAAGGCGGCGACCGACAACGCGGGCAATCTGATCGGTGAATTGAAACTGATCTACAACCGCACGCGGCAGGCCGCGATCACCAAAGAACTCTCTGAAATCGTGGCCGGTGCCGCTGCCGTTTGATCGGCTGCCCCAATCCACGGTTTGAGCGGACCCAGATATACAAGTCAAAGGAAAAAATCATGGCTGACGTGCAACAAACTGGCTTGCAACAAACGCAGGGCAAGATCGTTCAGTGCATCGGCGCGGTGGTGGACGTTGAGTTCCCCCGCGACAAGATGCCCAAGGTCTACGACGCGCTGAAGATGGAAGGCGGCGAGCTGACGCTTGAAGTTCAGCAGCAGCTTGGCGACGGCGTGGTGCGCACCATTGCGCTGGGTTCGTCTGACGGCCTGCGCCGCGGGCTGACGGTGTCCAACACCGGCTTGCCGATTTCGGTGCCAGTCGGCCGCGCAACGCTCGGCCGAATCATGGACGTGCTTGGTCGCCCGATCGACGAGCGTGGCCCGGTATCGCAAGAACTCACGATGTCGATCCACCGCAAGCCGCCGGCGTATGACGAGCTGAGCCCGTCGCAAGACCTGCTCGAAACCGGCATCAAGGTGATCGACTTGGTTTGCCCGTTCGCCAAGGGCGGCAAGGTCGGCCTGTTCGGTGGTGCCGGCGTCGGCAAGACCGTGAACATGATGGAGTTGATCAACAACATCGCGAAGGCGCACAGCGGCCTGTCAGTGTTTGCCGGTGTTGGCGAGCGCACCCGCGAGGGCAACGACTTCTATCACGAGATGGCCGACTCCGGCGTCGTCAAGCTCGACGACCTGCCCGAGTCGAAAGTCGCGATGGTCTATGGCCAGATGAACGAGCCGCCGGGCAACCGCTTGCGTGTTGCGTTGACCGGCCTGACGATTGCCGAATCGTTTCGCGACGAAGGCAAAGACGTTCTCTTCTTCGTCGACAACATCTACCGCTACACGTTGGCCGGTACCGAAGTGTCGGCGCTGTTGGGCCGCATGCCTTCCGCAGTGGGCTACCAGCCAACGCTGGCCGAGGAAATGGGCCGTCTGCAAGAGCGGATCACGTCGACCAAGGTGGGCTCGATCACCTCGATCCAGGCCGTCTACGTGCCTGCCGATGACTTGACCGACCCGTCACCTGCCACGACCTTCGCCCACTTGGACTCGACCGTGGTGCTGTCGCGTGACATCGCCTCGCTCGGCATCTACCCTGCAGTCGACCCGCTCGATTCGACCTCGCGCCAGCTCGATCCGAACGTCGTCGGCGAAGACCACTACAACACCGCCCGCGCGGTGCAGGGCACGCTGCAGCGCTACAAAGAACTGCGCGACATCATCGCCGTGCTGGGCATGGACGAACTCTCGCCGGAAGACAAACTGGCAGTGGCCCGTGCGCGCAAGATTCAACGCTTCTTGTCGCAGCCCTTCCACGTGGCCGAAATCTTCACCGGCTCGCCGGGCAAGTACGTGTCGCTGAAGGAAACCATTCGTGGCTTCAAGATGATCGTGGCCGGCGAGTGCGACTCGCTGCCCGAGCAGGCCTTCTACATGGTCGGCACGATCGACGAGGCCTTCGAGAAGGCCAAGAAGCTGAACTGAGGCAAAGGCGAAAACCATGGCAACTCTGCATGTGAGCGTCGTCTCCGCCGAAGGCAGCATCTTCGAAGGCGAGGCCAAGTTCGTGGCCTTGCCGGGCGAGAGCGGCGAGCTCGGCATCCTGCCGAGGCACACGCCGTTGATCACGCGCATCAAGCCTGGCGCGGTGCGGATTCAGCGCGCGGACAACAACGAAGAAGAGTTCGTGTTCGTCGCAGGCGGCATTCTCGAAGTCCAGCCCGGGTCAGTGACCGTGTTGGCTGACACCGCGATCCGCGGTCATGACCTCGACGAGGCCAAGGCCAGCGAGGCCAAGCGCCTTGCTGAAGAAGCGATGAAGAACGCCAAGAGCGACGTCGACTTCGCGAAGGCGCAGAGCGAGTTTGCGGTGATGGCTGCTGAGTTGGCTGCACTGCGCAAGTTCCGCAAGAAGTAAGGCCGTCCGCTGGCTGCTGCCAGCGGCATCGGTTCATGCCGTAAGCTGGTGGTGTGGCGCGCTAGGAGACCTCCTCTTAGGCGCCACTCGTTTTTCAGGACCCACCATGGCGACCTCCTCTTCATTTTTCCTTTGGCGCTGGATCGCCGCCCTCTGGCGCGCGCTCGATTTCACCCGCCGGGCGATCATCAATTTGCTCTTGCTCGCGATCATTCTGATGATCGTGATTGGCTTGCTGCGCCGCGGCCCGCCGGCGCTCGGTGACAACACCACCTTGGTCCTCGCGCTGCAAGGCCCGATTGTCGATCAGCGTGCGGGCAACGTGCGCGACAGCGCCGTCGCTCAGCTCCGCGGCGATGCGACCGCCAGCACGACGCTGCGCGATGTACTCGCCGTGCTCGATGCGTCCGCCAAAGACCCCAAGATCAGCCGCGTCGTTTTGCAGCTCGATGAGCTGGGCGCAAGTGGCCAGGTCAACCTGCACGAAGTTGCGCAGGCGATTGATCGGTTCAAGGCCGCCGGGAAGAAGGTCATCGCGTGGGGGTCGAGCTACGACCAGCGCCAGTACTACCTGGCGGCGCATGCCGACCAAGTGTTGTTGCACCCTTACGGTGGCTTGATGGTCGAAGGCTTCGGCCACTACCGCAATTACTACAAAGACGCGCTCGACAAGCTCGGCGTCACGGTCAACCTCGTGCGCGTGGGCACCTACAAAAGCGCTGGCGAGCCTTACATCGTCAACGGCCCATCGCCCGCCGCGAAGGAGGCCGAGGCCTACTACAACAACGGTCTGTGGGCGACCTACACCGCTGACGTCGAAGCCGCACGCAAGCTGCCTGCCGGCAGCGTGATGAAGCTCATCGACGAGATGCCCGAGCGCCTGCGCGCCGCCGGCGGCGACCCCGCCCGCCTCGCGCTCGCAAGCAAACTGGTCGATGCCTTGAAGACCCGCGACGAAGCGCGCCAGCTGCTGATGGAGCTTGGTGCGAAGAGTGATGACGGCAAGAGCTTCCGCCAAATCGGCTTCGGCGATTACCTCGCGCGTTTGACGCCGAAGCGCCTAGGCGATGCGGTGGGCGTCGTCATCGCCGAAGGTGAGATCGTTGAAGGCCAGGCTTCGCCGGGCACGATCGGCGGCTTGTCGACAGCCGAGTTGATTCGCCAGGCGCGCGAGGACGACAGCATCAAGGCCGTGGTGTTGCGCGTCAATTCGCCCGGCGGCAGCGTCTTCGCCTCAGAGCTCATTCGCCGCGAGATGGAGTTGACGCAGAAAGCGGGCAAGCCGGTCGTCGTGTCGATGGGCAATGTTGCGGCCTCGGGCGGCTACTGGATCGCGCAGGCGTCGGATGAGGTCATCGCGGATCCGTCGACGATCACCGGCTCGATTGGCGTCTTTGCGTTGATGCCGACGGCCGACAAGGCGCTCGAGAAGCTCGGCGTCCACGCCGCCGGCACGACGACGACCTGGCTCGGCGGCGCCGGTGATCCCCGCCTGCCGACCAATCCGCGCTTCCTCGGCGTCGTGCAGCAAGGCGTCGACCACATCTATGACAACTTCACCAGCGTCGTCGCCAAAGCGCGCAAGACCACGCAGCCGAAGATCGATGCGGTCGCGCAGGGCCGTGTCTGGACTGGCGCGCAAGCCAAAGACCGCGGCCTGATCGACCGGCTGGGCAGTTACGGCGATGCGCTCGCGTCTGCCGCCACACGTGCCAAGCTCGCTGCCGACTACCGCGTGGTCTACATCGAGCGCGAGCCAACCCGCTTCGAGCGCGTGCTGTCGGCCGTGAGCGGCGATGTGGCTCAAACGATGAGCCAGGCCCTCGGCATCCGCCTCGCGCCCGCGGCGATCCCTGCCAAAGCAGCCCGCGAGATGGACCGCGAACTCGGCCGCCTCGCGGCGCTGGCCGATTCCGACAAGCCCTACACCGCGCTGATCCACTGCCTTTGCGGCGCGCCTTGAACTCGCGCTGATGGCGGCCCCAGAACCAGCGTCGCTCAACGACGCGCAGATGGCCGCGGTGCACCACCTCGGCGGCCCGTGCCTGGTGCTGGCTGGCGCGGGCTCCGGCAAGACGCGCGTCATCACCCACAAGATCGCGCGGCTGCTGCAGGCCGGTTATGCGCCGGGGCAAATCGCGGCCATCACCTTCACCAACAAGGCCGCGCAAGAGATGCGGGAGCGGGCCAAAGCGTTGATCGGCGCGCGCGCGGCCAAGCACCTCGCGGTCAGCACTTTCCACTCGCTCGGCGTGCGCCTGCTGCGCGCTGAGGGCGAGCGCCTGGGGCTCAAGCCGCAGTTCAGCATTCTCGACAGCGACGACGTGCTGAGCCTGCTCAAAGACGCCGGCGCCACGACCGACAACGCACTTGCCCGCCGCTGGCAATGGACCATCAGCCTCTGGAAGAACCAGGGCATCAACGGTGAAGCCGCGGTGGGCCTCGCTGCCGATGCCGACGAGCTGGTGGCGGCGCGTGTCATGCGCTTGTATGAAGAGCGCTTGGCGGCCTACCAGGCGGTCGATTTCGACGACTTGCTCAGCTTGCCGCAGAAGCTGTTGCAAACCGATGCCGAAGTGCGCGCCAAGTGGCAAGACACGCTGCGCTACGTGCTGGTTGACGAATACCAAGACACCAACGCGATTCAGTACGAGATGCTGAAGTCGCTCGTCGGCGAGGCTGGCATGTTCACCGCCGTGGGCGACGACGACCAAAGCATCTACGGCTGGCGCGGTGCGACGATCGACAACCTGAAGCGCCTGCCGCAGGAATACCCCGCGCTGAAGGTCATTGCGCTGGAGCAGAACTACCGCTCGACCGGCCACATCCTGCGCGCCGCCAACATGGTGATCGCCAACAACCCCAAGCTCTTCGAGAAGAAGCTCTGGAGCGCGTTTGGCGATGGCGATCCGGTGCAGCTGGTCGAGTGTGATGGCGAAGAGCACGAGGCGGAGCGCGCCGTGGCGCGCATCCAGGCACTGCGCGGGCAAGGTGGCGCCATGGCCGATGCCGGCCGCGCCGCCGAGCCGACGCAGTTCAGCGACTTTGCCGTGCTCTACCGCGCCAACCATCAGTCGCGTGTGTTCGAGAAGGCGCTGCGCAAGGCCGGCATTCCTTACAAGGTGTCGGGTGGGCAAAGCTTCTTCGACCGCGCCGAGATCAAAGACCTCTGCGCCTGGCTTCGTTTGATGGTCAACAACGACGATGACCCCGCGTTTTTGCGTGCCGTGACGACGCCCAAGCGAGGCATCGGCCACCAGACCTTGGCCGGCCTCGGCGAGTTCGCCGCGCGCTGGAAGACGAGCCTCTACGAAGCCTTGTTTGCCGAGTCATTGCACGGCGCTTTGAATGCACGCGCGGTCGGCTCGTTGCACGAATTCGGCCGCTACGTGAACGATCTCGAATACCGCGCCCGGCAAACCGTGGGCGCCGAAGCTGCCAAGCCGCTGCTGCTCGGCTGGCTCAAAGACATCGGCTACGAGCAACATCTGCTTGACGGCGAAGACAGCGAGAAGCTCGCCGCGTCGCGCTGGTCGAACGTGCTCGACTTCGTTGACTGGATCGCCAAGCGCTGCGGCGGCGAGATCGAGAACGACGGCGGACTCAGCGTCGAGACCGAGAAGAAGAGCGTGCTCGATGTGGCGCAAACCATCTCGGTCATCATCAGCCTGGCCGAGCGTGGTGATCAGCAAGACGTGGTCACGCTCTCAACTTTGCACGCCGCCAAAGGCCTGGAGTGGCCGCATGTCGTGCTCGCCGGCGTCAACGAAGGCTTGATGCCCTTCAAGCGCGATGACGACGAGATGACCGCCCAGCAACTCGAAGAAGAACGCCGCTTGATGTATGTGGGCATCACCCGCGCGCGCAGCACCTTGGCGGTCAGCACGCTGCGCCGCCGCAAGCGCGGGCGCGACACGGTGCAGGGCATTCCGAGCCGCTTCATCGGCGAGATGAAGCTCGACGAAGCGCGCGCCAAAGAAGACCCGCGCGAGCGACTCAAGGCCCAGCGCGCGAAGTTGATGGCGTCGATCGAAGCAGCCAAGTCGGCAACACCCGCTGACAAACCTTTGCCGAGCTGAACCGCGCCACGCGGTTTCCTACGCGAGGGCCCGGCGTCATCGGATGGTGTGCCGATTGGCGAAGCACGAACATCACGGTTTGAACTCATGCCGTGAGAGGGCTTGCCATGGAATACGTCTGGTCGCTGCAGGGAACGCTGGCGCAACACATCTACAGCCCCCAAGGCGAGATCGAAGGCTTGCTGCTCTTGGTTGGCAATGTGCCGGTGCAGTTTGTCGTGGCGCCTGAGCAGCGCGAGGAAGCAGCGGCGTTGCAGCCGAGCCAGCGCCTTGAACTCGAAGGCACGGTGCGGCCGCCACCGCACAAACACGCGCACAAACACACTCACAAACACGCGCACAAACACACCCACAGAGGCGAAGCCGAACACGACGTGTACGACTTGTTCGCGATCGGCAAGGTCGACGGCAAACAGCCGCCGGCAGCGCACGGCCCATCGAGGCAGTTCGCAGGCGTGATCACGCGCTTCAACTACGCCAAGCATGGCGAGCCCAATGGCTACATCCTCGACAGTGGCGACTTCATCCACACCAAGCCGCAGGGCTTCAAGCAGCTCGGCCTGGAGATTGGCGAGCACCTGGATGGGCGAGGCGCTGGCTCGCGCTTGTCGTCAGGCGCGGGTTGGGTTTTCGAGGCCGAAAAAATCAACGGTACGGCACTGGTTTGATGCCGCGCTGATCACGCGTTAGGCAGGAGCCGGGCGCCAGCCAAGCGAGCGCTTGGCGGCGCGGCTCCTGCGGCCGTTCACAAGAATCCGAGGCGCCGCGCCGTGCCGAAGTTGCGCAGGTTCGGCAGCACGGTGTCGAGCTGCGGATCGGTGGCGCCGAACCAGCCGAGCAGCGTCGCCGCGTATTGGTCGACGGAGGTGGTCGGTATCCACCGGCCTTGCAGCTCCCAGCTGTCTTGGCCGACATCGTTGGCGCCGCCGAGCACGAGCTCAGGGTAGCTGCCGTAGGTGGCGCCGCCTTTGACGGCGCCGCCAATCACCAGGTGCTGGTTGCCCCAAGCGTGGTCGGTGCCGCCGCTGCTGTTTGGTGCAAAGGTGCGGCCGAAGTCGCTCTGCGTGAACGCGGTGACGGCTTTGTCGAGCCCCAGGTTTTTCATCGCGTTGGTGAAGGCCGCCAGCGCATCGCCCACTTGCTTGAGCAGTTTGGCGTGATCACCTTCCGTCGGGCTGCCGGTGACGACTTGGTTGCCATGCGTGTCAAACCCGCCCATCGATGCGAAGAACACTTGCCGATTGCCTTGCGCCGTCGCGTTGCCGGCCACGAGTTTGGCGATTTGGTAGAGCTGCTGGCCGAGCGGTGTGGTGATGGCGCCATTGGCGGTGATGGGCGCGAAAGCGCTGTCGATCGCGGCCGAGCCCGCCGGGTCGCCGGGCTGCATTTTCACGAGGCTGCCCAAGCGCGCTGACATCGCAAAGGCGTTGTTCTGCGCCGCGACATACGCGCCAGCCAGGTCGACGTTTTGGTTCGCTGCATAGAGCGAATCGATCGCCGACTTGCGCAGCGCATTGGGCGCCCAGCTCATGTCGCTCGGCTGCAGGCCGTAGGCGCCGAAGGTCGAACCCGGGCCGGGCAAGACCAATGCCGACTGCATCTCGGTCAGCCCGAAGCGGGTGCTGCCGGCCAGCGAGATCACCGGGTTGGCCGTGGCGAGCGCCTCCGAGGCGCGGCCGCCCCAGCCGGTGCGCGTGAGCGAATCGGTCGTGCCGGTCTCCCAGAGGATTTGCTGGTCGGAGTGCGAGAACAAGCTGCTCGGCACGGTGAGCGAGTTGGCCGCCGCCGCCCGGTATTGCGATTTGGTCAGCGGCTGATGCAGTGGGCCGACGTTGAACACCGGCGCCAACGCGCCCGCATTCCACGCACCCGAGAGCGCGGAGAGGGCAGGGTGCAGGCCGAAGTTCACGCCGGCCAGCGGCGCCAGGCTCGCCTTGGGAATCGCCAAGTTGCCGCGCACACCGGCGTACTGGCCGTAGCGGCTGCCATCGGTCGGCACGATCATGTTCATGCCGTCGTTGCCGCCGTAGAGAAAGATGCAGACCAGCGCTTTGTAGTCGGCCGCATGGGCCGAGCGCGGCGCGAGCAAGAGATTGCCCAGGCTGCCGAGGCCGGCGGTGCCGAGCGCGCCGGCCAGCGTGGCGCCGTGGCGCAAGAAGCGGCGGCGCGAGGTGATGGCGGCTGTGGTGGCGGCTGTCGTGGCGGCGGCTGTGGCGTTGGTCGTGGCGTCAGTCGTGGCGCGAGTCGTGGATTCGTGAGCGTGTTGCATCGTCATTCCCTTCAACGTTGAACCTGGTAGTTCGGCGAAGCGAACACAAGGTAGGCCGCCGCTTTGACGCGGTTGATCTGCCAGTTGGCCGAGTCGGTTTTCGAGGTCCAGTAAGACACCGCCTTGATCACCTCGGCGCGCGGCGCATCCGGCAGTGGCGTGCCGAGCGCGAGCAGCGCCATCCTGTCAACGAGCTTGGTCGCATCGGCCGCATCGGCCTTGAATGCGCTCAGATCGACCTTGGTGCCGATGGCGTTCGGGATGGCCGTGTTCGGCTTCGCGCCGTCCCAGTCGAGCAAGAAAGTGAGGTAGTTGAAGCGCTGCAATGCAGCGTTCGCGCCGTGGATCGCAAACGCCGGGCCGACGAGCGTGGTGCCTGGCACCGGTGTGGTCGGCGGGTAGTAGTTGAAGACCGAAGGCGGGCGGAATACGTGCATGGTCAGCGCTTCGCCCCACCACCAGCTGAGCGCATCGCCATCGGTCTTGCCGTTCAAGCTGCGCAGCACGCCGGTGAACATTTGCACCGGGTCGCGCAGGCGGCCGCCGCTGCGCGCCACAGCATCGCCGCGCGCTTCTTCATCAAGCAAGATGGCCGCCACGGTGGCCGCCAAATCGCCCTTCTGGCCGGTGCCGAAGGCTTGGTATTTGCCACTGCTGAATGCGCTGGCCACGCGCGCCACATATGCCGGCGAGGGGTTGCTGCTGACCAGGTGCTGGATCAGCTGCTTGCCGATGAAGGGCGCCATGTTCGGGTGCGCCATCAGGCTGTCGAGCACGGTGTCGAGTGCGGCTGGCGCGGTGTGGCCGCCGTTGAGCGTCACGCCCGAGAGCAGCGTGCGCGCAGCACTGTCGTGAAAGCTCGCGAGCGCGATCATGTCGCCACCGTAGTAGCGGCAGTTCGTGCCCTTGGGCCAGCAGCCGGAGGGCGTGGCGCCTCCCGCGGGGTAGGTCCAGCCGGTCAGCGCATAGGCGTAGTTGCGCACCATGTCGTTGCTGTAGGTGGCGATGCAGCTGCCGCCTTTGAGGCTCGCGTCGGCATTCAACTCGCAAGTGCCGATGCTGAAGAGCTGCAACAGCTCGCGCGCGAAGTTCTCGTTCGGTGCCGCTTTGTCGTTGTTGGCGTTGTTCAAAAAATCGCCCATCACGGGCGACATCGCCACCTTCTTGAGCACCTGCCGGTAGTTGCCGAAGGCGTTGCCCATCAGGTCGTTGTAGTAGTTGCGAAAGCCGTAGGTGCCGCTGACCTCCAGGTTGTTGACCACCACGATCTGCTGCAGCGCGAAGCTCATGCGCTGGCGGAGTTGGTCGGGCTGCGTCATCGCGTTGCGGTAGAAATCCCAGACGAGCGGTTCGGTTGATGACCAATCGCGCCAGCAGGTGTCGCCTTTGCCATCGCAGAACTTGCCTTTGCCGGTGTACTGGTGCACCTCGCCGCCTTTGCCGCTCGTGTACTTCGAGCCCGACTGGCTCAGCTGCGCTTTGATCCACGCTGCCGGGCCTTGCGTTTTGATCGCGGCCACCAGCGTTTCACTCGCGCCGAAGCTGGCTTGATCGGCGAGCCGCACCGCGTCGCGTTGGCTGGTGGCCGGCTGGGCCGTCGCGGCATTCGGTGAAGCGATGACGGCGGCCTCGGCACCAGCGTCTGTGGCGGCAGCCGATTCGCTGGTGCCGCCGCCTCCACCACCGCAGGCAGCCAGCAAAGCGGTTACAAGCAACGTGCTTGTGAAGGCACCTCGGTGCAGGCCCCGACCCAACGCGTCACTTGGATGGAAGCGTTTGTTTGCAATTACGGCAGTTCGTGTCATCGACAACTCGCATTTGGTTGAGCGAATGGATCGGTGGTTGGCGCGCGGTGTGACGCCTTGCACGAAGTGCGCTGCATCAACCGGTGCCGACCGGCTTCACAGCAGATGAGGCAGGAACGGTGCCCGTGGCGGGCCACCGCTCGCAGCAGCTACATGCCCTTGAAGAGCCCGGCGAAGCTTCGTGACACCTCAAGCCGCTCCGGGTGCCCCTTCACCGCGACGAGCTGGCGCCCGCGCATGTCGCGGCTCACGCCGGCGATGAACTTGGTGTTGACGAGTGTGGAGCGGTGTATTTGCCAAAACATATCGGCATCGAGCTCTTCGATCAGCTCTTTGATCGGCTTGCGGATCAAGGCCTCGATCGTTGCCGTCTGCACGCGCGTGTACTTCTCGTCGGAGATGAAGAAGAGCACGTCTTCGACCGGGATCATCTGGATGTTCTGGCCCACGGTGGCTTGAATCCAGCGCAGGTGCGGTGCGGCGCTCGGGTTCATTTGCGCGGCGAGCTTTTGCAGCAGCTGCTGCATCGCCACGGGCGCCGGGCCAGTGCCAGTGCCAGCAGCATCAGCCTCGGCGTTGTCACCGTGGCGCTGCGCCAAGCGTTTCTTGATGCGCTCGACCGTGAGCGCCAGCCGCTCGCGCTCGGCAGGCTTGAGCACGTAGTCAACCACGCCTTGCTCAAAGGCCTCGATCGCGTACTGGTCGTAAGCCGTGATGAAGACGATCTCGCAGCCGCGCCAGCCGTCAGGCGTTTCATCATCGGTTGGCAGCTGCGCAATGCCGCGGGCGGCTTCCACGCCGGTCATGCCGGGCATGCGGATGTCGAGGAACACCAGGTCCGGGTGGTGTTGCTCGGTGAGCGCCAGCGCCTCCATGCCGTTGCGCGCTTCGGCCACGATCTCGAGCTCGGGCCAGACTTCGGCCAAGCGCGTGCGCAGCTGATCGCGCAGCAGGCGTTCGTCGTCAGCGATGAGTGCGCGCGTCGTCATGCGGTCGCTCCTTCTTGGGGTTGCGCGAGGTAGGGCACGGTCAGTGTCACCACGGTGCCGCTGGGCGAGTTCTCGGAAATTGTCATCGAGCCCTTGTTGCCGTGCAGCAGCTTCAAACGCTCGCGGATGTTGTTGAGCCCCGTGCCAGTGCCGGCGGTTGCGGCCTTGCCGAAGCCGAGGCCGGTGTCGGCCACCGTCACCGCGAGCTTGCCGTGAACGATCTCGGCCTTCACCGTGAGCCGCCCGCCTTCGGCTTTGGGCTCCAGGCCGTGCTTGATGGCGTTCTCAACCAGCGACTGAATCATCATCGACGGAAACTCCGCCGAGAGCAGCCCATCGGGCACCTGAATGTCGGTCTGCAGGCGCTCTTCCATGCGCACTTTCAGGATCTCAAGGTAAGGCCGGATCACCGCCATCTCGCGGCCGAGGTTGTGCGCACTCGGCTGCGATTCGCGCAGCGTCGGCATCGAGGCGCGCAGCAAGGCGATCAGGTTCTTTTGCATCTGGCTTGCGCGGGCCGGATCGGTCTCGATCAAGTGGTCGATGCTGGCCAGCGTGTTGAAGAGAAAGTGCGGCTCCACCTGCGCCTGCATCGCCGCCATGCGCGCTTCAACCACCTGGCGCTTGAGCTGCTCGGACTCTGCTGTTTCGGTCGCTGCGGCGGCCTTCACCTCGGCTTGAATGCGGCCTTTGTAGCTGCCCTTCAAGATCGCCGAGCCGATGATGAAAACCATCGCGAGGTTGCCCAGCGGCACGCCGCCATGCACGGTGCGCGTGCGCATGTGGTGCGCGCTCTCCTTCACCGCCTTGGCCGTCTCGGCCGCATCGTTGGCCGCTTCTGCCGCATCGGCCTTGGCTTGGCGCGCATCGTCGATGGCTTGCTGAACGGCATCGCGCGCTTCTCGCAAAGCGTCTTTCACGTCTTCGCTCGCCACGCCCGAAGGCACGCGGATCACGAGGCTTTCGCTCTCGCTGGCGGATGCGGCCTCAGCGATGCGCGATGCCGCCGAGGCAGCAGACGACATCGCCAAGTCAGCCGCCGATGCAGCCGATGCCGCCGTGGCCGCCGCCTTGGCCGCGCGCGCACGCGGCGTGATACGCACGCCGTGCTTGTCGATCGAGATGAGGATCTCGGTGTCGTCGTCGGTCGGGGTGCTGGCTGCGTCGCCGCTCTTGCCCGCAACGCGCGGCGCACGAGGCGCTTTGGGTGGCGAGGGCAGGGTGATCTCCGGCCAGTCGCTGCTGACCACTTCGGTGGTCGATGCGCTGAACGGCGGCAGGCTCTCCAGAATCGCCGCGGCAATCAACAACAGCAGCGAGAGCACCACGAAGCGCTTCCAGCTGATGCTGACCAGCCAGTTGGCGTAGTCGTGAAAGAGGCGCACCGCGCCGGTGGAAAAGCGCTGCGCGTTCTGAGACCAAGTCGAAGGGATGCGAGCCATGTTGAACCGTGGGCCGATGCGCGTTGGCCGAGCCGATGAGGTGAGCCGACTGTAGAGCGCGCCTGGCCTGCCGCTCCAGCAGATTGCGACAGGCAGCAGCCGCCGCATGACAGGCTGCCGCGCGCGGTGATGGGCTGTGCACCGCGCGCCTGCACCGCAGCGCAGGCCACGCATCTTGCGCTGCAAGCAAGGCGCTTCACGCCGCAGACCCCGCGCTTCGCGCCGCCCCGGCTGCATCTCGCGCCGCGCGGCCGCAGCTCATCTCAGGGCAGCTGCGCCACGCGGCGGGCGCGCTCAAAGTGCGGCTGTCGATCGGGTGGTCCGGTCGCTTCAGGAGTTCACCATGCCCTTCTCGCTCCACCGCCTTGCTGCCGCCTCATGGTTGATTGCCGCCATCGGCATCTCCACCGCACACGCCGCGCCCGAGGCCAGTTTTCAGCCCGCTTACCAAGCCTTCGTGCAAGCCGGCGCGGGCGACAAAGCCGCCGTCGACCGTGCTGCCGAGGCCTTTGCCGAGCTCACTGCCGCCGAGCCCGGCAACCCCGTGTTGATGGCCTACGCCGGCGCCTCCACCGCGATGAAATCGGGCACGACGATGTTGCCGTGGAAGAAGATGGGCTACGCCGAAGACGGCCTCGCGCTGATCGACAAAGCCTTGGCCGCGCTCACCCCTGCGCATGACGCGCCCATCCAGCACGGCACACCCGGCTCGCTCGAAGTTCGCTTCATCGCCGCCAGCACATTCCTCGCGGTGCCTGACTTCATGAGCCGCAGCGCCCGCGGCACGGCGCTGCTTGCCGATGTGCTGCAAAGCCCGTTGTTCGAGTCATCACCGCTGCCCTTTCGCGGCGCGGTGTGGATGCGCGCCGCAGCGCTTGCCAAGAAGCAGCAACGCAGCGACGACGCCAAGCGCTGGCTCGGCGAGGTCGTGCAACACAACGCGCCGCAGGCCGAGCAGGCCCGCGCACAACTGGCGAGTGCTTCGTGATGAGCGCGAGCCAGCCGCGTGAGGCGGAAGCCTGCGTCGTCGAGCTGCGCGGCGTGCACAAGACCTACCGCCTCGGCCAGCATGTGGTGCCCGCGTTGCAAGGCATCGATTTGGCCGTGCAGCGCGGCGAGATGCTCGCGCTCACCGGCCCTTCAGGCAGCGGCAAAAGCACCATCCTCAACCTCTGCGGCTTGATCGACCAAGCCGACCTGGGCGAGGTATGGCTCGGTGGCCGCGCAGTCAGTGGCCTCAACGAGACCGCGCGCACATTGCTGCGGCGCGATGCGCTCGGCTTCATCTTCCAGAGCTTCAACCTCGTGCCAGTGATGACGGTGGCTGAAAACGTGGATTACCCACTCTTCATCGCCGGTGTGCCGGCCGCCGAGCGCCGCGAGCGCGTGGCCGCGCAGCTGCACGCCGTGGGCCTGCAAGACCACGCGCAGCACCGGCCTGATGCGCTCTCTGGCGGCCAACGCCAGCGCGTGGCCATCGCCCGCGCGCTGGTCAAGCGCCCGCGCCTCGTGATCGCCGATGAACCCACCGCCAGCCTCGACTCCAAAACCGCCGACCAAGTGCTCGACCTGATGCGCGAGCGCGGGCATGCCGAGGGCGCCGCCTTCGTGATCGCCACGCACGACGCGCGGCTCACGCAGCGCTGCGACCGCGTGTTAGCCCTTCTTGATGGGAAGTTGCAATGAACACCGGCCACTTCAAATGGCTCGCCTTCGCGGTCCAGAACACCTTGCGCAACCGGCGCCGCTCGCTGGTCACGGTGGCCATCGCCGCGCTCGGCACGGCGGCCATCCTGCTCGCTGGGGGCTTTGCGCTCTACACGTATGAGTCGCTTGCGCAGGCCGCGGCGCGCAGCAGCGGTCACTTGATCGTCGCCAAGCCCGAGCAGTTCAACCGCGATGAAGACACGCCGCTCCAATATGGCCTCGACAACACCGCCGCCTTGAGCGCCGCACTCACGGCCGACCCGGCGGTGCGCCACGTGCTGCCGCGCATCGCCTTCAGCGGGCTCATCAGCAATGGCGACAAATCGACCGTGATGATCGCAACCGGCGTCGACCCGGATCACGAGTTCGCGGTCAAAGGCCCGTTCCTGCGCATCGTCTCTGGCGAGGTGCTCGTCTCGGGCGCGAAAGACGCCGAGGTGATGCTCGGCGCCGGCCTCGCCAAGAGCCTCAAAGCCACCGCCGGCAGCGGCCTCACCCTGCTCGCCAGCACGACAGACGGCGCGCTCAACGCGGTCGATGTGCGCGTCAAAGGCGTGTTTTCGTCCGGTGTGCCCGACCTCGACCGCCGCCAAGTCTTCACCGACATCGCCACCGCGCAGCGCCTGCTCAACACGACCCGCGTGTCGAGCCTTGGCGTCTTCCTGAACCGCATGGAGGCCACGCCCGCCGCACAAGCCCGCGCCGCTGCTGCGAACCCCACGCTCGCGGTGCAGAGCTGGCGCGATCAGGCCTTCTTCTACGCCTCGGTGCGCGATCTCTACAACCGCATCTTCGGCGCGCTCGGTTTGATCATCGGCGTGATCGTTGTCTTCGTCGTGACCAACGCGATGGCGATGGCCATCATCGAGCGCACCCGCGAGATCGGCACCTTGCGCGCACTCGGCACCTTGCCCTCGCAGCTGCTGCGCACGCTCGCGCTCGAAGGCATGGTGCTCGGCGGCGTGGGCGCGCTCACCGGCGCCGTGCTCGCACTCGGCGTGTCGTTGCTTCTCTACGTGGTGCCGGTCGAGATGCCGCCACCGCCGGGCAGCACGCGCGGCTATCCGTTGAACGTCTCGATCGATCTGATGCTTTACCTCTCAACCATCGGCGCGATGGTCTTGCTCGCGATGCTGGCCTCGGCCTGGGTGGCGCGCAAGACGGTGAACCTGCCGGTCGTCGATGCACTTGCCCACACCTGAAGGAGCACCATGAAAAAGATCGCCATGAAAGCCCGTGCCTGGCTCAAACCGGCTCACGCTCTGCACGCCACAAAGTCACCTCGGCATGACGCCCTCTCCCGCATGCGGGAGAGGGCAGGGGTGAGGGTGGCCCCCTTTCTGATCGCCTCACTCGCCTTGCTCGCCCCACCCGCCCACGCCGACGACGTGAGCACATGGCTCCAAGCCGCTGACCGCTACCGCATGAGCACCGACAACATGCAGATCGACACGCAAATCAGCGTCTTCAACACCGACGGCTCGCTCGACAAAGAGCGCCGCTACCTCGTCTTCGCACAAGCCGACCACCGCTCGCTGGTGCTGATGCAAAGCCCGGCGGAGAAGGGCCAGAAGCTGCTGATGCTCGGTGACGACTATTGGCTGTTGATGCCGTCGAGCCAGCGCCCTTTGCGCATCACGCCAATGCAAAAACTCCTCGGCGACGCGAGCTCTGGCGACATCGCCACCCTCAGCTGGGCCGGTGACTACAGCGCCACGCTCACAGGCACAGAGCCTTGCGGCGAGCCCGAGCAACGCTGCAGGCACTTGAGCCTCGTGGCGAACCGCAAGAGCGTGAGCTACCAGCGCATCGAGCTCTGGGTTGGCCTTGCGCATGGCGAGCCGGTGCGGGCTGAACTCTATGTGCAGTCCGACAAGCTGGCGAAGCTTGCGCGCTTCATCGTCGATCAACCCAACGCGCCGACCAAGGTGGTCGACATGCTGCTGCGCGACCAGCTCACGAACAAAAAGGAAACCCGCGTTCGCTACCTCGATCGCCAGCAGCGCAGCGTGCCCGAGGCATGGCTGAACCCGATGTTCCTTGCCCGCAACCCGGCGCTCGAATGAGCCGCGCTGGCTTTCGTTGGGCGTTCGCGGTGGTGGCTGCGGCGGCAGCCACGGTCGCGCCATGCATCAGCCGCGCCGCGCCTGAGTTCAGCGGGCAGTTGCGCCCGCAATGGGCTGAGCAAACCGTCAACCCGCGCGGCCCGCTTGCGCGCGCCGATGCACTCTCGCCAGGCATCGCCGAGCGGCCCGGCAGCGGCCCGCAGGTTGAGGCCGAGCGGCGCGCGAGCGGCCACGGCGTCAACGCCATCGTCACCTTGCAGGCGCAGCGGCTGGCGGGCGAGGGCATCAAAACCCACGCACACCTCAACGAGCTTGCAGCGTCGGCCGATGCAGCGGGCTGGCAGCTCTCGGCCGGCAAGAAGATCGTCGCGTGGGATGTCGGCTACGGCTTCCGCCCGAACGATGTGGTTGCGCAAGAGGCGCGGCGCACCTTGCTCGCCGTCACGCCCGAAGGCCGGCCGCTGCTGATGGCCGAGCATTTCGATGCGCGCACCGCGTGGGCCGTGGTGATCGTCAACCCCACCAAGCCCCGCGGCCAACGCGGCGCCGACGAGCCGGCCTTGGCTGTGCGCGCCTACCGGCAAGACGGCGCCGTCGATTGGCACGGCTTCGCCCGCCTCGGCGCGCACACTGGCGCGAGCCTGGGCGCAGCTGCTGCATGGGTCGCGAGCGAGTCCATCGAGCTGCACGCCTCAGCGCGCGGCTTCACACGCGCCGACACGCTGGCCAGCACCGCCGAGGGCCGCGACCTCCGCGCCGCCGACCCGTGGCAGGCCGCCAGCGCGCACCGCGGCGCGCAAGCCTTGATCGGCGGCACCTGGACCAACGCCGATCAACTCAGCCTGCTCGCCGAAGCCTGGTGGGACGGCACAGCCTTGCCCGATGCCGCGTGGGACCGCTGGAACGCGCGCAACGAGTCGCTCGCCGACATCACCCAAACGCAAGATGGTGCGCCGGCAACCCGCCCCGCAGTCGCCGGCAATCTGGCCTGGCAAGCCGATGCGTTCGGCGCATCCCAAAGCCTGCGCCGCGCCAACCTCTTTGCGCGGCTGAGCTGGCAGCACGACAAATGGCAACCCGCGATCGACATCCTCTTCACCCCCGCCGACCGCGGCCGCGTCGTCACCGGCTCGGTCGCCTGGCAAGGCGACCGCGTGCGCATCGACTCCGGCGTGCGCACCTACGGCGGCCCGAGCAGCGCCGTGCTCGCGCAGCTGCCAGTGCGGCGGGTCGTCTATCTCGCGGGTACTTGGGCGTTTTGAGTTGGCGAGCTATTCCGCCACTGCATGCATCGCATTCGGAAACTCCGTTTGTCGGGATTCATGAAAAGCCGAACACTGCGATTCGGCGATTTGATTCGAGTCCTTTGAGTCGTTGCCGGCCAAGTGCCCAAGGAGTGCCATGCGCAGTGCCTATCTCAAGATGACCGTGGCCAGCGTGCTGTTCGGCTCTTATCTCGTTGCCAGCAAGTTGATTTTGAAAGAGGCGCCTGTCTACACAGCGAGTTTGGTGCGGCTGGTCAGCGCAGCCGTAGCGCTTGGGCTCTACGTGTGCCTGAAGAATCCGGGCGGCTGGCGGCCCCCCGGCTTGCGAGACTGCCTGCTGCTGGGCACTCAGGCATTGCTGGGAGTGTTCTTGTTCAGCATCTTCGCAATGATGGGCGTCAGCATGACTGGGGGCATTGAGTCCGGTGCAATCTTAAGCACAGTGCCGATTGCCATGAGCTTCATTGCGCTCGTGTTCTTTCAAGAGCGGCCATCGGCGGGGAGGATTCTCGGCATCGCGTTATCAGTGGCTGGCGCCGCTTTCATCAGTGCCATGGCGGCGCAGCGGCCAAGTGCTGGCGTTGAGGGTGGAACGTTTTGGGGCTCTCTGCTGCTGTGCTGTGCCGTGCTCTGTGAGGCAGTGTTCCTGACCTTTGGAAGATTCCTGTCTCAACCGCTTGCTCCGGAGCGGCTCTCGCTCACTCTCGCGGTTTTGGGTGCAATGTTGTTCGCTGTTCCTGCCAGCCGCGAGTCGCACGGGCTCTTGCATGCATCCTATTCGTGGCAAACCTGGGCGCTCATGATCTATACCGGCGTTGCCATCAATGGCGTTGCGGCTGTGCTGATGTATGGCAGCCTCAATCTGGTCGACATCACGGTCGCCTCGGCGTTCACCGCCTTGACACCGATCAGCGGGACAGTGTTGTCAATGCTGTTCCTTCGAGAAGGCCTGCACGTCTATCACGTCGTGGGTATGGCTTTGATCGTGATGGGGGTGTTCATCGTTGCGCGCGGTCAGGCGTGGCCACGCCGGCAATGTGATCCTGGTGTGTCGCCTCTGCACCTAACCCGCCAACCGAGGCTTCCTCGAACAGCCAGGATTTGAAGTCCACCACTTCCGGGCGGCTTGCCGAGCCGGGTTCAGTGACAAGGTGATAACTGCCTGAGCGAGTGGGTGTTTCTTGAAACGGTGCGACGAGCAAGCGTTGCTTTAGCAACTCGGTGATCAGCGGGTGGCGGCCGAGCGCAACGCCTTGGCCGGCGACTGCGGCTTGAATCATCTGGTCGTACTGACTGAATCTCACGGTGCTTACAGGGCGAAGCCCCGCCACGCCCATGTGCGCAAGCCAGGTGCTCCACTCATACCAGTGCCACTCGCCGCACGCGTCATCCATGTGCAGCAAAACTTGGTTTCGCAGATCGACCGGCGCTGTCAGTGGCATCGCCGGATTGGAAAAAAGACTCGGACTGCAGACTGCCGACACTTCTTCGTGAAACAGTACTTGTGCATTTTTCAGTTCCGCTTCTGGACGAGCGTAACGAATGGCGATGTCCAAGCGCTGCCGTTTGATGTCTTGCACGTCACTGCTCGCGCTCACTCTGACATCCACGAGTGGCGCGCGTGCGCGGAAGCTGCCAAGCCGCGGAATGAGCCAGAGTGACGCGAACGACACGGTTGTGGAGATGCCGAGTGCCCGCGGTGCTCTGGCCTGAACGAGCGACGATGTTGTGATCTCAAGTTGATTCAGCATGCTGTTGACGGTCGCTGCCAACTCGCGGCCGGCGTCGGTCAGGGTCAGCTTGCGCACGCCGCGCAAAAAGAGCGGCATGCCGATCTGCTCTTCCAGGGTTTTGATCTGCCTGCTCACGGCCGATTGCGTGATGAACAGTTCGGTTGCGGCCTTCGTGAAACTCAAGTGGCGCGCGGTGGCATCAAAGCTGCGCAGCAGATCCAGGGAGGGGATGGTTTTTAGTCGCAAAACGATGTCCGGTCGAACGGGCCAGCGCACATTGTGTGGGCCACTTCAAGCGTGTGCGGACCGCGTCGTTGGCACCTGGAACCGGGAGAAGGGTTCAGTCGTTCAAGCCAGCCACAACTCGAACCGCGCGCCGCCATCTGGCCGGTTGAAGAGCCGCACGTCGCCGCTGCGTCCTGCTGTGGCGTGTGCGTGGGCGACGGCGCGGGAGAGGGTGGTGCCTAGGCCGGTGGAGGTGCGGCAGAGGTCGATGCTGCCGATGCCGGGGCCGTCGTCATCGACCGAGAAGACGAGGTGGCCGCTGTCTTCGCGCGCGCCGAGCACGACTTGCCGGCGCGCGAAGCGCATGGCGTTGTGCAGGGCGGCATCGAGCGCCATGCGCACGAGGCGCACGTCGAAATACCAGAACATCGGTGCGGCCTCGCAGGGGCCGGTGGTGACGATTGGCGTTGCGCCGGCGCGGGTGCTGGCGATGTTCGTCACGAGGCTGCTCAAGAAGGCTTGCGGTGATTCGTCGTCGGCGTAGGCGTGCAGTTCACCGTCGCTGCCGTAGAGCGTCAAAAAGTTCATGAAGCGCCCGCGCATCGAGGCGCAGCGCGCGTGGGCTTGGGCGGCCAGCGCGCGGTTGGGATCAACGCGCAGGCTGTCGAGCTCGGCTTCGAGCGTGATCAGCGCGTTCTTCAGGTCGTGGATGACCAGCGCTGCCAGCTCGGGTTTCATGGTGGCGACGTGGCGACGTGGTGGCGACGTGGCGGCAGCTGAGTGGCGGTTCGTTACGCCGCGGCAGGCACCGGCAGCGTGGCTGCAGCCAGCGCGGCCAGCGTTTCGCGGTAGTAGCGCTGCATCTGCGTGACGCGGTCGCTGCCTGGCATCAGCTTGTCGAGCCGCGCGAGGTAGAGCCGCACGCGCTCGACCCCCGTGCGGTTCATCTCCTTCTTCAGCCGCAGCGACATGCAGTTCATCTGCGCCGCCTGCAAGAGCACGGCGGTGTTGTCAGGGAACTCCAGCACCGCGGCTTCAATGGCCTTCAGTGCTTCGTCGATTTGACTGTCGCGGAAGAGCTTTTTCGCGTCAGCCACGCGGGCCGACATCGATGCGGTCGCGGCTTCGATGAGCTGATCCATCTGGCCTTCGCGGCCACTGTCGCGCAGCGCGTTGCGCACCCATTGGCGAACGCGCGGGTTCTCGTGATCGGCGCTGATGGCCTGCTGCATGAGCTTCATGCCAGCGGCTTCGTCGCCCGTGGCGAGTTCGGCCTTGGCGAGTGCCACGGTGGCGAAGTCGGCCTTGGCCTGGCGCATTGAGGCGCGCGACTGCGCTGCCGCTTTCGCTGCGCCGGCAACGTCACCCGTTTTCGCAAGCGCCTGGGCACGAATCGCCATCGCCACGCTGCCGTTTTTCGGGTCGTTGCGCTGCGCGGCGGCATTGGCATCGAGCGCGGCCAGCGCTTGCAAAGGCTCGCCGAGATCGACCAGCGTTTGCGAGAGCATCAAGCCGTCTTGGGCCTGTGCCGCCAGCGAGCCTTTGGTTGCCGCGGCAACTTTCGCGAGGCACTCTTTGGCCGTCTCAAGCTCGCCATTGCGGTAAGCGCATTCGCCAACAAGCCGCTGCCGCTTGACCGAGGGCACGACAGTTGCCGCATCCTTCAGCGCCCACAGCGCGCCTTGCATGTCGCCTTGGGCTTCAAGCGCTTGCGCGATGACGTCGTAAGCGTCGACGTTGCTTGCGCCGTCCTTCGATTGAATGATCTCGGTGGCGATCTCGCGGGCTTCGGCAAAGCGGTTGGCGGCCTTGTGCGCGCGCGCCAAGCCGAGCTGCGCCCACACCAGGCCAGCGCGCTCATCAAGCGCTTGCGAGTAGACGCCCATCGCGTCATCGGGGCGGCCGAGTTGCAGCAGCGTTTGACCCTTGAGCTGCAGCACCTGCATCGTCCAGCGGTCTTTGCGGGCGAGGCGCTTGTCGCATTCGGCCAAGGCGCCGTTGAGGTCTTGGCGGCTGAGCTTCTCGTGGATCGGCAGCAGCGCTTGGCGCCGCTCGATCAGCA
The DNA here is from genome assembly GCA_043778145.1 of Rhizobacter sp. Lineage (GTDB taxonomy): Bacteria > Pseudomonadota > Gammaproteobacteria > Burkholderiales > Burkholderiaceae_C > LMDS01. The sequence goes on from JAYWGR010000128.1 coordinate 31,868, forward strand.
TCTTGAGCCGGTCTTCGATGTCGCCGGCCGTGATCGGCTTGAGCAAGTAGCAATCGGGCTTGTGCTCGTTGGCCGAGACGACCGAGCTGTAGCCATTTTCGGCCGTGACCATGAAAAACAGACACTCGGCCGGCAGCAGGTTGTTCTCGCGCAGGTGCTCGAAGAGCTGCTGGCCGTCGGTCTTGTGGTTGAGCTGGAAGTCGCACAGGATCAAGCCGTACGGCTTGGCGCGGATCATTCGGATCGCGTCATCCGCATTGCTCGCGACCTCGACCTTGCCGATGCCGAGCATGCCGAGCTGGCCGCGCAGCGTGGTTTGCTGAACGGCCATGTCGTCGATGACGAGTGCGGCGATGTGTGAATACGGGGTCTGGATGGCCATGGTGTTCTCGGCTGCGGTCGCGCACGAAGCTGCGGCCGTGGATCGATGGGCGAGGTGGTGCCGCCCTCCGACTCGGCCACACCAGCACGCTTGTTCGAGCTATTTCGGCTGCGATTGGCGCAACTTGAACGCCAGCCCTAGAAGTCAAGCATCTCCCCGTGGCGCGGGGCCGGATGCCGCGGAATAATCGACCAAACTTTCAACTCGCATCTCCTCATGGCCACACAAAAATCACTGGTGCCCACGGTCCGGGTGCCGCTCGAGAACGACGCCGGCCGGCTTGCCGCCGACCACGCCAGCGAGCTGCCGAAGAGCGCCTACCGCATCACGCCGGTGAATGCGGCCGAGTTTTCGAGCCACAAGCTGGGGCCCATCCGCCACACCTTTGATCAGCATCCTTTGATGCAGATGCCGCAGCTGCTGGAGCTCGCGCGCGAGTTGCAGCCACTCAAAGGCTGCCGCTTCATCGACCCGGCCGCAACCGAAGCCTCGCAGCTCAACCTCTGGCGCCGCAGCCTCGATGGCCACGACATCGACGAAGTGTTCAACCGGATCGAGGAGCCCGGCTCCTGGGTGGCGCTCTACAACATCGAGAACATCCCGCGCTACAAAGATTTCTTGCTCGAAGTGCTCGGCGCCGTGCGGCCATTGGTTGAGCCCGAGCAGCCCGAGATCTTCATGGTGACGGGCTTCATCTTCATCTCGGCGCCGCCTTCGGTCACGCCCTTTCACATCGACCGCGAGAACAACTTCTGGCTGCAAATTCGCGGCCGCAAGTTCTTGAGCGTCTGGGACCGCAATGACCGCAACACCGTGCCGGCCTCGGCCGTTGAAGACTTCATCGTCCAGCGCGATTTGAGCGGCGTGATCCTGACCGATGCCGCACGCGCTGCCGCGCAAGTGATCGACAACGGCCCGGGCGACGGCATGTACTTCCCGTCGACCACGCCGCACATGACGCGCACCGTGACCGATTGGGTCCAGCCGGGCGAGGGCGTGTCGATCTCGATTGGCGTCAATTTCTACACCAGCGTGACGCGCCGCCACGCGCTCGTTCACCAGTGCAACCGCGTGCTGCGGCGCATCGGCTTCAACCCCACGCCGCCGGGTCAATCGGCCTGGCGCGATGCGGTCAAGCAGCCGCTCGGCCGGGCGGCCATTCAGTGGCTGAAGCGGAGCAAAAAGCAGTACGTGGTGCCGCCCGGCGGCGAGTGAGGCCGGCGCCGCGCGGCGTTGATCAAGCCGCTGCGCGCGCGCTGCCCAGCGCCTGCCACTCACTCATGAGCGCCGCCCACTTCGGCCGCGCGGCATCCAGGTGCCGAGCCTTCACGTGGCCATAGCCGCGAATGTCTTCCGGGATGCGCGCGATGCGCGTGGCCAAGCCGAGGTTGGCGGCGTTCAGGCCGGCCAGCACCGCTTCGATCGATGCGCGGTACTCGCCGATCAGCGCACGCTCCATTTGCCGCTCTTCGCTGCGGCTAAACACATCCAGCGCGCCGCCACGCAAGCCTTTGAGCTTCGCGAGCAGCTTGAAGCCGGTCAGCATCCACGGGCCGAAGCGCTGCTTGATGAGCTCGCCTCGGTCGTTGGTCTTGGCGATGCCGGGTGGCGCGAGGTGGTAGGCCAGCTTGTAATCGCCTTCGAACTGCGCGGCGATCTTGTCGAGGAAGCTGCGGTCGGTGTGCAGGCGCGCAACCTCGTACTCATCCTTGTAGGCCATCAGCTTGAAGAGGTAGCGGGCCACGGCTTCGGTGAGTTGCTTGCTGTTCAGCGGCGCCTCGATCGCGCGAACCTTCTCGACGAACGCCTTGTACTCAGCCGCATAAGCCGCGTTCTGATAGCCGGTCAAGAACTCGACGCGGGTGGCGATCATCGCGTCGAGGTTGCTGGTTTTCTTGACGAACTCGATCACCGATGAGCCGTTCGCAGCGGGCTTGAGCAGCGCGTTCACCGCCGCCAGATCGTGCGCCGCCCGCCGGCCCCACTCAAACGCTGCCTTGTTGTTGTCGATCTGCACGCCGTTGAGCTCGATGGCGCGCATCAACGCGGCGTGGCTCAGCGGCACACGGCCCTTCTGCCAAGCAAAGCCGAGCATCAACGGGTTGGCGTAGATCGAGTCGCCGACGAGTTGTGTCGCTAGGGCGTCAGCGTCCACCGTGCCAACGTGGGCTGCGCCTGCTGCGGTCTTCACCGCCACATCGCAGTTGCCCGCGGGGAACTGCCAATCCGGGTTGTTGACGAATGCGGCGGTCGGTGCGCCGTGGGTGTTCATCGCGATGTAGGTGCGGCCTTCGCGCACCACGGCCAGCGTGCTCTTGTTGGCGGCGACGATCGGGTCGCAGCCAATCACGAGGTCGGCCTCGGCGGTGCCGACCTTGGTGGTCATGATGGCCTCCATGCGGTTGGCGATCTGGATGTGGCTCCAGGTGGCGCCTCCTTTTTGAGCCAACCCGGCCGAGTCTTGCGTGACCACGCCTTTGCCTTCGAGGTGCGCGGCCATGCCGAGCAGCTGGCCGATCGTGATCACGCCAGTGCCGCCAACGCCGGCAACCACGATGCCCCAAGCGGCCTCGGCCACCGGCAAGCGCGGCTCAGGCAACGTGGCCAAATCGAACGGATTCGGCCGCGACGGTTGCGCCTTCTTCGCCGACTTCAATTGCCCGCCTTCAACGGTGACGAAGCTCGGGCAGAAGCCCTTCACGCAGGAGTAATCCTTGTTGCAGCTGTTCTGGTTGATGCGGCGCTTGCGGCCGAACTCGGTCTCGACCGGCTCGACCGAGAGGCAGTTGCTCTGCACCGAGCAATCGCCGCAGCCCTCGCAGACCAGCTCGTTGATGACGACGCGCTTGTCAGGCTCGACCATCGTGCCGCGCTTGCGGCGGCGGCGCTTTTCGGTCGCGCAGGTTTGGTCATAAATGATGACCGTGCAGCCTTCGACTTCGCGCAGCTGCTTTTGAACCGTGTCGAGCTCGTCGCGGTGATGCACCGTCACGCCGGCTGCCAGCCGGCTCGTGAGGCCCTCGTACTTCTCGGGTTCATCGGTCACGACGACGATGCGCGTGGCGCCTTCGGCATCGAGCTCGCGTGTCATCTCCGGCACGCGCATCGTGCCGTCAACCGGCTGGCCGCCGGTCATCGCAACCGCATCGTTGAAGAGGATCTTGTAGGTCACATTGACCTTGGCCGCGATGCTCTGCCGCACCGCGAGCAGGCCCGAGTGGTAGTAGGTGCCGTCGCCCAAGTTGGCGAAGATGTGCTTGTCGGTCGTGAACGGCGCCTGGCCGACCCAGGGCACGCCTTCGCCGCCCATCTGCGTGAAGGTGGATGTGCTGCGGTCCATCCAGACGACCATGTAGTGGCAGCCGATGCCGGCCACCGCGCGTGAGCCTTCGGGCACCTTCGTGCTGGTGTTGTGCGGGCAGCCGCTGCAGAAGAAAGGCACACGCTCGCCACTGTCAACCGCTTGGGTGATGAGGCTCTTCTCCTTGGCCTCGATCAGTGCAATGCGGGCGTCCATGCGGGCGGTGGTTTCAGCGTCGACGCCGAGCTTCTTCAAGCGTTTGGCAATCGCCTTGGCGATGATCGCCGGCGTTAAATCGGCCTGTGCGCGCAGCAGCCAGTTGCGGCTCGGGTTGGGTTGTGACCACTCGCCGCCGCTCTGATCTCCCTCCGCCTCGTCGAACTTGCCCAGCACATTGGGCCGCACATCGGCGCGCCAGTTGTAGAGCTCTTCCTTCAGTTGGTATTCGATGACCTGCCGCTTTTCTTCAACGACGAGGATCTCCGAGAGCCCTTGCGCAAAGTCCCGGGTGATGGTGGCTTCGAGCGGCCACACCACGTTGACCTTGTGCAGCCGAATGCCGATGCGCCGGCATTCGTCATCCGAGAGGCCGAGGTCATGCAGCGCTTGCCGCGTGTCGTTGTAAGCCTTGCCGCTGGCGATGATGCCGAAGCGGTCGTGCGGCGTGGCAATCACGTTGTGATTGAGCTTGTTGGCGCGGATGTAGGCCAGCGCCGCATACCACTTGTGGTCCATCAGCCGCGCTTCTTGTTCGAGCGGCGCATCGGGCCAGCGAATGTGCAGGCCGCCCTCGGGCATCAAGAAGTCAGTGGGAATGACGATGTCCACGCGGTCCGGATCAACGAACACGCTGCTCGCGGATTCAACGATCTCCTGGATCGTCTTCATGCCCGACCACAAGCCCGAAAAGCGGCTCAGCGCAAACGCGTGCAGGCCCATGTCAAGAATGTCTTGCACGCTGCTCGGAAAGAACACCGGCAGCCCGCAGGCTTTGAAGATGTGATCGCTCTGGTGCGCGGCCGTGCTGCTCTTGGCGATGTGGTCATCACCCGCCAGCGCAATCACACCGCCGTGCTTGGAGGTGCCCGCCATGTTGGCGTGTTTGAACACATCGGAGCAGCGGTCAACGCCCGGGCCTTTGCCGTACCACATGCCAAAGACGCCGTCGAACTTCTTGCTCTGCGGGTAGAGATCAAGCTGCTGCGAGCCCCAGACGGCGGTGGCCGCCAGCTCTTCGTTCACGCCCGGCTGAAACACGATGTCTTGCGCCGCCAGGTGCTTCTTGGCGCTCCACAGCGCCTGGTCATAACCGCCGAGCGGCGAGCCGCGGTAACCGCTGATGAAGCCGGCCGTGTTGAGGCCAATCGCTGCATCGCGCGTTTTTTGCAGCATCGGCAAGCGCACCAGCGCCTGCACGCCGCTCATGAAAGCGCGGCCACTCTCCAGGCTGTATTTGTCGTCGAGCGTGGCGCGCTCAAGGGCTAGGCGGATGGCTTCGGGCAGCGGCGCATTCATCGTTCAACACTCCAGGGTGAGGCTTGGGCCAAGGGCGCGCATGCAGCTTGTGGCCGCTGCGTCCAGCGTTTCAGTTTAGGCAGGCGGCGCCATCAAGTCTTTTCTTTCTTGCGCCTGAAATCGCTGGTCGCGGCAATAATCTTCTGGCAGATTGGGTGAAGTAAAACAAACCATGCTCAAAAAGCCAAAATCAGGGCAAACCCTGACGCCTCAGAGCTCTGCGCCTCAGAGCTCTGCGCCTCATAGCTCCGCGCCGACAGACGACGCGCCAGGCGCTCACGGCGGCACGCTCGATCGCTACGACATCGCCATCCTCGGCGAGCTCCAGCAAGACGCCCGCCTGAGCAACGCCGAGTTGGCGGCGCGCATCGGCTTGTCGGCCGCACCCACTTGGCGGCGCGTCAAGTGGCTAGAGACGCAGGGCTTCATCACCGGTTACCGGGCCGAGATCGATCGCCGCAAGATCGGGCTCGGCGTGCTCGCGTTCGTGCGGGTCGATGCCGATCGCAACACCGCCACCTCCACCCGCGAGCTCGAAGAGGCGATCCGCCTCGTGCCGGAGGTGATCTCGTGTCACTACATCTCGGGCTCGGGCACCTTCGAGCTTGAAGTGCTGGCGACTGACCTCGACGCCTTCTCGCGCTTCTCGCTCGATGTGCTGCTCAACCTGCCCAATGTGAAAGACCTGCACACGAGCTTCTCGCTCGGCGAGGTCAAGACGGGCGGCGCTTTGCCGCTCGGCCACCTGACACGCCACTAGATGCGCCACTAGACTCGGCAGCGCCCTTCGGATCGGAGAGAAGCCCTTGGTCGATCACATCGTGCGCCGCGTTTTGAGTGCTGACCCTCGGCGGCGCGTGCGCCTGCTGCAGTGGGCAACCACCTTCACCGTCTACCTGTTCAGCGCCTTGGTGATGGCCTTCGGCGTGCGGCAGGGGCTGGTTTCGCAACCGGCGTTCATCGGCTGGTGCGCCTTCGTGGCGCTTGCGTTGGCGGTGTTCTATGCCGCGATCCGCAGCGGCTGGAGCGAGCGCTTCGCCGACCCCGCGTTGACCGATGTGCAAATCCTCTTCGGCGTGATCACCGTGATGTGGGGCTACATGATGTGCGGCGCGGTGCGCAGCGCCACGCTCTACCCGCTCTTCATGATCCTGACCTTCGGTGCGTTCTCGTCGAGTTGGCAGCGCATCACCGCGCTCACGGTGTTTGCGTTGCTGAGCCTGGTGGCCAGCATCGTCGCGTTGCAGCAGCTCGCGCCGGCCGATCACGACTTGCGCGTTGACCTCGCCAACCTGCTGATCACCTCGATCATTTTGCCAACGGGTTCGTGGATCACCGCCCGCTTGGCCGGCCTGCGCGAAAAGCTCAAAGGCCAGCGCGCCGAGCTGGCCCGCGCGCTGGCTGAAGTTCAGCGCTTGGCCACGCGCGATGAGCTCACCGGCCTCAACAACCGCCGCCAAATGCAGGAGCTGATGGAGCTCGAGCACCAGCGTTGCGTGCGGTCGGGCCGCACCTTCTGCCTCGTGATGATCGACCTCGACCACTTCAAGCAAATCAACGACGCGCACGGCCACGCCGCTGGCGATGCGTTGCTCGCCGCCTTTGCCGACGAAGCGCTGGCCGACATCCGCGTCTCCGATGTCATCTCACGTTGGGGTGGCGAAGAGTTCTTGATGATGGCGACCGACGCGCGCGGTTCGGCGGCGCGGCTGGGTGTGGAGCGCCTGCGCGAACGCGTCCAGCGCATGCGGGTGCCGTTTGGTGATGGCGAGCTGCGCATCACGCTCTCGGCCGGGGTGGCCGAGCACATTGCCGGCGAATCGATCCCGGAGGCCATCGCCCGTGCAGACGCTGCGCTCTATGCGGCCAAAGCGCGTGGGCGCAACTGCGTCGTGGTGGCTTGACGCGGCGCGCCGGTGCGGGGGCTCGACGGTGGCTGCCTGTGCAATGCTCGCGCGTTGCTGCATGCTGCTGGCCGGCGCCCGGCTCTGCGTTCTCCCTCAGAGGCTTTGCCAGCGTCGGTTGCGGGCATTCAGGCTCGGGCGGGATCAACTTTCAGTCTGTTTCGGCAGTCGGAAGACCGACACGACACGGTCCAAAACTTCAACCTGTTGTTGAAGGCTGGAAGCCGCCTGCGAGGAGTTGGCGACCAGACCCGAGTTGTGCCGGGTCATCTGATCGAGTTGAGCCACTGAACTGTTGATCAAGCCGACGCCAGCCTTTTGCTCCACCGTGGTGGATGCGATGTCGCTCATCAATGCCGATAGATTCTCAATCTGGTTGACGATCGAATCCATGGTGGTGCCGGCATCGGCCACCAGGCGCGAGCCCGAGTCCACCTGCGCAGTGCTGTCCGAGACGATGGACTTGATTTCGCGCGCGGCCACAGAAGACCGGTGGGCCAAACTGCGAACCTCCGCCGCCACGACCGCGAATCCGCGGCCCTGTTCACCCGCGCGTGCAGCTTCGACGGCCGCGTTCAGTGCCAGCAGATTGGTCTGAAACGCGATGCCGTCGATCAAGGCGGTGATCTCGGCGATTCGGTGGCTGCCCCGCTCGATGCTGGCCATGCTCTCTACGGCTTGAAGCATCACGCGGCGCCCACTCAGCGCCGTGCTGGCAGTGGCCTGCGCCACCTCGCTGGCCCGGGTGGCGTTTTGTGCGCTGTCCGCCACCGTGCTGTTGATTTCCTTCATGGAGGCGGTGGCCTCTCGCAAGTTCTTGGCTGCCTGATCGGTGCGCTCTGAAAGCGCGAGGCTGCCTTCCACGATGTTGGCTGACGCCTCTTGAATGTGGCCAGTGGTCAGTTGAACGCTGCTCAGTGCATTCACCCAAGCGCATCGCATGTGTTCCAGTGACTGCAGCAAGTCGCCCATTTCGTCTTGATGCTGGCTGGTGATGGCCGTCGTCAAATCGCCTCGTGCCAAGTGACTCGCCGTTTCTCGCGCATGCACCAAAGGCTTGACCACGCGGCGCTTGATCAGCGCCAGCGTCGCGACGCCGAGCAACAGCGCCAGCATGCAGGTGGCCGAGACCACGTACAAAGCCCTTCGAGATCCGGCCACCTGATTCTGAGTGGCGATGGCGGTTGCCACCGTCACCGATTGCTGCAAGCGGTTGAACGCTTCGTCGATCTGCCGGCCGAGAGGGTCGGCCTGCCGCTGAAAAGTTGCGGTGGCCGAGTTTCTGTTCTCGTCGGTCATGTTGGCCTGCACATCCTCCATCAGCGCTGCGAACTGAGTCAGATCGGTCAGCAAAGCCTGTGCAGCAGGCTCTTGCCTGGCATAGGCCTCCAACTGGCCGAGACAGGCCTTTTTGGCCTCGTTGTAATGACCCTTTTGCGCGGCGCGCCGGGTCAGAGTCCAGGCGAGGGCACGAACCTTCAGCGCGTCGCAGCTTTGGCGGGTCTCCACCAAGACGCTGAACGCCACGCGACCCGTTTCTTGCAGTTCGGCCAGATCCCTGATCTTGCGGTCTTGGTGCGCAAGAACACCCAAGGCTGCGACGGTCAGCGCCGCGCTGACGCCCATGATGCGCGCGATGATTCGTGCAATGTTCATAAAGTGCCCAAACAGTTTTTCCCGCAGATGAATGGCGGGTGGCCAAAGCGGCCGCGGATGTCATGGCGCGCAGCACGGGCCTCGCTTCTGAGAGCCTGAGAGCCTTCGCTCATCACCCCAAACGCACCAGTTCGTCGTTGCAAAAGCACAGCCGCAGCCCGTGCTGTGGCTTTGCCTTGCGCGCAGAACGAGCGCGTGTTGGAGTGCCGTCTGAACACGCCCGAAAAACCTTCAGGCCCTGAATCTGAGTTGCACAGTCACTTGATCCAGATTTCTGCGACCAGCGCGCCACCAAACTCGCCTTCCTTTTGGTTGATGCCATTGCGCGCATGGCAGCTCACACAGGCTGCGCCCAACTTCATGGGCGTGTAGACCATCTGGCGGTCGCCAAGCCGCTTGCTGATCGGGGCCAAGCCGCCGGTTTTCATCAAGCCGCTGACTTCCGCCATGAAGGGCGACCCTTTCATGACTTTGTCTACCGACCAGTCGGCATTGATGAGTTCGGCGTCGCGGGTTGTCGCGTAAGCCTGAACCTTGCCCTTCATCTGCGCATTGAACCGCTTGAGCAGTTCGGCCCTGAAAAAGGCGGGAACAAATGCATCGGTGCCGCCCTTTGTCATCGTGGGGCTGAATTTGGCGAAGGTCTCTCGCAAAGTGCTTGCAAACACTTGGCGAGCCTCACCCTCCATGCCGTCGCCTTTCTCCTCGAAAGGCTTGCCGGCAGCCTTGGCATAGCGAGCTTGGAAGGCGCCGTAGAGCGAGTCCACCGAGCTCTTGTCGCCGGCCTTGCCGGCGTTGATGTCGGGCTGCAGCCCACCAATGACGCCTGTGGCTTCATTCACCAAGCGAGAGACTTCCTGGGCCACCGCGGCAGCTTTTGCGTCCTCCGCCTGCGCCAATGCGGCGTGGCTACAGACCAGCGTGAACAGACCGGCTAAAACTTTGATGCGGAGGGAGGAGAAATTGGAAGTCATGAAGAGCCTCTGGTGTTTCGGAAAGGTCATGCGCCTCGACGGCGGAGGCTAGGAAACAATTCTTTCTGCTGCGAGTGCGGCAACTTGAGCCGATGGGTCTGCGCAACAGACCGGTCAAAGCCCACGGTTGAAACCGCAGACGGGCCGGCTCAACTTTGCCCACGGCTCGCCAAGACGAGGCAGCTCAAGCGCGTTCGGCTGCCGAGCAAATCGCCGCGCGCCCGGCCAAGCGCAAGGAGGCGAACGACTCTCGGGCGCTGAGCTGTCACCTCGCGCTGGAGCGCCGAAGAGTGCTTGGCGATGCAGGTCGACGCGCGCCATTCGGCGGTGCCGGTTGCCCGCCTTGTGCCGAGCGCTCAAGCCGTGCTGTCTTCGGCCTCGCCTTCAGGCAAGTGGATCAAGCCGGTCGTGTAGTTGTATTCGAACACCTCGCCATGCCGGCCCCATTCGATCGCGGTGCGCAGCACGCGCTCGGCCTCGGCGGCATCGAGGCTTTCGCTCAGCAGCCGCAGGAACGGCTCTTCGGGCAACTCGCCTGAGCTCTCCTGCTCCAGGCTGTGGCGAATGTGCGCTGCCAGCGGCACGCAGCTCAGCAGCTGCTGGCCGAAGATCTCCTGGCGCAAGGCATGCGCGCCGTCCACATAGCGGCGGCCGAGCGGCGTGATGTGCAGGTCGCCATCGGCCAGTTGCGCCAAGCCGAGCAGTGACACGGCTTGCGCGAGCGGCAGCAATTCGTCGTCGGTGAGTTCGGTTTCCTCGGCAAGCATCGGCAGATCGGCGCGGCCGGCGAAAGGCTCGTCAACGAGCAGCTCCAACAGGCCTTCCATGCGGCCGATGTCGGCCTCGGGCAAGCGCTCGGCGAGTGGCGCACGCGCCGGCGCTTCGGCGTGCCGGCCGCTGCGGCCGGAGCCGGCGGTCATCAGCGCATAGACCTCGTCGATCAGCTGGCGCACGGCGGCACTTTCGGGGTCGCGCGGGCGCGGCAATTGCACCGCGAGTTGAAAGCGCACGCGGCCCGGGTCGCTGGCAAAAATCAGCACGCGGTCGGCCATCAGCACCGCTTCTTCGATGTTGTGCGAGACGACCAGGATCGCCTTCGTCGGCATCGCCTTCGTGGCCCAGAGCTCCAAAATGTCTTCGCGCAAGCGCTCGCCGGTGAGCACATCGAGGGCAGAGAAAGCTTCGTCCATCAACAAAACTTCGGGCTCGACGACGAGCGCCCGCGCAATGCCAACCCGCTGCCGCATGCCGCCCGAGAGCTCGCGCGGCAACGCGCCTTCGAAGCCCGTCAAGCCAATCAAGGCAATCGCTGCTGCCGCGCGCGTGGCGCGCTCAGCCGGCGCCACGCCGCGCGCCTCCAGCCCGAGCTCGACGTTCTGCTGAACCGTGAGCCACGGGAAAAGCGCGAACGACTGGAACACCATGCTCACGCCGCGCGCAGGGCCGTAAAGCGGCTGGTCACGCAGGCGCACCTCGCCCTCGTCGACCCCGATCAAGCCGGCCATGATGCGCAGCATGGTCGATTTGCCCGAGCCCGATTGGCCGAGCAGCGAGACGATCTCGCCCTCGGCCAATCGGAAGTCCACGCCTTCGAGCACCGAGCGCGCGGTGCCGTCAGCCGACTTGAATGACTTGCCGACGTTCTTGAGTTCGATCAGGGTGTTGGCCATGGCGCGTTGTGTGGTTGCCGATCAAAAGTGCATGCGGTCTTCGGCCATTCGGTAGAGGCGCCGCCAGACGAAGTGGTTCATGCCCATGACGAAGACGCACATCACGCCAATGCCGAGTGCGATGCGCGGAAAGTCGCCAATGGCCGTCATGTGCTGGATGTAGCTGCCGAGGCCTTGCGCTTGCAAGGTGGTGTCGCCCCAGGTCACGTATTCGGCCACGATGCTTGCGTTCCAGGAGCCGCCGCTGGCGGTGATCGCGCCGGTCACGAAGCTCGGGAAGACAGCCGGCAACAGATAGCGCCGCCACTTGAGCCAGCCGCGCAGGCCGAGGTTTTGCGCGGCATAGCGCAGCTCGGTCGGGATCGTCGATGCGCCTGCGATCACGTTGAACAAGATGTACCACTGCGTGCCCAGCACCATCAGCGGCGAGAGCCAAATGCTCGGGTTCAGCTGCCACTTGACGATAAAGACGACGACGATCGGGAAGACGAGGTTCACCGGGAACGCCGCCAGAAACTGAACCAGCGCCTGTAGCCGCCCGGCGATGCGCGGGTTCATGCCAATCCAAATGCCGATCGGCACCCAGACCAGCGCCGCCGCGGCGATCAGCACCAGCACCCGCAGCATCGTGTAAAGCCCGAGCACGAAGACATGCAGCACCTCGGCCCAGCCGACTTCAGCGCGAATGAAGGCGATCAGCTGCCACGCGGCAATGAGCACGGCCGCTGCAAGCAGCGCATCCCACGCGCGCTCCAGCGTGCTGCTGCCGCGGCGCTGGCGGGCGCGAATCGAGGTGCCATCAAAGCGGCGGCGAAACACGGTGAACGAGCGTTCGAGCAGCTGCACGGCGTGGTCACCCAAAGCGCCGAGCCGCTCGGTGCGGCGCATCCAGGTGAGCAGCCACGAAGTGGGCACCGCATCGTTGCTGCCTTCTTCGAAGCGGAACTTGTCCGCCCAGGCGAGCAGCGGCCGAAAGAAGAGTTGGTCATAGAGCGTGATGCCGACCAGCATGCCGCCGATCGCCCAGGCGATCGCGCCCAGATCTTTTTGCTCAATCGCCAGCGCAATGTAGGAGCCCACACCCGGCAACAAGATGTGCTGGTTCGAGACTGAGATTGCTTCTGACGCGACCACGAAAAACCAGCCGCCGGACATCGACATCATCATGTTCCACAGCAGCCCCGGCATCGCGAACGGCAGCTCCAGCCGCCAAAAGCGCTGCCAGCCCGAGAGCTGGAACACGGCCGCCGCTTCCTTCAACTCGGCCGGCACGGTGCGCAGCGACAAATACAGGCTGAACGCCATGTTCCAGGCCTGCGAGGTGAAGATCGCGAAGATCGCCGCGCATTCCACGCCGAACAGGTTGCCCGGGAACAACGCGATGAAGCCCGTCACCGTGATCGACAAAAAGCCGAGGATGGGGATGGACTGCAGGATGTCGAGCAGCGGCACCATCACCCGCTCGGCGGCCCTGTACTTGGCGGCAGTGGCCGCAAACGCGCAGGCGAACACCAACGATGCGGCCAGCGCGAGAAACATGCGCAAGGTGGTGCGCAGCAAGTAGTAAGGCAGCCAAGCTGGATCGAGCGTGAGCGGCAAGGCTTCGCCCACTTGATAAGGCCGCGCCATTTGCGAACCGCCGTAAGCCAGCAGCACCAAGAGGCCCAGCACGAGAGGCAGCAAAGCCCAGTCCCAGCGGTTGCCGGTGGACTCGACGACTTGTCGGGGGAAGAAGCGTTTCAGGGTCATCGGGCGGTCGTCGGGTTCAGACACATTGTCAAGGCCGCACATTGCTGGCCGATGTCGCCGATGTCGCCGATGTCGCCGATGTCGCCGATGTCGGGTGAGCGGCGTGAATCAAGCGGCCGTGCGAGATGCGAACGAACAGGCCCGGCGCAACAAGCTCAGCTGCTGAGCCAGCAGCGGCGCGCTCGGCGCAATGCAGCCGCAGGTGTTCGGGTGGCCATCGTGCAAGGGCCACCAACGCTGACCGACGCCGTCAGCCCGACTGCAGGCTGGCGGGCTCTGTGCCGAGTGCGCGGTAAGTCTCAGCCACTGCTGGTGGCAAGCCCGCCAGCAGCGCCGGAGGTTCGGGCGGCAGCAACTTGGCGCGTTGCAGGCTGTGGTGAATCGCCAGGCGGTCGGCGAGGTCGAGCATCTTTGAGGCTTCACTCGCACCGCTGCGATCGGCAACGCTGCGCTCGGTCTGGCTGCCGAGCTCAGTGGCCAGCGCGACCAGGCCTTCGCTCAGTTGCCAAGGGCGAACGAGCTGGCCGAAGAGCATGTCGCGGCGAATGAAGAGGGCTGGGGCCAAATTGGCGCGCGTCAGCAGTTCGGCGCTCGGGGCCGGGCGGGCGACATCGAAGATGCGCATCGCGGCCGTCCAGCCGATGTCGTGCAGCAGGCCTGCGAGGTAGGCATCGAGCGGCGTCACGCCAAAGCCCGGCGCGAGCGCCACGCAGAGCCGCGCTTTGTCTTCCGAGACTTGCCAGATGCGCGGCGCCGCCACGAGCGACAAGGGCGCACTGCGCGACTCAAAAATCGGCCGCAGCACGACCTTGGCAATGGCGCGCTGCAGCCCATCGGTGCCGAGCGTGGCCACGGCCTGCGCCAGCTCAACCACCGGCTCGCGGCCAGCGCCGTAATGCACGCTGTTGGCCAGGCGCAGCACTTCTGTCTTCAGCACCACATCACGCGAGATGCGCTGTGCGATCTCGGTGGATGAGTAGCGATCGTCGCGCAGCGACTTCATCAGCTGCGGCACGATCTGCGCAGCGCGGGGCAGCAGGTTGGCGAGCGTTGCATCGGAGGCGAGTGCGGTGTCGAGCAGAGCGATGGGCGAGGCATCGCTCGGCTGTCGAGATGTTGCCGGCGATGGTGCCGACGATGGTGCCGACGATGGTGCTGGCGACGCCGCCGCCGCGGAGGCAAGCAGCCAGCGCAAGAAGAGCGCGTGAAGGTCGCCCGCCGAGAGATCAGCCGCAGCCGGGGCGACAACCGATGCGGTGTGGGCCGAGGCGCTGGCAGTGGCCGTGGCGGCAGCACGAATCGGCGGTGCTACAGCGTTGGCCGCTGCTGCAAGCGGCTCGGGCTTCGATGCGGCTGGCGGCGTTGCGGCCGGCGCATTGCGATTGAACCAACGGGTGAAAGTGTTCGTCCAGGATGGCAGTGACATCGTGCGTGCGTGCATTCGTTGGTGCGCCCGCGCGGTGCGGCGGGCGGCAACGAGTATGCCGGCTGGTGCGCTCATTGGCGGGTTCGCGAACTGCGTAGTTCGCGGCTCGGCGGTCAGCGCTTGGGCCAGAGCACCCACATGCGCAGCGGCTGCTTCATCCGCCCGGCCTGCTCCTCGGCCGTGTCACCCCAACCCCAGAAGTAATCGGCACGCACCGCACCTCGGATGGCCGAGCCGGTGTCTTGTGCCATCACGATGCGCCGCAGCGGCGTGTTCGAGAGCGGCTCGGTGGCATCGAGCCAAACCGGCGTGCCATACGGAATGCTTTGCGGATCGACCGCAATAGAGCGCCCCGGCGTCAGCGGCACGGCCTGCGCGCCTTTGGGGCCTTGCTGCGGATCGGGCAGCGGCTCTTCGCGGAAGAACACATAGCGCGGGTTGCTCCACAGCATCTCGTTAATGCGCTTTGGATTCGCCTTCGCCCATGCCTTGATGCCGGGCCAAGAGGCCTGCTCGGGCCGCAGCTCGCTCTGCTCGATCAACCAGCGGCCGACCGAGCGATACGGCAGATCGTTGTGGCCAGCGAAGGCCACGCGCACAACCTTGCGGCTGCCGTCGGCCTCGGTCAGCGCCAGCCGGCCGGAGCCTTGGATCTGCATGATCAACGCGTCAAGTGGGTCGGCCACATAGGCGATGGCGCGGCCGCGCAGGCTTGTCTGTGCGGCCGGGAGCGAGTCGAGCTGTTGGCGGGTCCAGTAGGGCTTCTTGGTGATGAGGTCGGCTGGCGGCGCGTAGAGCGCGATGCGGAAGTCGCCACGCGCTTTGCGGCTGGCGTTCACCAGCGGCTCGAAGTAGCCGGTGATGAGGCCATCCACACTGCCATCGAGCGACTCCACGCGGTAGGGCTGCAGCTGCTGCCGCAGCCAAGTGCGGGTGGCGTCATCGCTGAAGGTGGGCATGACGGCGGCGCGCGCTTCTTTGCAAACGGCGAGCCACCCCGGCGCCGGCCGATCGCAGCTGCGCAGCAGTGCCGGCCAGAGCTCGGCGCTGCGATCAAGCTCCCAACCCGGCAACTCTGACCACGCGGCGGGCACCCACACCGAGCGCGGCAACAGCAGCGAATCGACCGCCGTGGCGGAGGGCGTGGGCAGAGGTGTGGTGGGGGCAGTGGTGGGCGTGGCGGGTTCGAGGGGCGGGGCCGTGCAGGCGGCCAGCGTCAATAGAATCGCCGCGGCCAAAGCCCGACCCATCACCGCGCCATGGCGCAGGAGCAGACTTGTCATGTGGGTGATTTTGCTGGAAGCACTCGGCGCGGCAGCGATCTTCGTGCTCATCGTCTGGTGGACGATGTTCTCCGGCCGCCGCAACGGCGAACGCCGAGATTCCGACAAGCCTTGACGCCACCCGGCGCAGGGCCAAATGCCCTGCAGTAACGCTGCAGGAACGCTCCCTCCCGAACCATGGCGTTCCGAGGCCTCTCATCGGCCTTCGCAACCCGGCTTCATTTGGAGGACGCCATGGCTTCGAAACTTCTGCCCGCCGCCTGCTTCTCGTTGATCAGTTGCTGCGCCAGCGCGGCGCCACTCGATCTGCACCTCGACTTCAATGACAACCTGCTGCCCGCCGGTTGGTCGATCCGGCCCGGCCCGTTGAACCGCAACTCCAACTACGGCGTGGCGGGCGGGCGCTACTTTGCGGGCGAGGTCGATAGCTCGTCGTTCCTGTCGCTGCCCTATGCGCCGTCAGCCGGCGTGACCTCGCTCCAGGTCGACTGGCAAGGCAGCGTCTTCCAAACCTATTGGGGCAACAACGAAGGCGTCAACGTGGTCGATGCAGCGGGCAATGCCTTCTTGACCCGAACCGAATCGAACGACTACCTCTACGGCACCGGCATTCGCACCTTCATCGGTGCCGATGCCGCGCCGGTCTATGAGTTGCGGCCATTGCCCGCCGGCGATTACGACTTCAGCGCTGTGTTCAGCAACGGGCAGATCGCCTACACCGGCTCGCTCGCCGGCACGGTGATGTTCAGCATGACGCAGCGCCTGCAAGGCTTCAGCGTGGCGAACCTGCGCGCCATCGAGCTCGTGGTTTACGAGACCACCGGGCCTGATTCGTGGATCGACAACGTTCACATCGTCGAGCAGACGTCAGCCGTGCCGGAGCTGGCCTCGTTGCCCGCGATGCTGCTGGGTTTGATGGGCCTCGGCTGCGTGGGGCTGCACCGCACGCGCCAAGCCTCGCAGGGCGCAGCAGCTGGCTGATGGTGCGCGGCAGCTCGGCAGCGGGCCGTTGATGGCGTGAGGTCGTGAGGCCGAGCCTCTGCGTTAGATTCACGCTCTGGCCGCATCCGCTGCCGCATCACACAGGAATGCCATGACGACTCTCATGCCCCGCCGCGCCCTGGCGCGCATCGCCGCCGCCTCCCTCATCAGCCTGCTCGCCATCGGTGCCGTTGGCGCCGCCAACGCGGCCGATCCGGCCAAGCTCCGCATTGGTGTGGAAGGCGCCTACCCGCCGTTCAGCGAGGTCGGCCCCGATGGCAAGTTGAAAGGCTTCGACATCGACATCGCCTACGCGCTCTGCACGCAAATGAAGACCGAGTGCGCGCTCGTCCAGCAAGACTTCGACGGCATGATCCCCGCGCTGCAAGCCCGCAAGTTCGACGCGATCATTGCCTCGATGTCGATCACGCCAGAGCGGCTCAAGTCGGTCAACTTCAGCGACAAGTACTACTCCACGCCGGCGCGCCTCGTCGCCAAGGCCGGCAGCGCTTTGCAGATCACGCCCGAGGGCCTGAAAGGCAAGCGCATCGGCGTGCAACGCTCGACCATCCACGACCGCTATGCGACTGAAAAATTTGCACCCGCGGAGATCGTGCGCTATACCAAGCAAGACGAGGTGTTTCTCGATTTGGCGGCCGGCCGCATCGATGCCGCGCTGCTCGACTCCGTGGCCGCTGACGTCGGCTTTCTGAAGACGGCGGCCGGCAAGGGCTACGGCTTCGTCGGCCCCGTCTACACCGACCCGACCTACTTCGGCATTGGCGCGGGCGTGGCGCTGCGCAAGTCTGACAAAGCGCTGCAAACGCGCTTCAACGACGCGATCAAGGCCATCCGCGCTGACGGCACCTACCAAAAGATCGAGAAGAAGTACTTCGAGTTCGATGTGTACGGAGACACGGCCAAAGCCACCAAGCCTTGAGCGCCTGACGCCATGCTCCACGGCTACGCGGCCAGCCTGCTCGAAGGCTTAGGCGTCACGATCACGGTGGCGCTCGCGTCACTCGCGATCGCCTGTGCGCTCGGCCTTCTCGGTGCGAGCGCCAAGCTCTCGCGCATTGCCGTGCTGCGCTGGGCCGCGGCCGCCTACACCACGGTGATTCGCGGCGTGCCCGATCTGGTGCTGATGCTGCTCGTCTTCTTCGGCGGCCAGTTGCTCGTGAACGACCTCGCTCAGCGCGCCGGCCACGACGCCTACATCGACATCGATCCGTTCATCGCCGGTGTGTTGACCATCGGCTTCATCTTCGGCGCCTACCTGACCGAAACCTTCCGCGGCGCCTTCATGGCCGTGCCCGCTGGTCAGCGTGAGGCGGGCTTGGCATTCGGCCTGTCGAAGTGGCAAGTGCTGCGCCGAATCACCGCGCCGCAAATGCTGCGGCATGCGTTGCCAGCGCTGTCGAACAACTGGCTGGTGATGGTGAAGTCAACCGCCATCGTCTCGGTGATCGGCTTGAACGACATGATGCAAAAGGCCGGCCAAGCGGCCGGCGCCACGCGCGAGCCCTTCGTCTTCTATGGCGCTGCAGCGCTGATGTATTTGCTCATCACCAGTGTCTCGGAGGTCGGCTTTCGGGCGTTGAACCAGCGCATGGCGCACGGCGTGCGAGCACGCTCGCTTTGAGTGTTGGATGAGCCCACCATGAACTTCGCCGCCATCGCTGACAACGCGCCCCAATACCTCGCAGGCGCCTGGACGACCACGCAGCTTCTCTTCATCGCGCTCATCAGCGGCCTGGTCTTCGCCGTGCCTTTTGCGGTGCTGCGCACGCTGCCGAGCGGCTGGGCGTGGCGGCCGGTGTGGCTCTTCACCTACGTGATTCGCGGCACGCCGCTGTTGGTGCAGCTGTTCCTCATCTATTACGGCTTGGCGCAGTTCGCGTGGGTGCGCGAGAGCATCGCATGGCCATGGCTTTCGTCAGCATGGTTCTGTGCCTGCCTCGCGTTTGCGATCAACACCTGCGCCTACACCACCGAGATCATTGCCGGCGCGATCCGCACCACGCCGCCGGGCGAGGTAGAGGCGGCGCGGGCGATGGGCATGTCGCGCAGCACGCTGTTCCGGCGCATCTTGTTGCCCTCGGCGGCGCGGCGCGCCATTCCGGCCTACGGCAACGAAGTCATCTTGATGCTGCAAGGCACATCGCTCGCCAGCGTCGTCACGCTGCTTGATTTGACCGGCGTGGCGCGCGATGTGAACTCGCGCTTCTTCGTGCCGTTCGAGGCCTTCATCGCCGCGGCGCTGCTCTACCTCGCGATCACGATGGTGCTGGTCGGCGCCTTCCACTGGGCCGAACGGCGCTGGCTCGCGCACCTGCGCCCACGCACTTGAGGCCCGGCCCGCCACGAACCCAAACCCCCACCGCATGCACATCCGCCACCATCCGCTGCTCCCGCACTCGCTGGGCAGCTCGCGCGAACTCACAAGCTTTCACTACGGCACGCCGGGTGCCGGCCCCAAGGCCTACATCCAGGCTTCGCTGCATGCCGATGAACTGCCGGGCATGCTGGTGGCTCATCACTTGCGCCAGCGCTTGGGCGAGCTCGATGCGCGCGGGTTGATCTCGGGTGAAGTCGTCATCGTGCCGGTGGCCAACCCGATAGGCCTGGCGCAGTGGCTGCTGCGCGAGCCAGCCGGGCGCTTTCACTTGCCGAGCGGCGAGAACTTCAACCGCCACTATCCGGCGCTGGCCGATGCGGTGTGGCAGCGCGTCGAGCCCCTGCTGAGTGCTGATGCGGCGGCCAACGTGCAAACGGTGCGTCATGCCATCCGCGAGGC
Organism: Rhizobacter sp.; assembly: GCA_043778145.1. GTDB lineage: Bacteria > Pseudomonadota > Gammaproteobacteria > Burkholderiales > Burkholderiaceae_C > LMDS01. Next base: position 51,506 of record JAYWGR010000128.1, read on the forward strand.
GATCAGTGTGATTCCGGCCGCCACCGAACTCGCGAGCCTGCGCCGCACACTGCTCACACTCGCTTGCGATGCCGACATCGTGCTCGATCTCCACTGCGATTCCGAATCGGTGATCCACCTCTACACCGGCACGCCCACTTGGGCCGCGCAAGGCGAGTTGCTGGCCCGCTGCATCGGCGCCGAGGTCTCGCTGCTGGCCGAGGCCTCGGGCGACGACCCGTTCGACGAAGCCTGCTCCCAACTCTGGTGGATCCTCGCCACGCGCGCCGGCGCCGATCGGCCCATTCCAGCGGCTTGTCTTGCCGCCACCGTCGAGCTGCGCGGCACCGCTGACGTGAGCCACGCGCTCGCCGCAGCCGATGCGCAAGCCTTGATCGACTTCCTCGCCCACCGCGGCATCGTCATCGGCCATCAGCCGCCGGCGCTGCCGCCGTTGAAGCGCCCCGCCACGCCGCTGGCCGGCTCGGAGCCGGTCGATGCGCCAAGCAGCGGCGTGATCGCGTGGCTCAAGTCGCCGGGCGATTGGGTAGAGCAGGGCGATGTGCTTGCCGAGCTGATCGACCCGATCGAAGGCCGCGTCACACCGCTCTTCAGCGCCACGGCCGGGCTCTTCTATGCCCGCGAAAGCCGGCGCTTCGCGACCACGGGCATGCGCCTTGCGAAGGTGGCTGGCGCAAACGCCACTCGCACCGGCAAATTGATGAGCCCATGAATTCGAACCCTCCCGTCGCTGCGCTGCAAGTTGACGGTCTGCACAAACGCTACGGCAGCCACGAAGTCTTGAAAGGCGTCTCGCTCACCGCGAACGCGGGCGACGTGATCACCCTGATCGGCTCCAGCGGCTCCGGCAAAAGCACCTTCCTGCGCTGCATCAACCTGCTGGAGCAGCCGCACGCCGGCACGCTGCGGCTCGATGGCCAACTGCTCGAACTCACCCCCGATCGCGATGGCAGCCTGAAAGCCCGCGACGCCCGCCAACTCCAGCGCTGGCGAGCCCGGCTCGCAATGGTCTTCCAGTCGTTCAACCTCTGGCAGCACATGACCGTGCTGGAGAACGTGATCGAGGCACCGATTCAGGTGCTGAAAATCCCCAAGGCCGAAGCCATCGACCGCGCCAGGGCCCTGCTCGACCGCGTCGGCGTGGGCCACCGCGCAGCGCTCTACCCGGCGCATTTGTCAGGCGGCGAACAGCAACGCGTGGCCATCGCCCGCGCGCTCGCCGTCGATCCCAAAGTGATGCTGTTCGACGAGCCCACCTCCGCCCTCGACCCCGAACTCGTCGGCGAAGTGCTCAAAGTCATGCGCGACCTCGCCGAAGAAGGCCGCACGATGATCGTCGTGACACACGAGATGGGTTTTGCGCGCGAGGTGTCGAACCACACGCTCTTTTTGCATAAAGGCTTGGTCGAAGAAGCGGGTGCGCCGGCGGAGGTTTTGTCGCGGCCGAAGAGCGAGCGGTTGCAGCAGTTTTTGTCGGGTGGTTTGAAATAGCGCCGTGAAATTCCGCGCCTTGGAGGGGGGCGCGCTTCCGCATGCGGCAAATTGTGGCTGCCTCTAACCTGAATCCGTGACCTCGACCCGAGTGGATGCGAGATTGGGGCTGAGTTTCATGACAAGTATTTCCGAGTGATGAATCGAACGATGTCGTGACTCG
>JAYWGR010000129.1:0-18563 GCA_043778145.1 Rhizobacter sp.
CGTGGACTCGCTACCGGCTCTGCCGAACCTACAAGTCGGCGACGCTGCCAGCTTCGCCCTTCGCAACGGTGAGCGCGTGATGATCGAGCGCACCGTCGACCGGGCCAGCGGCGTGTCGAATCCGAATGCGCCGGCCGCTGGGCCCGTGCCGTCCGAGTTCATAGTGCGCGATGCCGGTGGCGAGCGGATCGGTGCTATGAGCTTTGTGGAGGGTGGCACCGCCATCGACGTTGGCATTGACGCTGCGCATCAACGCAAGGGCATCGGCACGTTGTTGTACGACTTGGCCGAGGCGTCAGGTGCAAAGATTCCGCCGCCGTTGGAAACAACCAGCCCCGCCGCACTGGCCCTTCGTGCGTCACGCGCTGCCCGTGACGCGCGGGCCGCAGCTCCTGCGCGCCTTGCCGCCGCCGTCGAGGAAGTGCGCCGCGTGCGCGATCAGGCCCGCCAACCGCAGGACACCACCCGTGCACCCACAGCCCCCGAAGCCGCGCGCTCTGAAACAGCAGCGCCAGCAAGAAGCGCAACTGCCGAGGCACCGGCCGGATTACCCGCAGCGCGAGGAACCGGTGACGCACAAGCCGCTCTGGCTGAACCGATAGCGCAGGCCACCGTCGATCGCGCCGCTGCCGAAGTGTCGATGCTCAATCCCGACTTGCTCGTGCAGCTCGACGGCATGGATGCGCCTGCGCGCGTGGGCGATCTGCTTGCCAAGGTCAAGGAAGAAGCTGCGCGCGACGCGACCGATGCGCAGCTCGTGCAGGCTGCAGTCGAGTGCGCGCTACGAAACTAGAGCGCCCAATGCGCCGAGCGCGGCACCGATCACGGCAAACGCGGTGAGGATGCCGATGCAGATCAGGTACTCCTGCATCGCGCGCCACGTCTGCGGAAGGCTGCCCGTCGCGGCCAATGTGGCGAGCGGCACGATGGACAGCAGGCCGACGACGGCACCCACGAACAGAAGGATTTGAAGCATGAAGCCGAACTGTATCGCCTCCGTCCGTGCCCTGGCGCAGAACATGGGGCGGGATGTCACCGACGCGCAGATACGCGAGATCGATTCGCGCCTGCAACGCACCATGCGCCAACTCGCGCGCACGGAGAAGGACTGGCAGACCCTGAGCGCCGATCAGCGCCTGAGCGTGGCCGCCGAGCGCGCCATGGCCGACATCGGCGCCGAGGCCGCGCGCAAGGTCACGAACGCCAGTCTGCAAATCGTCAAGACCGCGGCGACCGAGGAACGCATCGCGACCGCGCTGCGCCTGTTCGACGGCGAGAAGCGATCGCAAGCGCTGGTGCGCGACATGGACCACGTCGGTCAGGCCATCACCGGCACGAAGATGGAAGCCATGGGCCGGCTGATGGACTTGGCCGATGCCGTCTCATCTAGCGACGGCACCACGGCCGGGCGCCGGGTCAGCATGTTCCTGTTCGATGCCGACAATCCGCAGATGACCCGCGACATCGCCGCGGAGATATTCGGCAATGGCGACGGGCGCACCGGCAACAAGGCGGCGCAGGAAGGCGCGAAGGCATGGCTCGAAGTCATCGAAGGCCTGCGCCAGCGGTTCAACAATGCCGGCGGCGATGTGGGCCGGCTCGACTATGGCTACCTGCCGCAGCCGCACGATTCGAGTAGGGTGCGCGCGGCGGGGCGCGAGGCCTGGGTCGCGCGCATGCTGCCGTTGCTCGACCGCTCGCGCTATCTCGACGAGGCCGGCGCGCGACTGCCTGATGGCGAAGTGGCGCGCATGCTCGGCAGCGTGTGGGAGACGATCCAGTCGGACGGCCTGAGCAAGACCGAGCCGGGCCAGATTCAGGGCTCCGCGGCTCGCGCGAATCGCGGCAGCGAGCATCGCGAGTTGCACTTCAAGGACGCCGACGCGTTCCTCGGCTACATGCAGGACTTCGGCGCGGGCAGCATGTATGACGCGATGGTCGGCCACGTCGGGCGGATGGCTCGCGACATCGGGCTGGTCGAGGCCTACGGCCCGAACCCGAACGCGCAGATGCGCCTTCAGTTCGACCTGGCCGCGCGCGCTGACGGCGCATCGGTGTCGAGCCTGCCGCGCTCGTTCGGCTTGCGGCCGCAGTCCTACTGGGACCAGATCAACGGCACGGCCAGCAGCCCGGCCTCGGCGCGGCTCGCGCAGATCGGCACGGACATGCGCAACATCCAGACCTTCGGCAAGCTGGCCGGCGCGGTGCTGTCGAGCGTGACGGACATGGGGACCTATGTCATCTCGACCGGCTACAACCGGCTCGGGTACTGGAACAGCATCAAGAACATCGGCAAGGTCGCATCGAGCGCCGACGCGCGCGACTTCCTGACCGCGCACGGCGTCATCGCGGAATCGATGATCGGCGACATGAACCGCTGGACCGGCGACAACATCAAGCAGACGTGGAGCGGCCGGCTCGCCAATTCGACGCTCAAGCTGTCGCTGATGAACGCGTGGACCGACACGCTGCGCCGCGCGTTCAGCTTGACGATGATGCAAGGCCTCGCGCGGATGTCGAAGACCGAGTGGGGCAAGCTGAGCGAGTGGGATCGCACGCACCTGGAGCGCAAGGGCATCACCGAGGCCGATTGGTCGGTCATCACGCAGGCCGAACTGACCGAGTTCAGCGGGAAAGAGCACCTCACGCCCGAGAGCATCCATGCCACCGGCGACACGCGCTCGAGCGAGATCGTCGGCCGCGTGCTCGGCCTCATCCAAGACGAGAGCGAGTTCGCGGTGCTCAATCCCGACCTGGCCACGAAGGCGATCGGCAGCGGCGGTGGATCGCAACGCGGCACGGTGCGCGGCGAGCTGGCCCGCAGCGTCATGCAATTCAAGAGCTTCCCGATCGCGATGGTGTCGCGGCACTGGCGGCGCATGCTGGAAGCGCCCAAGGTCACGGACGGCAGCGCGCCGGCGCTGGCCAACCGGTTGATGTACGGCGGCGCGCTGATGCTCACGACAACGGCGCTCGGCGCGGTCGCGCTGCAGGCCAAGCAGATCGTCAGCGGCAAGGACCCGATCGACATGACCGGCGACCACGCGGTGAAGTTCTGGGCGCGCGCGATGGCGCAGGGCGGCGCAATCTCAATCGTCGGCGACATGCTGCTCAACGATCCGGGTAACAGCGTGCAGGACGTGGTGCGCGGCTTGGCGGGCACCGCGGTGGGCCCGGCGATCGGCACGGTGTTTCAAGGCGCGGGCATCGGCATCGAGAACGCGTGGAAGGGGCTCGAAGGCAAAAAGACGCACGCCGCGGCTCAGACGATCAACCTCGTGCGGTCGAATGCTCCATATTACAATTTGTGGTATTCAAAAGCCGCGTTAGATCATGCGGGGATGCACGCCCTCCAAGAAAGCTTAAGTCCAGGTTATCTTTGGAAAATGCAACAAAGAGCGGCTAAAGATTGGAGTCAAGATTATTGGTGGCGCCCTGGTACTGGCGCTCCAGAGCGCGCGCCAGATTTAGGAAAAGCAATTGGAAAATAGAGTTTGCAAAGTTTGCGGAATTGCAAAGTCACTCGTTGATTTTCACTCCTATGTTGTTTCGGGAAAACGATATTGGCGACATCAATGTAGAGAATGCGTAAAACCAGCCGTTTGCGCTCGCAAAGCTGAATGGTACGCACGCGATCCGAAGCGGGCGACGGCAGATAGCAAGCGCTGGTATGAGAATAACAAGAAACGCGCCGCATCCAGCAGAGCGCAATACAAAGCAAACCATCACGAATGGTGGGTTAAATATCATCGGGGTTGGCGCGATCAAAACCGCACAAAGATTTTGGCTTGGACTCGCCAGTATCAAGCCGTAAAGTTAAAAGCAATCCCACGATGGGCAGATAAAAATCTAATATTAGATTTTTACAAACTGGCCCGCATAGCGTGTGACTCAACCGGCCTTAAATTTGAGGTTGATCACATAGTGCCGCTTCGTAGCAAACAAGTTAGCGGTTTGCACGTCGGCGCAAATCTCACTGTTATGCTTGATACCGCAAACAACGCCAAGGGCAATCGCTGGTGGCCCGACATGCCTGGAACTTAAAATGCGCCAAGACCAATTCGAGAAACTGCAAGCCATCGCCGAACGCTTGGCCGATGTCGTCATCATCGACGCCGATCCGGCCACATGGGCGGGCGCCGGCCTCACCTCGGGCACCATGACGCAGCAGCAGCGCGGCGATGCCTACTGGTCGCGGAAGATGGCCGTCGCCACGATCGGCGTGATGATGCGCGTTGAGACGATCATCGGCAACGTGACCGCCGATGGGCGCGGCACCACGCCGCCGGCCACGCCGACACCGGAAGCCGGCGACGACCACGAGAGCATGCTCGACAGCGAGGTCGAATCGTGCCAGCGCGAGGCGGCCAAACTGTTCGACCGGATGCAGCGCGCCACCGAGAAGGCCGACGCCGAAGCCAAGACGCATGGCGCGCGGCCCCGTTGATTTCCTGACCTTCTTCGTTCAGTGGGCCCGGCTGCAAGGCTGGGTCGTCCCGCTGCTGCACGTACGCATCTGCGTTTGGCTCGAGACATGCGACTCGCCCGACCGCGTGCTGATGGTGTTCCGCGGCGCGGCGAAGTCGACGATCTACGCGGTGTTCAAGGCCTGGAAGCTGTACCGCAAGCGCTCGCACCGCTCGCTCGTCTGGTCGGCTGACGGCCCGACCGCCGGCATGCTCACAGCCGATGTCATCAACGTGCTGCGCAACCACCCGTTGTGCGGCGAAATGCTGCCTCGCCGGCCTGGTGCGCGGCGCTTCTGGGTGGTCGGAGCGGTCGATGCGCGCAACCCGTCGATGCGCGCCAACGGCGTCGAGTCCAATGCCACGGGCGCGCGCGCGGACGACATCGACTTCGACGACATCGAGGTACCGGGCAACATCGAAACACCCGAGGCCCGGCTGAAGCTGCGCAACCGCATCAGCGAGTCGACGCACATCGCGGTGCCAGGCTCGCAGAAGACGTTCATCGGCACGCCGCACACGCACGACTCGATCTATCCCGAGCGCATCGCCGAGGGCGCGGCCGTGCTCAAGATCAAGCTGTTCGAGCATGCGGTGCGGTTCACCGAGACCAGCAAGCGCGCGCGGTTCCGCTTCAACTTCACGCCGGCCGAGGATGGCCTCTACGTGATGGCTGGGATCTACAAGGGTGCGCGGCTGCTCGAGGAAGGGGCCGACTATCGCGTTGTCGGGCAGGAGGTGGTGTTCAAGCACCCACCGGGCGTCGTCATCGACGTGTGCGCCGGCTGCGCTTGGCCGGACCGCTTCACCCGCAAAGAGATCGCGCTGCGCCGCAAAGAGACGCGTACGCTCAACGCCTGGGATTCGCAATACCAGCTCGAAGCGAAGCCGCTGTCCGAGGTGCGGCTCGACCCCGAGCGCATGCCGGCCTACGATCTGGAGCCGGTCATCCTGCGCGCGAACGGCGAGACGGCGATGCGGCTGGGTCATGTGCGCATCGTCGGCATGGCCTGCAAGTGGGACCCGTCGAGCGGCAAGCTGAAAAGCGATGTGTCTTCGCTGTCGGTCGTCCTGCAAGACGAACAGGGCCGGCGCTACTGGCATCGCGCGGTCACGCTCACCGGCAGCGTCGCCGAGACCGACGACCGCGGCGAACGCATCGTGAGCGGCCAGGTGCTGCAAATCGTCGAGGTGGTCAAGGCGCTGCACATTCCGCGCATCGTCGTCGAGACGAACGGCGCTGGCACCTTTGCGCCGCAGCACCTCAAGACCGCGCTGAAGCAGGCTCGGCTCGGCTGGCCGTGCGGCGTCGTGGCGCGGCACGAGCCGATCAACAAGAACAAGCGGATTCTTGAGGCGCTGGAAGGCCCGCTTTCGTCGGGCACGCTGTGGGCTCACGTGTCGGTGCTGGATGGCCCGTTGTGGAACCAGATGCGCGACTGGAACCCGGCAATCACCGACCAGCCCGACGACCATCTTGACTCTGGCGCCGGAGCGGTTTCTCAGACGCCGGAACGCATTGGCCGACTCGGCGCGGACTGGAACCCGTCCGATAGTCGCGACGAGGATTGGCGCCCATCAGGCGGCGTGCATGAGGTCGAACTCGAGGAGGGCTGATTTGCGCGCGCCGCCGCACCACAGCGGAAGGCAAGTATGGCAGTCAGCGTCGAAACCCCAATTCAATCCGCGACGGCGAACGGGGTATCGACCGTCTTCCCGTACAGCTTCACGATCCTGAAAGTCACTGACCTGATCGTCGTCGGGCTTACCGGCGGCGTTCAGGCGACTTATATCTACGGCGTTGACTACACACTGACCGGGCTGGGTACGAATGCTGGCAGCGTCGTGTTTTCCGTGCCACCGACCGTTGGGACCACGGTAACAGCGTATCGCTCGACCTCACTATCTCGGTCCCCGGACTATCAAAATAACGGGGATTTCCGCGCGGTCACGATCAATGCCGACCTCAATCGCATCTGGTACCTACTGCAAGAGATGGTTCTCGGCGGCCGAGGCGCTGCGACTTCGTTGCGAGTCCCGAACGGCGAGACGGTCGACCCACTGCCCCCGGCAAACCAGCGTGGCGGGTTCTTGCTTGGCTTTGATGGGCAGGGCAAGCTCTCGCTGATCGTTGCCGCTGCGCAGTCTGCATCCGCCCTTGCTTTGTCGCTTCTCGGCGCCGCTGGCACGACGCTGATCAATTTCGTGGCCGCGGGTGTCGGTGCGATCTTGCGTCCCTTGCAAGACAAGCTGCGCGAAAACGTCAGCATCCTTGATTACGGCGGTGTCGCCGACGACACGACGGATGTCTACCCGGCAGTGATCAAGGCCATCGCGGCTTTGGGCGCGCAGGGTGGCGTCATTCACTACCCGAGGGGCAAATACGTCACCCTGTCCGGCAGCATTCCCGATGTCGCCAACGTCACGCACAAGGGCCACGGCATCAACGCGACCACGGTGCGCGCAGGCGGCGACTTCCCGGTGTTCGCCCGAGCAGGCGGCGCGACGAACGTCATCAACGGTGGCGGCGTGTGCCGCATGACGATTCGAGGTTTTTGGAATCAGAACCCGGCACAAAACATAAACTCGCACGGTCTGGTGGTTAATGGGTCCAACGGCGCAGATTATTATCTGCTTCGTTTTTTGTCGTGCCGCATCGCGTTCAACGCGTCATTCAACTATGAATCCGCTTGTGATCGGCTATATGTATTGGGCCAAGGCGCAGACCAAAACTACAACGGTTTTGTTTTCAACGCCACAACAAACGTAAACCCGAACAACGCCTTTTATATGACAAAGTGCGTTGCGACGTTTACCTATGGCGATGGTTGGCTTTTGGTAAACCCGAACGGCTCTGACTTTTGGTGCTGCTCCGCCGAAGCGTGCGGCGGCTATGGGTTTGTCATCGGCCTGGGCACGAATCTCGAAATACCTACGCAGTTCAGCGGGTTTGATACATGCACCGGAGACACCTGCGTCAAATCAAACTGGGTTGTTCAGGGTTCAACGGCTACTCCATGCCAAGATATTCAGTTCTCTAACTGCTGGTCGGGCATCACCGGCGAGAACAACTGGGTTATCACCAACGCCAGAAAAATGCAGTTTGTTGGGTGCAACGGTATATCTGCCGCAAAATCCGCAATGCTTATCACCAGTTCGTCAATTGCAGTGACTGGTTTTGTTGGCGCCGACTATAACTCGGCCAACATCGGGTCGAACGGCATTGACCTTGCAAATAGTTCTGGATCGGTTATCACGGGTAGCTCCCTGACCACACCAAACATGGGTGCGGGGGGCGGCCGCGGTGTCGCAGAATCCGGCTCGTCGAACAACAACGTCGTAATGGCGAATTATTTGCCGACTGGTGCGCAGCAGCTCGGGGCCACTTCGAAGTTTCGCAACAACTCCGGGTTCATCACAGAAACCTCGGGGTCTGTCACGATTGCGACGGGGGCGACTTCATCGGTCGTGACGCACGGGCTTGGCCTCACCCCGACGCTGGGCGAGATCAACCTCACAAACGCGGGGAACTATCCCTCATGGATCACGACCATCACCGGAACTCAATTCACGATCAACATCCCAGCGCAAGGCAGTCCATCGGCCGTGGGCTGGTCTGTTGCGATCACGAGGTGACCCCATGAGCGACTACGAGACCAAGCCGATGCCGCTCGACCCGTTCGGCAAAAAGACTCGCCAGCTTGTCCGGTTCGACCCGACGTTGAGCACCGGAAGCCTGTTGCAGATTGGGTTGTGGCTTGGTGGCATGGTGATCGGCTACGGCGCCTACCAAGCCGACAAGGCCAAAGACCGTATGGAGGTCGAGCAGATCAAGGTCGATGCCACTGCGCAGCGCGCCGCCGTGCGGGAAAGCATCAGCGAGCTGCGCACAGACGTGAAGGACGTGCAGAGGTCGCTGATCGATTTGAATCAGTCCATGGCCGTGCTCAAGGCCCGCAGCGAGCCGCAAATGCAAGACGCCCAGAGCGGCAAACGTGGTGCGCGATGACGGCGCCGACTTTCGGCGAGAGCTGCTGATCGCGATGATCGAATCGCTGCCGGATCAGCAGCGATACGCTATGAGCATGCGATATGAGCACAACATGCGGGTGACTGAAATTGCTGCTGTGCTGGGCGTTTCGATTCCGGCCGTGCGCCGGTTTTTGCGCATGGCATTTACCCGAATTGATCCGTTTTTAGGTAAACCTGGTCAAATAACAAAATGAACTTGGCTCAACAGATCGAACGTGAAGAAGGCCGCAGGCGCAGCGCCTACCAAGACAACCTTGGTTATTGGACGATTGGCGCAGGCCGGCTGATTGACGAGCGCAAGGGCGGCGGCCTGAGCGACGACGAAATCGACTATCTGTTGGCGAACGACATCAAGGCCAAGATTGCCGAAGTGCTGGCCGCGCTGCCTTGGTTTGATCGACTGAACGAGCCGCGTCAAGCAGCGCTGATCGGCATGGCGTTTCAGATGGGCACGGCGGGCCTGCTCGGGTTCAAAAACACGCTTGCGGCCATCCGTGACGAACATTTCGAACTCGCCGGCACGCTGATGCTGAAATCCACGTGGGCCACGCAGACGCCTGAGAGGGCGAAGCGCATGGCCGAGCAAATTCGCAGCGGGGCTTGGGCATGAACCACAAGCGCAAAAAACCCAAGCAGAGCCGCAGCGGTTGCCTTATGTGCAAGTCGCACAAGCACACCGGCTGGTCATGGGCCGCTCGATATCCGAAATTGGCTGCTTATGCAAAGCAAGACGAACGTCAGGCAAACACATGAACGAGAACTTCAACAAGTACGTCCAAGCATTCCTCGCCGTCTCAATCACGCTCGGCTTCTTCGGCGTCATCACGGCGCTGATGATCCGAGGCGACATACCATCCAGCGTCAAAGACATCCTGCTCGTGATGCTCGGCGCGCTGCTGGCGTCGTGGAAAGAGGTTTGCTCTTACTTCTTCGGCAGCTCGAGCGGAAGCGCAAGGAAAGACGAGCGAAACGACGCGCTGACCGCGCAGCTTGCTTCGGTGCCGGCCGCCCCGGTTCGCATTGACGATTCAACCCCCGTTAAAGTCCAAGAGGCCACCCCATGAAACGACTCATACTCATCGCCTGCATGGCGATCCTGACCGCCTGCGCCTCGCTCGGCATGCAGACGCCCGACACGTTCAACAAACGCGCTGCAGCGGCCTACGCGACCGTGCAGACGGTGGCCGACTCGGCAACGGCTGCGGTGAACGCCGGCAAGTTGTCGAAGGCCGATGCGACGAACGTGGTGACGACCAGTCGCACCGCGCTTGCGGCCATCGACGTGGCGACCTCGCTGCACGCGACGAACCCGCAAGCCGGCGAGGACAAGCTCGCGTCGACGCTGTCGGTCCTCAATGCTTTGTCTGCCTACCTCGCCACCAAGGAAGCGAAATGAACACGACCACCGCACTCGCGCTGCAACTTGCGATCACCGCGATGCAGCACGCGACCGAACTGAATCAGTTGATCCAGACCGCCAACGCCGAAGGGCGCGACGTAACGCCGGCCGAACTGGCGGGCGCGCGGGCCAAGGCGACGGCCTCGGTGGATGGGCTGGAGGCGGCTATCGCGGCGGTGTAGGGGAGAGCGCGTGTGGCGTCCTGCGGTTCCATGCGTCAATTGCAGACTGCTCAAAACGCACCCAGTATTCCTCCGGCATCTCGGTTTCAGGTTCTGGTGCTCGTGTACGCGGCCATGCCATCCCACGGATAGCAGTAGCGATGGCTCGTCAGCCCGCAGGCCTTTGCGGCGGCCTCCAACAGTTCTCGCTCTTCGTCGCTCATCGTCACATCCTCCGCTTCGTTCAAATCGTCCACCTCATCCGGGGAGGGTGGCAAATGCAGCCGCACCACGCGCCAACGCCCGCGCGTCTTCAAGCGCGTTGTGCGGCACCACCGATGTAGTCGCGGTGTCTGGCAAGTCGCGGCGCACCTCGAACGTCATGCGATCGGGGCCGATGCGGTCGCCGGGGCGGTACTCCAAGAAATTGCAGAAGTGCGCTATGTCGCCGGGCCAGTCGGAAACGATGTGAATGCTGTCGAAGCCAGCGAGGAAGAGCGCAAGCTCAACGCGCAGGTCGGCGTCTCTGGCCGGAGCTTGGTTCAGGTGCGGCATCACATGCTCGCCAACCCACCAGCCCGGCGCATCGCAGTAGCGCACGCCGTACCATTCGCGGCCATCCTCGGCCACCAGCGCCAGGGAAATCAGCTCGCCTTTGTACTCGTTGAATTCGGTGTCGATCCAAATCTTCATGACGCAGTCTTTCGGTTGTTGTGTTGATCTTGGGCGGCATCGAGCAATTCGTAATCGGTCGCGGCGCCAGCGCCGGCAGGGCAATTGCAACGGCCTCGCCATTCGCCGTCCAGCGAGTGAACGTCGCCCGTGTCGTCGCAGTAAACGCAGCGGGTCGGCTCCGCCTCGTCCGGCATAGGCCGGTAGTGCTTGGCCTCTGTCGCTGACTCTCGGGTGCGGGCTCGGCGGCTCATGGGGTGGTCTTCGCGTTGATCGCATCCCACATGCCACGCTTGAACACGTCCGGCTGGTTTTTCTCAAGCCACGCGACCATCGCACGGATGGTCTTCTCGTCGCGCTCAAATCGGTCGCGGCCTCCGTACCAGCAAACACGGTCGCGCCCATCGCTGGTGTGATTGCCCCAATGCGGACAGCCATGCGTGCGCTCGTGTCGCCACCGTTGGGTCCAATATTCGACGGCCTCGGCCTGGTCTTCAAGTGCAGTGGCGGCCTCGCCACAATCGGCGGCAGCTTCATCGAGGTTCTCATCGACCTGCCAAGCTAAAGCACGCAGCCGCAAGCGCTCAATGAGCGGCCCGACGCCTCGATCCGTTTTGTGTCGCATATCGTCTCTCCTTCAATGGTTCAGGGATCGGGGGTCAGGTGGAATGCGCCATCAATGCACGCGTCTCCCATGACGACTTGATGTGGTCATGAATTTCACGCGCAGCATCGGCGCGTGCATCGCTGTGCCCAGTGTTGTCGCCACCTCGCGCTTGCTGCATGTACTCGTCATGCCACTCCATCAGATTGCGGAGCACCTCGGCCCGCACTTGCTCGCGCTCTGCGGCCACCTCTCGTTTGATCGCGTCGCACACCGCCTCGGTCATGAACATGGGCGGCGTGTTGCCTGCGATGATGCCCACGCGAACAAGGTCGTCGCGCAACATCACGAAGTATTCGGCCAAGGCCACTGCGCGCCCGGCCTGGTCGTCGTTCATCGGTGCGGTCATGATTCAATCTCCACTGTCGGCAACCTTGTAACGGTCGCCCTGTTTATCCGTCACCACTGCCCGCAAACCCAATGCCGGCGCGGCTTGTCAGTTTCGTGCAAGGAGTTAGGCGTCAGTTGGTGACGCCTATATCACGTTAGCTGTCAAAAGCCGCCATGCCGTTGCAGCCACAAGCGGTACTTGTCCATTTCCAGAGGCTCTAATGCGGTCCACCCTGTGGGCCACCCCATCAGCCAGAGGTGAAACTCCGGACTCAACGAGCCGGGCTTGTCCGTCATGCCCGACCACGATTTCGCCATCCTCCCAAGGAGTCCGTTTTCTGGCACGTTCGAGCAATCGCCCGAGTCCTTGTGATCCCGCGTCGTCGGGGTGCCCCACGCTTTCACTTGACCGGCAAGCCCGTTCCTCGCGTTGGTCGCGTCGAAGTCCCCGCGCTTCAGTCCGTCGTTCGCTATTGGCGTACTCCAAGACTTCGCCGCGCTCTCCAAACTGATCTGTACTTTCCGGCCGTCCGGCCTGCTGCCCTTGGTGGCTATGTCCGCCGCCTTGTTCACTCGGCCTCCGTTCGGCGTGCAAGGCGTGGGCCAGAATCCAAATTCGTTCTCGCTCGTGCGGGGCTCCAACGCTGGCAGCGGAAAGCACTCCCCACCGCGCATCAAACCCGAGCGAGGCCAAGTCTCCGAGAACAACTCCAAGTCCCCGAGAAGTGAGAACTGGGCTGTTCTCCACGAGCACGAATCCGGGTCGAACCTCGTCCACGATCCGCGCCATTTCTCGCCAGAGTCCAGATCGGGCCCCCGTGAGTCCAGCCCCTTTACCGGCTGCGCTGATGTCCTGGCAGGGGAAGCCGCCCGAAACGACATCAACAATTTCTCGCCAAGGGCGTCCGTCAAAACTGCACACGTCAGACCAAATCGGGAAAGGGTCAAGGGCTCCATCGTTTTGTCGTTGCGCCAGAACTTGTGCTGCGTAGGCATCACGTTCAACGGCGCACACGGTTCGCCACCCGAGTAGCTTGCCCCCGAGTATTCCTCCACCAGCGCCTGCGAAAAGAGCCAACTCATTCATGCCTACTTTCGTTCGTCTATCCACCACACGCCTAACACGCAATTCAAGCGGACTGCCTACGGCAGCCGCTTAATTGCAACGTTAGGTTTCACAACAGCCCGGCCTGCACGCATTCGCGCGGTTCTTCGGGCGGTAGTAGCGTTCCCTGGGCCTGGGCCTTTGCGATCCGTTCGCACGCCACGTCGAAATACTTCCGCTCGCGCTCAATTCCGGTGAAGGCGCGGCCCATCAGCGCGCACGCAACGCCCGTGCTGCCGCTGCCCATGAATGGGTCAAGCACGGTGGAGCTGGCCGGTGCAGCGGCAATCGCCCACTGCATCACCGCCACAGGCTTCTGTGTGGGGTGCTCTTTCTGCCGGTAGTCGCCACGCGCCAGCGGGTCATGCGTCAGCACTCGGGCATTCCCGTCCCAACTGCACCAAGCAAACTCGCACTCGGCAAAGTTGCGGTTCTTGAAGCCCGCGCCCTTGTCCCACACCAGATAGGCGCGGCTGGGCGGCAGTGCAAAGTAGTTGCCCCCGAAAATCACCTTGTGCGCGGCCTTCTCCAGCAGCAGCAGCAGCAGCCATTGCGGTGGTGTTTCGTTGTCCCAGCCCAGGTCGGTGCCGGCCTCAATCTTCAGGCGCCCATACTTGCCCGTGCCAGCGCTGGCCCCAATGCCGTAAGGCGGGTCAGTGCACATCAGGTCGTGGGCGGGCAGCGTGGGCAGCACCTCGCGGCAGTCCCCGTGCCACAGCTCCGCGTTTCCGATCACTACTTTCTCTGCCATCTTCGTCCTATCGTTGTGCGCTACCAGTGAAACCTAACCCCGCAATTCAAGCGGACTGCCTACGGCAGCCGCTTAATTGCAACGTTAGGCGGCACCAACACCCTCGGTGCCGGCATCTGTGCGCTTACGCGGCCACCGTGGCGGGCGAGTGCGCCAGCGAGTGCACCACGGCGCGGAAGATGTAGTCTTTCGCCTGCTGCGCCTGCGGCAGTTCGTCGAACGCCACAATGCAGGGATGCTCCTTCGCTTCTGGCCGCTTCTCCGGGCCATACACCCAGCCATCGGCCACCTTCTGCGCCATCCAGCTCTCATGGCTGGCTTGTGGTCCAGCGTTGGGGTTCTCGGCGTGCAACCGAACGCCGAGCATCGCCGAATCGCGCTGCCATTGCGGGGCGTCTTCCCATGCCGGCTGGCTGTTGTCGCCGAGCGCTTGGCAGTAAGCGCGGTTAACTTCGTGAGCCACTCGGGCCATTTGTTCGGTGTTCATCGTGTTCCTTCTTGTTGGCGTCGTCGCGGGTGACGCCTAACCCTTCCATCGAGCGGGACGCCGTGAAGCATCGCGCACCTGCGGGCACCGAGCGCGGCGCCCCTCATGTCAAACGTTAGGCATCTTGCGACATTCTTACCAAAGCTCTTCGGTTTCCAGTCCAGCGACAGGTCAAGCACGTCGCCCTGGCTTCGTCATCTTGCGTTTTCATGCTGTGACAGTAGTGCTCCCCGGTGTTCGCCATGAACATTTGCTCGGCGGTCACGGCAACTTCCTCTCGCCCGCACTGCGGGCATAGTCGGCAATGCCCCACTTCTGAAACCTGCCATCAAGCCATCGCCACTTAACAATGCCTACCGCACGAGCTGCCGCGTGGATGAGTTCATCATCGTTCATTCGTTTTCCTTTTGCTTCGTCACGTCGCCTAACCCTTTGGTCAAAGTTGCGCACTTGCTGCGCGGACTGGTGGGGTGGTTAGGCTTCCCACGCCGTCGCGTGAGCGCGGGTCAAGTCTTCCATTTCGGACGCCGTCAACACATCGCGCGCTTGATCGAGCACAAGTGCGGCGGTCTCGGCGTCGGTGGCGTTGTCGATCTGCTCTTTCAACTTGGCAAGCGTCATCGGAGACGGCGCGATCTCGCCCGTTTCCGGGTTGGGTGTTGGCGTGGAGCGCTTCACCGGCGCCTTCTTCGCTGCTGCGGCGGCTTTGACCGCTTCAAGGCCGCCCGACGAAAGCGCTTCAGCCTCGATGTCGAACCAATCCTTCGCGGTGCTCATGTCATCGCGCAAGCTGGCGTAGATGCGTTTCAGGCTGACGACCTGCGCGGGCTGGATGGCATCAAGGCGGCGCTGGATGCGCTTCTCGATGTGTTCCTTGAGCACGCCAAACGGCGCGAACGCCTCGACCATCTTCGCCATTGCTTCGGGGCTGGTGTCGGCCTTCGACTTCAGCGTCACGTCGGCCTGCTGCATCGCGGCCTCGGTCACATCGCCTGGAACTGACGCAAGGATGCAGGCGCGCAGGCGGCGCTGCGCGTTGTTCGCACACAGCTCGTAGATGTCGCGCTCGTCCTTCAGCTTGTAGCCGCCGCTCTTGGTGTCGCGCCAGTGCCGGACGATGAACTGCAGGCGCTTGCTGTTGCGGCTCTGCAGATCCACGCAAAACGCTTCCACCTCGGAGAAAGGCACGCCGGTAGGGTCTACTCCGCGCTGCAGCTCGCGCCATCCGCTGTCCATGTTGCCCCACTGTTGAGCGATCGCCTCGGCCGCACGGATGCTCGGGCCGGTGATGTCGGAGCCGCCGCGGGCGAACTGATAGCCGGCCTTCTCAGCCAACGTCGGGCGCGAGAACGCGTTCAGGATGCGGTCCATCGCAGCGACCTCATCGCGCGGGAAGCGCTCGGCCATCAGGTACTTCGTCTGCGTCTCGGCCATCTCGCGAGACTGGTTCTGTTTACTGCCCGCGCTCTCGTGCGGCGCCAGCGCGGCGCGCGCTGCGAACGGGGACTCGATCACATCGTTCATGGTTTTCTTTCTGTCGGTGAAAAATCAAGATGCCCAGGCCGGGAGCGCCAAAACCTGAATCGAAGCGGGATAGCCCGGCCAGTCGTCGATCGACTTGCATTGCGCGTACAGATCGAGCAGCCGGCGGTTCTCGGAGCGCGCCTTGTCCAGGCTGCCGTCGTCGAGCATGTAAGCTGCCGCGGCGTGCGGGGCCGCGGCCTCGACGCATGCGAAGACGAAGCCGAGCACCATGCGGCCGGTCGCGCGCTCGTAGCCGTCGGCGTACCACGCGGCCTGCAGGTGATAGCCGAAGTTCGCGATGGTGCGCGGGAAGCCGCTGGCGCTCGCGTCCTGGCAGGTTTTCAGGTCGATCAACACGACGCCGTCGCCAGCTTCGCTGACCCAATCGGGCCGGCACTTACAGTGCTCGCCGGTGGCCTCGTCGATCCAGAACGCCGACGACTCGGCGAACCCGTTCTCCATCAGCGCAGCGATCTCGGGCAGCGCGCGCACGGCCGCGGCCTGGCGCTCAGCCGTCTGCTTCTGCTCGATCGTGATCAGCGTGATGCCTGCCGGCACAGAGGCCTTCCACGCCTTGCCCTCTTTTGTTCGCATGTCGATGCCGGGCGGCAGCACTTGGTAGCGCTCCGCGACCTGGTCGGGCTCGAGGAGCATGGTGTGCGCGAGCGTGCCGGCCAGCATCGAAGGGGTTGGCTCGCCGTGCACGCGGTTCGGGTCAAGCTGGGCGGACCAGAAGTGCAACGGGCTTTGCCGCAGCCGTTTCAGGCCGCTTGCGCTCAGAGCCTGGATCGAGTGGTACGTCTCGGCCGGCATGTCGCGGATGAGGCCCATCGGTAGCGCTGTCATTTGCGGCCCCGCAGGTAAGCCAGGGTGAAGCGCAGCACGCGCACCGGCCACGGCGTGCGCAGACGAATGACCACCGGCCCGGCGATGCCGAGCGCGCTGGCGTTATCGTCCATCGGAAAAGCCTCGCGCAGCGTGCGTGCGTAGCGGCGGGTGGTGTCGATCGTGGTCACTTGAGCATCTTCCACACCGGCGGTGCAAACGCACCCAGCACGACGGCCAGCAGGTACGCGGCCCAGAGCCAAGGGAATTCGCGCTCGACGTCGCACATCCCGATCGGCCGCTGCGGCGCTGGCGCGTGGAACGTGGCGCCGGGCTCGACCCGCGCCGCATCGCGCCCGACCTCGGCGCGCGGGATGTAGAACGTCGGCGCGGGCAGGCCAAGCGCTTCGTCGAAGTCGGCCTCGACCAGGCCTCCGGTGCGGTGGTTCACGAAGCCTCCGTCACATACGTGATCGCCTGCAGCTTCGAGAGCTGCTCGACAATGGCATTGCGCTTTTTCAGCGAGTCCTCATCGTGCTTGGCGAGTGCGGCCTGAAGCGCGGCGACCTGTTGCGGCACCGGATCGAAGTCATCGGGGACCGTGAAAGTCAGCGTGTGCGGCATCACCTTTGCATAGCCGCCGTCCGACCAGTCGGAGTACGTGGCCCACGCGAAATACAAGCCGCTCGAAACTGCGCCTTCGCCGTCTTGTCGCCACGCCTCTGCCGGCTTGCAGAAGATGAAGCCCGGAATGCTGATGGTCTTGCCTGCGATGCTCATTGCTTACCCCTTGAATCGGTTGGCTTGTGCCTGCGCATAGGCGCGGGCGAGAAGGTTGCGGATGTCGTCGGTCATGAGGTGACTCCGGTGCCTTGCGGCCATGTCAGACGATCAAGGGTCAACGCCAGCAACTGGCGTCGGCGCCACAGTTCAATATCGGCGCCTTGCCCCTGTGCTTCGACCGATGGAGCCAGCAATGGCAGTCCGCTTTCGATCGACGCATCAACTTCCGCGCGGGTTGCGCGTCGCCCTTCGGCGTACCAGTCAAGCGCGACCGGATCGCCCAGTCCAAACAAGACACCAGGTCGCCCCTCTGGACTGCCTTCAGGTAAGCGGTCGAATTCAAAGGAACCCGTTGTCCAAAGGCATGTCGCTCCCGGGTTGCGTTTCAGCCCGACCCCAGCCGGCTCGATGGCTTCTTCCGGCAAATCGATCCCACGCCGCTTCGCGTGAGGACGCGTCAGGAAAGGGCAGGAGGTGGCCGCGTAGGTCGCGCACCCATGATGCGACGGCGGTTCGCTGATCGTGCGAGTAATGCAACACATCGGGCCGATCGTGAAGGTGAACAGGCCCGAGGTCATGCGCTTGCCGCAGATCCAGCACAGCCCGCGCTTCACTGCTGGCATTAGCTTCGAGCCATCCATCACACGGTGATCAGGCGAGCCGTTCACCAGCGCGACAAAGTAGGGCACCGGGAAACCTCGCGCGTCGATAGGCAGGTGTTGCATGCTCGACGGAAGCGCAGGCAGACCAGGACGAAGGGTTCGTGCACTCACAGCTCGTACTCCGAAGCCAGCCGCGCAATCCGCTCGGCGTTGCGGTCCAGATGCCGGCGCACCAGCTCGTCGCGGCATGCGCGGATGTCGGCGTCGGTCTTGGCGATCAGCAGCGCGTGCACAAGGTCGGCGTCGTCGGCCTTCGAAATGCGCATGGGATCGCGCAGCACCTTCTCGCCGCTCGCGTGGTCGCGGCCGAGCGTTGCGAGGTTGTTGGCGAAGTCTTCGACATCGGCCAGGACGCGATCTTGCGCCATCAACCAGGCGGTCTGACTGGTGTCGTTGCCGAGGCTCAGTTCGTAGGCGCGGGCTGCGCCGATGACCATCGGGTTTTCGAGGGCGGCGGTGTTCATGCGGCCTCCGCAATCATGCGATGCACAAGCGCGATGGCGCTTTTTTGCAGCCACTTGGTGGTCGGTTTGAGGGCGGCCCCGGCTGCGGCCCAGGCTGCTGCGGCCCTGGCTGCGGCCCTGGCTGCGGCCCCGGCTGCGGCCCAGGCTGCGTCCCAGGCTGCGGCCCCGGCTGCGGCCCTGGCTGCGTCCCAGGCTGCGGCCCCGGCTGCGGCCCTGGCTGCGTCCCCGGCTGCGGCCC
>JAYWGR010000130.1:0-5772 GCA_043778145.1 Rhizobacter sp.
AGGTTGTCCTGCACGACCACAATCTTGCCGCTCACTTGTTTGAGCTGAATTGCTTTGACGACCTTGCGGCAGATCTTTGAAATCTCGCGTTCAAGCGAGCGCACCCCTGCCTCACGCGTGTAGTAACGCACGATGCCGCGTACAGCCTCTTCGGTGACCTCCATCTCCTCGTCCTTCACGCCATTGTTCTTGGCTTGCTTGGGCAGGAGGTAGCGCAGCGCAATGTTGACCTTCTCGTCCTCGGTATAACCGGACAAGCGAATCACTTCCATCCTGTCCAACAAAGCGGGCGGGATGTTCATCGAGTTGGATGTTGCAATGAACATCGTGTCCGACAAATCGAAGTCAACTTCGACGTAGTGGTCGCTGAAGGTGTGGTTCTGTTCCGGATCTAGCACTTCGAGCAGCGCGGAAGACGGATCACCGCGGAAGTCCATGCCCAACTTATCGATCTCGTCCAGCAAGAACAGCGGATTCTTAGTACCTACCTTCGTCAGGCTCTGCAGTACTTTGCCCGGCATCGAGCCGATGTAAGTGCGTCGATGTCCGCGGATCTCAGCTTCGTCGCGTACTCCGCCGAGCGCCATGCGGACAAACTTACGCCCAGTGGCACGCGCCACGCTTTGACCAAGAGACGTCTTGCCAACACCGGGAGGCCCCACGAGACAAAGAATCGGAGACTTGACTTTAT
Source organism: Rhizobacter sp. (assembly GCA_043778145.1). Taxonomy (GTDB): domain Bacteria; phylum Pseudomonadota; class Gammaproteobacteria; order Burkholderiales; family Burkholderiaceae_C; genus LMDS01. The sequence continues at coordinate 692 of JAYWGR010000130.1, forward strand.
CGACCCGCTGCTGGACAGCGAGGTACTCGAGGATGCGGTCTTTGACTTTGTCTAGACCGTAGTGGTCTTCATTCAGGACGGCCTCGGCGAATGCCAGATCGTGCTTGATCTTCGTCTTCTTTGCCCAGGGCAAATTGACGAGCGTATCGATGTAGTTACGAACGACAGTCGCTTCAGCAGACATCGGAGACATCAGCTTCAACTTCTTGAACTCGGCATCCACCTTTTTGCGCGCGTCTTTGGGCATCTTCGCGGCAATGATTTTTTTCTCGAGCTCCTCCATGTCGGCGCCTTCTTCGCCGTCACCGAGTTCTTTCTGGATCGCCTTGACCTGCTCGTTCAAGTAGTACTCGCGCTGGCTCTTCTCCATCTGTCGCTTGACGCGACCACGGATGCGCTTTTCAACTTGAAGGATGTCGACCTCATGTTCCAGCTGTTCCAGCAGCTTCTCGAGCCGCTTGTCGACCGCAACCAGATCGAGCACCGATTGCTTGTTCTCAAGTTTGAGCGGGAGGTGAGCCGCAATCGTGTCAGCCAGTCGACCCGCATCATCGATGCCACCGATGGAAGTCAAAATCTCAGGGGGAATTTTCTTGTTCAGCTTGACGTACTGGTCGAACTGCTGCGTCACCGCGCGGCGCAGAGCCTCGATCTCGGGCTTGGTGTCGACCTCGGGCGGCACCGGCGTGACGTCAGCCACAAAGTACTCGCCGTTGTCGCTGATCCCGTGCGTGCGTGCACGCTGGATGCCCTCGACAAGCACTTTGACTGTGCCGTCCGGCAGTTTCAACATCTGCAAGATGCTTGAGACGCAGCCCACCTCGAACATGTCGTCGGGTTTTGGCTCGTCCTTGCCAGCAGCCTTTTGCGCGACCAGCATGATCTGCCGGCCAGCTTCCATGGCCACTTCAAGCGCCTTGATCGACTTGGGGCGACCCACGAACAACGGGATCACCATGTGGGGGAACACCACGACGTCGCGCAACGGCAGCAGCGGCAAGGTGATTTGTTCAGCAGGCAAAACGGGATGTCCGGACATTGGAGAACCTCTCTTTCTCGAGCAAATATCGGGCTCGAGCGGTCAATTGCAAGAAGCCGATGCGGGCTGTGCCGCAGGCTGGAACCGGACTGGTTTTTATGGCGCGGCTGCGCTCAGGCGCTTGCCTTTTGCTCCCTGTAGACCAGGAGCGGCTTGGCCATGTCTTCGATCGCGTGTTCGTCAAGCACGACCTTCGCTACGCCGTCGAGCGTCGGGAGATCAAACATCGTGTCGATCAACGACTGCTCCATGATCGAACGCAAACCACGCGCGCCGATCTTCCTCGCCAACGCTTTGCGAGCGATAGCCTGCAGCGCCGATGGACGAATCTCAAGCTCGACCCCATCCATTGCGAACAGCTTTTGATATTGCTTGACGAGCGCGTTCTTCGGCTCAGTGAGGATGCGCACCAACGCATCGTCTGTGAGCTCACCGAGTGTCGCAACCACAGGCAGCCGGCCGACGAGCTCGGGTATCAGACCGAACTTGATCAAGTCTTCAGGCTCGACATCACGGAACACCTCCGAGACACGTTTCTCGCTCTTGCTGTGCACGGTTGCGCCAAAGCCGATGCCCGATTTCTCAGAGCGGTTTTGGATGACTTTCTCGAGGCCATCAAACGCGCCGCCACAAATGAACAGGATGTTGGTCGTGTCGATCTGCAGAAAATCTTGGTTCGGGTGCTTGCGACCACCTTGCGGCGGGACGCTCGCCATCGTGCCTTCTACCAACTTCAATAGCGCCTGTTGCACGCCTTCACCCGAGACGTCGCGAGTGATCGAAGGGTTGTCAGCCTTTCGCGAGATCTTGTCGATCTCGTCGATGTAGACGATGCCGCGCTGCGCCTTCTCAACGTCGTAGCCGCAGTTCTGCAGTAGCTTTTGAATGATGTTTTCGACGTCTTCACCAACGTAGCCGGCTTCCGTCAACGTCGTCGCGTCGGCGATCACGAAAGGCACATTGAGCAAGCGCGCCAAGGTCTGCGCAAGCAGGGTCTTTCCAGAGCCAGTGGGCCCGATCAGCAGGATGTTGCTCTTCGCAAGCTCAATCTCATCCTTCGTGCGGCTCATGTGTTTGAGCCGTTTGTAGTGGTTGTAGACGGCAACTGAAAGCGTGCGCTTGGCGACGTCCTGGCCAATCACGTACTGATCGAGGCTGGTCTTGATTTCGCTCGGGATGGGCAGGTCGGACTTGGCAGCTTTCGGATCGGCACCCTCGGCAGGCACCTCGTCGCGAATGATGTCGTTGCAGAGTTCGATGCACTCATCGCAGATGAACACGCTCGGGCCAGCAATGAGTTTTTTGACCTCATGCTGGCTCTTGCCACAAAACGAGCAGTAAAGAACTTTCTCGCTCGAAGAGCCTTTTTTGTCGGCCATAAGGAGGTGCTGATCTCAGGCGGTAGGGGTGGATGGGCTGATGATAATTCAAAAGAAAACGGGGCCTTGGAGGTAAAAAAGGCCCCGTTTCCCGTGTTGTTGCTGGCTCACCAGCAAACAATTTACGCGTTAGTTCGTGTTGAGACCCGCCCGGTCGGTCAGGACCCTGTCGATCAAGCCGTACGCCTTCGATTCCTCAGGATCCATGAAAAAATCGCGCTCCATGTCGGCACGAATCTTCTCGATGGTCTGCCCAGTGCGCTCGGCGTAGATGCGATTGAGCTGCTCACGCGTTTTCAAGATCTCGCGCGCGTGAATTTCGATGTCGGTGGCCTGACCTTGAGCGCCACCGGAAGGCTGATGGATCATCACGCGCGAGTTTGGAAGCGCAAAGCGCTTGCCCTTGGCGCCAGCCATCAAAAGGAACGAGCCCATGCTCGCGGCGATGCCCATGCACATCGTGGACACATCCGGCTTGATGAACTGCATGGTGTCGAAAATCGACATGCCCGCGCTCACTGAACCGCCGGGCGAGTTGATGTAGAAATTGATGTCCTTGTCGGGGTTCTCGCTTTCGAGGAAGAGCAGCTGCGCGACAACAACGCTGGCCGTCTGGTCGTTGACGGGGCCGACGAGAAAGATGATGCGCTCGCGGAGCAAGCGGCTGTAGATGTCGTAGGCGCGTTCGCCGCGACCCGAAGTTTCGATGACCATCGGGACCATGCCCAGGTCGTTGGTGTCAAGCGCGCTCATGGCAGTCCTTGCGTGTGAGGAATGGTTGCGGGTGCAGATCAAAGATGCGGATTGATTATGTGGCCACAAGAGCGCCACCGCAGAAAGTAGGTGCCCGTGAAAAAGGCGCCGGCCTCGCGGCACGGCGCCTGTTGTGAAGGCCTGCTCGATCAGCTGGCCATCAGCTCGTCGAACGCCAATACCTTGTCGGTCACCTTGGCCTTGCCGAGCACGAATTCGGCAACGTTGTTTTCAACGACGATGGCCTCGACCTCCGCCAGGCGCTCGCGGTCGCCGAGGTACCAGCGCACCACTTCCGACGGCTTTTCATAGCTCTGCGCCAGCTCTTCGATGTGGGCTTGCAGCTGATCGGGGCGAGCCTGCAAGTTGTTGCTGCGGACCAGCTCGCCGACGACGAGACCCAGACGCACACGCCGCTCGCCCTGAGGCTCGAACACCTCGCGCGGAATCGGCGCGTTCTCAGCGTCTTTCACTCCGCGCTGCTTCAGATCAGCGCGAGCGGCTTCGATCATGCGGTCGACTTCGTTGGCGACCAACGACTTGGGCACGTCGATCTCGGTGCTCTTGAGCAGCGCATCCATGACGCTGCGCTTGTTGCGCGCGAGCACGCGGAACTTGACTTCGCGCTCCAAATTCTTCTTGACGTCGGCACGCAGGCCCTCAACCGTCGCGTCACCAATGCCGAGTGACTTGGCGAATGCCTCATCAACTTCCGGCAAATTCTCGGCTTCGATCTTCGTCAGGGTGACGAGGAAATCGGCCTCTTTGCCGGCAACATCCTTGCCTTGGTAGTCAGCCGGGAACTGCAACGGGAAGGTCTTCGATTCGCCGGTCTTCATGCCGCGCACTGCGGCATCAAATTGCTCCAGCATCTGGCCTTCGCCAATCTGGAACTGAAAGCCTTCGGCTTTGCCGCCGTCGAACAACTCGCCGTCGATCTTGCCTTCGAAGTCGATCGTGACACGGTCACCGGCAGCAGCCGCAGCGTCGGCCGGGCGCTGCGCGAACGTGCGGCGCTGCTTGCGAAGGATGTTGAGCGTCTTGTCGATCGCTTCGTCAGTCACCTCGGCACTGACGCGTTCGACCTCGGCGGCGCTCAGGTCGCCGAGCACCACTTCGGGATAGATCTCGAAGGTCGCGTCGAATTCGACGTTGCCTTCGGTCGCACCAGGCTTCTCAGTGATCTTTGGCGCGCCGGCCACACGCAGTTTGGCTTCGGTGACGGCTTCGGCAAAAACCTGGCCGACTTTGTCGTTCATGACCTCGTAGTGCACCGAGTAGCCATAGCGCTGGGTGACGACGCTCATCGGCACCTTGCCCGGCCGGAAACCGTCAGCCTTGACCGTGCGCGACAGCTTCTTGAGTCGCGATTCGACCTCTGTGTTGATCGTGGCAGCAGCCAAGCTCAGCGTGATGCGACGCTCCAGCTTGTCGAGGGTTTCAACTTGGACGGACATGATGTGTGTGAACTCTTTCGGTTGCTGGTGCGCGGGGCGGGACTCGAACCCGCACACCATTGCTGGCGTCAGGACCTAAACCTGGTGCGTCTACCAATTTCGCCACCCGCGCGAGAATCTCAACAGGACTTTGGGTCGCTTGAGGCGCCCCTTCCCGGCAATTTTTTCGATAGCCCGCTAGTTTAGCTTGACGCGCCAGGCGGCGGCTTAACGCGGAACCAAGCTGCGTACATTGCCGGCAGCGAGAGCAGAGTCAACACGGTTGCGACGATCAAGCCGCCCATGATTGCCACTGCCATGGGGCCCCAAAACACGCTCCGCGATAGCGGGATCATTGCCAGCACCGCGGCCGCTGCCGTCAGGATGATCGGCCGCAGTCGCCGCACTGCGGCCTCGACGATGGCGTTCCATGCGGGCACGCCACGGGCGCGGTCTTGCTCGATCTGGTCGATC
>JAYWGR010000131.1:0-52193 GCA_043778145.1 Rhizobacter sp.
TTCTGCGCCGCCATCGTCGATGCGACCAAAGACCTGGTGATCGCGTTCAAACCGCAGATCGCCTACTTTGCGGCTCACCGTGCCGAATCGCAGTTAGAGCGGTTGATCGCGCACATCCATGCGGTGGCGCCTGAGGTGCCGGTGATCCTCGATGCAAAGCGTGGTGACATTGGCAGCACGGCGGAGCAGTACGCGCTTGAGGCTTTCGAGCGCTACCGGGCCGATGCGGTGACCTTGTCGCCATTCATGGGCTTCGATTCGGTTGAGCCTTATTTGAAGCACGAAGGCAAAGGCGCGATCCTGCTGTGCCGCACCTCGAATGCGGGCGGTGATGATTTACAAGGCCAGCGCCTGGCTTCTGGCGACACGCTCTTTGAGCACATCGCGCGGCTGGCGAGCGGACCGTGGAATGCGAGCGGGCAGCTGGCGCTGGTTGTTGGCGCAACCTACCCAGCCGAGATCGAACGTGTGCGCGCGCTCGCACCGCATCTGCCGCTGTTGATCCCCGGCATTGGCGCGCAAGGCGGCGATGCCGAAGCGACGGTGCGCGCGGGCTGGCACGGCGCCGGCGGCTTGACCACGGGGCCGATCATCGTGAGCTCGTCGCGGGCGGTGCTTTATGCAGGGCAGACGGTGGAGACTTTCGCTGCCGCCGCTCGGCAAGTGGCGCAAGCGACACGGGCCGCATTGAACGCGGCCAAGCCAGCCCAGGCCTAGCACGCGCGTTTCACGCCACGGCCAAAGGCAGCTCACGGCAGCGCCGGCCGGTCAGGCTGAAGAGCGCATTCGCGACCGCGGGCGCAATCGGCGGCACGGCGATCTCGCCCACGCCGCTGGGCGGGCGGATGCTGTCGATCAAATGGCAATCCACTCGCGGCGCTCCCGCGATCGTCAGCACCGGATACGTCGTGAAGTTGCTTTGCTTGACGACGCTGGCCTCGATGTCAATGCGCCCGGCGAGCGCTGCGCTCAAGCCAAAGACGACGCCGCCTTCGAGCTGCTGGCGCACGAGGCCGGGGTTGATGACGGTGCCGACATCGGCCGCGCAAACGACGCGCTGCACGCGCGGCCGGCCGGCCATCAACGTGACCTCGGCCACCATCGCGACGACGCTGCCGAAGCTCTCATGCAGCGCCACACCGCGCGCCACGCCTGCGGGCAGCGCGCTGCCCCAGCCGGCCTTGCTGGCGGCGAGCTGGAGCACGGCCGCATGGCGCGGCGCATCGGCGAGCAAGGCGAGGCGGTAAGCCAGCGGGTCTTGCTTGGCGGCAAAAGCCAGCTCGTCAACGAAGCACTCCGAGAAGAACGCGTTGTGCGAATGGCCGACCGAACGCCAGAAGCCAACCGGCACGCCGCTGTGCGTGGCAACGTGCGCGATGCGCTGGTTCGGCACGCCATACGGCAGATCGAAGAGGCCCTCGCTCGTGGTCTTGTCGGGCAACTCGAAGCGGCTTGCCAACGCGGGCATCGTGCGTTCGCTCATGCGCGGCGTGATGGCGTCTCCGGCGCTCGTGATTTGCCAGGCGATCGGCAAGCCGGTGGCCGCATCGAGCCGAGCCTGCAGCACGGCCACGCCGGCAGGGCGATAGAAATCATGCGTGATGTCTTCTTCACGCGGCCAGACGAGCTGCACCGGCCGGCCGCTGGCTTCCATGGCGATGCGCACGGCTTGGCCGATGAAGTCCATGTCGAGCCGCCGGCCGAAGCCGCCGCCGAGGTAGGTGACGTGCAGCGTGACCGCTTCTTCCGGCACGCCCGCCACCTGCGCTGCGAGCGCCCGCGCGAGGCCGGGCACCTGCGTCGGCGCCCACACCTCAACGCGGCCGGCCGCCACGCGCGCGGTGCAGTTGATCGGCTCCATCGCCGCGTGCGCGAGGTAAGGCGCGCGGTAGATCTGGCTGATGTGGCCGGGCTCGGCGGGGCGCAGCGAGGCGATGTCGCCACGCTGATGGAACACATGGCCGCTGCTCTCGGCCGCGGCCCGCGCGGCGGTTTGCATCAGCGCACTGAGGATGTCGGCGCTGTTGACCGTGCCGGCTGGCGGCGCGTTCCATGCAACGCGCAGCGCCTTGGCGCCTTGCAGCGCAGCCCAGGTGCTGGTGGCGACCACAGCGAGCCCCGCGGTCGACCCAGCCACCGACCCCAGCCGCACGACGCGCTCAACGCCCGGCACCGCCAGCGCGGCATCCACATCGATCGCCCCCAGCCCACCGCCCAACATCGGGCAATGGCGAACGACGGCGTAGCGCTGCTCGGGCAAGCGCACATCCATGCCGAAGCGGGCAGCCCCACGGCCTTTGGGCGCGGCATCGGTGCGTTGGGCAGCCGTGCCGATCAGCCGCCAGGCGCTGCGCGGCTTCAAACGCACCTCGCCCGTTGGCGTGGCCGCAGCGATGCGCGCGAGTTCGCCGTAGTGGGCCGACGGGCCAGAGGCGTGGCTCACGACGCCGCCCTGCACCACGAGCTCATCGGCCGGCAAGCGCCAGCGCAGCGAGGCCGCGCCGAGCAGCTGCGCGCGTGCGGTGGCCGCGGCCAGCGGCAGCACGCCCCAAGCATCGGCGATGCTCGATGAGCCGCCAGTCAAGTTGATGCCGAGCTCGCGCGCGACTTTGCCGACCAGCCATTGCGAGGCCTTCACGAGAGCTGCCTCGCGGCCTGGCTCGGCGTCGCGCGGGTGCACCGGCAGGCTCGCCGTGAACGACGCCACGTTGCCGTAAATCGCATCAAAGCCCGCATCGATCAATTGCACACGCTCAAGCGGCACATCCAGCTCTTCGGCCACGAGCATGGCGAGCGCGGTGTGGACGCCCTGGCCCATTTCGCTGCGGTTCATCGCGAGCTGCACGGCGCCGTCTTGCGCAATGCGAATCCAGCCGTTGAGGCCGATGCCGCCTTCCATGCCGTCCAAACCACCGCCGCCAGCGAGCGTCGGAGCGATCGTTGCCATGCTGCCCAAACGGCTTCGCATCGGCATCGCCACCCAGCCGACCAGCAAGGCCGCGGCGCTGCCCAGGCCGCTCAGGATCAAGGTGCGGCGATTCATGGCCGCCGACCGCCGAAGGTCAAGCTAGCGAAGGTCAATCCGGCGAGGGTCAATCGAGGCTGACTTCAGTGCGCACCGTGCCGGCCCGATCGGCGCTGGCCGTCAACGCGAGGCGCGTGCCTTTGGGCGCACGCACGACCCACTCGACGAAGGCGCGGTCGCCAGTGACTTCGCGGTTCGGCAAGAAGGCTTGCAGGCTGGCCTTGGGCGCGTGGCCTTCGAGTTGCGGGCCTTCGATGCGCGGCTTGCTGCTGACGAGCGAGACCTCGGGCTGGCCCGCGGGCAAATGAATCTCGAACATCACCCCGCGCACGACCTTGCGCTCCAGTGCGCGTTTGCTCACGTAGGCCGGCAGCCAGCCGCTGTTGGCCACGGCAAAGCGCACCCGCCAGGTGTCGGGCCCGAGCGCGCGCACTTCGGCGCGCAGCAGTTCGAGCTTGGGCAGGCTGAGGGCGATTTGCGTCATCCAGGCCGGGAAGCGCGCCACTTCGCGCTCGCGCAGATGCGGCGGCGGGTTGCGCCAGAAGTTCATCTTGTCCCAGCCGCCCAATTCAACGGCGCCGAGCTGCGGGTGTTGAAACGGCCGCCAATCGGCGTGGGCTTGGCCGCCGCAATGCTCGTCGCTCCACTTGAGCAGCTTCAGATCGTCTTCAACCGGATGATCGCGGTACCAATCGACCCACTTGTAGTTCTCGATCCCCGCTTCCTTGTTCGGCGCCCAGAGCTCGACCACCCAAAACAGCGCGCCGAGGTGCTCGTAGAGCCAGTCTTGCGTGCCGCCAATGGTTTCCTTCGGGTGGTACTTGAACTCGTGCCAAATGCTGATCGCCGGATAGCCGGTGAGCTTGGCGCCGAGCTCGCTGAAGCGTTTGATCGACCACAGATCCTCAGGGATCATGTCGTCGTCGCTCATCGTGCCCATGGGCCGCAGGATCACGCCGCTGTGCGTGTGGTAGCTGATGGCCGCGCCGATGTTCGGGTGCGCGAGCACGAAGTCGATCATCGCTTTGACTTCGGGCTCGCTGGCCGGGTATTGGCCCGCCCCAACCTGCTCGAACTCCTGTCGCCACGCGGCGGGAAAGTTGCGATTGAGGTCGAGGCCTTCAGCGTCTTTGTTGACGTTGATCGTCAGGCCGTCGTAGTTGGTCAGCAGGCCCTCGGGCATCAGCCGGTAGTACTCGCCGCCAAACTCGCCGGGCTGGCGCGGCACCATCAACCGCGCATCGGCCTCGCACTTCTTGAAGCCACCGTGCGGATCGGGGATGCGCATGAAAAGCACGCGGCCATCGCCATCGATGTCTTCGACCGTCAGGCCATCGACAGCGTCTTCGTCAAGCGGATAGCGGCGCGTGCTTGAGCGGATGTGGCGCGGCTTCTCAGCAAGCGCGAGCTCGGCGCCATCGGGGTTCAAGCGCGGGCAGAGGTAGACGACGCGGGAGTTGAGCAGCTGCGTGATCTGCGCATCAGTGCCGAAGCCGGTGACGAGCGCGTGCAGGTAGTAGAGCACCGCGGTGCTGGCGGTCAGCTCGGCGGCGTGGATGTTGCCGTCGGCCCAGAACGCGGGCTTGTCGGTGTCGGCTCCGGTGGCTGTGTTGGTGATGGTCGCGACCCAGATGTCGCGGCCCTCGAAGCTCTTGCCGATGGAGGCCACGCTCACCAGATGCGGGCAGGCGGCGGCGTAGTCGTGGAGGAGTTGGGTGACCGCGTCGTGCTTGTAGAAGATGTCGAAGCGCGGGTTGGGGAGAGCTTCTGTGGTCATGGGTTCAACCCGCGCCGAACAGGCCCTGGAAGTGCCGAGATACCGGCAGCTTCTCGGCCCGGCCGCGCAAGGCCAGCACCATGTGGCCGTCGTCTTGGCGCTGGGTGCCGGCAATGTGCTGTTGGTTGACGATCAACGAACGGTGAACTTGCCAGAAGCGCTTGGCGTCGAGCTGAGAGAGCAGGTCTTTGAGCGGCGTGCGGATGAGCACATCGCCGTCTTGGTAGACGGCCCGGGTGTAGCGCGAATCGGATTCGAAGTAGACGACGTCGGCCACGCGGACGAGCGCGGCGTCATGGCCGGCGCCGGTTTGCAGCACCTCGAGCGGCGCGGGTTTGCGCACCTGGCCGGCAAGCCGGTCCAGCAAGCCTTGCAGATCCGCTGGCTGACCGCCGGGCTGCGCGAGGCGTGCCCGAATGCGGGCAATCACCGGCGCGAGGTTCGCATCGTCGACCGGCTTGAGCACGCAATCGGCTGAGCCGTTGGCGAACGCAGCGACGGCGTGGTCGCCCGGCTTGCTGACGAAGACGATGTGCGCGCGCCCGCCAATGCGCTGCGCGACCTCAATGCCGGTCAAGCCGCGCATGCGCACATCGAGAAAGGCAATGTCGGGTTCGTGCTCTAAGAAGGCGTCCCAGGCGTCGCCGCCATCGGTTGCTTCGATCTTCTTCAGGTCGGGCCAGACGCGAGACAGGCATGCGAGCAGATGGGCGCGCGGCGCGGTTTCGTCGTCGGCAATCAGGGCAGTGAACATCAGGGGTGCGGGCTCGGGATGCGACCAAATTCGAGAGCGTGACCCGCGCCACGCCTCCAACGCCACGTCAACGCATGGTGCGCCGAGTTTGCACGAATTTCATGGACCTACAAGCCGGTGGGTGCCCGGTATTCAAATGACGCGGTCGGGTCGTCGGGTCGTCGGCTGGCTGGCGTGTTGGCCACTCGGCTAGTTGGCGGTGAGATCACCAGCCACGAAGACGCGCAGCTCGCCGGGGGCGAAGGCTTGCCAAGGCTCATCGCGCGTCAGCGGTTCCGTGACGACGATGGCAACGCGGTCATGCACCGAAGTGAGCTCGGTGAAATCGACGGTGAGTTCTTCATCCTGCAGCGACGCGGTCGCGAAGGGGTGCCTGCGCACCAGGTAGTGCAAGTGGGTGGAGCAATGCGCCCACAGCGCCTGACCGTTGCTCAGCATGAAGTTGAAGGTGCCGTGAGCTGCCGCCAGCGGCGCGAGCTCGCGCAATGTGGCGGTGAGCTCAGCGATCGTCGGCACGCTGGCATGGGCTTTGGCGAGCTCTTGCATGAGCCAGCAGAAGGCGCGCTCGCTGTCGGTCTCGCCCACCGGCCGAAACGCGCCGTGCAAGCGAGGGCAAAAGCCTTTGAGATCGCCGTTGTGGGCAAACACCCAGTAGCGGCCCCACAACTCGCGCACGAACGGGTGCGTGTTCGCGAGCGTGATGCTGCCCTGCGTGGCCTTGCGGATGTGCGAGACGATGTTGTCGCTCTTGATCGGGTAGCGCCGCACCATCTCGGCCACCGGCGAGACGCGCGCGCTTTGTGCATCGACCATCAAGCGCACGCCGGCGCCCTCGAAGAAGGCGATGCCGAAGCCGTCTTTGTGTTCTTCGGCGCGCGTGGCGAAGCCGGTGAAGCTGAACATCACATCGGTTGGCGTGTTGGCGTTCATGCCTAGCAATTGGCACATGACGGCCCCCCGGCGCTACGCGCCGACCCCCCGAGGGGGTCGCGCCCGGCTTCGGGCGGCCGGGCGCTCGGGCGCGTTCGCGGTTTCGTTCCGTTTCATGAGCATGCCCCGGCGCTGCGCGCTGGCGCCCCGAGGGGGTCGCGCCCGGCTTCGGGCGGCCGGGCGCTGGCGCGCGTTCGCGGTTTCGTTCCGTTTCATGACCATGCCCGGGCGCTGCGCGCCGACGCACCGCTTCCGCCATTGGTCGCTCGGGCGCTTTCGTGGTGCTGTGTTCGAAAGCATCGCGCTATTCGGTGAAGAGCCGCATCAAGCCCTTGGCGGTGAACAGGTTGCCGGGGTTGCTCGTCTCATTAAGCACGCCGCTGATGCGCCGCATCACGCTGGGGCTCTTGCGGGCGCGCCAGATCACGAGGTCGGCCAGCCACGGGAAGCGGTTGACGAGGTTGGCGCGGCGGTAGAGCTCGAAGCGGGGTTTGAGCGCCTTCAGGCGGGTTTCGTAGTCGGCTCGCACTTGCGCCTCGGTCAGGCGTTGCTGCAGGCCGGCGAGGATGGCCTCGGCCGCGTGGATGCCGGTCTCGTAGGCCTTGCCGATGCCCTCGCCGGTGAACGAGTAGGTGCTGCCTGCGGCTTCACCGGTGACGATCAACCCGGGCCGCGAAAAGCGCGCGCCATCGAGCGTGCAGCGCAGCGGCGCGCCTTTCATGGCGCCGAGCAGCTTGCCGCCCTCCATCAGCTCGCGCGCAGGCGCATAGACGCGCTTGAACTCGTCGAGCACATCGCGCAGGTTGACGTCGCGCTTGATGAGGCTGCCGTCTTCGCGCTGCGCGCCGTGGCTGTCGACCACGCCAACGCCGATGTTGAAAACACCGCCCGGGCACGGGAACACCCAGCCGTAGCCAGGCGAAAGCTTGCGGTGCCAGACGACCTCGAGCTTGTCGATCTTGCCGACCATGGCGTCGTTCTTGACGTAGCCGCGCAGCGCCACGCCACTCGGCGTTTGGCGCTCGGCCATGCCGGCAGCGAGCAGCGCTTGTGGCACCGCGCCGGTGGCGAGCAAGAGCCAGTTGGCGCGCACCTCTTTGCGCGCATCGAGGTGCGCCAATGTGGCGCCCACGACCTGACCGGCTTCTTCGATCGCGGCCACAAAGCGCGCCGGCGCATGCATGCGCGCACCGGCCGCCACCGCGGCACGGCAGACGATCTGGTCGAGCTGCTTGCGCGGCAACACGGCGAGCGTGCCGGGCACATCGATGCGCCCGCCACGCGGCCCAATGCAGCCGACGTGGCTGGCCGATTGCGCTGCGGTCATGACCTCGGCGAGCACGCCGAGTTTGCGCAAGGCGTTGTGCGTGTCGGGGATGAGGCCATCGCCGCAGACCTTGTCGCGCGGAAAGGCTTGCGAATCGACCAGCACCACATCGAGGCCGGCGCGGCAGAGCGTGATGGCCGCGGCCGAGCCGGCGGGGCCGGCGCCGATGATGAGCACATCGCAGCGGGCGGGAAGGAGATCGAAGTCGAGGTTCATGAAGCGCGGTGAGTCCAGCGGAAATTCTAGGTGGCGCGTTCAGGCGCGGCTTCTAGAAACTGCTCATGGGCGCCGCCTCTAAAGCGCGCTCCGCACCGGCACCCGCGGCTCCATGCGCCAAGCGGCAAGGATGGCCGCCGCCGTGATCAGCCCGAGCAGCACGAAGGTCTCATGAAAGGCGCGCACCGGCTCGGCCGGCCACGACTGCAGCCGCCACTCCAGCACGCTGCCAACGAGGCTCACGCCGACCGCGCCGCCGAGCTGGCGCAGGAAGTTGACGGTGGTGGCGCCTTGCGAGATGAGCTCTGTCGGCAAGCCGCGCATCGCGCCCAGGTTGAGCGATGGCAGCACAAAGCCCAGGCCAACGCGGCCGATCACGGCCCAGAGCACGATCCACCCAAGCGCCGTGGCCGCGCCCACAAAAACCATCAACACCATCGAGGCGCTCAGCAACAGCAGACCAAAGCTGACGAGCCGGCTGACACGCGCGCGGTCAGCCCAGCGGCCGGCCAGCGGGCTGGTGGCGGCCAGTGCCAAGCCGGCCGGCAGCAGCACCGCGCCGGCTTGCGATGGCGGCAAGTGCAAGGCGATCTGCATGAACACCGGCAACAGATAGGTCGAGCCGAACAAGGCCATGCCGTAGATGAAAGCGACTGTGCCGCCCATCGCAAACGGGCCGTGCAAAAAAAGTCGCAACTGCATCAACGGCCGCGCGCCGCGCTTCTGGTGGAAGATGAAGCCGAACACCGCCGTCGCACTGCAAGCGAGCAAGGCCAGCGCGACGGATGCGCCGCCGCCGTGCAGGTTGACCATGCCGTTGAGCAGCGTCAGCACCGCCACCGCGATCAGCACCAGGCCCACGCCATCGAGCCGCGCACCGCTCGGATTGGCCGGCACACCGCCAGGCGCGCCCACCGGCAAATAGCGGCGAGCCAGCGCGAGCGCCACCACGCAAAACGGCACAACGACGAAGAAGATCGAGCGCCACCCAAACCACTCGACCAGCACGCCGCCGATGCTGGGCCCAATCGCCGGCGCGAGCACCACGCCGAAGCTGAAGATGCCCATGGCGCGGCCTTGCTCACCGGGGCCAAAAGCGCGCATCACGATGATCGACGGGATCGGCTGCAACACGCCCGCCGCCAAGCCCTCGGCCACGCGCATCGCCAGCACGAGCTCGAACCACGCGCTTGATCCGCCGGCGATGCCGCCCACCATCAACAGCGCGACCGCACCACAAAAGGTGCGGCGATAGCCGTAACGCTCCAGCAGCCACGGCGTGGTGAGCATCGACAAAGTCATCGCCGCCATGAAGCCGGCCGAGAGCCACTGCGCGCGTTCTTGCCCGAGCACGAAGACGCGGCTCATGTCGGGCACAGCCACGTTGACGATCGTGGACGCCATGATCGACGCCATGCTCCCGATCATCACCGTGAAGAGCACCCACCAGCGGTAGTTCGGCCCGAAGCGGGCGGCAAGCGCGTCGCGCGAGTTGGCACTCGCCGCCGTCAAAACAAGTGCCCGACGTTGAAGAGCGTGAGCACGCCGAGCACCGCGAAGATCGCCGCCGCAATGCCGTGCACAAGCTTCATCGGCACCTTGGCCGCGATCTTCTCGCCGATGAAAACGGCGGGCACATCGGCCAGCATCATGCCGAGCGTGGTGCCGGCCACCACGCTCACCAGATCGTCATACCGGGCAGCTAGCGCGACGGTGGCGATTTGCGTTTTGTCGCCCATCTCGGCCAGAAAGAACGCGACCAGCGTGGTGCCGAACACACCGAAGCGCGGCGGGCCTGCGGCCTCATCAGCATCGATCTTGTCGGGCACCAGCATCCAGCCGGCCATGGCGATGAACGAGATGCCGATCACCCAGCGCAGCACGCTGGGCCCGAGCGCGCCAGCAACCCAGTTGCCGACGAGCCCGGCCGTGGCGTGGTTGAACAAGGTCGCGACCAAGATGCCCAGGATGATGGGCACGGGCCGCCGAAATTTCACCGCCAGCAGCATCGCGAGCAGCTGGGTTTTGTCGCCCATCTCGCCAAGCGCGACCACGCCGGTCGAGACGGCAAAGGCCTCCAGCGCCATCACACGCTGCCCACAGCGGTTTGCGCGGGGCTGGCGCCTGATCGTTGCGAAGGAAGCGGCGCCACCCGACGGATGGCGGCCGGCGCGGTTTGAGATCGGATCAAAGCAGATTCCTTCGGCCAACAGGCCAGGCGATGGAACAGCGCCGCGCCGGGTTGGCTCAGCGCGGCAGACTGTATCGCCTGCCGCGCTGAAGGTCAGGCGTCAGATCTCTTCGTAGAGCGGCAGCGTCAAGAACTCTTCGAACGCGTCTTGCGTGCTCATCACGGTGAAGATTTCCGCGGCACGGTCGAACTTGCCATCGAAGCCGCCGGCCTTGATCTTGGCAAGCTCCTCCGGCACGAGCGACTTGACCAACTCGGCCGTGACCTTGCGGCCATCGTCGAGCACGCCCTTCGGTGTGCGTATCCATTGCCACACCTGCGAGCGCGAAATCTCGGCGGTGGCCGCGTCTTCCATCAGGTTGTGAATTGGCACGCAGCCATTGCCGGCCAGCCATGCGCCGAGGTAGTGAATACCGACGTTGATGTTCATCCGCAAGCCCGCTTCGGTGATGGGCGCTTCGGGCTGGAAGTTCAGCAAGTCAGCGGCCTTCACATCGACCTCGGGCTTTTGCTTCTCGAACTGGTTCGGCGCGTCGCCGAGCACAGCCACGAATTCCTTCATGCTGGCCTCGACCAAGCCTGGGTGTGCGACCCAGCCGCCGTCGTAGCCATCGGTCGCGTCGCGGCGCTTGTCACCAATGATGCCGGCCATCGCAGCTTCGTTTTTCGCCGGGTCGTTCTTGATCGGGATCAGCGCGCTCATGCCGCCGATGGCCGGTGCGCCGCGGTGGTGGCAGGTCTTGAGCAGCAGCAGCGCGTAGCTTCGCATGAAGGGCGCGGTCATCGTGACCTTGGCGCGATCGGCGAGGCAGAAGTTCTTGTCAAGCTTGAACTTCTTGATGCAGCTGAAGATGTAGTCCCAGCGGCCGGCATTCAGCCCGGCGCTGTGTTCACGCAGCTCATACAAGATTTCATCCATCTCGAATGCCGCGAGGATGGTCTCGATCAGCACCGTGGCTTTGATCGTGCCTTGCGGCAAGCCGAGCTCGGTTTGCGTCATCACGAACACATCGTTCCAGAGCCGCGCTTCCAAGTGGCTCTCCATCTTCGGCAGGTAGAAATACGGGCCGGCGCCGCGGGCGAGCAGCTCCTTGGCGTTGTGGAACATGAAGAGCGCGAAGTCGAAGATGCCGCCGTGCACGCGTTGGCCATCAATCAGCACATGCTTCTCGTCGAGGTGCCAGCCGCGCGGGCGCACTTGCAGCGTGGCGATCTGGCTGTTGAGTTGGTAGACCTTGCCTTTTTGCTCCAGCGTCAGCGTGCGGCGAATGGCTTGGGCGAGGTTGATCTGGCCCTGAACCTGGTTTGACCAGCTTGGCGCATTGCTGTCTTCGAAGTCGGTCATGTAGGAATCAGCGCCGGAGTTGAAGGCGTTGATGACCATCTTGGCGTCCACCGGGCCGGTGATCTCGACGCGGCGCTTTTGCAGCGCTTTGGGCACCGGCGCGATGCGCCAATCGCCAGCGCGGATGTGCGCCGTCTCGGCGAGAAAGTCAGGGCGCTCGCCGGCATCGAGACGCTTGGCGCGCTCCACGCGGGCCGCCAGCAGCTGCTGCCGCCGCGGCTCGAAGGCGCGGTGCAATTTGGCCACGAGTTCGAGCGCGGGCAAGGTCAGCACCTGCTCGAAGCCGGGCAGGATGGGCGCGTTGATTTCAACGCCTGAAGGCAGCGGGATGCTCATGGGGTTCTCCGTCGGAATGTTGCGGCGCAGCAGGTGCCAAGCCAGACCATGAATCTATTCGATACGCGGCGCGAGATTCATGGCGCTGCAATGGCAAGATTCATGACTTCAATCAACCTAATCCGAGCGTCTGAGCGCGGCCATGGACAAGCTCAAGCAGATCGAATCATTCGTCTCGGTCACGGCCAAAGGCAGTTTGACGGCGGCGGCCGCGGCTGAAGGCGTGGCGCCCGCCGTGATAGGCCGGCGCATCGATGCGCTGGAGGCGCGCCTGGGCGTCAAGCTCCTCGTGCGCACGACGCGCAAGCTCGCGCTCACGCACGAAGGCAGCGCCTTTCTCGAAGACAGCCAGCGCCTGCTCGCTGACTTGGCCAACGCCGAGGCCAGCGTGAGCGCCGGTGGCGCGCGGGCGAGCGGGCAATTGCGCGTCACGGCGCCAGCCGGCTTCGGCCGCCGGCATGTGGCGCCGCTGGTGCCGCGCTTTCTCGCCGAGCACCCGGATGTGTGCGTGTCACTGAACCTGAGCGACCGCGTGATCGACATCGCGCGCGAAGGCTACGACTGCGCCGTGCGCGTGGGCGACTTGCCCGACAGCAGCTTGGTCAGCGTGCGGCTCGCCGCAAACCGCAGGATGTGCGTGGCCACGCCCGCCTACCTGAAGCGCGCCGGCACGCCGACGCACCCTTCCGAGCTCACGCGCCACCAGTGCCTCACGCTGAGCAGCAACGCGAGCCAAACACGCGGCTGGGCTTTCGAAGTCGACGGCCATCTGATCCACCTGCGGCCGAGCGGCCAACTCGATTGCAGCGACGGCCAGGTGCTGCACGATTGGTGCGCAGCCGGCCTCGGCATCGCATGGCGCTCGACCTGGGAGATCGACCGTGAAATCGCCTCGGGCGAGTTGGTCAGCGTGCTCGATTCTTTTGCCGCGCCGCCGAACGGCATCTACGCGGTGTTCCCGCATGCCAAGCACATGCCGCTGCGCGCCCGCCTGTGGATCGACTTGCTGAAACTCACCTACGGCGAGCCGAAATACTGGCGCGCCGCCTGAAAGCCGAGAAAGCCGAAAGGCCCGCATTGCGAGCCTTTCGATGGGTGACGGCAGATCGAATCTGCGTCGGCAATCAGCCGGCCGAGAGGCACTCTTTCATGAACGCTTTGCGCTCGTCGCCCTTGAGCGTCTTGGCTTTTGGATCGGCGTTGCACGTCTTCATCTTGCTTTGCTGCGTGGCTGCGGCAGCCGGCTTGTTCGACAGGCAGGTCTTCATGAAGGCCTTGCGCTCGTCGCCCTTTTTGCCAGTGGCATCGGCGTTGCACGAAGCCATCTTGCTTTGCTGCTTGCCCATGGGCGCGCTCGCAGCGGCATCGGCAGCATGTGACGTGGTGGCAAATGCAGCGAGCGCCAAGGTGAGCGCGGTCATCAGGTGTTTCATCGTGTTCCTTCGTGGCAGTGGCGGGAGGAGAGCAGCCGAGCAAGGCGCTCGGTAGCTCAAGAACGCAGCGAGGCGCCGCGCGGTGCACACGCAAGACTAAAGAATGCGCCGCGGATGCGCCAGTGCTTCGTGCGCGGCATGCAGGCGCCGAACCAACACGCGGATGAACGCTTCGTCGAAGAGATGCCGGCAATTCGGGCTGACCTGCACCAGCGTCTCGGGTGTGAATGAGATGGTGGTTGCCGGCTCCGACACGACCACATCGGTGCTGTGGCGCTTGAGGTCTGGGCTGGGCGCCAGGTAGGCCATCTCGCCAATCGACGTGCCAGCGCCAAGCTGCGCGACCTTCACGCCATCACGGAAAACCTCGACCCCGCCCTGCGCGAGGATGTGGAAATTACTGCCCTGCTCGCCGCGGCGATAAAGCGCATGCCCGAATGCAAAGCGCTGCCACTTGGCGCGGTGCACCACTTCCCACAGCTCCACATCGCCGAAGCTCTGGAAGAAGTCGAGGCTGCGCAGCAAGTTGAAACGCTCCGAGTCGAGCACGCCTTGAAGCTGGCCGCGCGGCACTTGCTGGGTCGTGATCAGGGCCGACAGCGCCTGCGCGAACTCATCCCAATTGGCGTAACGCTGGCCGGGCTCCTTGGCCAGCGCGCGCTGGATGACCGCATCAACCCCGTCTTGCACGCCTGCGCGCAGCGCGCCGAGCGGGCCGGGTTTGACGTTGTAGATCTGATGCATCATGGCCGACTGCACCTGCGCATCGAAGGGCGGGCGCCCGGCGATCAAGTGGTAGAGCACGGCGCCGAGCGAGTAGATGTCGGCCCGCGAATCGAGCGTGCTGCCGTCGAGCTGCTCCGGCGACATGTAGGCCAGCGAGCCCACGCGGTAGATCTGCGTGACATCCGACGCCATGTTCAACACGCTGCCGAAGTCACTGATCTTCACATCGGTGATGACGCCGTTGTTGATCACGGCGAGCAGGTTGGCGGGCTTCACGTCTCGGTGAATCAAGCCTTGGCGATAAACGTAGTTGAGCGCCATCGCGCACTTAAAGCCAATCTCAACGATCAGCTCCAGCGGCAGCAGCTGGTCGGCGCGGCAAAAGGGCCGCAAGGTGCTGCCCTTCACATGCTCCATCACCAAGTAGGGCGCCACCGGGTCGGGCACGGCGTCGTAGATCTTCACGACGTTCGGGTGCTGCAACTGGCCCACCAACGCGGCTTCAGCGGCAAAGAAACGCTCGGAGAACCTGCCTTCGCCGGGGTCGATCATGGCCTGCGGCCGCACGCGCTTGATTGCCACCTCGCGGTTCTGGAACGAGTCGTGGCATAGGAAGACTTCGCTCGTCGCACCTTCGCCCAAGCGCCCGAGCACGCGGTATTTGCCGATGTAGCCGGGTATGGAGGCCGGCCCATCGCCGGATCGCGAAATCGAGGCGGTGGCGGAGTGGGACATGAACAACGCGAGCGATGGGGAGGCTGGCATCTTGGCAGCGGCGGAGCGGTTTGATCGTCGGAAAAAGCCCGGATATCGAGCGCGACACGGGGCGATTTGCAGCTGCGGGCCGCCGCCGCTTGGGCCGCGTCAGCGTGAAGTGCGCCCGTAGAATCCCGCGCCATGATCGAAGCCAAACAAGCGCTGCTTGCAGCCCTCGGTGCGGCAATCGCCGAGCTGGACACGGGCGCCACCATCGGCGCCGCATTCGAGTCCCCCAAACAGGCCGCCCACGGCGACCTCGCCATCACCGCCGCCATGCCGCTGGCCAAAGCGGCCAAGAAAAACCCGCGCGAAGTCGCCGGCTTGCTGGTCGAAGCATTGCGGCGCCAGCCCGCCGTGGCGCGCTGGGTTGATTCATTGGAGATCGCCGGGCCGGGCTTCATCAACCTGCGCTTGAAGGCGGCAGCCAAACAAGCCGTGGTCGCTGAAGTGCTGGCCTCGGCCGAGGGCTTCGGGCGGCAAGCGCCGCAGCCAAGCAAGGTGCTGGTCGAGTTCGTCTCGGCCAACCCGACCGGGCCGCTGCACCTGGGCCATGCCCGGCAGGCCGCACTCGGTGACGCCATCTGCACGTTGTTCGAAACCCAAGGCTGGGGCGTGACGCGTGAGTTCTATTACAACGATGCGGGCGTGCAGATCGCCACTCTCGGTGCCTCGGTGCAAGCGCGCCTGCGCGGCCTCGCACCGGGCGACGCGGGCTGGCCCGAATCGGCCTACAACGGCGACTACATCGCCGACATCGCAACCGACTACCTCGCCAAGCAGACCGTGACCGCCGACGACCGCGCGTTCACCGCCTCGGGCGACGTGGACGACATCGACGCGATCCGCAGCTTCGCCGTGGCTTACCTGCGCCATGAGCAAGACCTCGACTTGCAAGCCTTCGGCGTGCGCTTCGACGAGTATTTTCTGGAGAGCAGCCTCTACGCGAACGGCCGCGTGGCCGACACTGTTTCGCGCCTGGTCGCCGCCGGCAAGACCTTTGAGGAAGGCGGCGCGCTCTGGCTGCGCACCACCGACTACGGTGACGACAAAGACCGCGTGATGAAGAAGTCAGACGGCACGTACACCTACTTCGTGCCCGACGTCGCCTACCACCTCGTCAAGTTCGAGCGTGGCTTCACGAAGGCGATCAACATCCAAGGCGGTGACCACCACGGCACGATCGCCCGCGTGCGCGCCGGTGTGCAAGCCGCAGGCCTCGGCGCGCCGAAGGGCTTTCCGGATTACCTGCTGCACAAGATGGTGACGGTGATGAAGGGCGGCCAGGAGGTGAAGATCTCCAAGCGCGCCGGCAGCTACGTGACCTTGCGCGACCTGATCTCCTGGACCAGCAAAGACGCGGTGCGGTTCTTCCTGCTGAGCCGCAAGGCCGACACCGAGTTCGTGTTCGACATCGACCTCGCGCTCAAGCAAAACGACGAGAACCCGGTCTTCTACGTGCAGTACGCGCATGCGCGCATCTGCTCAGTGATCCAGCAGTTCGCAGACAAAGGCGGCGACCTCGCAGCACTCCCCACGGCCGATCTCTCGCTGCTCACCGCACCGAGCGAATCGGCGTTGCTGCTGGCGCTCGCCACGTTCCCGGAGGTGCTTTCCGCCGCCGCGGCCGACCTCGCGCCCCACCTCGTCGCGTTCTACTTGCGCGACTTGGCAAGCGCGTTCCACAGCTACTACGCCGCTGAGCGATTCCTGCTCGATGACGCTGCGCTGATGCAAGCCCGCCTCGCGCTGCTGCTCGCCACGAGGCAAGTGATTCGCAATGCGCTCGCCGTGCTCGGCGTCAGCGCGCCCGACCACATGGCGCGCGACGCCGTGGCCACCGCAGACCAGACATGAAAGACCGCCCTTTGAAAACAACGCAACGCGGCGGATTCGGCATGGGCTTGATCGTTGGCCTGCTGATCGGCCTGGGCATGGCACTCGGCGTGGCGCTCTACGTCAACAAGGTGCCGGGGCCCTTCGTCAACAAAGTGCCGCAACGCACGCCCGAGCAAGACGCCGCCGAAATCGAGAAGAACAAGAACTGGGACCCGAACAGCCCGCTCTACGGCAAGAACCCGGCGCGGCCGAACGCGAGCGCCAGCGGCGTGGTGCAGCCCGCACCGGCACCGGCACCGGCAGCGACACCGCCAGCACCACCCACGGCGGCCGCGGCACCGGCCTCGCAGCCTGCCTCGACCGCCACAGCAGCGCGCCCGGCGCAACCGGCTTCCACGCGCGACCCGGCGGCCATCCTCGGTGACAAGCCGACCGCGGCTGCAGCTGATGTGGCTGCGTCGAAACCGGCACGCGCTGCAGTCGCCGGCAACGCGACAGCCGACCCGTTCACCTACTTCGTTCAAGCCGGCGCTTACGGCCGCACCGAAGACGCAGAGCAACAGCGCGCCAAGCTCGCCATGATGGGCATGGAGTCGCGGCTGACCGAGCGCGATCAGGCCGGGCGCACGGTCTACCGCGTCCGCCTCGGCCCGTTTGACCGCAAGGAAGACGCCGACGCCGCCAAAGACAGGCTCGATGGCGCGGGCATCGACGCCGCGTTGGTCCGGGTGCAACGCTAGAAAGTAGTTTTCGAAATGAGTCGCCGATGAAACGCCGCACCTTCTCCACCGCCCTGCTCAGCGCTGGCGCCGCATGGGCAACCCGTGCCCATGCCGACGCGGGCCCCGTCGAAGGCACGCACTATGTGCGCCTGAGCCAGCCGCTGCCGCCGCCCACGAGCGGCAAGATCGAAGTGGTCGAGTTCTTTTGGTACGGCTGCCCGCATTGCAATCAGTTCGAGCCGGCACTCGACGCTTGGCAGAAGCAGCTGCCGGCCGACGTGGCCTTCCGCCGCATGCCCGTGGTGTTTCGCGAAGAGCCTTACACGACGCATCAGCGCCTCTTCTATGCGCTCGAAAGCATGGGCCTTGTGGGCGCGATGCACCGCAAGGTGTTCTATGCGATCCACATCGATCGGCAGCGCCTCGACCGCCTGCCGGAGATCGTCGCGTTCATGGCGAAGAACGGTGTTGACGCGGCCAAGTTCACCGAGGCGTTCAATTCCTTCTCGACTCAGGGCAAGGCCAAGCAAGCCGCGCAGCTCTCAGCGCAATACAAGATTGACGGCGTGCCGGCTCTCGGCATCCATGGCCGCTACTACACCTCGGGCTCGCTCGCCGGCTCGAACGAGCGCATGCTCGCGGTCGCTGACTTCTTGACCGAGCGCATTCGCAAGAAGGGCTGAGCGGCCGAGCCGGCCGGTCAAGCTGCGGCTTGACGCGATTCAACCCGCGGCTTGACGCAGATCAAGCCGCTGAGTGCGTGTCGACTGCATCGTCGCAGTCATGCCACTGAACCCTTCCGCCGCCGGCGTGCTCGACGACGAAGTCGAATTCGCCCGCTTCACCCGGTTCAGCGTGGAAGGCACCGGCCCGCGCATTGCTGAGTCGTCGCTTCGCGTCACCGGCATGCACTGCGCCGCGTGCGCCACGCTCGTCGAGCAGGCGCTGCGGCGCGCAAACGGCGTGATCGATGTGCGTGTGAGCGCGGCCGCGCAATGCGCCACGGTGCGCTGGCAGGTTGACCAAACGCGCCCTTCTCTCCTCGTCCTGGCCATCGAGCAAGCCGGCTACGGCGCCGTGCCTGACACCGCCGCCGGCGCCCGCGCGATGCGCCGGCAAGAGTCGCGCGATGCGCTTTGGCGGCTCTTCGTCGCCGTGTTCTGCGCGATGCAGGTGATGATGCTCGCAGCACCTTCTTACTTCGGCATGGCGGCCGGCCCGGTGGCCGATCAAAAGAAGCTGCTCGATTGGGGCAGCTGGCTGCTCACGCTGCCGGTGATGATCTTTGCCGCAGCGCCGTTTTTCACCGGCGCGTGGCGCTCGCTCCGCCGTGGCCGGATCGGCATGGATGTGCCGGCAGCGCTCGGCGTGATCGTGGCGTTCGTGGCCAGCAGCGGCGCGGCGTTCGATCCCGGTGGTGTATTCGGCCGCGAGGTCTACTTTGATTCGCTGACGATGTTCGTGAGCTTTCTGCTCGGCGGCCGCTACCTCGAGATGCGCGCCCGCCATCACGCCGAAGCCTCGCTCGAAGACTCGTTCGGCCGCCTGCCCGAGACCGCGCTGCGCGAGCAGGCCGACGGAAGCGTGGCAACGATCAGCGTCTTGCGATTGCGGCCGGGCGACATCGTTCGCGTGCCGCTCGGCCAAGCCTTCTGTGCCGATGGCGTGCTGACCCGCGGCCGCACACGGGCCGATGAATCGCTGCTCAGCGGCGAGTCGGTGCCGATCGACAAAGGCGTGGGCGAGGCTGTGATTGCCGGCAGCATCAACCTCGGCGCGCCGGTCACGATGCGGGTCGACCGGGTGGCGGCTGACACGCGCTACGCGGCCATCGTCGCGATGATGCGCAGCGCCCGCAGCCAGCGGCCGGCCGCCTACCGCAGTGCCGATCGCTGGGCCGCGCCCTTCCTCTGGGCCGTGCTGTTGCTCAGCGTGGCGGCGGCAGCCGCGTGGAGCGCGATCGAGCCTTCGCGCGCGGTGTGGGTCGCAGTGTCTGTGCTGATCGTCACCTGCCCTTGTGCGTTGTCACTCGCCGCGCCATCGGCGATGTTGTCGTGCACGACAGCGCTCGCCCGCCGCGGCGTGTTGCTGCGCCGGGTCGATGCCATCGAAGGCCTGGCGCGCATGCAAACCCTCTTCATCGACAAGACCGGCACACTCACCGAGAGCCACGGCGCCTCCATGCGCATCACGCGGCTGACCACTCCGCCGCGTGATGCGCACATCGCAGATGCCGCGCTGCAAGACATCGCCGCGTCACTGGCCGCTTGGTCATCGCACCCGCTGGCCAAAGCGCTGGCCGCTGCCAGCGAGCGCCCGGGCGGCGGTGTGGTCTGGCGAGGTTTGGTCGAGACACCCGGCGAGGGCTTGCAGGGCCGCGCTGAAGACGGCGTGTTGTGGCGCCTGGGCAGCCGGCCTGCTGCGCTGGCACATGCTGGCGCTGCCCATGCTGAGCCGCTCATCGGCGGCGCATGCTGGTTGAGCCGAGACGGCCTGCCGCTGGCTCGCTTTGACTTCCCCGAAGTGCTGCGCGTTGGTGCGGCTGACGCAGTGCGCGCGCTGCAACGCGACGGCGTGCGCGTTGCGCTGCTCTCGGGTGATGACGCGGCGCGTGTCGATGCACTCGCGCGCCACCTCGGCATTGCCGATGCGCGCGGCGGCCTCTCGCCCGAGCAAAAGTTGGTGGCCGTGCGCGAAGCACAAGCGCGCGGCGAACGCGTCGCGATGATTGGCGACGGCGTGAACGATGCCCCCGTGCTCGCCCAAGCCGATGTCTCTTTGGCGATGGGCGAAGGCGCGCAAGTCGCGCGTGCGCAGGCCGATGGCGTGCTGGTGTCGAACGCGTTGGCCGATGTGGTTCGCGCACGCGCCTTGGCCCGCAAGGCCTTGCGTGTGGTGCGCCAGAACTTGGCGTGGGCCGCTGGCTACAACGCCGCCTGCGTGCCCTTGGCGCTCCTCGGCTTGCTGCCGCCGTGGGCCGCGGGCTTGGGCATGGCCACAAGCTCGCTCGTCGTCGTCGTCAACTCGCTGCGGCTGGCGCGCTGAGGCCGCCACAGCCCGGCGCGCACATCGATGGACATCCTCTACCTGCTGATTCCGATGTCAGCCGCGCTCGTGCTTGCGCTGCTCGGCCTGTTCGCGTGGGCATTGCACGGCGGCCAGTTCGATGACCTCGATCAACACGGCGAACAAATTCTCGATGCCGCCGCCGATTGCCTTGATCCGCATCAAGGTGCTTGAGCCGCACCGGCCGAAGAATCGTCTGCATCAACAAAGCAGCAAACGAAGGGAGTCTCGATGGCTGGAAACGCGCAACTTGGCGCACCGGTGAACTACACCGACGACGCTGTTCGTGGCTTCGCGCTGGCGTCGGTCGTGTGGGGCATCGTCGGCATGTTGGTGGGCGTGGTCATTGCCGCGCTGCTGGCGTTTCCCGATCTCACTTCCGGCATCGCGTGGCTCAGCTATGGCCGCTTGCGCCCGCTGCACACCAACGCCGTGATCTTTGCGTTCGGTGGCTGCGCGTTGATGGCCACGAGCTTCCATGTGGTGCAGCGAACCTGCCAGGTGCCGCTCTTCATGCCGAGGCTGGCGATGTTCGTGTTCTGGGGTTGGCAACTGGTGATCGTGGCGGCGGCGATCACGCTGCCAATGGGCATCACGCAGGGCAAGGAATACGCCGAGCTCGAGTGGCCGATTGATCTGCTGATCGCCGTGGTGTGGGTCGCTTATGCGGTTGTGTTCTTCGGCACCATCGGCCGGCGCCGCGTGCGCCACATCTATGTGGCCAACTGGTTCTTTGGCGCGTTCATCATTGCTGTTGCGGTGCTGCACATCGTCAACAGCGCGGCCATGCCAGTGAGCCTGTGGAAGAGCTACTCGGCCTATGCCGGCGTGCAAGACGCGATGGTGCAGTGGTGGTATGGCCATAACGCAGTCGGCTTCTTCCTGACCGCAGGCTTCCTCGGGATGATGTACTACTACATCCCCAAGCAAGCAGAGCGGCCGGTGTACTCGTACCGCTTGTCGATCGTTCACTTCTGGGCGCTGATCTTCACCTACATGTGGGCCGGCCCGCATCACTTGCACTACACCGCCTTGCCCGATTGGGCGCAGTCGGTGGGCATGGTGTTCTCGCTCGTGCTGCTCGCGCCGAGCTGGGGCGGAATGATCAACGGGATGATGACGCTCTCGGGCGCGTGGCACAAATTGCGCGATGACCCGATCCTGAAGTTCTTGATCGTCGCGCTCTCGTTCTACGGCATGAGCACGTTCGAGGGGCCGATGATGTCGATCAAGACAGTCAACGCGCTCTCGCACTACACCGACTGGGGCATTGCCCATGTGCACTCGGGCTCGCTCGGCTGGGTCGGCTTCATCACGGTGGGCTCGCTCTACTACCTGATCCCGCGCATGTTCGGCCGCACCACGATGTACAGCGTGCCGGCGATCAGCCTGCACTTCTGGATTGCCACGCTGGGCGTCGTGCTCTACATCGCCGCGATGTGGATCGCCGGCGTGATGCAGGGAATGATGTGGCGCGCGGTCAACCCCGACGGCACGCTCGTCTACACCTTCGTCGAGAGCGTGAAGGCAACGTGGCCGTTCTACATCGTGCGGCTTTGCGGCGGCGTGCTCTACCTGAGCGGCATGTGCTTGATGGCTTGGAACGTGGTGATGACGATCCGCATCGGGCGGCCAGTGGCTTCGGTGATACCGCAACACCTGGCGCTCGCTTAATCAATGCCGCGCTTGATGAACGCCAAAGGAGCCTGAATCCATGTCCCAAGACACCGCACCGGTCACCGGCCACGAGCGCATCGAGACCAGCAATCTGCTGATGATCGTGCTGATCCTGCTCGTCATTGCCGTGGGCGGCTTGGTGGAGATCGTGCCGCTGTTCTTTCAGCGCTCGACGACCGAGCCCGTCGCCGGCCTCAAGCCTTACGAGGCATTGCAACTCGTCGGCCGCGACATCTACTTGCGTGAAGGCTGCTACGGCTGCCACTCGCAAATGATCCGGCCGCTCAACGCCGAGACGCTGCGTTATGGCCACTACTCGACGGCCGGCGAGTTCGTCTATGACCATCCGTTCCAGTGGGGCAGCAAGCGCACGGGGCCCGACCTCCAACGCATCGGCACCAAGTACACCGACGAGTGGCACCGCCTGCACCTGGAGAACCCGCGCGACTTGGTGCCCGAGTCCAACATGCCTGCCTACCCGTGGCTCACGCATCAGTTGATCGAGCCGGAGAGCGTGCCGCCGCGCCTGGCCGCAATGCAGCGCCTGGGCGTGCCCTACACCGATGCCGAAATCAGCGCGAGCGCCGAAGCGGTGAAGGGCAAGACCGAGCTCGATGCACTCGTGGCCTACCTGCAATCGCTCGGCACGCACGTCAAGTGATGCGCCAACCCACTCCGTTGAAAGACACGAACCCATGGACCTGAACGACTTCCGCAGCCTGGTCACGCTTTTCGGCTTCGTCGTCTTCCTTGTGCTGGCGGCCTGGACTTACCGGCCCGCGCGCCGCGTGGGGCTCGATGTCGCAGCGCAACTGCCCTTCCTCGGCGAAGCCGGTTTTGACGATGACCGGAGCCCGCGATGAGCGATTTTTTCGGCAGCGGCTGGTCGATCTACATCGCCGCCACCACGCTCATCGGCCTGGCGGCTTGCCTGGCCTTGCTCATCATCGCCGCGCGGCGCCGCGTGATGGCTGGCGACAACACGACAGGCCACGTCTGGGACGAAGACTTGCGTGAGCTCAACAACCCGCTGCCGCGTTGGTGGATGTGGCTGTTCGTGTTGACGATCGTGTTCGCGGTGATCTACCTCGTGCTCTATCCCGGCCTCGGCAGTGCAGCGGGCCAGCTGAAGTGGAGCAGCGCGGCGCAGCTTCGTGAAGAGCAGGCCAGCTCGCGCGCACTGAGCGCTCCGCTCTATGCCGGCTTTGCCGCGATGCCGGTTGCAGCACTCGCGCACGACCCGCAGGCCATGGCCGTGGGCGAGCGCTTGTTCGCCAACAACTGCGCCGCCTGCCACGGTGCCGATGCGCGCGGCAGCAAGGGCTTTCCGAACCTTGCCGATGCCGATTGGCTTTGGGGCGGCTCGCCCGAGCGCATCAACGAAACCATCACGATGGGCCGCCAAGGAATGATGCCGCCCATCGCCGCCGCAGTGGGCACGGCCGACGACGTGAAGAACGTGGCCAACTACGTGCTCACGCTCTCCGGCGGGCCAGACAACCTGCAAGCCCAACTCGGCCGATCGAAGTTCGTGGTGTGCGCGGCCTGCCACGGCCCGAACGGCAAGGGCAACCCGGCCCTCGGCACACCGAACCTGACCGACAACATCTGGCTCCACGGCCGCGGCGAGGCCGCGATCATCGCCATGGTCACGCAGGGCAAATCGAGCGTGATGCCGGCACACGCGGGCCGGCTGACGCCCGAGCAAATCCATGTGCTCACCGCCTATGTGTGGGGCCTCTCGAACGCCACCAAGGCGGCCCCGTGAGGCCATCGTGACAACTCGGCCGACAGTGGTGCCGCGCGTGGTCATCCCGATCACGCAGGTGGCCTCTGATGCGCCGACGCCAGCGCTCGTCTCGCTCTACGAGAAGCAGCGCACGATCTACATGCGCTCGGTGCACGGCTGGTTCGCGCGCTGGCGCTGGGGCTTGGTGTGGCTCACGCAGGCACTCTTCTACGGCCTGCCGTGGCTGCCTTGGAATGGCAGGCAAGCGGTGCTGTTCGAGCTCACGTCGCGGCGGTTCTACCTCTTCGATCTGGTGCTCTACCCGCAAGACTTCATCTACCTGACCGGCATCCTCGTGCTGTCAGCGTATGGCCTCTTTTTCTTCACGACCGTGGGCGGGCGGCTGTGGTGCGGCTATGCCTGCCCGCAGACCGTCTACACCGAAATTTTCATGTGGGTGGAGCACCGCATCGAAGGTGAGCGCGGCGCCCGCATGAAGCTCGATGCCGGCCCATGGACGGCCAACAAACTCGCACGCAAATCGGCCAAGCACGCGGTGTGGCTGGCCATCGGCCTGTGGACTGGCTTCACCTTCGTTGGCTACTTCACGCCGGTGCGCACGCTGTGGGCCGAGGCCTTCACGCTGAGCTTTGGCCCGTGGGAGTGGTTCTGGGTCAACTTCTACGGCTTGGCCACTTACGGCAACGCCGGCTTCTTGCGCGAGCAGGTCTGCAAATACATGTGCCCTTATGCGCGATTTCAAAGCGCGATGTTCGACCGCGACACGCTCATCGTCAGCTACGACACCGCCCGCGGTGACCCGCGCGGCACACGCGCCCGCAGCGCCGATGCCAAAGCGCTGGGCCTGGGCGACTGCATCGACTGCGGCTTGTGTGTGCAGGTGTGCCCGGTCGGCATCGACATTCGCGACGGGCTGCAGTACGAATGCATCGCCTGCTCCGCTTGCATCGACGCGTGCGACAACGTCATGGACAAGATGAAGTACCCGCGCGGCTTGATTCGCTATGCGACCGAGAACAGCCTGGTTCAAGGCCTCGCGCGCGGGCAGATGTTTCGCCGCGTGCTGCGGCCGCGTGTGCTCGTCTATGGCGCGGTGCTGCTGGCCATTGCAGTGGGCTTTGCGACGAGCCTGGCGATGCGGCGGCACTTCAAGGTCGATGTGGTGCGCGACCGCATGACCTTGGCCCGCGAAGTCGACGGTGACCAGATCGAGAACCTCTACCGCCTGCAGCTGATGAACGCCACCGAGCAACCGCAGCGCTACCGCATCGAGGTGCATGGCCTCGCTGGAGCGCGGCTTGCACAGGCGGACCCAGTCGATGTGGCGCCTGCGCAAGCGCGGTGGGTGACCGTGGCGGTGCGCGTGCCGGAAGAGACCGCAGAGTCCGCCGGGCCGGGCGCGCATGTGGTTCGCTTCGAGGTGGTGGCGCTCGGTGATGAGGCGGCCAGGGTGAGCGAGCGTTCGACCTTCGTCGTGCCTCGATAAAGCGCCACACGACGCGGCAGCACCAGCAGCACCAGCAGCACAAGCAGCACAAGCAGTAAGGAGATCAAGGCATGACAGCGAACAAGATGGGGCCGGTGCAGCCGTGGTGGCGCATCCGCATGGTGTGGCTGGCGTTCGGTGGGCCGGCGCTTGTGGTGGTGGCGAGCTTCGTCACGCTGTTCTTCGCCGTGCACGGCCGTGATCTGCCGCTGGTGGCGGCCAGCTCGGCAGAGGCTGCGGCAGAAGCCAGCCATTTGCCAGCGATGCAGGCGCGCAACCATGCTGCTACGCCGCGCCGCTGATTGGGAGGCGGCCAGCGCCACGCGGCCATTCCGCGAGCGGGCGCTGTTGATCCTGTGGCCAGCGTTTTTGATGGCCGGCGTGCTGGAGGGGCTGGTGTTCGTGGTCGTTGATCCGCAGGGCTTGCATGGCCTGCCGATGAGTTCGCTCGGGTGGTCGGCCAGCGCGATCTACTCGGTCTCGTTCATGGTGTTCTGGGGCGTGATCGCCACCTCGACCGCGATCACGCAGTTGCTCGAAGCACCCGGGCCCGGGCCGAGCCGGCCAGAGACTGACGCGTGATGTGCGTGATGCGCGGCCGCTTGGCGCGAGGCCTGTGATGGCGTGGCCGCTGGTCTTGGCGGGGCTGGCGTTGGGCGCGGCGGCCACGCCGCACTGCGCGCTGATGTGCGGCGCGCCCTGCGCTGCGCTCACCCAGACCGGCGGCCGCGCCGCGAGCGGCTTTCACCTCGCGCGCATTGCGGGCTACATGGCGGCCGGCGCGGTGGCTGCCAGCAGCGTCTCGGCACTGGCCAGCTGGACCCAAGCCTCGCCCGCCATCCGGCCGTTCTGGACGATGCTGCACTTGGCCTTTTTCATGCTCGGCCTGTGGTGGCTCGCCACCGGCCGGCAGCCCGCGTGGATGCTGCGCCGGCGCAGCGAAGCCTCCCCCACCGGCACCCTGAGCGGGCCCCAGCCACTGCGCTTTCGCAGCGCGCGGCCGGCCACGCGCGCCACCGTGGCCGGCCTCGCGTGGGTCGCTTGGCCATGCGCCGCACTGCAAGGCGGCTTGCTGCTGGCAGCACTCGCCAGCACCGCGCTGAGCGGCGCCCTCGTGATGGCCGCCTTCGCGATCGGCTCGATGCCGGGCTTGGCACTCGCGCCTTGGGCCTGGGCCCGTTGGCAAGCGTGGCGCGGCCCGCAGATCGCGCCAGGCGATGTGGCCCCCCTCGGCTTTCGCATCGCCGGCTTCGGCTTGATCGCGGTCGCTGGCTGGGCGCTGACGCACGGCCTGTGGCTGCGCTTTGCGGCTTGGTGTGCAGGCTGAAAACCCGGGGCTGGATTTGACCCATCGCGGTCAGCACTTGATCTTGATCAATCGGTGGCCGCAGGGCTGGTCCACAGTGAGCGCACACGCAACCCACCGGAGCCCGACATGAAGATCCTCCTCCCCGTCGACGGCAGCGACTACACGAGGCGCATGCTGAGCTACTTGGCCGCACACGTTGAGTTGCTCGGTGCGTCGCACGAGTTTCACTTTCTCAATGCGGTCGTGCCGGTGCCCACATTCGCCAGCCGCTTCCTCGAGCACGGCATGCTGGGCACCTACTACAACGAAGAAGCAGAGCGCGTGCTCAAGCCGGTGCGCGCCTTCGCGGACCAACATCACTGGCACTACCGCGCCACGTTCGTCCATGGCCACGCCGCGATGGAAATCGCGCGAGCCGCTGACGCGGAGAAATCAGACCTGATCGTCATGGGCTCACACGGCCACGGCTTGCTCAGCAGCGTTGTGATGGGGTCTGTGGCGAACGCGGTGCTGGCGCGTTGCAAGGTGCCGGTGCTGCTGATCCGCTGACCCGCCGAACCGCCAATCAGCGCAGCCGATCTCATGACCACCAACGATCCAGCGGGGCTGACGCAAGCCGAAGCGCAAGCGCGCCTGCTGCAGTACGGGCCCAACAGCTTGCCGCCACCGCAGCACCGATCGGCTCTCGCGATGCTGCTCGCGGTCACTGCACAGCCGATGGTGTTGCTGCTCTTCGCCTGCACGGCCCTCTATGCATTGCTGGGCAGCGCCTTCGACAGCGCGGTGCTCGGCGTCTCGGTGCTGATGGTCGCGGCCATCTCGGTCTGGCAGGAAGCGCGCACGCAGCGGGTGCTCGAAGCGCTGCGCGATCTCTCGGGCCCGCAGAGCAGCGTGGTGCGCGGCGGCGCCGTCATGCGGATCGCGAGCCGCGAGCTCGTGCCCGGTGATCGGCTGATCGTGTATGAAGGCGACCGCCTGGCTTGCGATGCGCAAATCGAGCAATCGCATTCGATCCGGATCGATGAATCGCTGCTGACGGGTGAATCGGCGCCGGTCGACAAGGTCGCCGCGTCAGGTGCCGACGAGCCGGCTGCGCTGCTGAACGCGGGAACGCTGGTGGTCCAGGGCGACGCGGTTGCGATCGTTACTGAGACGGGCGCGCGCACTGCGCTCGGCCGCATCGGCAGCAGCATGGCCGCACAAGCGCCGCGCACGAGCCGCCTGCAACGAGACTTGACGCGACTCGTGCGCATGGTGGCCATCTTTGCGCTGCTCACCTGCGTGGCCGCGGCCACGGTATTCGCTTGGCGAGACGGCTCATGGACCGCCGGCTTGCTGGTCGGGTTGACGCTGGCGATGTCGATCGTGCCGGAAGAATTTGCAGTGGTCTGGACCGTGATGCTCGCCCTCGGCGCGTGGCGCCTGGCGCAAGAAAAGGTGCTGACACGCCAGCCGCAAGCGATCGAAACATTGGGCACGACGACCGTGCTCTGCGTTGACAAAACAGGCACGCTGACCTGCAACCGCATGGCGATTGCCTCGCTGCACGACGGCACGCAGGCCATTGACATCACACCGAATGCAGCCCTGCCGCCGGCCATGCAATCGCTGCTGCAAACGGCGGCGCTCGCAAGCATCGCCGAAGGCATTGAACCGATGGACCGCGCGATCTTCGATTTGCTTTCGCCACAGCCAGTGAGCCTGCCCGGCCGCCCGAAAGGCGAACACACCGCAATGCGAAGCATGGAGGGTTGCCTTATGAGCCCCATCGGTGCCGCGCCACTGGCGCGTGAAGGTGTCTTGCCGGGCCGGCCCTTCGTGCGCCACAGTTGGCAGATGGCGAACGGTGCGGGCATCGTCGTTGCGATGAAAGGCGCGCCTGAAGCGGTGCTCGCACGTTGCACTGAGCGCGCCGAAAACGACGGCCGCACCGGCCACGCCGGCCACATCACCACGCTGATGGCGCAGGCCGAGCGCTGGGCCCACCAAGGCCTGCGCGTGATTGCCGTGGCGCGCGCCGAAGCCGGCCCGCAAGGCGCCCTGCCGGATGCCGGCTACGAGGCGGTCGGCCTGCTCGCCTTTGCCGACCCGTTGCGCAGCGATGTGGCGCAAGCTTTGGGCGTGTGCCGCGGCGCCGGCCTGCGCGTCGTGATGATCACCGGCGATGCGGCGGCCACGGCAGCGGCCATCGCCCGCGAAGCCGGGTTGTTGACGAGCGATGCTGCCGATGCGGTGACAACCGGTGCCGAGATCGACGCGATGAGTGACGCGCAACTTCAAGCCGCCGTGCAGCACGCCGCCGTGTTTGCCCGCGTGACCCCGGCGCAGAAGCTGCGCATCGTGCTGGCGCTGCAAGCGCGAGGCGAGGTCGTTGCGATGACGGGCGATGGCGTCAACGATGGCCCGGCGCTGCGGGCGGCCGATGTTGGCGTGGCGATGGGCTTGCGTGGCAGCGATGTCGCGCGCGAGGCCGCAGCCATCGTGTTGATGGACGACCGTTTCGGCGCGCTGGTTGACGCCGTGCGCGCCGGGCGCCGCATCTTTGCGAATCTGCAAAAGGCGATGGGCTACCTCTTTGCCGTGCACGTGCCGATCGTTGGCTTGGCCTTGCTGCCGCTCTTCGGTGGGCCGGTGCTGCTGCTGCCGATTCATGTGGTGTTGCTTGAGCTGATCATCGACCCGGCCTGCTCGCTGGTCTTTGAGGCCGAGCCGTTGGCGGAGAACGGCATGCGCTTGCCGCCGCGCGGCCGCGAGACGCCGCTGTTCAGCGCCAGTGCGGTGGTGCGCGCCTTGGGCGTCGGCAGTGTGGCGCTGCTCGGGCTGGTCATCCTGCAAGTGATCGGCCACGGGCTGGGTTTGTCTGACGACGCGCTGCGCCTGACCGCCATGGCCACGCTCGTGGTGGGCAATCTGCTGATGCTGCAGTGGTTTCGCGACCACTTCAGGCACGCCGTGCGCATCAATGTCGCGTTCGAAGCGCTGCTCTTTGGCGTCTGTGGGCTCGCCTTGATCGCGTTGACGCTGCCGCGTTTGAACGAGGCCTTTGGCTTCCCCGCATCACCGGGTGTGCGCTGGGTGCTGCTGGCGCTCAGCGTGCCCATGGCCTGGTCGGCCTGGCAACTGGTGAAGGCGCGGCAGCGCGCTGCGTAGCGGGCGAGCTTGGGCCAGATCGGGCCAGACCCGGTCAGATCAGGGTGCGAACGAGCCACGCCTGAATCAAGAACCGCCGCGCATCGAGGGCCGAGGCCGCACACGGGCCATCTGCCATGGCCGAAGGTGGCAATTCAGAAAACGGAATGCGGTCGAGCACCGGAATGCCTGCGAAGGCCCTGACCTGCGCGACGAGCGCGGGCGCCATGCCTTGGCAAATCACCACGTCATAGAGCCGCCCGAGCATGTGGGCGGTATTTTCGATTTGCCTGGGCGGGCTGGCTTCGCTCAATTGCGGTTGAACATGAGCAACCTGCGCGCCAAGTTCCGTGGCGGCGTGATCAAACAGTGCGATCTCGTCTGCCCCCGCGCCGCCTGAACCGGGCGCAGCAAGCGCTGCGGTGAACAGGCCGAACTTGCGACCGCGAAGCAACATTTGCGGCGCACCGGCCTTGGCAGCGCGCTCAAACGCGCACGCCTCATCAACCAGCGCTTTCAGGTCGAGCAGCGACATCTTCTGGCTGTCAATGAGGTCGTGGGGCACTTGAGAGGTGAGCATCAAAACGCGCTCGCGGCAGATGCGTTGGCGCTCGGCACAGCGTAGCCACGCCAAGCCATTGGCGGCTTGATGCCGATCAAGCGCCCATGCAAAGCCACGCATTGACACACACCATTGACGCACCGTTCACGCACTGTTGCCGAGTGACGCGCGCTGTTCTCATGGCGCAGGCGAGCCACTTCTAGGATTCATCTCACACGAATGATTTGATTGCAGCGCCCGGCGCCGCAGGAGACCCGAGATGCTCAACACCACAGCCGCCGCCACCGTCACCAAGATCACCACCATGACCACGCCGATCGCTCGCTTTGCCGCGCAGCGCCGCAACGAGGTGGCGCACGCCGAGGCCTCTGACCGCCAAGCCAGCGAGCGCATGGCGGGCACCTTGAAGCTGTTGCATGAAGCGCTCGCGCCGCAGCGCCGCATCGTGCATGCGGGCGACGCGATCTACCAAGCCGGCGAGCGCTTCGAAAATCTCTACGTGCTCAACTCGGGCTTCAGCAAGGTCGTCAACCTCTCGCCCGATGGCCGCGAGCAAGTGGTGGGCCTCAAGTTTCGCGGCGACTGGCTGGGTTTCGACGGCATTGCCGAAGGCCGCTATTGCTGCGACTCGATTGCAATGGACACCGGCGAAGTCTGGACGATCCGCTATCACGACCTGCTTGCCGCATGCATTCGCCACCCGGCGCTGCTGACCGCGCTGCATGAAGCGATGAGCCGCGACATCTCACGCGATCAAGACTCGCTGATGTCGGTCTGCACGCTGCCGGCCGATGCCCGCGTGGCGGACTTTCTGCGCTACTGGGCCGAGTCACTCTCGCGGCGCGGGCTGCGCACCGATCAGATCACCTTGCGCATGACCCGCGCCGAGATCGGCAACTACCTCGGCATGACACTCGAATCAGTGAGCCGCGCGCTCTCGAAGTTGGCCCGCTTCAAGGTCATCGCGTTTGCCGAGAAGGGGCGGCGCGATGTGCAGATTGCCGATGTGGGCGCGCTCTCGGCCTTCGTTCAGCAATGCCTTGCACCGGCGCCAACGCTGCAGTGAAGCGCTGCCCTTGAACCTAGACCCGGCGCGCGCGGCCGGCCCGCAAGCTTCAGTCGGTGTCGGTGTCGGTGTCGGTGTCGGTGTCGGTGTCGGTGTCGGTGTCGCTGTCGGTGTGGCGGCCGAGTACGCGGGCGATGGCGCGCGCCAGCTCTTCGCGCGAGCAGGGTTTGCGCAAGAGTTCCCAGGTCGCCGGCGAGTCTCGATCGGCATCCAGCAGCTCGCTCGAAAAGCCCGACATGAGCAGGATCGCCATCGCCGGCAAACGCTGCTGCGCGCTCGCCGCAAGCTCGGTGCCGCGCATGCCGGCGCCGAGGGCGATGTCGGTCAACAGCAGATCGAACTTGGCATCAGCGCCCAAGGTGAGCAAAGCTTGCTCGGCGCTCGCGGCGGTCGTGGTGTGGCAACCCAGCGTGTCGAGAAAAGTGCGGATCACGGCGCGCACTTCCGCATCGTCTTCAACAAGCAGCACGCGCAGGCCGGCCGGCACCGCTTGATGCGCCTCCGTGAGCGCGGCCGGTCGCGGCGGCGCCGCACCCTGCGGGCTGGGGATGTAGAGCGTGAGGGTCGTGCCGGCGCCGGGTGCGCTGTCGATTCGGATGGCGCCTTTGGATTGCTTGACGAACCCATACACCGTGCTCAGCCCCAACCCCGTGCCTCGGCCAGCCTCTTTGGTGGTGAAGAAGGGCTCGAAGACGCGCTCTTTGATGTCATCCGGCATGCCGCAGCCGGTGTCCGCAATCGAGATGGCGATGAAGCCGCCTGCCGCGGCGCTTGGGCGTTCGAGCTCGGCGCGCATTTCGCGCGGCACAGCCTCGCAGGCGGCGGCGCGAAAGAGCAGCGTGCCGCCATCGGGCATGGCGTCGCGCGCGTTGATGGCGATGTTGAGCAGCGCTGATTCAAGGTGCGATGGATCGGCCATCGCCACTTGGCCCTGGAGCGCCACATCAACCTCAATTCGAATGCGCTGATCAAGCGTGCGGCGCAGCATGTCAGCGAGCGACTGCAGCATCGCGCCCACGTCAACTGCCTTGGGCTGCAGCACCTGCCGGCGCGAGAACGCGAGCAGCTTCGAGGTGAGCTCGGCGCCTCGACGCGTGGCGCGCGTTGCCGCGGCAACGAGTTGCTTGCGATAGGCGTCATCGGCGTCTGGCGGCAACTCATCGATCACCTGCAAGTTGCCTTGGATGACCGTGAGCAGGTTGTTGAAATCGTGGGCGATGCCGCCGGTCAACTGGCCCACGCTTTCGAGCCGCTGCGCATGGCTCAATGCTTCATCGGACTGCGCGCGCTGCAAGCTCGTTGCCAAGAGGCTGGCGGCAGACTGCAAAAAGCGCAGTTCATCGTCGCCAAAGTTTTTGGCCACCCGCGACCTGACCACCAACACACCGATGGTGCGCCCGCGGTCAGACACAGGCACGGCCAGCGCACTGACGAGGCCCGCATCGAGGTAAGCCTGAGGCACCGGAAAGCGCTGTTCGGCCCGGTAGTCGGGCACGACGAGCGGCTGGCCTTGCCAGAGCACCATGCCCGGCGATTGATCGTGCCGGTACGGAATGCGTGCGCCGATCGCCTCACCGTGAACTGCGCCCACGCCGCTGGCCACGCGCAGCGCGGTGTGATCCTCTTCCAGCAAAAACACGCGAGCCACATCCACCTCAAGCGCTGCAGCGGCAATCGCCGGCACTTGCTCGACGACCGCCTGCGGATCACGCGCATCGACCGCCATGCGACCGAGTTGCGCCAAGTGCTCGCTGTAGCGCGCGCGCTGCAACGCCTGTTTGACGCGCGGGTAAGCGCCAATGCCGCGGATGGCCGCCACCACCAGCGGCGCGCCACGGCCTTGCAAGGGGCTGAGCGCAATCTCGACCATCACTTCGCTGCCGTTCTTGCACTGGGCCACAAGCGCCATCTGCGTGCCCATGGGCCGCGCGCGCGGGGCATGGGCGTAGGCCTCGCGGTAAGCCGAATGCCGCGGGCGAATGGCATCGGGCACGAGCGCATCGACGTTGAGCGCGCACAGCTCCTGCTGCGAGTACCCCAGCAACTCGGCCGCCGACGGGTTGGCCAGCACGATGGCGCCGGCTTGGTCGACGAGCAGCATCGCATCGGGATACGCGAAGAACAGCGACTTGAAGACGGTGCGCTCGTCAACGTCTTGCGGCAGGCGCCCCAGCTCGCGCGTTGCCTCGCGCGTTGCCTCACCCATCACCTCACTCATTTCCGCGCTCTTTGCCGCGCCCTCTGCAGCACCCTCTGCCGTGTCCATGCGCTCAGCCCAGGCTGACGGCCGGCACGAACACGTAGCCCGCGCTGCGGACCGACTTGATGAGCTTGGGGTCATCCCCATCATCGCCAAGCTTCTTGCGCAGCCGGCCCACTTGAACGTCAACGGTGCGGTCGAACGGGCCGGCTTCACGGCCACGGGTTTGGCCCAGCAGGAAGTCGCGCGACAGCACGCGGCCCGGGTGCTTGGCGAAGGCGCTGAGCAGGTCGAACTCGCCGGAGGTCAAGACCACCTCCACGCCTTCAGGGCTGGCGAGCCGCCTTGCCGCGAGATCGAGCGACCAGCCGGCGAAGCACAGCGCTTCGGCCGGCGCGTCACGCAGGCTCGGGGCAACGGCTGGCGCCTCGGCGGGCACGACCCGCCGCAACACCGCTTTGACGCGGGCCACGAGCTCGCGGAGGTCGAACGGTTTGGTGACGTAGTCATCAGCGCCCACTTCGAGCCCCACGACCTTGTCGACCGAATCACCTCGGCCGGTGACGATCACCAAGCCGCAGCGCCAATGCTCGCGCAATTGGCGAGCGATCGAGAAGCCATCTTCCCCAGGCAAGCCGAGATCGAGGAGCACCAGGGCGGGCGGATCGCTGGGCATCAGGCGCATCAAGGCCCGGCCGTCATGCAGCTGGGTCACACGAAAGCCGTGGCTCTGCAGGTAGTTGCCCAAGAGCTGCGTGATGTCGACTTCGTCGTCGACGATGGCGATGTGGACGGCGGAACTCAAACGTGACTCACGGCGCAAAGTCCAGGGATGCTCAGCCCGATGGGCAGGGCATCGGAGCCTAACAGCCTGAAGCGGGCGACAAGCCGGTGCGGATCATCCGTCGTGGCTCAGCGCGAGCACGACGCGAACGGCATCGTGGTCAGAGCCCGCGTCGTCCTGGACAAAGCCGAGCGCGTGCGCCAGCGCCCGCATGCCGGTGTTCTCGTGCAGCACCAGACCGACCATGTGCTTCGTGCCGCGCTGCGCTTGGTAGTCGATCAGCGTTTGCATCAAGAGCCGCCCGAGGCCGCGGTGCTTGAGATCGGAGCGCACGATGACGGCGAACTCGGCGTCGATGTTGTCGGGGTCGGCCACGGCGCGGGCCACGCCGAGGGTTTGCGGCTGGCGGCCATCTCCTTGGCTGCCATCTCCTTGGCTGCCATCCGCTTGGCTGCCATCCACTTGGAGCGTGGCAATGAACGCCATCTCACGCGAATAGTCGATCTGCGTGAGGCGTGCGAGCTCGCTGTGCGGCAGTGCGCCGCGCACATTGAAGAAGCGCAGCCGAAGATCGTTGGCCTGCATCTCGGCCATGAAACGCGCGTGTTGCGGCTCGTCTTCCGGGCGGATCGGGCGGATCACGATTTGCGCGCCATGCCAGCTGAGCGTGCGCGCGAGGTGGGCCGGGTACGGCGTGATCGCGAAGTGCGCTGCGCCGGCGGGCAGGCTGCGGCTGATGCGCACGCGTGCATCGAGCGCAAGCACGCCTTGGTGATCGGCCAGCAGCGGGTTGATGTCGAGCTCAGCGAGCTCGGGCAGATCGGCCAGCATTTGCGAGAGCGCGATGAGCGTGTCGCCAATGGCATCGAGCTGGGCGGGCGGGTGATCGCGGTAGCCCGCCAGCAGCTTGGCCACGCGCGTGCGCGAGATGAGCGCGCGGGCAAGCACCCGATTGAGCGGCGGCAGCGCCATCGCGCGATCGGCGATCACCTCCACCGCCGTGCCGCCATGGCCAAAGAGCAGCACCGGGCCAAACACCGGATCGATGCTGGCGCCGACGATCAACTCTTGCGCATGTGGCCGGCTCGCCATCGGCTGCACCGTGAAGCCCGCGATGCGCGCCGTGGGCTGCGCGCTGCGCACGCGGGCCAGCATCTCGCTCGCGGCGCGGCTGAGCTCATCGTCACCGCGCAAGTTCAGGCAGACGCCGCCCACATCTGATTTGTGGGTGATGTCTGGCGACAAAATTTTCAGCGCGACGGGGTAGCCGATGGCCCGCGCCGCATCAACGGCCGCGCGAGGCGTGGCGCTCACCGCTTGCGCTGCCAGCACCGGGATTCGGTAGGCGCTCAGCAGTGCTTTGGACTCGACTTCGTCAAGCATCTCGCGGCCGCCGGCCAACACCGCATCGATGATGGCGCGTGCGGCGGGCAGGTCGGGCGCGGCGCTTTCGCTTGAGGTGGGCGTCTCCATCAGCAGCGTCTGGTTGCGGCGGTAGGTTTCAAGCAGCGCGAAGGCACGCACGGCCTCTTCGGGCGTGGCGTAATCGGCCGCGCCAGCATCGCGCAGGATGCGCCGCGCCTCGACTACTGCGTCATCACCCAGCCAGCAAGCCATCACGCGGCCGGGCGCTTGGGCAACGAGCGGGGCGCAGGCGCGGGCGATGTCGGCACTGCGAACGATGGCGGTGGGCGCATGGAGAAAGAGCACTGCGCCGGTGTTGCCATCAGCGAGCAGGGTTTGCAGTGTGGCGGTGTAACGTTCAATCGGAGCGTCACCAATGATGTCGATCGGGTTCGCACGGGACCACGTGGCTGGCAGCACCCGATCGAGCTCGGCGCGAACACCCGGACTGAGCTCACGCAGCGGCACACCGGCGAGCGCCGCGGCATCGGCGGCGAGCACGCCAGCACCGCCGCCGTTGGTCATCACCGTGAGGGCATCGTCGCGGTGGCGGCTCATGTGCGCGAGAGTCTCGGCGGCCATGAAGAGGTCTTGCAGGGTATCGACCCGCAGCATGCCGGTGCGGCGGATCACCGCATCCACCACAGCGTCTGACCCGGCCAGCGCGCCGGTGTGCGAAGCAGCGGCCGCCACGCCATGGCCAGCCCGCCCGGCTTTGACGACGATGACCGGCTTGTTGCGCGCAGCCGCACGCGCGGCCGAGATGAACTTGCGCGGTGACTCGATCGACTCGATGTAGAGCAAGATGGCGCGGGTGTGAGGGTCGCTCGCGAGGTGATCGAGCAAATCGCCAAAGTCGACATCAAGGTGCTCGCCGAGCGACACCATGTGCGAGAAGCCGAGCTGGCGCGTCTTGGCCCAATCGAGCACCGCGGTGACGATGGCGCCGGATTGCGACACGAAGGCGATCTGGCCATCGAGCGCGTTGGTGTGGGCAAAGCTCGCGTTCAGGCCCAGCCGCGGCGTGAGCAGGCCCAGGCAATTGGGGCCCAGCACGCGCAGCAGATGCGGGCGCGCCGCAGCTTGCGTCGCAAGCTTTTGCGCCGCGCTCATGCCGCCCGTCATCACGATCGCCGCGCGCGTGCCGAGTTGGCCAAGCTCATCGATCAAGCCGGCGACGCTCGCGGGCGGCGTGCAGAGCACCGCCAGATCAGCGGGGCCGGGAAGATCGGCGAGGTGCGCAAACAACGGCTGGCCGTCGAGCACTTGGCCGCGAAGATTCACGGCATGAAGCGGCCCCGCGAATCCGGCCGCGCGCAAGTTTTGCCAAACGGTCGCACCCACGCTGCCCGAACGACTCGACGCACCGATGACGACGATCGAGGTGGGTTCGAGCAAGCGGTCAAGGAATCGAATCGACATGGTGCCAAGCGGAAATGCGAGCCGCGTGGCCCGACGCAGCAGCTTCGCATGCGCCGGGCGAATCGGGTTTGCGGTGAATCAAGTGACGCGGAGGCGGGCGAAGGATGTCGGTTGGGTACGTTGGCGAGGGGTGCGCCGGCAAGGTTGTTCGCGCAGGTGCTTCATCAAGCTCAGCGAGCAGAGGCAAGCCAGGCTTGGACGGATGCTGAGCTCAGCGCTTGCTGTGGAATTGGGGAATAGAGCGCTATGGGTCGGCCGCACGGATCAGGGAGTCCACGGCGCATCTCCATGGCTTTGAATGTCCCGTTGAAAGCCAGCTCTTGGCTGGGAGTTATCGCCCCAACTGTGCACCAGTGGGAATCGCTGACGTACGTGGGCTGGTACGGACTGGACGGGACCGAGCGCCCACGCGCGATAGATAAGGCCCCGGGGCTGCGCGTTTGAGGTCAAACATTTGGCGCAGAGTTGGTCGACTTATCTTTGACCACTTTGCACCCGACAGTAAAACGTCTACCTGAGACCGTTGACGAGGCATTCGATTTGGCCATTGCGCAGGAGCATTTTGCTTCTGCCACACTCATATTGCCCAATATATCCATCCGAGAACACGAATGAACTCCGCCTTCGCAGAACAAACGGTTGTTCAATTCCAAGCCCTGAACTTGGGTAAGACTGCCAGAACTTGACCATTCAACCAAATTAGCAGGCCCTAGGAAGCCGGACGTCGCTAGCCTCGCAGAAGTTGGGCGTCAACTAATTCAAGCCAATGCCACTCAAACGCTAACTTGGCTCGTTGGACCCGACAGGTGACAAGATGTGGCCGCCTGTGGCAACATCCACTTTCGTATATGTCACTTTTCAAACGGGCAGCGATGTCTACATCACGTTAGGCGTCTCAAATTCAACTCACGCGTCCACCCATGAGCAATCCACTTACACCAGATCAGCTATACCAGTACCAAGTGCATGCCCGCATCACGTTCTTGGAAATCACAGTTCAGCAAATGTTAAAAATGATGGCGGCGCAGTCTTCTCAAGAACCGAAACAAGCTCTTGCGGAGTGGGCCAGCCTAGTGCGGTCGAAAACATCAAGCCTGCATTTCCGAAACGCTGATGCGGCGGTATCAGACATGCTGGCGGGAGAGTTTCAAGAAGCGGCTGATCGCTTTCTGAAGCAGCTTCTTGAGTAATCGTGCTCTCGTTTCTCATCACAGTCTCCAAAGGCCAGCCCAGCTGCGCAAGGCTCAAATACAGCAACCGTGCTTCGCACCGTTGCAAACACGTCAGGCGCTGCACCAGAGACGCCTAACAGGTCAATCAACCGGACAGCCTTCGGCTGCCGGTTATTTCTACGTTAGCCCCCACAGGAACCACAGTTGCTCGCGTCCAGGATGTCACCCCTTCTCCGCTGGCGTGCCCGCCCCGCTCTTCTCCTCACTGCGACTTGTGGGCAAGCGCGCATCGGCCTCTCTCTCGAAACCCCAACTCTCATTCTCAAAGTCACCCAAGGTATCCAAGTCTTCACACAAGAAGGCGCAATTCTCTGCATTAAATTCTTTTACATTACTGAGATCCGAGACGAGCCTTCCATACCGAACCTTCGCAAGTTCAAAGACTTGGTCGAGCGTAGATGCCCGATAATCACCGCAAGAGAGTTTCATTACCTCGAAAACTATTTGATCCAGGTAATCGTGAGCATTCTCGACCAACGTATGAATGTAAGTTGGACGGCGCCCAGAGTGAACGAGCAGATTTCGAGTCCGATAGATACGCCGAATTTGCCAACGAACCCTTGACTCATGTACCTCGAGCGCCGCCTTCAAGGATGAAGGAGAGCCAAGAATCTCCGCCAACTGAAATGCCCGAAACCGTAGAAGATGGAAATCCTTCAGTTCAGCATACAACTCAGAGCGCAGTGGACCATTATCTTTGACAGCCAGTAATGCGAGGGCACGATGGATTGTGTGAGGCTCTGTAATTCCCGGAACCTTGTTAAGAATTCGCTTAGCCAGCCACGGCTTCCACGTTATGAGATCATGGGTAAACCGTTGAACTAGTCGCCGCACATAGGCCTGCATTAGAAACGGAATCATTCCCTCCA
This sequence comes from Rhizobacter sp., assembly GCA_043778145.1. Taxonomy (GTDB): domain Bacteria; phylum Pseudomonadota; class Gammaproteobacteria; order Burkholderiales; family Burkholderiaceae_C; genus LMDS01. Next base: position 39,334 of record JAYWGR010000131.1, read on the forward strand.
GAACATTGGTGATTTTTGAACCACCAGTTCGTGAAGGAATAAGAGTTTCGAGTGAGGTCCAAAGAGTAACTAACTGGTTATCGACGATATCGGTAGACACGCAAATACCATGCAGGTCTGCAACGCGATTGAAGCGATCCCGACTCGGCCCACTGATCGCGAAGTTACGAAGAAGCCGGTTCAGTTCTTTGGAGGCCTTCTCAGGCCGCAGATCAAAGGGCTTCTCCATAGCGCCCTTTGTTAGCGTAGTCACCACTGGTTTATCCAAACAACACTGACTCACAAGCGCCGTCTCGCGCCAGGTAATCTTTCTCTGGTGATAGAACAGTGTGAATAGATCACTCAGGCGATCCAATCTCTGCGCAGCGGTCTCTTGCGCAGAGTAGACATCCAACGATTGCACTGGGCCCACGCCCACATAACACTCGCCCTCTCCCGCAACAAAGTCGGGCGTGGCGGATTGAAGGTCTGCAACGTCCGAGGGCAATTTTTCAAGTATCTTTATTCCGAATGCGCCCAGCGACTCCTGTACAGTTTTTACTAAGTCACTTACGACAAAGTAAACGGTACAATCGTGAGCGTAAGGATAAAGCGACTTCAGAAACTCATCTATTTGATCAACAGAGTCTATTGCTGGCCCGCCGTGCGCGAAGAAGAAGGCGTTGGTACGCGCAAACAGACTCCTCTTACTTACGCCCATATTGATGAGCGTCGTAACCATTGATCGGACGGTTGAATCAATCTTTTTCTTCTCAACCTTCCTCACCTGAACCGACAATTGATCGAAGCATCGATGTAGATAGCGGAACGGCCCGAGCGTATTAGACAATGCGCTCAAGCGCACTCGACGATCAGATAGTTTGGCCTCATCAGCCACAGTTACGTAGCGTTCGATAGGAAGGTCAAGCAAGCTCTTTGCAACTGGATCGTGCTGAACACTCCAGATCAACTCCTCAAGCACAGGCTTCAGATTGGCCGGTTCAATGAGCTCGTTCTCGATATTCGATATGACTGCGAGGGCCTCGCGGCACAGAAAGGGCGCGTTCAGCGACATCGGCTTGTGCGTGTCAAGCGTGAAGTCCCACAGAAGTTCATCAAGACGCTGCGCTAGGAACAACAACCCGTCAAGCTCCGGCGCGAGCTTCCATCGCATGATGTTCTTGAACTTCACCCTATCTCCCCGAGCATTCTTTGTGTTGAACCCTTGTTGACGCGGCCATCGTATCCGAACCAAGCTCTGATTTTCATCCTCTCTTAAACTCCGCACAGTGGGGGCTAACCCCTCATTCAACCGGACGCGCTACGGCAGGCCGGTTAATTCGAACGTTAGGGAAACGCTGAACAATTCACTTTGCCGCTTCCGCGCCTCAATGAAATCAACGACTTGCAAGCGCTTTCTCGCAAAAAACTGAATTAATCAGCGCTTCCTTAGGGCGCACCGCAAGGCAGCGTGTTCCTTGTTGTATCCTTTTGTCAGTTCAAACGGAGTGGAGTCCTCGCATGGCATGGTTCATTCGCCTCCTTTCGGTGGTTCTATGTCTCGCTGTTGCGGGATGTGCAGGCCAACATGTTGTCATCACAGACAGTCAAACCGAGGCACGCAAGTCTGCCGAAGAGGCGCAGCTAACTGCCGACGAATACCGCCGCGTAGGAGCGTCCACCGCAGCCACCCAAGCCCAGCAACGTGCTGACCAGTATCAAGCATCGGCATCGCGCAAACCCGACTCGTTTCTCGAGCAGCTGATCGACGTGCTATTCACTTCTTGGCTCACCAGTGCCTCTTCGGTGAGTACAACGAAGCGCTAAGTTCAGTCGATGCGCCGTCCTCAAACCAATTTGCCCCCAGAACCGATTGAGGCTCTTGCCTCTGCCCCCAGTGACTCTCCGGCGCGCGGTGAGCCCGTGCGCTCTGACCCTTAAGCGGACTGGCCTACAACCAGCCGCATCAGTCAAACGTGAGGGCCCACACAAAATGCTACCCCAGTTGAGTGCGCCGTTGTGCTCATCAGCACCGCTGGCCATCCATTCAGCTTCATCGCATCGGTATTGACGAACGCATGAACGGTGCCCGCTAGCTCACGGCAATCCACCACCTACGCTTGCACATTCAAAGACGCGCCAAGGCCATCGAAGCGCAGCCCTTGTTTTGCGATGGCCTGCTGTTCTCGCGCTTGAGTTTCGGGCGCTGGCTCTACCTTGGACTGCTCAGCCTTCTTAATTTGAGCCTTCACGCCGTCGATCTTGGTAGTAATCTCAGAGATCTTTGCTTTCCCCGCAGAGGTGTTACATGACGGGCAGTGAACCCAATCGGAGAGTTGACGTTCGAGCTTTGCAAGCTCACTGCCCGCAACAGCCGGAGGTCGCGCCGAGGCGCCAACCGAATCGAAGGCTGACGCTTTGCCGCTTAGACTGATAATGTTAGCCATGGTGTGCGAGAGGAACCTTTATAAAGTACTTATCGGCCAATTCTGCGCCGAACTTGAGCGGGCCTATTAAAGTGTGGCCGCGTGCCTTGATAACAAACGTAAGAGGTACTTCCACCCCTTCAACCAACCGGTCACGCCTCGGCCAGCCGGGTCATGTCACTTATCTCAAACGTCGCGCGTCATAAAGTGACGCTTGGGCGCTGTTGTATTTAATTCAAGGGAGACTCGGATGAGGATTCGGATTACTAAGATTTTCACTGGGCAGCAATTCAATGCGCCAGAACGAATTCAGCGAATAGCATCCCAGTTGCGGCGGCACCGCAAGGTCAAGATTGACTGAAGTCAGTGCGGCCGGTCACGCACCGGCCTCTTCGTCGCCAACGGCGGCGATCGCCTGAGGCCGCTCTCGCCGCAGCGCCGTCAGCTCATCGCGGATCACCCGCAACTCCCGGTGCAGGTCGCGCAGCACCTCGTGCTCGATCCGGCGCTCTTCTGTTTGCACCCACAGCGCGGCGATCGAGGCGGTGACGGCGGAGAGAACGGCCAAGCCCAAGAGCACGACGAAGACTGCGAATATCTTTGCGGCTGGCGTGCTCGGAACGATGTCGCCGTAGCCCACGGTGGCGGCGGTGGTGAAGGCCAACCAAAGGCCATCGCCGAAGGTCAATGCGCGCGGCTCGAGCCACCAAAAGCCGAGGCCGCAGAGGCCGAGCACGCCGATGCCCAAGGCGAGCCGTTGGGGCAGCACGCCGCGCCAGGCGGCGGGCAACGCCGATTCGCTCCAGCGCAAGATGATGAGCGCGGCGGTGCCCAGGCGCACGATCAGGAGGTCCGGCGAGTCACCCGCAGGCAATGCGGCCGAGAGCAGCAAGGCGGCGTTGAGCAAAAGCGCGCGGTAGAAGCGCCCTGGCTCGGGCGGCGGGGCCTGTGGCCTGCGCGCGTCGATGGCTTCTTCCAGCGTGGCGCCCATGCTGCTGGCGAACGCCAGAAGGTAGAGCAACACGCTCAAGACGCGGTGGCTCGACAAAGCCGCGAGATAGAACGCCGGAATGGTGGCCGTGAGCGCGATGAGTTCGACGCGCTGCCACGTGCCGCGATGCGCGCGCGCCCTCAACGATGCGAGCCGCCGTGTGAATGCATGCATGTGGGCAACTCGGTGGGCTGCGAGCGCTTTTGCTCCGCGTGGTCAATGGGCCATCAAGACCGGCAGCGTCATCGAAGCGAGCGCCGTGCGCGAGGCGCCGCCCATCACCCACTCGCGAGCCCGGCCGTGGCCGTAGCAGCCCATCACCAACAGATCTGCGCCGACATCGCCGGCCAGCGACAAGATGGCTGAACCCGCCGAGGCGAGCGCGAGCCGCGGATGGCGCTCGATCGGCGCCTCGACGCCGTGCATTCGCAAGTAGTCCTCCAGCTCGGCGCGGGGTTCGGCGGCGCGGGGCTGGGCTGAATGTTGATCCGCCAGCTCGCAGCCCTCTGCCACGGCGACGTGGATGCGCGCCGCGCGGCGCAAGAACGGCATGGCGGCCGACACGGCGTGCGCCGATTCGCGCGTGGCGTTCCAGGCGATCAACACCGCTTGGCCCAAACTCGCCCACGAACCGACACAGGGCAGCACCAAGCCCGGCTTGCCACTGGCCAGCAACACCGACTCGACGAAGCCCGCGGGCACGCCGACGGTCAAGGCATCCGCCGGATCGGGCTGGCCGAGCACCAGCAGGTCGCAGCACAGGGCGTGTGCGGCGAAGCCTGCGGCAAGCGCACCCCCGCCCAGCTCACGCCACTGGATGGGCGACTGCCCGCTCGACCCGGCTCGCGCGACGCGGGCTTTGGCCTCGTCGCGGTAATCGATGTCGAGCTGCTGAAGCATCGGCAGCATGTCGGCAGGGCTTTGAGCCATGGCCAACGGCAGGCTGAGCGCCGTGGGTGCGCTGGCGTAGAGGGCGGTGACGAGGGCGCCGTGCTGCGCTGCCACCGCTTGCGCCAGCGCCATGCGCCTTGCGCTGTTTGGCGACGCATCGACGTGAAGCAAAATCGATCGGATATCGCTCACGTCGCGACCCTGCAAGCGCTCGGCTGCGAAACTGTGTGGGCGTGAATCGGAACCAGCTTGCGGCGCGACATGGCGTACTCCTGTGCTGCGGAAATGGCGATCGGCTAGTGTTCACCGAACGCCCGCACAGGGGCTTGACGCGCATCAAGGTCACGACCCGCAAGAAACGTCGTGGGCTAGAATGGCCTGCAAGTTTCATGCCTTTATGACCCGAACTTCGCCCACGCCTCCCTTCTTCTGCGCCATGGCCATGATCTGCGCCGCACTGGCGCTGCCGGCGCATGCGGAAAAGGCCGACCGACTCAAGCCGCTCAACGTCGAGGCCGATCAGCCCGGCAAGATCGATCTGCAAAACCAGTTCGTGGTGTTCAACGGCAACGTGGTCGTGACCAAGGGCACGATGGTGATCCGCGCGGCGCGCATCGAAGTGCGCGAAACACCCGACGGGTACCACAACGCGGTGGCGTTCGGCGCGCCGGGCAAGCCGGCCACCTTCCGCCAAAAGCGCGACGGCGTCGATGAATCGATCGACGGCGAGGCCGAGCGACTCGAATACGACGGCAAGGCCGACACGGTCAAGTTCATCAACAACGCCGCCGTGCGCCGCCTGCGCGGCAGCACCACGGCCGATGAGATCAGCGGCAACCTCGTCACTTATGACAGCGTCAGCGAGGTCTTCAACGTCTCGGGCGGCGCCGTCACGCCGAGCAACCCTGGCGGCCGCGTGCGCGCAGTGCTCACGCCGCGTGAGGGCTCCGATGCAGCTCGCGCCGCCGAAGGCGCGGCCTCCGCACCGCCGCTGAAAACCAGCCCCAGCCTCGGAGCCAAGCCATGACGGCAGCGGCCCAGAGCGCCAGCACGCGGCTGGAGGCCAGCGGCCTGCAGAAGTCTTACGGCACGCGCACGGTGGTGCGGGATGTGAATTTGGCCGTCGAAGGCGGTGAGGTGGTCGGGCTGCTCGGGCCGAACGGTGCTGGCAAGACGACGAGCTTCTACATGATCGTGGGCCTGGTGCGCGCCGATGCCGGGCAGATCTTGATCGCCGGTGAGCGCGCCGAGCGCCTGCCGATCCACCGGCGGTCGCGGCTGGGCTTGTCTTACCTGCCGCAAGAGGCGTCGATCTTTCGCAAGCTCAATGTCGAGGAAAACATCCGCGCCGTGCTGGAGCTGCAGCGCGATGCCAATGGCCGGGCGCTGAAGCCCGCGCTGATCGAGGAGCTGCTCGACGGCCTGCTGCGCGACCTCTCCATCGACAAACTGCGCAGCTCGCCCGCGCCCGCGCTCTCGGGCGGTGAACGCCGGCGCGTTGAAATTGCGCGGGCGCTGGCCACGCAGCCGAGGTTCATCTTGCTCGATGAGCCGTTTGCCGGCGTCGACCCGATCGCGGTGATCGAGATTCAGCGAATCATCGGCTTCCTGAAGAGCCGCGGCATCGGCGTGCTGATCACCGACCACAACGTGCGCGAGACGCTCGGCATCTGCGACCGCGCCTACATCATCAGCGAGGGCAGTGTACTGGCCCAGGGCACGCCACCCGAGATCGTCGAGAACCCCGACGTCCGCAAGGTCTACCTCGGCGAAAACTTCAGGATGTAGACCGGCGATGACGACGTCAAAGAACAACGTGCCGCGCCCGACGCCGGGCCGCCCCAAGGCGGGCGCTTGCCCCCTCGGGGGGCCGACCGTACCCGGGCGGGGGGCACCATGAAACCCACTCTGCAAATCCGGCTGTCGCAGCATCTGGCGTTGACGCCGCAGCTGCAACAGTCGATCCGCCTGCTGCAGCTTTCCACGCTTGAGCTGCACCAGGAAGTCGAGCAAATGCTCGAACAAAACCCGTTCCTCGAAGCCGAGGAAGAAGCCGCGCCGGCGTTCGAGCCGCTCGCGGAGCGTTCATCACCGGCCGAGCGCGTGGGCGAGCACGAGACCGAACGCGCGGCCGAATCCGGAAGCGATGCCGGTGAAGACGCACCCGGCGTTGACGCCGCCGAGTTCGGCACCACCGAACGCGACGACTGGGAAAACGGCACCGAGCGCGAAGACTTCGACGGCATCCGCGAAACACCGGGCAAATCAAGCAGCAGCAGCGACAGCGACGAGTTCGATGGCCAGGACCGCGACACGCCCGTGCCGAGCCTGCAAGACCACTTGCGCGAGCAACTCTCCAGCATGCGCCTCGGCGCACTCGACGCTGCCGCTGTGATGGTGTTGATCGAGTCACTCAACGACGACGGCTACTTGGCCGACACGCTCGAAGACATCGCCGAGCAACTCGCCGGCGACAGCGACGCCGAGCAGCGCGAGGAGATGCTCGTGCGCCTGCAATGCGGCCTGCGCTGGCTGCAAAGCATGGAGCCGACTGGCGTGGGCGCGCGCGATCTCGGCGAATGCCTTTGCCTGCAACTGCGGCACCTGCCGCGCAGCGAGGCGCAGGCGGTCGCGATCATCGTGTGCAAAAGCCACCTCGAGCTGCTCGCGCGGCGCGACCTCAAGAAGCTGATGGCCGCGACCGGCGCCGATGAAGACATGCTGCGCCAAGCGCAGGCGATGATCGTGGCGCTCGAGCCCAAGCCAGGGCGCCAGTTCACCCGGGCCGAGGCCAACATCATCGTGCCCGACGTGATCGTGCAAAAAGCCGGCCGCGGCTGGAAGGTCACGCTCAACCCCGACGTGATGCCCAAGCTGCGCATCAACGATCTCTACGCCAACGCGATCCGCCACCAGCGCGGCGCGGCCGGCGGCGGCTTGAATGGCGCCGGCCCGGGGCTGACCGCGCGGCTGCAAGAAGCGCGCTGGTTCATGAAGAACATCCTGCAGCGCTTTGACACGATCCAGCGCGTGTCGCAGGCGATCGTCGAGCGGCAAAAGAACTTCTTCACCCACGGCGCCATCGCCATGAAGCCGCTCGTGCTGCGCGAAATCGCTGACGAGCTCGGCCTGCATGAATCGACGATCTCGCGGGTGACCACGGCCAAGTACATGGCCACGCCTTACGGCACCTTCGAGCTGAAGTACTTCTTCGGCTCGTCGCTCAACACCGAGGCCGGCGGCAATGCATCAAGCACCGCGGTGCGGGCGTTGATCAAACAAATCGTTGCCGCCGAAGACCCGGCCAAGCCGCTCTCCGACAGCCAGATCTCGCAGATGCTGGAAGAGCAAGGCATCCAGGTCGCGCGGCGCACGGTCGCGAAGTACCGCGACGCATTGAAGATCGCGCCGACGCAGTTGCGCAAGGCGATGTGATGGCGACCATGGACAAGACCCACAAACCCACCGACGACGTTGCTGGCGACGCTGCAACCCAAGCTGCCACCAAAGCGGTCGCACCGCTCTTCTTGCCCTGCGCCGCCGGCGTTGAAGCGCTGCTCGCGGCCGAAGTGAAAGCCCTGCTGCCGCGCGCTGCCGTGAATCAGCAGCGCGGCGGTGTCTCGCTCGACGGCACGGCGCAAGACGTGATGCGGCTCAACCTGGAGAGCCGGCTCGCGCAACGCGTGTTGATCGACATCGCCGCCGCGCCCTACCGCGACGAGGCCGATCTCTACGCGATGGCCCATGCGATCGACTGGACACAGTGGATCACGCCGCAGCACACCTTGCGCGTCGACACCACGGCGCACCGCAGCCCGTTGCGCAGCCTCAACTTCGCCGCGCTCCGCATCAAAGACGCCGTGTGCGATGTGCTGCGTGATGCCACCGGCGAGCGCCCGAACGTGGATGTTCGGCAACCCGATCTGCAGCTCGTGCTGCACCTCGGCGAGCACGACGCGGTGCTCTACGTTGACAGCTCTGGCGAGTCGCTCTTCAAGCGCGGCTGGCGTGAAGACAAGGGCGATGCGCCGCTGAAGGAAACACTCGCCGCCGCGATGCTCGCTGCCGCCGGCTGGCAAGGCACGCCCGAGGCGGGCGGCGCACTGCATGACCCGTGTTGCGGGTCCGGCACGATCGCGATCGAGGCCGCGCAGATCGCCTGCGGCATCGCACCGGGCCTGAAGCGCCGCTTTGCGTTCGAACGCCTGCTGCCATTTGCAACCGATGCACTCCGCGCCGAGCTGCAGCGCCTGCGCAGCCACGCGCAAGCGCGCATCCACCCGAGCGCGGTGCCGATCTTCGCGAGCGATGTGTCGTTCCGCATGGTCGATTTCGCGCGGCGCAACGCAGCGCGTGCAGGCGTTGAAGCGGCCATCACCTTCAATGGTGGCGATGCACTCGAGCGGCCCGCGCCCACGTTGCCTGACGACCTGCCCGGCACGCTGATGATCAACCCGCCCTACGGCGAACGCATCGACGTTGCCGGCAAGGCAGCAACGCGGCCCGAGCCGCACCACCGCGCCAACGCCGATCCGGCCGACGACAACCGCGCGCTCGTCAGCGATTTCTTTCCGCGGCTGGCCACGCACTGGAAGCACGCCTACACCCAGCATGCCGCCGGCTGGACGGCCCATGTGCTGAGCCCCGACATGAAATTGCCGAGCGCGATGCGCCTGAAAGAATCGCGCCGCGTGCCCATGTGGAATGGCCCGATCGAGTGCCGGCTGTTCCGCTTCGACCTCGTCGCTGGATCGGCCCGCGACAAGCCCGCGCGCTGACGACTCGCGCCGCCTCACGCGCCAGCATCAGGCTAGAAACGGCCGTTGAACGCGCCCGACCGGGCCGTGATGCGGTGCGCTGGCAAGGCACAACGAGACCGCGGGCCCGTGCCCGCAACGAGGAGCAACGCTGCCAGCGCGCCGCAGCGCGGTCCGCTCGGGTGCGCAGCGTTCTCACCCAACAGGTGAGCCAGGTCGTGAGCGCCAATGTCAAAGACCATGCGGCTTAGCCAGCGGAGGTGAGCGGTCAACTGCCATTTCCAGGATCAGGCCTTGAAGTTGCGGCCGATCGCGAGGTAGGCCAGCAGCGCAACCGGCGCCGTGTCGGCCCGCAGCACACGCGGCCCGAGCGAGACGGGCGCGAAGCCCTTGGCGAATGCGGCGCACTCTTCCGCTTCGCTCAAGCCGCCTTCGGGGCCGCTCAGGCAGACGAGGCTGGCATCGCTTGCCTGCGTTGGCGCGGTGCCCGCGTCGCGCAGGCTCATCACCCATCGGCGCTCATGGACGGTGGCGGCGGGAGCACCGGCAACGTCGCCAACGTCGCCAACGTCGCCAACCTCGCTCAGCGACGCGAGCCATTCAGCCAGCGAGCGAATCGGCGCGATCACCGGCACGCGTGTGCGGCCGCTCTGCTCGCATGCGGCCACCGCAACGCCTTGCCAATGCGCCACCTTCTTGATGGCGCGCTCGCCCGAGAGCCGCAGCACCGAACGCTCGCAGACCAAAGGCTGAATGCGCGCAACGCCAAGCTCAGTGGCCTTCTCGACCAGCGCATCCATGCGCTCATTGGCCGGCATGCCGAGCGCGATCGTGATGTGCTGGCCGAGCTCGCGGTCGACCGGGTCATGCGCTGCGAGTTGCACATCAACATCGCTGCGGCCCATGCGCACGACTTGCGCAGCCCATTCGCCGCCAGAGCCATCGAACAAGGTCAGCGCGTCGCCGGGTTGCATGCGCAGCACTTGCACATGGCGAGCCGGGCCACTCGGCAAGCGCAGGGGGTCGGCCGGGTTCGCCGGGGCAATCAACGGGGCATCGATGTAGAAGCGGGCGGGCATGGCAGGTTCAGTTTCTAAGGCGTTGCCAGCGCGCGCGCCACGCGGCGCGCCAGCGGGTCAATTGAGCGCGCATCGTGCGCCATGTGGGCGAAGACGCCAACGCGCCGTGCACGCGGGCCTTGGTGGCGCGCCACCAAGTCAGCGCAGTGACGAACCAGGCGAACTGCATCAGCTGCGGCTCAACCAGCATGAAAAGCCGGCCAGCCACTGCCGTGCCGATCAGCTTGGCCGCCACGATCACGGCAACGCCCAGGCCGACGCGGCCCTGGTCGATCAACCACAGCGCAAGCAGCTTGATCGGGAACAGCATCACCGCCGGCACGAGGAAGAGCGCCAACGCGAGCCGCGGCGGCGCCCGGCGGATCAAACCCTCCAGCCAAGCCAGCGGCGGCCAGCGTGCGATGCGCGCGGCCCACGCCGTGAGCGGCTGCCAACCCCATTCCTCGATGAACATCACGACCGCGGCAACCACCAGCAAGACGCGGCGCGCGAGCCGCCACAACCACGAGAGTGCTTTCATGCCGAGGCGGCGAGCCAATCGAGCACGATGGCGCGCGTGTAGGCGCTGGCCACGTCGGCGATGAAGGCTTGGAAGTCGACGGTGGCGTGGTCATCGGCGCGGTCAGAGATGGTGCGCAGCACGGCGAAAGGCCGGTCGAAATCAAAGCAGACTTGCGCGAGCGCCGCGCCTTCCATCTCGACCGCCAAGGCCGCGGGCAGCAAGCCGCGCAGTGCGGCGCTCTCGGTCGAGGTCGACACGAAACGGTCACCGCTGACGATCAAGCCTCGGTGCACGCGCGGCGCATGAATGCCGAAGGCTGCGAGTTCGGGCGAGCCGACGAAACCCGCGCCCGCGCCCAAGCAACGCTGCGCCGCGGCCGCCAGGCTTGCGCCGAGGGCGGGCGATGCATCGAAATGCGAGCGGCCGGTCAGCGGCACCTCGAAGCGCGGGAAGATCGGCGAGGCGTCCATGTCGTGCTGGAGCAGTTGATGGGCGATCACCACATCGCCCACCGACACATCCGCATGCAGGCCGCCAGCAACGCCCGTAAACACGAGCGCCGAAGCATTGAAGGTTTGGATGAGCAAGGTCGCGGTGGTGGCCGCAGCCACCTTGCCAATGCCCGACAGCACCAGAATCACCTCTCGGCCTTGCAGCTCGCCGATGTAGAGCTGCCGGCCACCGATCTCGACGGTGCGCACTGGTGCCAACATCGGCAGCAAAGCGCAGAGCTCTTCGCGCATCGCACTGACGATGGCAACAAGGCCGGCGCGACCCGATTCACCGCCAAGAAGGAGGTGGCTCAACGGCTGAGCCACCGTTGCAAAGCGGCAGGGATGGCGCTATGCGAATGCGCGGCCATGCGCGCAAATGCATGCGCGAGATGTTCGATTCGCTCCGCGTCCGTCTTCACCCAAATCACCGCTGATGCGTCCCCGATGCCTCGTTGCAAAGGCCGTCGCGTGGGCGCGGCCGTGCGGGAATGTATCAGCTGGCTTGCGGGTCAACGCGCAGGCGAGCGTCGACTCAAGCCGAGCTCAATCGGCGTGACCAGCCCGGGTGATCAAGCTGAAAACGGCCATCAAAACGGCACCCGCAGCCGCCGCAATCAGCAACGACTTCAGCGGTGCTTCTTGCGTGAAGTTGGAGGCCGCATCGAACGGCGCGGTGATGCGGTCCACCACGGGCGAAGCGGTATCGCGCAGGCCGTGGATCTTCTCGGAGACTTTGTCGAGCGCTGCATCGGCAGCACGTTGCGTGGCGCGCAACACTTCGTCAGCCGAATCGGCGGCGCGGTCGATCACGTTGCCGCTGGTGGCGATGGGGGATGAGCTGGAATACATCATGGTGCCTCCTCGAATGGACAAGCCACATGTTCGCCCACCGCGCCCGCGGCGTCAGTCGTCCAACCCGACGCCGATGTGTCGGCAGGGTCCTACCTTTTGCCGCGTCACGCGGTTTTGTCGCGCAGTTCGCGCCGGAGGATCTTGCCGACGGGCGACTTCGGCAGCTCGGTACGGAACTCGATCACCCGCGGCCGCTTGTAGCCGGTCATGTTGGCTTCGCAATAGGCGCGCACCTGCGCTTCGGTGATGGCCTGATCGCGCTTGACCAAGATCAGCTTCACGGCCTCGCCGGCCTTCGCATCGGGCACGCCAATGGCGGCGCATTCGAGCACGCCCGGCATCTGCGACACCACGTCTTCAACTTCATTCGGATAGACGTTGAAGCCACTGACGAGAATCATGTCCTTCTTGCGGTCGACGACCTTGAAATAACCGCGCTCATCGACCACGCCGATGTCGCCGCTGCGGAAGAAGCCGTCGGCCGTCATGACCTTGGCGGTTTCATCGTCGCGCTGCCAGTAGCCGGCCATCACCTGCGGCCCGCGGATCGCGATCTCGCCCGGTGCGCCCGGGGCCACCTCGTTGCCATCGTCATCGAGCAACTTGAGCTCGGTGTTGGGCAACGGCAAGCCAATGCTGCCGTTGTAGGCGGTGTTGTTGACGGGATTGCAGGTGGCCGATGGCGAGGTCTCGGAGAGGCCATAACCCTCGACGATCGGGCAGCCCGTTTTCTCGAGCCAAAGCTTGGCCGTGGCGCTTTGCACCGCCATGCCGCCGCCCACCGAGATCACCAAACTGCGCCAGTTCACGGTGTCGAATTCGGGGTGGTGGGCCATCGCGTTGAACAGCGTGTTCACGGCCGGGAAGCTGTGGAATTTTTGGCCTTTCA
>JAYWGR010000132.1:0-18297 GCA_043778145.1 Rhizobacter sp.
CTCAATCGGCGCCACTGAACCGGCGCCGTCGATGAGCGGCCCCAAGTTACTCCGGTCGGTTGAAAGCGTCGCTGCTCAGTTCTCGGCGCAAATCGCGCAGACCTTGAGACCTTTCGCCCAGGGCGAGAGTCAGGGACGCAAGCCGGCCGCCATGCGCTGAAGCTTCAGCCGATCACCTCAGGCCAGGCGGTGTGAAAGAACTCACCCGCGGGCTTGTCGATGCGCTCGTAAGTGTGCGCACCGAAGAAATCGCGCTGCGCCTGCAACAGGTTGGCGGATAAGCGGGCGCTGCGGCAGCTGTCGTAGTAGCCGAGTGACGCGCTGAAGGCGGGCACCGGAATACCCTGGCTCACCGCAAGAGCCACCACCTCGCGCCAGTTTTGCTGGCTCGCGTTGAGCAGCTCTTTGAAGAACGGCGCGAGCACCAGGTTGGCAAGCTTCGGGTCGACTCGGAAGGCCTCGGTGATGCGGTTCAAAAACCGCGCTCGAATGATGCAGCCGCCACGCCAGATGGAGGCGATGCCGCCGAGGTCGAGCCCCCATTGTTTTTTGTCGCCCATGGTTTTGATGAGGTCGAAGCCTTGCGCGTAGCTGATGACTTTGGAGGCGTAGAGCGCGTCATGCACCTTGGCGATCAGCTCGGCTTTGGGCCAGGCGATCGCAGGCGTTGGGCCTTGCAGCTCGCGGCTGGCGGCAACGCGCTGCGCCTTTTGTGAGGAGAGCACGCGCGCTTCGACCGCGGCGTTGATGGTGCTGATCACCACGGCGTTTTCGGCGGCGTTGATCAGCGTCCATTGGCCGGTGCCTTTTTGGCCGGCTTTGTCGAGGATCACATCAACCAGCGGGCGGCCGGTTTCGGGGTCGATCTGTTCGAGCGCTTTGCCGGTGATTTGAATGAGGTAGCTTTGCAGATCGCCTTCATTCCAGTCGTTGAAGACTTTGGCCATCTCCGCAGCGCTGAACCCGGCCGCTTGAAACAAGGCATAGGCCTCGCAGATCAGCTGCATGTCGCCGTACTCGATGCCGTTGTGGATCATCTTCACGTAGTGGCCTGCGCCGCCCGGGCCGATGTGAATCACGCACGGCTGGCCGTCGACCTTGGCGGCAATGCTCTCGAAGATCGGGCGCATGACATCCCAGGTCGAGGCCGGGCCGCCGGGCATGATGGCGGGGCCTTTGCGCGCGCCTTCTTCGCCGCCTGACACGCCGGCGCCAATGAAACGCAGGCCTTTGGTGCTGAGGTAGGCATCGCGGCGCTCGGTGTCGGTGAAAAGGCTGTTGCCGCCGTCGATGATGATGTCGTCATGCGCCAGCAGCGGGATGAGTTGCTCAATCACCGCATCGACTGCCGCGCCCGCCTTGACCATGATCTGAATCTTGCGTGGCCGCGCCAGACTCTGCACGAAGTCTTCGAGCGTGTGCGATGGCACGAGCTTCAAGCCCGGGTGCGCGGCGATGAAAGCATCGGTCGTGGCCGCAGTGCGGTTGTAGACGCTGACTTGGAAGCCGCGACTCTCCACGTTGAGCACCAGGTTCTGGCCCATCACGGCCAAACCGATCAAGCCGAAATCACTGAGCTGTGCGTTCGTGGTGGCGTTCATGGTGTGGGCCTCGCGAGTGGTGCTTTGATTCTGGGCGTGCTTGCTTCGGCCGGCGGCGAGCGTGGTGATTGCGGCAAGGCGCCGAGGCGTTGCGAGGCCTGTTGCGCACAGTCGCGCAAGGCCTGGGCGAGCGCGCCGCTGGCGGCGGTGTCGAACACGGCCGCAGGGCCGATGGCGGTGAGGCTCAGCACGACCGCGCCGGTGTGATCGAACACAGGCGCGGCCATGGCGTTGACGCCGGGAATGACCTCACCTTCGGAGCGGCTCAAACCTTCAGCGCGCACTTGGGCGAGCTGGCGCTCGAACTCGGCCCACTCGGGCAATGGCTGAGCGGGCGGCATGCCGGCTTGATCTTGGCAGTCCGCCGATTGCCGGCGGCGCTCGGCGTCCAGCATGGCGCGCACCGTGCCGGCATCGAGGTAGGCACCGAAGAGCCTGCCTGACGCCGTGTTGGTGAGCGAGAACACCGTGCCGTGGCGCATGTTCACGTGCACGGCTGCGGGCGACTCTTCCACGCGCACGATCGTCGCGCCGCGCGCGCCCCAAACCGCCAGCGCCACCGTGTGGCCAACGCGCTGCGCCAGCTCCGCGGCAAGCGGCGTGGCCACCTGCACGGGGCTCGCTTGCTGCAAGCTGATCAGGCCGATTTGCCTGGCGAGCGGCCCGAGGAAATAGCGGCCGCTGGCGGCGTCTTGGTCGATCAGATCGGCCCGGCCGAAGCTGACGAGATAAGGGTGCGCCTTGGCCGCGGCCATGCCGGCTTCACGTGCGAGATCTTTCAGCGCCATCGGCGCGCCGTGGTGAACGAGGGCGACCAAGAGCCGCGTGCCGACCTCGATGCTCTGAATGCCGCGCTGCGCGCGCTCGGGTGGTGCGGCCATGGTGGACCGATGCTATCTCGCCGTTCGAAGGAAAATAGCGGCACTCGCCGGGGCACGCCCCAGCCGATCTCCTGCTCATCTCTATCACCCGGAACACATCTCCATGGCGGCCTTTGATACCGAAACAGTCCTCAGCGTGCACCACTGGAACGACACGCTGTTCACTTTCACCTGCACGCGTGCGGCCAGCTTGCGGTTCGAGAGCGGGCATTTCGTGATGGTCGGGCTCGAGGTCGACGGCAAGCCGCTGATGCGCGCCTACAGCATCGCCAGCGCCCACTATGAAGAGTCGCTCGAGTTCTTCAGCATCAAGGTCGAGAACGGGCCGTTGACTTCCCGGCTGCAGCATTTGAAGGTCGGCGACAAGGTCTTGATCGGCCGCAAACCGACCGGCACGCTGGTGCTCTCCGATCTGCTGCCCGGCAAGAACCTCTACCTTTTCTCGACCGGCACGGGCCTGGCGCCGTTCATGAGCATCATTCGCGACCCGGACACCTACGAGCGCTTCGAGAAGGTCGTGCTGGTGCACGGTGTGCGCGTGGGCAGCGAGCTGGCGTACGCCGAGTTCATCGCCGACGAATTGCCCAAGCACGACTACCTCGGCGAGCAAGTCCGCGAAAAGCTGGTCTATTACCCCACGGTGACGCGCGAGGCCTTCCGCAATCAAGGGCGCCTCACGACGTTGATCGAGAACGGCAAGCTGTGCAGCGATGTCGGCCTGCCGCAGCTGAACCCTGAACACGACCGCGCCATGATCTGCGGCGGCCCGGCGATGCTGGCGGATTTGCGCGTCGTGCTCGATGCGCGAGGCTTCGCGATCTCGCCAGGCGTTGGCCGCGCGGGGCACTATGTGATCGAGCGGGCGTTCGTCGAGAAGTGAGCTTGCGACAAGAAGCGCGGCAACCGGCCCGGCAACCAGCGCAGCATTGAACTCGGCAGTGCCGCGCCCACATGAGCTGGGCGCACGTTTGCGCAGTCACGCGTCGGGCCCATGCCGCTGTTCATCGTTTCCGCACTGCTTCACTTCTACATTGGTTGGCGCATTGCGCCGTCGCTGCCCGGGCCGCAATGGCTTTCGGGCGCGTTGGCCGTAGCGCTCTCAGCCTCGGCCGCGCTGATGCCGATGACGCTGCTGGCGCGCCGCATCCGCACCCAGCCGTGGTCTGACCGCGCGGCCTGGGCCGGCGCCTTGGCGATGGGTTGGTTCTCGTCACTGCTGGTGCTCACGCTGTTGCGCGACGCTTCGCTTTTGCTGTTGACGCTGGTGAGCTGGATCGCCCCGGCGACCACGGCTGTGCAGGCGATGCCAGCGGCCGAATGGAGCGCGGCGGCCGTGCCGCTGCTTGCCGTGATCGCCACCGCATTCGGCTTCTTCAACGCGCGCCGCGTGGCGGCCGTGGTGGCGGTTGACGTGCCCATCGCCGGGCTGCCCGCGGCGCTGCACGGCTTTCGAATTGCGCAGATCAGCGACATCCACATCGGCCCAACCATCAAGCGCCCCTACCTTGAGCGCATCGTGCAGGCGGTGAACCGCCTCGGTGCCGACGTCGTCGCGGTGACCGGTGACCTCGTCGACGGCTCGGTGCGTGAGCTTGGCGCTCATGTGGCGCCGCTGGCCGCGCTGAGCGCGCGACACGGCAGCTTCTTCGTCACCGGCAATCACGAGTACTACTCGGGCGCATCGGCGTGGGTGGCCGAACTGCGGCGTCTCGGGCTCACTGTGCTGATGAACGAGCACCGGTTGCTCTCGCACGGCGAAGGCACTGTCGTGCTCGCAGGCGTGACCGACTACAGCGCGCATCACTTCGAGCCTGCCCACCGCAGCGATCCCGTGGCGGCGATGATGGGCGCGCCAGCCCATGCCGGCGTGCGCGTGCTGCTCGCACACCAGCCGCGCAGCGCCGAGGCCGCCGAGAAAGCTGGCTTCGACTTGCAGCTCTCGGGCCACACGCATGGCGGCCAGTTCCTGCCTTGGAACCTCTTCGTGCGGATGCAGCAACCGTTCACCGCGGGCCTGCATCAGCTGCGCTCTCTCTGGGTCTACACGAGCCGCGGCACGGGCTATTGGGGGCCACCGAAAAGGCTCGGCGCACCTTCTGAAATCACGCTGCTGCGGCTCGTCACGGCGCCGATTTCCGACATGCGAATGGCCTGAACCCGACGCATACAATCGATCGGCTTTGCTGACAGCATTTCTTGCGGGCAACTTGCCACGCCGTGCCACGCATTACCCGAGGGATTTTCCGTGTTCATTTCAGACGCTTTTGCACAGGCCGCGCCTGCCGCCACGGGCACCGAATCGATGTTCGGCAACTTGGGCACGATGCTGCCGCTGGTGCTGATGTTCGTGGTGCTCTACTTCGTGATGATCCGCCCACAGATGAAGCGGCAGAAAGAGGCCAAAGCCATGATCGATGCGCTTGCCAAGGGCGATGAAGTCGTCACCTCAGGCGGCATGCTTGGCAAAGTTTCGAAGCTCGGCGAGAGCTTCATGCACATCGAAATCGCAAGCGGCGTCGAGATTCAAGTTCAGCGAAACGCCGTGATCCAGGTCCTGCCCAAAGGCACCTACAAATAAAACGCCGCGCGCCGACTGCGGCGCGCCGCAACGGGGCCCGCCCCGGAGGAACACCGCATGAACCGCTATCCCATGTGGCGCTACGCGATCCTCGTGATCGCGTTGATCGTCGGCCTGATCTACACGCTGCCGAACTTCTTCGGCGAAGCACCTGCGGTGCAGGTGAGCAGCGGCAAGGCAACACTGAAGCTCGATGCAGCCATGGCGCCGCGCGTTGAGCAGATTCTCAGCGCGGCAAAGCTAAAACCTGATTTCGTGCAGTTCGAAGGCGCGTCGGTCAAGGCCCGCTTTGGCGACCTCGACAGCCAGCGCAAGGCCAAAGACGCGATCACCGCCGCGTTGAACCCAGACCCTGCGAACCCGAGCTACATCGTCGCGTTGAACCTGCTGTCGCGCTCGCCGCACTGGCTCACCTCGCTGCATGCGCTGCCGATGTTCCTGGGCCTCGACCTGCGCGGCGGCGTCTACTTTCTGATGCAGGTCGACATGAAGTCGGCACTGACCAAGCGCGCCGAAGCACTCACCGGCGACATGCGCACCTTGCTGCGCGACAAGAACATTCGCCACGCCGGCATCTCGCGTGATGGCACCAACGTCGAGGTGCGCTTTCGTGACCGCGAGGCGATGATCGCCGCGCGCAACCTGCTGCAAGACCAACTCCCCGACCTGACCTGGGCTGATTCGGCCGACGGCAGCGACTTCCGGCTCGCTGGCGTGATGAAGACTGAGGCCACGCGCCGCGTGCAAGATACCGCCATCACGCAGAACATCACGACGCTGCACAACCGCGTCAATGAACTCGGCGTGAGCGAACCCGTGATTCAGCAGCAAGGCGCTGACCGCGTCGTCGTGCAGCTCCCCGGCGTTCAAGACACCGCGAAGGCCAAGGACATCATCGGCCGCACCGCCACGCTCGAGCTGCGCATGGTCGACGACAGCGCCGAAGCTGTGGCGGGCGCAACCGGCGTTGGCCCAGTGCCCTTCGGCAGCGAGCGCTTCTCCGACCGCGACGGCTCCGGCCTCGTCGTGAAGCGCCAAGTCGTTCTGACCGGCGACAACCTGACGGATGCGCAACCCGGCTTCGACGGCCAGACGCAAGAACCGGTCGTGCACCTGGCGCTCGACGCCAAAGGCGCACGCGCGATCAAAGATGTTTCTCGCGAAAACATCGGCAAGCGCATGGCGATCATCCTGTTCGAGAAGGGCAAAGGCGAGATCGTGACCGCGCCGCGCATCAACTCCGAACTCGGCAGCCGCATTCAGATCACCGGCCGCTTCACGCCGGCCGAGGCTGCTGATCAAGCACTGCTGCTGCGCGCCGGCTCGCTCGCTGCGCCGATGGACATCATCGAAGAGAAGACGATCGGCCCAAGCTTGGGCGCTGAGAACATCACCAAGGGCTTCCACAGCGTGGTCTTCGGTTTTGCGGCGATTGCGCTGTTCATGTGCGTCTACTACCGCTTGTTTGGCGTGATCTCCACGCTGGCCCTCGGCTTCAACTTGCTGCTATTGCTGGCGATGCTGTCGATGCTGCAGGCCACGCTCTCACTGCCTGGTATTGCCGCGATCGCGCTGACACTCGGCATGGCCATTGATGCCAACGTGCTGATCAACGAACGGATACGCGAAGAATTGCGCGCCGGGGCGTCACCGCAAGTCGCCATCCACACCGGTTATGAGCGCGCCTTCGCCACCATTCTCGACTCCAACGTCACCACGCTGATTGCAGGCGTGGCGCTGCTGGCGTTTGGTTCCGGGCCGGTGAAGGGCTTTGCCGTTGTGCATTGCCTCGGCATCTTGACCTCGATGTTCTCGGCGGTGATGTTCTCGCGTGGCCTGGTGAACCTTTGGTACGGGCGCCAGAAGAAGCTCAAGAGCCTGGCGATTGGTCAGGTCTGGAAGCCAGATGCAGGCACGGCTGGCCTACCCGCCGAAACTTAATCCGCGCCTCAACACGCAGCCCAATCGCCGACAGGCGCCCACGGCACACAGGACAAGACCATGGAATTCTTTCGCATCCAGCGCGACATCCCGTTCATGCGGCATGCGCTGGTGTTCAACCTCATCTCGCTGCTGACGTTTCTCGCAGCGGTGTTCTTCCTCGTCACACGCGGCCTGCACTTCTCGACCGAGTTCACTGGCGGCACGCTGATCGAAGCCGAGTACGCGCAAGTGGCCGATGTGCCCAAGGTGCGCACCACGGTCGAAAGCCTGAAGTACGGCGACATCCAGGTACAGAACTTCGGCAGCGCGCGCGATGTGTTGATCCGCCTGCCCGCCATCGCAAACGTCGCCCAAGTCGATTTGGTGGCGCGCGTATTTGGTGAGCTGTGCAAGGCCGAGAGCGGCACGGTCTCGACGCAGCATGTCACGACTGATAAGGGCGAGGTGCTGACGCGGCCGGTTTGCGCGTCCGGCGTTTCGGGTGCTGCCGAGCCGGTCAAGCTGCAGCGCAATGAGTTCGTTGGCCCACAGGTCGGGCAAGAACTCGCGATCGATGGCGCCAAGGCGCTGTTCTTCGTGATTGCGGGCATTGTGGTCTATCTCGCCATCCGCTTCGAGTGGAAGTACGCAGTGGCGGCGATCATCGCCAACCTGCACGACGTCATCATCATCCTCGGCTTCTTCGCGTTCTTTCAGTGGGAGTTCAACCTCACGGTGCTGGCTGCGGTGCTGGCGGTGCTGGGCTACTCGGTGAACGAGTCGGTCGTCATCTTCGACCGAATCCGCGAGGCCTTCCGGCGCTTCCGAAAGATGAACACGCACGAGGTGATCGATCACGCGATCACCAGCACGATGAGCCGCACGATCATCACCCACGGCTCCACGCAGATGATGGTGCTGTCGATGTTCTTCTTCGGCGGCCCCACGCTGCACGAGTTCGCGCTGGCGCTCACGATCGGCATCCTCTTCGGCATCTACTCGTCGGTGTTCGTGGCTGCGGCGATCGCGATGTGGCTGGGTGTCAAACGCGAAGACTTGATCAAGCCGACGGCGTCCAAGGAAACCGATCCGGACGATCCCAACGCCGGGGCGGTGGTGTAGAGTCAAAGCGTCTTTTTTCCCGAAGCGATACCCCGACTTTTACCCATGCCGACCCCCGCTAACCCGACGGCCCTGGCCCAGCAGGCGCGGCGGTCCTACGCGGAAGGGCTGATCGCCGGCATGCCTGTGATCGTCCAGGCTGTCGAGCAAGCAACACGCAATCTGGTCAGCCAAGTCGCTGAGCCTGCACTCGTGATGCGCCGCCGCGAAGCCTTTCTCGATATCCAAAAGGCCGGCCCGTTTTGGCTCAGCAACATGGTGACCATGTTGCGCGGCTCACTCACCAGCGGCATGGTGTCGGCATCGACCCCGCGCGACCTGCCGGCCCCCTCGACGCGCGCCGCCAACCTCACGCTTGTCGACGATGAAACCATCGAGCACGAGATCCTGAGCTCGCGCCTGGCCTTGGCGATGATGGACCAGGCATCGTGGGAGTTCGCCGACCTGCGCTCGCGCATCAACATGCTCGAGCGCCGTGAAGAGCTTGATCCGAATGATGTGCTGAGGCCTCACGTGCTTGCGCGCATTGCCACCTCGTCCTGGCGTGCCGCATCGCTCAGCCTAGAGACTTGGCGGCAGCTGCAACCTGTGCTGCATGACGAGCTCGCGCATTTCGCCGAAGAGGGCTACCACGAGATCAACCGTTGGCTAATGCAACGCCATGTGATGCCCGAGATCGATCTGCGCCCCTACATTCGGCGCAGTCGCAACTCGACCCGAATCGGCGGGCCGTCAAGCTTCACGCCAGGCGCCGGCATCGGGAGCGGCGCTGCAGGTGGCCATGATGACGTGGCCGAAGAAACCAGACTGATGACCCGCGCGGGCAACCTGCCTCGCGGCGCCGATCATGCCGAGGCGGTGTTGAGCCGTCTGAATCGCCTGGTCGGTCGGCAATTGCCTGATTTCGCCGTCACCGCGCACAGCCAGCCTGCCGCATCGCCGCGGCTCAACTCGGCGATCTCGGAAGCACAACAAGGCATCGTGCGGCGGCTGGCCGCGGGTGGCGGCACCCGCACCTCGACCGATCCGGTCAGCGGACACGCGCTGCTCGAAGAACTGCACCAGCGCAAGCAGTCACTCAAACAGGCCGCAACGACGCAGATCGAACGCGCAACGATCGAGATCGTGGCGCTGCTGTTCCAGAGCATCTTGACCGAGGAGCGTATTCCGCCCTCAGTGCGCGTTTGGTTTGCACGGCTGCAAATGCCGGTGCTGCGCGTGGCGGTCGGCGAGCCGGATTTCTTCGCGACGATCGACCATCCGGCGCGCCGCCTGATTGACCGCATGGGCTCGTGCGTGATGGGCTTCGATGCGACGAGCCGCGCCGTGGGCGACATCCTGGAGCGTGAGATCAAACGCGTGGTTCAGGTCGTCGAGGCCTACCCCGACACGGGCCGGCGCGTCTTTCAGACGGTGCTCATCGAGTTCGAAAAGTTTCTCGAGCATTACTTCAAGAACGAGAACGAAGCGTCCCGCGTTGGCGTATCGCTCGCGCAGCAGGTCGAGCAACGTGAGACCTTGGCGGTGCAATACACGATCGAGTTGCGCAAGATGCTGGCCGATGTGCCGGTGCAAGAAGGCGTGCGCGAATTCCTGTTCCAGGTCTGGGCTGACGTGCTCGCGATGGCCGCCGTCAAATCGGGCAACACGAGCGAAGCGACGATGACGATGAAGCGCGCCGCCGCCGATCTGATTTGGTCGGCCAGCGCCAAAATTTCGCGCGAAGAACGTGCCGACGTGATTCGCCGATTGCCGCCCCTGCTGAAGACGCTGCGCGACGGCATGAGCCATGCGGGCGTGCCCGCAGACAAGCAGGAAGAGCATGTTCAGCGCCTGAACAATTCGCTCGCAGCGGCCTTCACCGCGAAGACGGCATCGATCTCCACCGAGCGCCTCGAAGAGCTGATGAACCGCCTCGAAACGCTCGAGGAGCTGCTGCCCGAGGCCGACGACCTCGAGATTGACGACGCGATGGTGCATGACCTCTCTGGCCATGAAAGCTCCGAGCTCGAGGTCGTCGGCGAAGGCGGTTCGATGCCGACGCCAGCAATGCTCGCCTGGGCACGCGAGCTGAACGTGGGCAGCTGGTACATGCTCGACTACCGCAATCGCAACGAGGCAGTACAGCTCGCGTGGCAAGGCATGCGCCGGCAGTTGTGCCTTTTCGTTTCGCCACAAGGGCGCGGCATCCTGTTCCAGCAAAACCGCCTCGCGGCGTTCCTGCAGGCCGGTTTGCTGGTGCCTGCACAGGACGAATCGCTCACCGTGCGCGCCACGCGCAACGCGATGGCCAAACTCGACAGCGATCCAAGTCGGCTGCTGAACTGAACGATCTGACCGCTCAGCGGCGCATTGCAGCCGCCAGTGGATCGATCAGCGATTCAGACTGCGACTCAATCAGTGGATCAAACGATCTTCGACGTCGACGAAAAGCTCGTCGAGGATCAGCGCATCGGGCTCTTCACCCAAGCTCCAGAAGACCATCAGCACGATGATCTTGAGGTCTTCGAGATCGATCGGGCCACCGGGGATCGCGCTCGCGCGATCGATCACCATTTCGCGCATCGGCGGCGGCAACACCCCGGCAGATTCGAGGAAGCTGATGAAGCCGATCGACTCTTCGCCGAGATGCTCTTGCTCTGCCGGCGAGTACACACGCATGCTGCGGTCGCCCTGCTCGCCGACGTACGACTGAGCAGCCGTGGCGACACCGTCGAGCCACGACAAAGCTTCCTGGATCTCGTCCGATTCAAAGCCGACAGACGACAACTTTCGGGTCAGCTGCGCGTGATCGGGACAGGCATCGGGCCGCCAGTAATTTTCGTACAGGTACACGAGCACATCGAACATGGATTCACTATACCTCAGCATCTGACGCGCAAATCGTCGGAAAGAGCCTCGATCTCACGCCCTCGCGATGCGTTGAAACAATTGACCGGGAAGCCGCGCAACGTGCCCGTCAAGCTCGAGGTCGAGCAGCTGGACGTTGAGCTCGGCAGCGGTGTAGCCGGTGCGTGCCGACAGCGCATCAAGCGAAACCGGATCGAAGCCGAGCGCATCAAGCAGTGGGTTCGCAGCGACGCTGGCCACGGTCGATACCGGCGGCGCCGTGCGTGACAAAACGCCGTTCAGCTCATCAAGTACGTCGTCGCCACTTTCGACGAGTTTTGCGCCCTGCTTGATCAACGCGTGGCAGCCGCGAGACTGTGGTGAGTGAATCGAGCCGGGTATTGCGAACACATCCCGCCCGGCCTCGCTGGCCATGCGCGCGGTGATCAACGAGCCCGATTGCAGCGCGGCCTCGATCACCAGCGTGCCACGCGCAAGGCCCGCAATGATGCGGTTGCGCTGCGGGAATCGCGGCGCCAATGGCGGCGTTCCGATCGAATATTCGCTGACGATGAGACCCGCACTGACGATGCGGTGCGCGAGCGCCCGATGCCGGCTCGGGTAGACGCGGTCGAGCCCGGTGCCGACAACCGCGATGGTTGACGCCGCGCCTTCGAGCGCGCCTTGATGCGCAGCACCGTCAATGCCGAGCGCCAACCCTGAGACGATCGTGAGCCCGGCATGGCTCATGTGCGCCGAGAAGGCGCGCGCGTTCTCAAGCCCTTGCGGCGTGGGATTTCGGCTGCCGACGACTGCGAGCGAATCGGCCCGGAGCAAATCGGCGTTGCCTTGGGCGTACAACAGCACCGGTGGATCAGGCGCCTCCAACAATGCGGTCGGATACCGCGCATCGCCGAGCGTGATGACGGCGCGCTGCTCGGGCACGTCGGCTCCGAGCCAGGCCTCGGTGGCCAAGGTCAATGCCTCGATCGCTTCTGATGAGCGCTCGAGGGCCGCGGCGGGGCCGGCTGCGACGACCTCACGCCGCGCTGCTGCCGGCGCCTCGATCACCGCCTGCGGCGAGCCGAAAGCCGCGAGCAGCCGCCGCGCTGATTCGCGGCCAATGCCCGGCGTTTCAAGCAGCCGCAGCCAAGCGGCGAGTTCGTCGCGCGGGATCACAACGGGCCGCGGGCAGACTGAGGCTCGGGCAGCAAAACTCAGGGCTGGGTGAACCGATCGCCAGCCTTCACCGGGTCCGTGACAGACAAGATCAGCGCGTACGACATGCGGTCGAACACACGGAACACGAACAACACGCCATGACGCTCGTCGGGCAATTTGACAACTGTTCGCGACGAATCGGTGGTATCGATGACGCTGGCGCCAGCACTCCACAGCGCGAGCACGTGACCGCGCTCCATCCCGTCGACCGCGCCGCGGTTGAGTGCAACGATGTCGTTTTGGCCAGCGGTGATGGCGTCTCCGTAGATCGAGATGATCTGGCCACCGAGCGGGGCCTCGGGCGCGTGCGGGCCGTAGTTCGTGAACTCGCGTGCCGGCACGAGTGCGAGCCGATCACCGACTCCGGCTTCTTGGCGAATGCTCGTGATCATGAATGTGGCGGGCACGATCTGCGTCTTGCCATCGGCATCGACGCTGGTCTCGCCCTGGCGAACGTATTCAGCGGCGCCGACATAGTTGGCTTCGAAGCCGAGCACTTCTTTCGTGGTCGGATCGACCAAGGGTTTGGGCGCTCGGAAGATGCGGTAGTCGCGCTGCTTGCCCAACTCGCCGCGAACGTAAGCGAGGTCACCCCGCGCCAGCACGACGCGCCCTTCTTGTGCCGCGACGATGCGTGGCGCAGCCGCGAGCTCATTCGTTTGGAAGATCACCGCCTCGTTCAAGAACGGCTCGATGAGGTTGAACGGGATTGAAGCGATTGCGCCATCACCAACCGCGGACGAACGAATCCGCGGCGAGAGTTTGGTGGTGCCATTGACGCCGCCACCCACAGCCTGCCCCAGCCGCAGCCGCGCGCGACCACTGGACGTGTCGAGATAGAGCACTTGGCCAGGGTAGATCAGGTGCGGGTTGCGAATTTGATCCAGGTTCATGCCCCACAGCTCGGGCCAGCGCCACGGGCTTTTGAGGAACAGGCCGGAGATGCCCCAAAGCGTGTCGCCGGGCTGGACGGTGCGCGAATCGGGCGCGTTGGGCGCGAGTTCAGACAATGGAACGCCAACTTGCGCGACCTTCTGCGCGGTCGACCGTTGCTGAGGGGTGATCGGGTACTCGCCGGCGGCGAGTGCGCTGGCCGCGCTCGCGGTCAACGCGACGGCCAGCGCGGCGCGGGCGGCGGGAGCGGCAAAGCGAGCGGTACGGATAGGGCGACGGATCATGTCCAAAGTCTCGGGAAAACGCTGCTCGAAAGCCGCGCCATATGGTTTGCTGCCGCTAGGCGCCAGGCCGATCGGAGATCGGCGAAAATGCTCAATCAATTTCACAGATTCTGCCCCTAAACCCTTGATATCGCAACGAAAGTGACCAACTGCAGCGGCTCGGGTGAAGGCTCTCACGCCGATTCGCGTTGCGCTGGTCCTACAGCTGCTTTTCGACCGCGCCGCGGCAAAATGAACCCCCGACGATGGCCAAGCTCAACATCCTCCGTTTTCCAGACCCCCGCCTGCACAAGGTGGCTGAACCCGTGCGCGAAGTCGATGACCGCATTCGCCGGCTCGTCGACGACATGCTCGAGAGCATGTACGACGCCGACGGCGTGGGCCTCGCCGCAACGCAAGTCGACGTGCACGAACGCGTGGTCGTGATTGACACCTCCGACGCTCGCGACGAGCCGCGCGTGCTGATCAACCCGGAGCTGATTGCACGCAGCGACGAGATGACCTTCAGCGACGAAGGCTGCCTCTCAGTGCCGACGATCTACGACAAGGTTGCGCGCCACGCCACGGTCCGCGTGCGAGCGCTCGGCCGCGACGGCCAGCCGCATGAGTTCGATGCCGACGGCCTGCTTTCGATCTGCGTTCAACACGAGATGGATCATTTGCTCGGCAAAGTGTTTGTCGAGTACTTGAGCCCACTCAAGCGCAACCGCATCAAGACCAAGATGCTGAAGAAGACACGCGATGAAGCGGCCGGTTGATTCCGGTCGGGCCGGCGCTACCGAGTTGAGCGCCGCTTGAGGCTCATCTTCGCCGGCACGCCGGAATTTGCGCGCGCCGCACTTGAATCTCTCGATGCGGCGGGCCATGAAATCGGGCTGGTTCTGACCCAGCCCGATCGCCCCGCAGGCCGCGGCATGCAGCTGCAGGCTTCGCCGGTGAAGGCCTACGCGGCCGCGCACGGAATGCCGGTCGCGCAACCACGCAGCCTGCGCCTGGACGGCAAATTTGCAGACGACGCCGCGCTCGCCGCCACTGAGATTCACGCTGCGGCGGCTGACGCCATGGTGGTTGCCGCCTACGGCCTGATCCTGCCGGCCTGGGTGCTCGCGGTGCCGCGGCTCGGCTGCCTCAACATCCACGCATCATTGCTTCCACGCTGGCGCGGCGCGGCGCCCATTCACCGCGCCATAGAAGCCGGTGACGCCGAGACAGGCATCACCATCATGCAAATGGACGCTGGCCTGGACACCGGCGCGATGCTTGCGGCGGAGCCCGTCGCGATCAGCCCGATCGACACCACCGGCAGCCTCCATGACCGCCTCGCAGCGCTCGGCGGCCGCATGATTGTCACCACTCTGGCCGACGCTCGCGGAGGCGCCCTGCAGCCCGCGCCGCAACCTGCCGAAGGCGTCACGTACGCCCACAAGATCGCGAAGACCGAAGCGGCCATCGACTGGCACGAGACGGCCACGACGATCGAGCGCCGCCTTCGCGCATTCGACCCATTTCCCGGCGCGAGCACGGTGCTGGCGGGCGAAGTGCTCAAGTGCTGGCGCGGCGAGGTGCTGGCTGGAGAAGGGCCGGCGGGCACCGTGCTCAGCGCCGACGACACGGGCATCACAGTGGCCTGCGGCCAGGCCGCACTTCGCCTGACCGAGCTGCAGCGCCCCGGCGGTAAACGCCTCTCGGCAAAGCAGTTTCTCCAAGGCCGAGGCATCGTGCCCGGCACTATCCTCGGGCCGGCCGCCACTTGAGGTGCCGCACTGCGCCCGCATCTTTGGCCGGCACAGGGAATTGATTTCAAGGAAGCCGCCCGATGTTCAACTTGATGAAAACGGCCGTCTTGATGGCGGCGATCACGGCCCTCTTCATGGCCATCGGCTCACTGCTCGGTGGCCAGAGCGGGATGATGCTGGCGCTCGTCGTCGCGCTCGGCATGAACTTCTTCAGCTACTGGTTTTCCGACAAGCTGGTGCTGAAGATGTACAACGCGCAGGAGGTCGACGAGACCTCCGCGCCGCAGTTTTATCGGATGGTGCGCGAGCTCGCTCAGCGCGCTCAATTGCCGATGCCCAAGGTCTACGTGATCAACGAAGACGCGCCCAACGCCTTCGCCACCGGCCGCAATCCGGCGAATGCGGCCGTGGCCGCCACCACCGGCATCATGCGTGCACTCACCGAGCGCGAGCTTCGCGGCGTGATGGCCCACGAGCTCGCGCACGTGCGCCACCGCGACATCCTCATCAGCACGATCAGCGCCACGATGGCCGGCGCGATCTCGATGCTCGCGAACTTCGCGATGCTCTTCGGTGGGCGTGACAGCGAAGGCCGGCCGCACAACCCCCTCGTCGGCCTGCTCGTGATGCTGCTGGCGCCACTGGCGGCCAGCCTCATCCAGATGGCGATCAGCCGCGCGCGCGAGTTCGAAGCCGACCGCGGTGGCGCCGAAATTTCGGGTGACCCGCAGGCGCTTGCCGCGGCGCTGCAGAAGATTCACCGCGTCGCTCAAGGCATACCGCTCGACACCGCCGAGCGCCACCCCGAAACGGCGCAGATGATGATCGTCAACCCGCTGTCGGGCGGCGGGCTGCGCGGCATGTTCTCAACGCACCCATCGACCGAAGAACGCGTCGCGCGCCTGATGGCCATGCGACCCATGCCGGCGTAGTTGCGCTGAACAGCACTGCAAGCGGGGCGCTTCTCCGCTTCAAGGTGACGGCGCAGGCGCCGATAAGAACGCAGAGAAACTCTGATCTGCCATGTCGCGCCGCCCTGCTTCTTCCTTTGTGATTGCTGCCGCCTTGCTGGCTGCCACGTTGCTGGCGGGTTGCGACATGCTGGGCATCGAATCGCCAGAGAAGGTGGCGGCCGCGCGCGACGCCGATGGCCGCGCGATTGGCGGCGCCTGCCGCCATGCGGCGCGCGCCATCGAGGATTGCTATTTGCTCAACAAAAAGGCCGACAAAGCGGCTGTCTTTGCCGGCTGGCGCGACATGAACGACTACATGCGCGAGAACAAGATCGAGCCGGTCGAGCCCACGCTGGCGGGGCAGCCGCCCAAGTCCGGCTCATCGAAGACTGGCGAAGCCGCCAGTGAGAAAGCACCCGCCAAAGCGGCTGACAACGGCAAGCCTGGCAGCGCGAAATCACTCGAATCTTGAGCCGCTGATACCCGGCCACTGCACGCCATCAGCGCCTGCGCTTGGGCGCGCCATGAGCGCTGCGATTCGCGCCGCGGCAGTAGGACAATGCGCGCCATGCGTTCATTGCGCCCACTTCTTCACGACCCTGATGCCCGCCGCGGTGCGCTTGACATGCTGCCCGTCGCACCCGGTATGGCTGCGTGGGGATTGGTGACCGGTGTGGCGATGGTCAAGGGCGGCTTGTCGGTGCCACTGGCGCTGTGGATGTCGTTGATCGTGTATGCCGGCAGTGCGCAATTCGTGTCGCTGCCGCTCTTTGCCGCTGGCGCGCCGGCTTGGGTGGTGCTGGCCGCAGCGTTCTGCGTGAACGTGCGCTTTCTGATCTACAGCGCGCAGTGGCGCATCTTCTTTGGCCACTTGCCGCGGCCTTTGGCGGTGGCGCTCGTCTATTGGGCGGCCGATCTCAACATGGTGATGTTTCAGCGCGCTTACCCGCGGCCAGCGCGCGAACCCGGCCAGGTGCCCTACTACATCGGCGGCATGGTGAGCTTGTGGCTGTGCTGGCAACTGGCGTCGATCGCCGGCGTCTTTCTCGCAGATTGGATTCCGCCCGCATGGGGCCTCGGCTTTGCCGGCACCTTGGTGATGCTCGGGCTGACCTATGGCCTGTTGACCGACCGCAGCAGCTGGACGGCTGCGATCATCGCCGGCACCGCCGCAGTCGCGACGTATGCCTTGCCGCTCAAGCTGAACATCCTCGTTGCCATTGCCGCGGCCGTCGCTGCCGGCGTGATGATGGAGCAGGCCGACCGCGCGAGCCGCCGCATGCGGGGCGCCGAATGAAGCGGGCCGCCCCATGAGAAGCGACTGGGAGATCGCGCTGACCATCTTCGGCCTCGCCCTCGTCACCCTCGTGACGCGCGGCTTCTTCTTGTTCCCGAAGCGCGCCGTGCCGATCCCGGGTTGGCTGATGCGCGGGCTGCGCGTGGCACCTCTTGCGGCATTGACCGCTGTGGTCGTGCCCGAGATCCTCATGACGCAAGGCCACTTGATCACCGATTGGCGCGACGCTCGCTTGCCCGCTGCAGCCGCAGCGACACTTTGGTACCTCTGGCGGCCGGGCGTTCTCGGCTCCCTGCTGGCTGGGCTTGCGTTCTACTTGCCGCTTCACCTGGGGCTCGGCTGGTAAGGGCCGCGCCTTTTCAATTTCTCACCTGCAGCCACCACCATGAATGTTTTGCGCTTCACCGATTTGATCGCCGCCGGCAACGTAGCGGGCCGCCGCGTCTTCATCCGAGCTGACCTTAACGTGCCGCAAAACGAGGCCGGCGAGATCACCGAAGACACGCGCATTCGCGCCTCCATTCCCTGCATCGAGATGGCCTTGAAGGCAGGTGCCGCCGTGCTGGTCACCTCGCACCTCGGCCGCCCCACCGAAGGCGCCTTCAAGCCTGCCGACTCGCTCGCGCCAGTTGCAGCACGCATGAGCGAGTTGCTCGGCCGCGAGGTTCCGTTGATCGCCGATTGGGTGGGCGGCGTAGAGGTCGAACCTGGCCAACTCGTGCTGCTTGAGAACTGCCGCGTCAACCTCGGCGAAAAGAAGAACGACGAGGCGCTCGCCCGGAAGATGGCCGCACTCTGCGACATCTTCGTGCACGACGCCTTCGGCACCGCGCACCGCGCCGAAGCCTCGACCTACGGCATCGCGCAGTTCGCCAACATCGCCTGCGCCGGCCCGCTGCTCGCCGCCGAGATCGATGCCATCACCAAGGCGCTCGCCAACCCGAAGCGGCCGCTGGTTGCCATCGTCGCCGGCAGCAA
>JAYWGR010000133.1:0-18195 GCA_043778145.1 Rhizobacter sp.
ACTGCAACCTGCAGCGGCTTGACGGCCCGGTGCGCGGCAACGGCCAGATCATCCAAGAGCTCGAAGCGCTCTTCACCGGCGCCGGCTGGAACGTCATCAAAGTCTTGTGGGGCAGCGAGTGGGATGCGCTCTTCGCCCGCGACACCGAGCACGTGCTGCTGCGCGCGCTCAGCCGCACCGTGGACGGCCAATACCAAACGCTTGGCGCGAATGACGGCGCCTACAACATCGAAAAGTTTTTCCAACTCGACCCGCAGGTGCAGCAGCTCGTTGCCCACATGACCGAAGCCGAGATTGATGGCTTGAAGCGCGGCGGCCACGACTTCCGCAAGCTCTACGCGGCATTCGCCTCAGCGCAGGCGCATGCAGGGCAGCCAACCGTGATCCTTGCGAAAACGAAAAAGGGCTACGGCATGGGCGGCGTGGGCGAATCGCGCATGACCTCGCACATGGCGAAGAAGCTCGATCTTGATGCGCTCAAAGCCTGGCGCAAGCGCTTTGCGCTGCCGCTGTCAGATGCTGACGTGGCCGAGCTGAAATTCGTGCGCCCCGATGAGGCCAGCGACGAAATGCGCTACCTGCGCGCACGCCGCACCGCCCTCGGCGGGCCGCTGCCGGAGCGCATCGCCGAAAGCCCGGTGGTGCCGGTGCCCGAGATCGCGGCTTGGGGCGAATTTGCGCTGCAGGCCGATGGCAAAGAGATGTCCACCACGATGGCCTTTGTGCGCATGCTGGCGAGCCTGCTCAAAGACCCCGAACTCGGGCCCCGCATCGTGCCGATCGTGGCCGACGAGGCGCGCACCTTCGGCATGGCGAGCCTCTTCAAGCGCATCGGCATCTACGCGCCCGAGGGCCAGCTTTACGAGCCCGAAGACGCGGCCTCGATGCTCACCTACCGCGAAACGCAAGACGGCCAGCTGCTCGAAGAAGGCATCAACGAAGCGGGCGCCATGTCGTCATGGATTGCGGCGGCCACCTCATACAGCGTGCATGGCTTGCCGATGTTGCCGATGTACATCTACTACTCGATGTTCGGCTTTCAGCGCGTCGGCGATTTGATCTGGTCGGCCGCCGACCAACGCTGCCGCGGCTTCTTGTTTGGCGCGACCGCGGGCCGCACCACCTTGAGCGGCGAGGGCTTGCAACATCAAGACGGCTCCAGCCTCGTCGCTGCAGCCGCGGTGCCCAACTGCCGCGCCTGGGACCCGGCGTTTGCTGGCGAGCTGGCGGTGATCCTCGCGCACGGCATGCAAAGAATGATGGTCGAGCAGCGCGACGAGTTTCACTACGTTGTGATGATGAACGAGAACTACGCGCAGCCTTCGCTGGCAGTGGGCGCCGAGGCCGATTTGCTGCGCGGCATGTACTGCATAGAGCGCGTCTTGCCCTATGCGCCGCTGCGCGTGCGATTGCTCGGCTCGGGCACCATCCTGCGCGAGGTGCTTGCCGCAGCGCAGCAACTCGCGAGCGCGCACGGCATTGGCAGCGATGTCTACAGCGTCACCAGTTTCAGCGAGCTCGCGCGAGACGCGCGCGAAGCCCAGCGGCTCGACCGCTTGGAGCCGCTGGACGCGCCACGCAGCAGCCACGTCGCCAGCTTGCTCGCCGGCGATGCGCCGGTGATTGCCGCCACCGACTACATCCGCGCGTGGCCCCAGCTGATCGCCGAATACGTGCCGGCCCGCTTCGTCACTCTCGGCACGGATGGCTTCGGCCGCAGCGACACGCGGCCGAAGCTCCGCCGCTTCTTTGAGGTCGATGCCGCGCAAGTGGTGCTGGCCGCACTGCAATCGCTGGTGCTCGAGGGCAAACTCGCCAGCGCCGTGCTGCGCGACGCCGCGAAGCACCAGCCGCGGCGAGGCGAGATGCCGCCGTCCTGGGTGGCGTGACGCGTTATTTGGCCGATGCCATCTTCGGCGCTGCGCTGACGCGCCAAATCGCGTTGCCCACGTCGTCGGCCACCAGCAGCGCGCCGCGGGCGTCGAGTGCCACGCCAACCGGCCTGCCGTAAGCATCGCCATTGGGGCTCAAGAAGCCGGTGAGCACATCCACCGGCGGGCCGGCGGGCTTGCCGGCGGCGAAGGGCACGAAGATGACCTTGTAGCCGCTGGCTGGCTTGCGGTTCCACGAGCCGTGCTGGCCGATGAACATGCCTTGCGCATAGGCAGCAGGCAGGCTCGTGCCTGCCGACGACGCCAGGCCGAGCGATGCGGTGTGGGCGCCGAGCGCGTAGTCGGGCGCGAGGGCTTTGGCGACGAGGTCGGGCTGCTGCGGCTTCACGCGCTCATCCACATGCTGGCCGTAATAGCTGTACGGCCAGCCGTAGAAGCCGCCGTCTTTCACCGAGGTGATGTAGTCGGGCACGAGGTCGTTGCCGATCTCGTCGCGCTCGTTCACGGCCGTCCAGAGCGCCTTCGTGGCGGGCTCCCACGCGAGGCCGTTCGGGTTGCGCAAGCCGGTCGCAAAGACGCGGTGCTCGCCTGACTTCACGTCCACCTCCCAAATCGCCGCGCGGCCTGCTTCGGCCGCCATGCCGCGCTCGGCGACATTGCTGTTCGAGCCCACCGTCACATAAAGCTTCGACCCGGTCGGATCGGCAATCAGGTTTTTCGTCCAGTGGTGGTTGATCGGGCCGCCAGGCAGGGCGGTGAGTTGGGTTGCAGCGGCGGTGATCTTCGTGTCGCCGGCTTTGTAGGGAAAGCTGAGCACGGCGTCGGAGTCGGCAACGAACAGCGTATTGCCGATCAAGGCCATGCCGAACGGCGAGTTGAGGCCTTCGAGCAGCGTTGAGCGCACGTCAGCGATGCCGTCGCCATCGGTGTCGCGCAGCAGCGTGATGCGATTCGGGCTGGGCACGCCAGCGCCGGCGCGCTTCATCACCAAGCCCATGACCCAGCCTTTGATGCCTTTGCCGTCATCAGGCTTCGGCGGCGCATTCGTCTCAGCCACAAGCACGTCGCCATTCGGCAGCAGGTAGAGCCAGCGCGGGTGATCAAGGCCGCTCGCGAACGGAGCGACGCGCGTGTCAGGCGCCGCTTGCGGCATGGCGCCATCTGCCCAGCCCTTGGCGGGGGCGATGTGCACAGTCGGGATCAGCGCGCTCTTCGGCTGGGGCAAGGCGGGTGCAGGTCCGAAGCTCTCGGGGCTTTGGAGCTTGGCGGTATCGCCACAGGCACTGAGCAGCGTGAGGGTGAAGGCCGATGCGCTGAGCAGCGCGATGGACTTGGTCGAAAAAGCGTTGGGGGCAGGTTTTGCATGCGCGGGCATCGCGGTCTCCAGGCGATATGTGGCGCCCGGGAATGCGAGCGCCTCATCGCGGGGAAGTCTCGCGCGGTGCCGCGTTCGGCCCCGAGGGCGCAGAACGCAAAACGGCGTCGGACGCTGGCCCGACGCCGTGTAGTCCCGCTCTCGCGGGAACCGCTTCGAGCGTTACATGCTCTCGGCGTAAGTGCGCAGCTTGTCGGCGCTGCGCGGGTGCTTGAGCTTCCGCATCGCCTTGGCTTCGATCTGGCGGATGCGCTCGCGCGTCACGTCAAACTGGCGGCCGACTTCTTCGAGCGTGTGGTCGTTGCTCATGTCGATGCCGAAGCGCATGCGCAGCACTTTGGCTTCGCGCGGCGTCAAGCCGTCGAGCAGTTCGCTGACCACGGCGCGGAGGCCCGCTTGCATGGCCGCTTCCATCGGCGCGACGTTGTGGTTGTCTTCGATGAAGTCGCCCAGCGTCGTGTCGCCCTCGTCGCCAACCGGCGCTTCCATCGAGATCGGCTCCTTGGCGATCTTCATCATCTGGCGCACTTTGAGCTCAGGAATATCGAGCTTCTCGGCAATCATCGCGGCGTTCGGCTCGAAGCCGAATTCCTGCAAGTGCGCCCGGCTCACGCGGTTCATCTTGTTGATCATCTCGATCATGTGAACCGGCACGCGGATCGTGCGCGCTTGGTCGGCGATGGCGCGGGTGATCGACTGGCGAATCCACCACGTCGCATAGGTCGAGAACTTGAAGCCGCGGCGGTATTCGAACTTCTCCACCGCCTTCATCAGGCCGACGTTGCCTTCCTGGATCAAATCCAGGAACTGCATGCCGCGGTTGGTGTACTTCTTGGCGATCGAGATCACGAGCCGCAAGTTGGCCTCGATCATCTCTTTCTTGGCTTCGAGCGAGGCGCGCTCGCCTTCGTTCATCTTCTTGCCGATGGCCTTCAGCTCGCTCAGCGGAATCACCACACGCGCTTGCAAATCAACCAGCTTGCCTTGCAGCTCCTGAATCGCTGGGGCGTAGCGGCCGAGCGCGGCGCTGTAAGGCTTGCCGCTGGCGACTTCCGAGGTCACCCAGCCGAGGTTCATCGCGTTCGGCGGAAATTGCTCGATGAAACGCTGCTGCGGCATGCCGCATTTGTCGACTGCGATCTTGCGGATTTCGCGCTCGTGGCGGCGAACGCCGTCCACCTGCGCGCGCAGGGCGTCGCACAGTTTGTCGGCCGTCTTCACGGTGAACCGGATCGTCATGATCTGATTGCTCAGCGCTTCTTGCGCCTTCAGATAAGCGGGCGAGCCGTAGCCGGTTTTGTCATAGGCCTTGTGCAGCGCCTCGAAGCACTCGCGCATGTTCGCGAAACGGGCGAGGGCGGCGACTTTCATTTCTTCCAGGCGGCGCGTCATCGCGCGGCCGGCGCTCTTGCCGTCGTCGTCGTCTTCGTCATCGTCGTCGAAGGAGTCAACGTCTTCTTCGGCCACGTAGTCATCGGCTTCGCCGGCGACGATGAAGCCGTCAACGACTTCGGCGATGCCCATCTCGCCGGCGGCGATCTTGTCGCCATAGGCCAGGATGTCGGACATGCTCGACGGCAACGCCGAGATCGCCATCATCATCGCCTGGCGACCGCCTTCGATGCGCTTGGCAATTTCGATCTCACCTTCACGTGTGAGCAGCTCGAACAGGCCCATTTCGCGCATGTACATGCGCACCGGGTCGGTCGTGCGGCCGAATTCGCTGTCGACGGTCGAAAGCGCGGCCTCTACCGCTTCTTCCGCGTCTTCATCGGTTGCGGTCGGGCCGACGACGAGCAGCGTGGCCGCATCGGGCGCGCGCTCATAGACGGCGATGCCCATGTCGTTGAGCATCTTCACCGTGGCTTCGAGCACCTCGGCGTCGACCAGCTTCTCCGGCACGTGGTCGTTGATTTCCTGCTGCGTCAAAAAGCCGCGTGCCTTGCCCATTTTCACGAGCGTTTTCAGCTCGGTGCGGCGCTTCTCGGCTTCTTCGGCGGTGAGCGTGGTGACATCAAGGCCGAATTCGCGGATCAGCGCGCGCTCCTTCGACTTCGGCACCTTCACGCGCAGCGGCTTGGCCTTGGGCTCGGCGGTGGCGGTTTCTGCGACTGCTTCGGCCACCGCTTCGAGCGGATCGGCAAGATCGTCCCCGTCGCCGACGTCGTCAAGCAGTTCGTCGAAAACTGGGAGGGCAGCTTTTTTGGGGGCGGGCGTCTTGGTGCGGGCGGCGGCTTTTTTGGCGGTCATGGCGTTTCTCGAGATAAGGTGATGCGTACTTTTTCGGCAACTTCTGGGGCTTGTGTAAGCCCTAAAAACCAAGAACGCACCGGTCGAACAACCTGACAGGGTAACAGTGCTGTCAAGCCCTTGTGCTGATCTGGGGGCAGACTCGCCGATCCAAAGCCCTTTTTGCCGTCGTTTGCCACGGTGAGCACCGCGCGCAGCGCCGGTGGGGTTAGCCTCGAGACACGTTCTTTCGCAGGTTACGCGTCGCAGGAGACTCGCCATGTCGATCACCGAGACCTACCAACAGAAGCGCCGATCCGCGGCCGAGGCCGTGCGGCTCGTGCGCGACGGCGATTTCATCATCGTGCCGACCGGCGTTGGCGAGCCGCCGGCGCTGCTCACGGCGCTCTCCGAGCAGCGGCGCGATTTTCGCGATGTGAAAGTCGCGCAGATCCTGGCGATGCGCAAATACGCCTACATCGATGCCGAGACGGTGGAGCATGTTCGCCACGTCGCGTTCTTCTATGGCGGCGCCACGCGCGCGGGCGGCCAGGCCGGCTGGATCGATTTCATCCCGGCCTATTTCTCTGAGCTCCCAGCGCAGATCGAGCGCGGGCAAATCGCCGCCGACGTGGTCTTCAGCATGGCCTCGACGATGGATGCCCACGGCTACTTCGCCGTCAGCCTCGGCGCTGACTACACGATGGCGGCGATCGCCCGGGCCCGTGCGGTGGTGCTCGAAGTCAATCCGAACGTGCCCTTCGCCGCCGGCAATTGCCACGTGCACATCAGCCAAGTGACGGCGCTGGTCGAGAGCGATGAGCCGGTGCTCGAAGTCGGCCTTCCGAAGATCGGCCCGGTGCAAGAGGCCATCGGCAAGCAGGTGGCCGCGCTGATCGACGACGGCTCGACGCTGCAAATCGGCTACGGCGGCATCCCGGACGCGGTGGTGATGCAGCTGACCCACAAGCACGACCTCGGCATCCACACCGAGATGATTGGCGATGGCATCCTGACGCTCGTTGAATCCGGCGCCGTGACCAACCGGCGCAAGAACTACCTGCCCGGCAAATCGGTCGCGACCTTCGCGCTCGGCTCGGCCAAGCTCTACCGCCACATGGACCGCAACCCCGCGCTAGAAATCCACCCGGTCAACTTCACGAATGACCCGATGCTCGCCGGCCTGAACGACAACCTCATCGCCATCAACGCCACGCTGCAGATCGACCTGCTCGGCCAATGCGGCTCCGAAAGCCTGGGCCCGGTGCCTTACTCCGGCACCGGCGGGCAATCGGATTTCGTGCGGGCGGCCAACCGCTCGCGCGGTGGCAAGGCCTTCATCGTGTTGCCGTCGACGGCCAAGGCCGACACCATCTCCCGCATCGTGCCGGTGCTCGGGGCCGGCACGCATGTGAGCACGAGCAAGAACGACATCAACTACGTTGTCACCGAGTTCGGCGTGGCGCAGCTGCGCGGCAAGTCGGCCAAGCAGCGGGCACAAGAGTTGATCTCGATTGCGCACCCGGACTTCCGCGCCGAGCTGCGCGAGCAGGCGCGGCTGCTGCAGCTGCTTTGATGGCCCTGGATGGCCCTGGATCGAAGGTTTTTGCGGAGACGGCAACATGAACCCCAGCTTCCCCCGCAGCGCGCTGCAGTTGCGCTCGCTCGTCAAGCCCAGCGGTGAGCTCGAACTCTCGCTCGCCAGCGTGGAGACGCCAGCGCCCGGCCCGGATGAGGTGGTGATCCGCGTTGAGGCGGCGCCGCTGAACCCGTCCGATCTCGGCTTGCTGTTCGGCGCGGCCGACCTGCGCAGCGCAAGCATCTCCGGCCCGGCCGATCGCCCGGTGCTCACGGCGCGCATTCCCGAGGCGGCGATGAAGTCGATGGCCGGGCGGCTCGGCGCATCGATGGCGGTCGGCAACGAAGGCGCGGGCACCGTGGTGGCGGCGGGATCGTCACCAAAGGCGCAAGCCTTGCTCGGCCAACGTGTGGCCGCGCTCGGCGGCGCGATGTACTCGCAATACCGCTGCGTGCCGCTCGAACAATGCCTGGTGCTGCCCGAGGGCGCATCGGCTGCAGACGGCGCCTCCTGCTTCGTCAACCCACTCACCGCCCTCGGCATGGTCGAGACGATGCGCCGTGAAGGCCACCACGCGCTCGTGCACACGGCGGCCGCCTCGAACCTCGGGCAAATGCTCAACCGCATCTGCCTGCAAGACGGCATCGGCCTCGTCAACATCGTGCGCAAGCCCGCGCAAGCGGCATTGCTGCGCGAGATCGGCGCGCAGCATGTGTGCGATGCGAGCGCCGCGAGCTTCACCGACGACTTGACCGAAGCGCTGGTGGCAACCGGCGCCACACTCGCCTTCGATGCCACGGGCGGCGGCAAGCTTGCCGGGCAAATCCTCGGGGCGATGGAGGCGGCACTCGACCGCACGGCCACCGAATACAGCCGCTACGGCTCGGCCACGCACAAGCAGGTCTACATCTACGGCGGGCTTGACACAGGGCCAACCGAGTTCACGCGCAACTTCGGCATGAGCTGGGGCATGGGCGGCTGGTTGATGTTCCCGTTCTTGCAGAAGATCGGCCCCGAGGCCACTGCGGCGCTCAAAGCGCGCGTGGCCGCAGAACTGCACACCACCTTCAAGAGCCGCTATGCCGGCAGGTTGACGCTGGCCGAAGCCTTGCAGCCCGAGAAGATCGCCGCTTATGGCCAGCGCGCCACGGGCGAGAAGTTCCTGATCGAGCCGAACCAGGGTTGATCAGCGCAGCCCGGCACGCCGCAAGCTCGCTTCCAGCCGTTCGATTTGCTCCAGCAAGTCGAGCACCAAGGCCGTTGCCGCGCCGCCCAGCTCCAAATCGCGGCTCATTCGAAGCGCCATGCGGGCGCGCCGCAGCGTCGAGCCGTGAAAGCGCCAGCTCTCGGGGCTGCTCCCGGTCGGCTCCAGCACCCCTTCGTTGACGAGCTCGATCAGCAAGCTCGGCTCCGCGGCGCAAATGCGGCAGAGCTCGACAAAGCTGAACCATTGGTCAGCGTCAACGAGCTGCGCCTCGACGATTGTGAATACCGAGCGGGCAGATGAGGCGTTCATGGCGTGTTCACCCTGCGTGGATCAAAGGTCGTGAAGCTGCTCGCAAACGCGGCATAAGCGGCCTTGGCCTGCGCCGTGTCGGCTGGCGGCAAAGCCAAGCTCAACACCGCGTAGAAGTCTCCGGGCGGATCACCGGGCAGCCCTTTGCCTTTGAGCCGCAATTTGCGCCCTGCGGCCGAGCCGGGCGGGATCGCCAGCTGCACTTCGCCGTCGGGCAT
Source organism: Rhizobacter sp. (assembly GCA_043778145.1). Lineage (GTDB taxonomy): Bacteria > Pseudomonadota > Gammaproteobacteria > Burkholderiales > Burkholderiaceae_C > LMDS01. The sequence continues at coordinate 8,810 of JAYWGR010000133.1, forward strand.
CGGCGCCATCACCGCAGCGCCGAGTGCGGCCTCCCACGGCGCGAGCTTCAGATCGGCGTGGACATCGCGGCCATCGAGCCTGAACCGCGCATCGGTGCGAAACGCGATCTCAAGATAGAGGTCGCCCGCGGCACCCGAGTGACCGGCGCCGCCTTGGCCCACGAGCCGCAACTGCTGGCCGGCGCGTATGCCCTTCGGCACGTTGATTTCGAGCTGCCGGTCGACCAGCGTGGTGCGGCCATGCGCGTCAGTCACTGGCACGCGCAAGGCGATCTGTTTGGTGGCGCCGCGGTAGCTGTCGACGAGGTCGATCTCGATGCGCGCGTGATGATCGCTGGCCGCGCTTTGGGTCGCGCCGTGCCCCGCGTTTTGGGCAGACGATTGGCGGCGCAGCAAGGCATCGAGGAAGGCGCTGAAATCGGTGTCTTCGCCGGGGCTGGCATCGCGGCCGGCGAATTCATAGCCGCTCGAATCAAAGCCTTCGGGCTGGCGTGCGGCCTGCGCTCGGCGCTGGGCGATGCCGTCATATGCGGCGCGCCGCTCGGGGTCGTTGAGTGCCTCGTAGGCCTCGGCCACGTCTTTGAAGCGGGCTTCGGCGTCGGGTGCTTTGTTCAAGTCGGGGTGGAACTTCCGCGCGAGCTTGCGGTAGCTGCGCTTGATCTCATCCGCTGTGGCGGTGGGCGCGACGCCGAGGGCAGCGTAGTAGTCCTTGAACTCCATGTGGCGCCCCTTTTCGCAGGTGGTGGTGAGCTCGTCTGTGCGCTAGCGAACAAAAAGCATCATGCCCCAAGCTTCAGCGCGGCGCGGGCGCCAGCGCGGCGAGCAGTGCGAGTTGCTGCTTTTGCAGGTCGATCAGCTCGTCCCATTGTGTTTGCCGCAGCCGGTCGAACTTCTCATGCAGCAGCATGATCTCCAGCTCGGCCTTGAGGTTGACTTCGTAGTCGTGCTCCACGGTCAAGCGGTCTTTCTGCGCCTGCCGGTTTTGCGACATCAGAATCACCGGCGCCTGGATTGCCGCCAGCATCGACAAGAACAAGTTCAGCAAGATGTACGGGTAAGGATCGAAGGTGCTGCCGCGTTGCATCAGCAAAAAGGCGTTGAGGCCAACCCACGCGAGCATCGTGCCAACGAACAGGCCAACGAAGGTCCAGGAGCCGCCGAACGAGGCCACCGCGTCGGCCGCGCGCTGGCCGCGGTCGGGGGTGCTCTCGCTGTCGTGCGCGAGGTTGCGCGAGATGTGCTGGCGCGAGGCCACATGCTCGGCCACCCGCTTGGCGCGCGCATCGAGTGCGGCATAAGGCATGCCGAGGAGCTTGGTTGCGATGTCGTTGAGTTGGTGCATGGCGGGCCTGGCTCGATCAAGGCGCTTTGAAGCCGATTTGCTCCAGCGCATCGGCAACGAGCTCCAGGCGCAGCAGCGGGTTGTCGAGCGCCATGAAGCGCTGCTTCACCGCATGGGCCAGCGGCAAGAGTTCGCACCAGCGGTTGGCCAGCCAGCCGCAGTCGTCCCACAGGTAGGGTGCTTGCAAGGGCATTTGTGAGGGGTCTTCGATGCTGCGCTCGATGTTCAGCAAGAGCTTTTGCAAGCCGCTGCGCGTGGCGGCCAAGTCGTCGGGCACGGCCACGTTGGCATCGGGCGCGATGAGCTCGATCTCGCCCATCCAGAGCCCATGTTTGAGCCGCTCGCTGCGGCGCAGCCGAAAGCGCTGCGTGCCGGTGCAGCGCACGATCATCAAGCCTGATTGCGGGCGCGAGAGTTTGTCGATCACGGCCAGCGTGCCGACCTCGTGGAAGGCCTCTGGCGCATAGGTGCCTGGTGGCGCGGCATCGTTGGCGGCTGCGGGGCCGGGCTGCGGCGTGGCGGGTTGCTGCACATCGCCGCCCTCGGTCAGGCAGACCACGCCGAAGGGCTCGCCGGCTTTGTAGCAGCGGCCGATCATGTCGAGATAGCGCACCTCGAAGATCCGCAAGGGCAGGAGCCCGCCGGGGAAGAGCACGCTTTGCAGCGGGAAGAGGGGAGTCATCGTGGTGAGCGGCGTGGCGCCCGGAGTGTCGTCTGGCATGGGTGCGGCTGGAGGCATGATGCATCGAGCTTAAAGCCTTCACCATGCCGCGCGGCGGCACTCGGCGCTTGCCCCTGGAACAGCGTTGCCCATCGGTGCATCATCTGCCGCACGACCACGATGGAGTGCACACCATGACCACCGACAACGCCGAACAGATCGCCGAATGGAACGGCCCGCAAGGCCAGCGCTGGGCCGAGCTGCAACGGGAGATCGACGGCATCGTGGTGCCCTTTGGCGCAGCTGCCTTGGCGCTGGCGGCGCCAAGGCCGGGCGAGCGCGTGCTCGATGTGGGCTGCGGCTGCGGCGACACCTCGATAGAGATCGCCCAGCGCGTGGGCAGCACGGGCCGCGTGCTGGGTGTCGATGTTTCTCGGCCCATGCTCGATGTGGCCGAAGCACGCGCTCGCGAGAAGGCTTTGAGCGCCACGCTCGAGTTCCGTGAGGCCGATGCCTCCGAGGCCGCGCTTCTTCCTGAGGCCGATCTGCTTTTTTCCCGCTTCGGCGTCATGTTCTTCGCGCATCCGGTGCCGGCGTTTCGCCACCTGCGTGCATCGCTGCGGCCCGGAGGGCGATGTGTGTTCGTCTGCTGGCGCACGCCGCGCGACAACGCCTGGACCATGACACCACTCACTGCCGCCCGCACCGCCCTCGGCGTGACGCCAGAACCCGTCGACCCCTTCGCGCCCGGCCCATTCGCCTTTGCCGATGCCGATCGGCTGCGCGGCATCTTGGCCGAAGCCGGCTTCAGCGCCATCGAACTGCAGCGCTTCGACGCCCCGGTCTTCCTCGGCGCCACGCCGCGGCTGGCGGCGGAAAACGCGGTGCGTGTCGGCCCCACATCGCGCTTTGCGCGCGAGGCCGGTGATGCGGCGCTGCCGAGGATCGTCGACGCGATCGAGCATGCGCTCGCGCCATTGGCTGCGGCCGATGGGCGCGTCAGTTTGAATGGCTCGACTTGGCTCGTGTCGGCGAAGAACCCTGCGCAGATTTGAGCGCCGCGCTGAAGCCGCGCAACGCACCGCGCTGCACCTCCAGGGTTACCTAAGTCACGCCGTGAAGCGCGAGCCGCTGTCTATTCTTCTCTCACTGGAGAAGAGCGATGGGCGTCGTCGGCATTGGCAAGTGTTTGGCTCACGCGCAGGGTCTTGGGCGGCTTCGCGGCCTGTGGGCCATCTCGCTTGCAAGCGCTTTGGCCGCCGTGCTCGCCGCCTGCGCCAGTGCGCCGAAGCCGACCGAGATCACCGGCACCGCGCAGGCCTCCGCCAACGTCAACCCGAGCGTCAGCAAGCGGCCATCGCCCGTGCTGCTGCGCATCTATGAGCTGAAGACCGCGACCGCCTTCAACAGCGCTGATTTCATCTCGCTCTACCAACGCGACCAAGCCGAGCTCGGCGCTGAGATGGTGGGCCGCCAAGAGATCGTGCTCGACCCCGGCGCCAGCAAGCCGCTCGGCAAGATGACCTCGCCCGACACCCGATTCATCGGCGTGCTCGCCGCCTACCGCGATCTTGATCACGCGCAGTGGCGCAGCGTCGTCGCCATTCAGCCGGGGCAGAAGCAGCGCGTGACGATCAGCGTCGAGGAGCTCACCGTCAGCGCGAGCGTGTCGAAGTGACGGCGAGTGACGCCCGATGAGCTCGCGCAGCAAAGTCATCTGGTCGCAGGGCATGTTCCTGCAGCCGCATCACTTTCAGCAAGAGGCAAGGCATGTCGAGCACCTGATTGACATGCGCGCCCGCGCCACCGCGCCGCATGCCTGGGGCTTCTTCGAGCTCGTGCTGGACGACGGCCTGCTCGCGCTCGGCCGCATCGGCATCGTGCGCGCCAGCGGCGTGCTGCCCGATGGCACGCCGTTCTCCATGCCCACGGTCGACGCGGTGCCGGTGCCGATCGAATTGCAGGCCGACATGAAAAGCGAGATCGTCTGCCTCGCTGCGCCAGTCTCGCGCATCGGCGTCACCGAGGTTGACTTCGGCGATGCCGGCACCGCGGAGCTCTTCCGCTTTCGTGCCACCCACGAAGAACTGCGCGACCACACCAACGCGATCGACGAGCCCGAGCCAATTCAAACCGGTGCGCTGCAACTCAGCCTGCTGGGCGCACGCGACGCGACCGATGCCTACGCGCAGCTCGGCATCGCCCGCGTCGTCGAGTGCCGGGCGGACAAGCAAGTCGTGCTCGACCGCAGCTACATCGCGCCGCAAATGCGCATCGAGGCCACGGCCCAGCTTTCGGCCACGGCCTCGCTGCTGCACGGCTTGATTCAGCAGCGCGCGCAGTTGCTGGCTTCGCGCATGGGCCAGCTCGGCCACGGCGTCTCGGAGATGGCTGACTTTTTGATGCTGCAAGCGCTCAACCGCGCCGAGCCGCTGTTCCGCCAATACGCCGGCGCGCCGCATGTGCACCCGAGTGAATTGCACCTTGCCTGCCTGCAACTCGCGGGGGACCTTTCCACTTTCGCCAGTGATGCGCGCCACCCGACCGCGTTTCCCCTTTATCGCCACACCGATCTGCACGCCACCTTCGCGCCGGTGGTCGATGCCCTGCGGCGCATGCTCTCGGTCGTGCTGGAACGCAACGCGTTGCAGATCGAGTTGGTCGAGCGTGCGCGCGGCGTGCGCACTGGTGTGTTCCCCGACGCCGAGCTCGCTCGCAACGCGAACTTCGTGCTCGCAGTCAACGCGCAGCTGCCGTCTGATCAGCTGCGGCAGCGCTTCCCGTCGCAATCCAAACTCGGGCCGCCTGAGCGCTTGCGCGATCTCGTCAACCTGCAGTTGCCCGGCGTCGTGATGCGCCTCTTGCCGACGGCACCGAGGCAGCTCCCATTCCATGCCGGCTTTCATTACTTTGAGCTCGATCGAGGCGGCGATCTGTGGAAGCAGATCGAGCGCAGCAGCAGCCTTGCGCTGCATGTGGCGGGCGAGTTTCCCGGGCTCGAACTCGAGCTCTGGGCGATTCGCCAATGACGCCGCACCGCGCTGATTTGACCTCGATGTGAGTTGACCTCAATCGCTGCCCATGGACCCGTCCGGCATCACCGACCCATTCGCGCAGTTTGACGAGCCGCGCACCTTCATCAAGCCCAACCCCGGCGGCCGCAGCGGGCCGGCCACGCGCTTGAACGATGCAACCCGCGACCCGCTGCCCGATGCAAACGGCCTCGACGGGTCCGCGGCCGACACCGGCTTGAACCCACTCGTCGCACTCGCGAACCGCTTGCTGCTCGTCGCGACCCAACTGCGCAGCACGCGCCATGTGAGCGACCCGGTGGCGCTGCGCAACCAGCTTGCGCAAGGCGTGCGCGACTTTGTTGCCACCGCCACCGGCGCCGGCATCGCTGCCGAGCGGCTCATGGCCGCGCGCTATGTGCTCTGCACGATGATCGATGAAGCCGCTGCCGACACGCCTTGGGGCGGCTCCGGCGTGTGGGCCGAGCACAGCTTGCTCGCGATGTTCCACAACGAGACCTGGGGCGGTGAGAAGGTCTTCCAGTTGATGGCGCGGCTGGCCGAGAAGCCCGAGGCCAATCGCGATTTGCTGGAGCTCATCTATGCCGCGCTCGTGCTCGGCTTCGAAGGCCGCTACCGCGTGATCGACAACGGCCGCGCCCAGTTGGAGGCCGTGCGCGACAAGCTCGCGCAAATCTTGAAGCGCGAGCGTGGCGACTACGCACCCGCTCTCGCGCAGCACTGGCAAGGCCAATCGGTCAAACGCCGCGCCGCACTCAGCTGGTTGCCGCTGGCGGCCGTGGCGGCCATCACCGCCGTCGTGCTCGTGGCGGTGCACCTCACGCTCTCGCGGCTGCTGAGTGACGACTCCGACCCGGTCTTCTCGCGCATTCAAAACCTGCGCCTGCCGCCGCCCGTGGTCAACGCGCCGCTGCCAGCACCGAAGCCGCGGCTCGCGCAGTTCTTGCAGTCAGACATCAAGGCCGGCTTGGTGGCCGTGCGTGACGATGTGGACCGCAGCGTGGTCACCATCCGTGGCGACGGCCTCTTCGCGCCCGCCAGCGCCGCATTGATGCCGGAGCGCGAGGCGCTGATGGGCCGCATCGGCGAGGCGCTCGCGTTGGCCGGCGGGCAAGTGCTCGTCACCGGCCACACCGACAACACGCCGATGCGCTCGGCGCGCTTCCCATCGAACTGGCATCTCTCGGAAGAGCGGGCGCGCACCGTGCGAGAGCTGCTGATCGGCCACCAAGTGCCGGCCGAGCGCATCCAGGCCGAAGGCCGTGCCGACAGCGAGCCGCTCGTGCCGAACGACAGCGCCAACAACCGGGCCTTGAACCGGCGGGTTGAAGTCACGTTGATGGCGGGCCGCGCGAATGCCGCCGCCTCCAGCCCGCAGCCGGCGAACAAGCCATGAAGAAGCTGCTCGGCCTCGTCTTCAACCGCTGGGTGTTGATCGCGGTGTTGCTCGCGGCCGTGGGCTGGTTGATCTGGATCGTCGGCCCGCTGGTGGCCATCGCCGGGCGCGAGCCGCTGGCGAGCGAGCGCGCGCGATGGGTGGCGATCGGCATCGTCGCGACAGGCGTCGTGCTGATGATGGCGTGGCAGGCATGGCGCGCGCGGCGCGGCAACGCGGCGGTGGTTCAGCAGCTGATGGCAGCACCGGCCGGCGCACCCAAAGCGACTGAAAGCGCCGATCTCGCTGCCGTGCGCGAGCGCTTTGAGCGCGCACTCTCCACGCTGAAGCAAGCCCGCTTCGGTGCGAGCAAATCGCTCGGCGGCTGGGCGGCCAAGTTCAGCGGCCGCTATCTGTACGAGCTGCCGTGGTACCTCATCATCGGCGCGCCCGGTTCGGGCAAGACCACCGCGCTGCAGCACTGCGGGCTGCAGTTCCCGTTGGCCGACAAGGTGGGCGACCACGCGGTGCGCGGCGTGGGCGGCACGCGCCACTGCGATTGGTGGTTCACCGACCGGGCCGTGTTGATCGACACCGCCGGCCGCTTCACCACCCAAGACAGCGACCAAGAGCGCGACCGCAGCACCTGGAGCGGCTTCTTGAAGATGCTCGCCAAGGCGCGCCCGAGGCAGCCGGTCAACGGGGTGCTCGTCACCGTCTCGCTGCCTGACTTGATCGCTCGCAGCGCTGACGAGCGCGCCCAGCACGCCGCCACCGTGCGCCTGCGCGTGCAGGAGTTGCAGCAAGACCTCGGCATTCGCTTCCCCGTGTATTTGATGGTCACGAAGTGCGATTTGATGGCCGGCTTCATGGATTACTTCGCCACGCTCGACAAAGAGCAACGCGCCTCGCCTTGGGGCTTCACCTTCCCGCTCGACCAAGTCGAGGCCAACGCAACCAGCCAGCTCGACGCTGAATTCGCCCTGCTGCAGCAGCGCCTCACCAACGGCTTGGTCGATCGCCTGCAAGCCGAGCGCGACCCGAAGCGCCGCGCCGCGATCTATGCGTTCCCTGGGCAATTTGCCGGCGTGCGGCCGGTGCTGGGCGAATTCGTCGATGCCGTCTTCTCACCGTCGAAGTTCGATGCGAAGCCGCTGCTCCGTGGCGTCTACTTCATCAGCGGCACGCAAGAGGGCACGCCGATCGACCGCATGCTCGGCGCCATTGCGCGCAGCTACCGGCTGGAGCACGCGATGCTCGCGCCGAACCAATCGAGCGGCAAGAGCTACTTTCTCGCGAAATTGCTGTCGGACGTGGTCTTCGCCGAAAGCGGCTTGGCAGGCACTAACCTGCAATGGGAGCGGCGCCGCACGCAGCTGGCGGTGGCGGGCTATGCAGCGCTTGCCGTGCTCGGGCTCGGTGCGATGGCCGCCTGGAGCATCAGCTACGCCAACAACCGCCGCTACGTGGCCGATGTGGCCGCGCGCGTTGAGGCAGTGCGCCAGCTCGTGCAGACCACACCCAACCGCAACTCGCCCGATCTGTTGCCCGTCATCCCGGCGCTGGAGGCCACACGCCAGCTCGCCAACCCCGATGCAGAGCATGCCGTGCCGCGCTCGCTTGGCTACGGCCTCTTTCAAGGCCGCAAGCTCGACAGCGCTGCCCGCGCTGCTTATGAGCGCATGCTGGTTGATGCCGTGCAGCCGCGCCTGGCCTTGCGTGTCGAAGAGCAACTCCGCCAAGGCGGCGATGCACCCGAAACGCAGTACGAGGCGCTCAAAACCTACTTGATGCTGCACGACCCGCAGCGCATCGACACCCGGCAACTCAAGCGCCACATCGAACGCGATTGGGACACCCAGCTCACCCGCGACATCAGCACCGAGCAACGCGCGCAGTTGAGCCAGCACCTCAATGCCTTGCTGGCGCTCGGCGCAGTCACCTCGCCCGTGCCTGAAGACGCAGCCCTGATCGCCGCCACCCGCGCGCAGCTGGCCGGCGTGCCGCTGCCGCAGCGCATCTACAACCGCATGCGCGAGCAAGGGCTGGGGGCCGACTTTCCGGCCTTCACAGTCGTGCGCGCGGCCGGCAACAACGCGGCGCTGGTCTTCACGCGAACGAGCGGTAAGCCGTTGACGCAGGGTGTGCCCGGGCTCTTCACGGTCGATGGCTACCGCAAGGGTTTTCAAGCCGAGGTCGGCCGCGTCACCGCCGAGCTGGCCGATGAACAAGGTTGGGTGCTCGGTGTGGCCGATCCGGCAAAGGCCGCACCGGGTGCGCCCAAGCTGCAGACCGCCAATGCATCGTTCGCGCAAGAGGTGCGCCGCATCTACTTGAATGAATATGCCGCCACCTGGGAGGCTTTCATTGCCGACATCCGCATCGTGCCGCTGACGAGCCTGGCGCAGTCGATTCAAACCTCGCGCTTGCTCTCGGCCCCCGACAGCCCGCTGCCGCCGCTGATGAAAGCCCTGTCACGCGAGACCACGCTCGGCGCCGCCGCTGACAAAAGCTTGATCGACAAAGCCAGCGACCGCGCCGCCAGCGTCATCAAGCAAGGCAGCGACAAGCTCACCCAACTCATCGCACCCGCGCAGCCGATTGAAGGTGGCCCGCCGCTGGAGAGCATCGTCGATGACCGCTTCACCGGCCTGCGCATGATGGTCACCGCGCCCGCAGGCGGCAAAGCGCAGATCGACGACACGGTGGCGCTGATCGGTGAGGTCAACGTGTTGCTCAACGCGGTGGACACAGCGCTCAAAGGTGGCGCCGCGGCGCCGCCATCGCCGGTGCCGAACAAGGTGAAGTCAGAGGCCGCGCGGCTGCCGGAGCCCACGCGCTCGATGCTGACCACGCTGGCGAGCAGCAGCGCCAATGTGTCGCAAATCATGCTGAGGCAGGCGCTTGGGCAAGAGGTCAAATCGCAAGTTGGCGAGTTCTGCAACCAAGCCATTGCCGGCCGCTACCCGATGGACC
>JAYWGR010000134.1:0-51465 GCA_043778145.1 Rhizobacter sp.
ACTGGGCAGCAAAGTTCACTTCACCGCGCAGCTGCGAGAGCAACTCGGCAAGGGCAAATCGGCCGATGGCGGCGCAGTGGTTTGAGTCCGAATTGACGAGTTGTGTGGTTTGAACCCGCGCTCGGTTCGCGAGCGTGCCGACCAGCTTTTGCGGGCCGTGACCGCGCTGCTGCGCCCGTGCCTGCCACCTTTCGGCGAGGCCCTTCAGAGAAGGCGACGATGTCGAGCGCGAGATGAGCCTTGCACAGGCGCTGCCCCATGCTTGTGAACAAGCGCGGGAGGCCTGGAGCCTGACCAGCGAGGCCAATCCGTGGTACTCACTGAGCACAGGCCAGTGGCGCTCGGTGGTTGAGACCGCACTCGACACCCCGGTTGATCTTGCGGCCGTGCGCTCGATGCGGCTGGATGGCTACACCGGGCGGGCCGTGGGCAGTGTGCCGGCCGAGCCCCAAGCCGTGGCAGAAGAAGAGCTCGAGTTGGCTTGAAGCTCAACCTTCCTTGCGCAGCGACGGGAACAGAATCACGTCGCGAATGCTGGGGGAATCGGTGATGAGCATCATCAGCCGGTCGATGCCGATGCCGCAGCCGCCGGTGGGTGGCATGCCGTATTCGAGCGCGCGGATGAAATCGGCGTCGTAGTACATCGCCTCTTCGTCGCCGGCTTCTTTGTTGGCGGCTTGGGCCAAAAAGCGCGCGGCCTGGTCTTCGGCGTCGTTCAACTCCGAAAAACCATTGGCATATTCGCGGCCGGTGATGAAGAGCTCGAAGCGCTCGGTGATGGTCGGGTCAGTGTCTGAAGCACGCGCCAGCGGCGAGACCTCCACCGGATAGTCGATGATGAAAGTCGGCTCCCAAAGCTGTGACTCAACCACCGCTTCAAAGAGGCCGAACTGCAATTCGGCGAGCCGCCAGTGCGCGTGCGCCTTCTCGCCAGCGGCTTCGATCTTCGTGCGCAGCACGGCCGGGTCAATGGCTTCGGCCTCGCTCAAGCCGGCATAGCGAATCAGCGATTCGCGCACCGTGAGCCGCGTGAACGGCGCATCCAGATCCACAGTTTTGCCGGCGTAGCTCAGCACGGCCGAGCCGGTGGCCTGCCGCGCGGCATGGCGCAGCACCTGCTCGGTGAAGGCCATCAAATCGTGATGGTTCCAGTACGCCGCATAGAACTCCATCATCGTGAATTCGGGGTTGTGGCGAACGGAGATGCCTTCGTTGCGGAAGCTCCGGTTGATCTCGAAGACGCGGTCGAAGCCGCCGACGATCAGGCGCTTCAGGTAGAGCTCGGGCGCGATGCGCAAGAACATGTCTTGCGCCAGCGCGTTGTGGTGCGTCACGAAAGGCTTGGCGTTGGCGCCACCGGGGATGGGGTGGAGCATCGGCGTCTCGACCTCCATGAAGTGGTGCTCCACCATGAACTGCCGGATCGAGCTCAGCGCTTTGCTGCGCGCAGCGAACCGCGCGCGCGCATCTTCGTCGGTGATCAGATCGACATAGCGCTGCCGGTACTTCTGCTCTTGATCGGCCATGCCGTGGAACTTGTCGGGCAGCGGGCGCAGGCTCTTCGTCAGAAGGCGCAGCGCAGTCACGCGCACCGAGAGCTCGCCGGTCTTGGTCTTGAAGAGCGTGCCTTCGGCGCCGAGGATGTCGCCCAAGTCCCAGTGTTTGAAGGTGTCGTAGCCCGCGTCGCCAATCGCGTCTTTGGTGACGAAGAGCTGCAGGCGGCCGGTGCCGTCTTGCAGCGTGCCGAAGCTCGCCTTGCCCATCACGCGCTTGAGCATCAAGCGGCCGCCGAGCGCCACCTTGATGGCTTGCGGCTCCAGCGCTTCGTTGGTCAACTCGCCGTACTTGCGCAGCAGCTCGCGCGCTTGGTGCGTCGGCTTGAAGTCGTTCGGGAAGGCGATGCCTTGCTGGCGGATCGCCGCCAGCTTCTCGCGCCGTTCGGCGATCAGTTGGTTGTCGTCGGTGGCTGCGGCAGGCGGCGCGGGCGTGGGCTGGGGCGTGGAGGCTGAGGTCATGTCGTGTCCGGTTGAGCAGCCAATTTTAGGAGGCCGCTCGGCGACAATCCCCGCCGATGCGAGACGCCGAGCGCTGGACCCCGAGCAAATACGTGATGCACCGAGGCCGCTGGCGCGCCTCTCGCGATGCGGCGCAAGTCGGCATCGGCTCGCGGCTCGTGACGGATGCGGTTGCGGCGCGCTACCAGCAGCACTTGCCGCGTTATGCGCGGGGTCGGTTGATCGATCTCGGCTGCGGCCACGTGCCGCTCTTTGGCGCCTACCGCGCGCTGGTGAGCGAGGTGACTTGCGTTGATTGGGCTGCGTCGCCGCACCCGAGCCCGCACCTCGATTTGGAAGTCGACTTGAGCGCGCGGCTCCCGTTTGCCGATGCATCGTTCGACACGGTGCTGCTCTCCGATGTGCTGGAGCATGTGCCTTCGCCCGAGCAGCTTTGGACCGAGATGGCGCGGCTGCTCGCGCCGGGCGGCCACGCGGTTGTCAACCTGCCGTTTCTCTACGGCATTCATGAAGCGCCGCATGACTACGGCCGCTACACCGAATTTGCGCTGCGCCGATTCGCGCAAAACGCAGGCTTGAAGGTGGTGTTGCTCGAGGCCGTGGGAGGCAGTGCGGAGGTGCTGGCCGATTTGCTGGCCAAGCACTTTGCGCAAGTGCCGGTCATCGGCCGGCCGTTGGCGATCGGCCTGCAAAGCGTGGTGGGTTGGTGGGGCGCGCGGCGCTCTGGCCGGCGCTTTGCAGAGTTGAGTGCGGCGCGCTTTCCGCTCGGCTACTTTCTGGTGGCGCAGCGTCCGCTGTGATGGCGGTGTTGACAGCTGCTCAGCTGCGCGCACGGCTCGGCGCGCGCATGGCTGACCTGCGCCAGCTCGCCACCTACCTCGCCGCGCGCGTGGTGCCGGCGCTGGCGTCCATGGCGCTCACCTTCCTTTGCATCCACACGCTCTCGCCGGCCGACTACGGCCGCTACAGCTTGACCCTGTTGCCGGCCGGCGTGGTCGCCAGCTTGGTGGGCAGCCTCTCGGCGCAGGCGATGCTGCGGTACGCGCATGAGATGTCGCCCGCCGGGCTGCGCTTTGGTCGGCTCTGGTTTCCGCTCGCGGCCTCGCTCGCCGTGGGCCCGCTCGTGTTGGCCTATCTGGCCTGGAGTGTGGGCCTCTCGGCGGCTGCGTTCGCGGCGGTCGGGTTGGTGCCGCTGGTGGCGCTGATGGACACGCGCCGCAGCTTCTTTGTGGCCCGCGGGCGCGCCGGATCGGTGTTTGCGCTCGATGTCTGGCGCGCCGCGGCGGCCTTGCTGATCGCTTGGTGCTTGTTCGCGGCGGCAGGCGCGCGGGCCGAAGTGCCGCTGCTCGCGCAGGGCTTGTCGATGGCGCTGGTGTTGCTCTTCGTGCGCCCGGTGATCGAGGTTGCGGCTGGCTCTGGGCGCCGCGAAGTCGATCGCCATTACCTGCGATACGGCCTTTGGTTTGCGGGCTGGGTGGCGGTGATCGGCGTGTTTGCGCTGGCCGAGCGTTCGGTCGTCGAGCGCGTGGCCGGGCTTGCGGCGAGCGGGCGCTATGCCGCGCAGGCCGATGTGATCAATGCCGTGTTCGCGGCCACTGGCGCGGCCTTGGCCTCAGCGCTGATGCCGCGCTATCTGGCCTTGGCATCGGCGCCGCGCGGGCCGGCGGCCGCCCGCAGCATGCGCCGCCTGTTGCTGCTCGGCCTGGCCGGCACTGCGGCAACGGCAATGCTTTGCGTGTTGATGGGCGCTGCAGTCGGCGCCATCGGCATCGGCAAAATTTCGGCCGCGCTCATCGCCGATGTGCCGACGGCGCTGGCGCTCGTGGCTGCTGGTGCGGTGTGGGCGGCGGCCGGCTTCTTTCAAAAGCCGCTGGAGCTCAGCGGCCAAACGCGGCTGACCTTCGCTGCATCGGCCATCGCCTTGCTGCTGTTTTTGGCGATCGGCCCGGCGCTCGGCCGCGCGCTCGGGCCGCTCGGTGTGGCGCTCGCCAAGCTCGCGGCGGGCCTGGGGTTCGTGCTGCTGGTGGTGCTCGCCACGCGGCGGGTGAGCGCATGAAGTACGCCGTCATCATCGTCAACTGGAACGGCTGTGACGACACCTTGGCCTGCCTCGATTCGTTCGTGGCGGCGTCGCCGAACGCGGTGCCCATCGTCATCGACAACGGCTCGGCCGACGACTCGGTGGCGCGCATCACCGCCGCGCTCTCTGCGCTGGTGCTCACGGCCGCCGAGGTGGCGGCGGCACCAATGGATTGGCGTGGCGACACCTCGGCCGTCGTCATCGCGGCGGGTGAAAACCTCGGCTTCGCGGCCGGCTGCAACCTCGGCCTGCGGCTCGCCAATGCGGCAGGGCTGGCCGTCTGCGTATTTCTGAACAACGACACGGTCGTTGAAGCGCAGGCACTCGATCTGCTGGTGGCGCGCCTTGCGGCCGACCCGGGCTGCTGCGTGACCCTGCCGATGATCACGGTTGACGGCAGCGACCGCATCTGGAACTGCGGTGGCGCGCTCGTGGCGATCGGCCTGCGGCGCTATCACTTGGCCGGCCGGCCGAGAGCCGAAGGCGCCGCGCGGCCCGAGATCGCGTGCAGCTTTTTCACCGGCTGTTGCTTCGCCATCCGCACGCCGATGTTCAGCCAGAGGCAAGGCTTCTCGGAGCGCTTTTTCTTCGGCGAAGAAGATTTCGAACTCGCGCTCTGGATGAAAGACCGCGGTTTGCGCGCGGTGTGCTTGACAGCGGCGGTGGTGGCTCACAAGGTGAGCGCCTCATTCAGCCGCGCGGCGGGCGCCTCCACGCAAGGCGCCCGCGCCAAGGTCTTCGTCTACTACCTGAACCGCTTCATCCACATGCGGCTTCGGCTCGGCGCGGTCGCTTGGGTGCTGTGGCTCGCGGCTTGCCTGCCCTATACCATCGCGCTCCTCTTGCGAACGCGTGTGGTGAGCTGGCGAGGCATGCCCGGCTTCATGGCTCGGCTGCTGCGCTGCGCGAGCCGCATGGACCGCGTCACACGTGGAAACTTCGAAGCCTTGATGCGGGGCCAAGATCTGCAATGAGGAATGCCGTGACGATGAATTCCGCGCCGCCGCTCTCCGCCACGCTGCTCCCCGCACCGCTGAACCCCACGACAAAGTTCGCGACAACCCACCCCCACATGACAGCCGCCGTCCCCCGGGCCTCCAAGCTTTTCACCTGCCGCATCTGCCACGTGCGCGCCCCGGCGGACACCTACCGCGTGCGCGAGATGATGTTCGGCAGCCGCGAGGAGTTCGACTACTTCGCCTGCCCCGCCTGCGGCTGCCTGCAGATTGCCGAGATCCCGGCCGATCTGGCGCGCCACTACGGCCCGGGCTACTACTCCTTCGCCGAGCGGCCGCCGCGCCACGGCTTGCAGGCGCAGCTGGTGCGGGCTCGCAACCGCTACTTGAGCGGCCGCGCTGACCCGATCGGTTGGGCGGTCTCACGCGTCAAGCCTTACCTTGCGATGGCGGCGCTGCGGCCGCTCGGCTTGCGGCGCAATGCGCGCATCGTTGATGTGGGCTGCGGTGGTGGCGAGCTCTTGCTGGCGCTGCAATCGATCGGCTTCGATCAGCTGCTCGGGGTCGACCCGTTCGTGCCGAATGACCTCGATCTCGGCGGCGGCTTGAACGTGCTGCGCACCAACCTGTCGTCGATCACCGGCATGCGCGAGCTGGTGATGTTTCATCACTCGCTGGAGCACATCGCCAACCCGCGCGAGATGCTGACTGCGGCCTGCCGCTTGCTCATGCCCCGCGGCCGCTGCCTGGTGCGCATTCCGACCGTGAGCTCTTACGCGTGGCGCAAATACGGCGTCAATTGGTGCGCGCTCGATGCGCCGCGCCATCTCTATCTGCACTCGGTCAAAAGCATCCACTTGCTGGCGCAGCAGGCGGGCTTCAGCGTCGAGCGCATTCAGTCTGATTCGACCGCGTTTCAGTTCTGGGGCAGCGAGCAATACGCGCGCGATATCGCGCTGATGACGCCCGGCTCACATGCCATCGCACCGGCCGCAGGCGCCTTCACCGCCGCCGAGCTGAAAGACTTTGCGCGGCGCGCGGCGCAGCTCAACCGCGAAAACGATGGCGACCAGATCGTCGTCACGCTGCGCCGCAGTTGATGGCCGCGGCATGAAGGTTCTTGTGCTGGCGCCAGCCAACGTGATCCACACGCAGCGTTGGGTCGAGGGCTTGAATGCGCGCGGCGTGGAGGTCGTGCTGGCAACGCAACACGTCGGCGCGCCATGGCAAGCGCCTGGTGGCGTGCGCGTGGTGCGCCTGCCGGTCAGCGGCCCGCTCGGCTACTTCGCCAACGCCTTCGCGCTGCGCCGCTTGCTGCGCAGCTTCAAGCCCGACCTGCTCAACGCGCACTACGCGAGCGGCTACGGCACCACCGCGGCACTCGCGCGCTTTCGCCCGTGGCTGCTCTCGGTGTGGGGCAGCGATGTCTATGACTTCCCGTACGAAGGCCGCTTGAAGGGCGCATGGCTGCGCCACAACCTGCGCCGCGCTGACCGCATCGCATCAACCAGCGAGGCCATGGCGGCGCAAGTGCGCGAGCTCATCGCGCCGCGTGACGCCATTGCCATCACGCCCTTCGGCATCGACACGGCGCGCTTCGCGCCCGTCACGAGTGCGCATCTCAGGGAGGGCGGCTTCGTCATCGGCACGGTCAAGACGCTCGCGCCGAAGTACGGCATCGATGTGTTGATTCGCGCCCATGCGGCGTTTGCCGCCACGCTGCCAGAGCATGCGCGGCGCGGCGCGATGCTGGTGATCGTCGGCGATGGACCGCAGCGCGCCGAGCTGGAAGAGCTCGCCGCTGCGCTCGGCACGGCGGCGCAGGTGCGCTTTGTCGGCGCGGTGGCGCATGCCGAGGTGCCGGCGTGGTTGAACCGCTTTGACGTCTATGTGGCGGCAAGCCGGCTCGACAGCGAGAGCTTCGGCGTCGCGGTGCTCGAAGCTTCGGCCTGCGCGGTGCCGGTGGTCGTGAGCGACGCGGGCGGGCTGCCGGAGGTGGTTGTTCACGGCGTTACCGGCCTGATCGTGCCGCGTGACGATGTGACTGCCTTGGCTGCGGCACTCGGCCAATTGGCGGCTTCGGCATCGCTGCGCGAACGGCTTGGCCTGGCCGGTCGGCAGCGCGTGCTGCAGCACTACGAATGGAGCCGCTGCGTTGACCGCATGCTCGCCTGCTACCGCGACGTGATCGATGCACCGGCCAGTGCCGCCGCGCCGCGCGTGGTTCAGGGGCCGGGCATCGCGCAGCGGGTGAGCGTCATCGTGCCGTGTCGCAATGAGCGGGGTCACATCGATGCGTTTTGTGTCGGCGTTTGGCGTCAGAAGCTGCCGCCGGGCTGGTCGCTCGACGTGCTCATCTCCGATGGCCAGAGCGACGACGGCACCGCCGAGCGCTTGCGCGTGTTGTGCGCTGCCGAGCCGCGGCTGACGGTGATCGCCAACCCGCGCGGCATCGTCTCGACCGGGCTCAACCTCGCGCTGCACCAAGCGCAAGGCGAGGTGATCGTGCGGATGGATGTGCACACCTCGTATGCCGATGACTACATCGCCCAATGCCTGGCCGCGTTGCGCGAGACCGGGGCCGACAACGTGGGCGGCCCTTGGCACGCGCTGCCGAGTGGCGATGCCGATGCAGAGCCGATGCAGCATGCGGTGGCTGCGGCGTTTCAATCGCGCTGGGTCACCGGCGGCGCCGCGTCGCGCCGGCTTGGGCACGACGGCTGGGTCGACACCGTCTACCTCGGCTGTTGGCCGCGGGCCAGCCTCGTGCGCTTTGGCGGCTTCGATGAACACCTCGTGCGCAATCAAGACGACGAGCACAACCTGCGCATCGTTCGTGGCGGCGGGCGCGTGTGGCAATCGTCGCGCGTGCGCAGCCACTACCAGCCGCGCGCACGCTTGGCGCAGGTGGCGCGCCAGCAGCTGCAGTACGGCTACTGGAAGCCGTTCGTGATGAAGAAGCACGGGCAGGCGGCGTCATTTCGGCAGCTGGTGCCCGGGCTCTTTGTCGCAACGTTGTCGGTGTTGGCGAGCGTGGCATTGGTGAGCGGGCTCAACTGGCCGCTGCTTGCGCTGGTGGCGGCCTACGGCGCGGTGCTGTTGCTGATGACCAGCGCGGTGGCGTCGTCGGCTGCACTCGGCATGGCGGCTGCCGTGCGCGTGCCGCTCGTGATCGCGGTCTATCACCTCGGCTACGGCGCGGGCTCGCTCTGGGGCGCATGGGATGCGCTCTGGCACCGGCGTGGCCGCGATCGGTTTGCAACCCTGAGCCGATGAGACGATGAGCCGCCAGCCGCCCGACGATGAGGCCCGCGCGGTCAAGGCGCGCTATGCCCGCCGCCCAGCGGCTGACTCGCGCTACAGCCTGTTCGACCCGACCGCGCTGCAGGCGCTGCAAGAGCGGCAACGCGCCGTGCTGCGCTGCCTCGCGCGCCAAGGCTTGACCGATCTGCCAGCGCTGCGCTTGCTCGATGTGGGCTGCGGCACGGGTGGCAATTTGCTCGACTGCCTGCGCATGGGCTTCCTGCCGGAGCACTTGGCCGGGATCGAGCTGCTGGCAGAGCGTCTTAAAGTGGCACGCGCGTGTTTGCCGGCCAGCGTCGATTTGCGGCGCGGCGACGCCACGGCGCTCAATCTGCCGGCCGCGGGCTTCGACATCGTCACCCAGTTCACCGTGTTTTCATCACTCCTCGATGGCGCTTTTCAGCAGCGGCTGGCTGATGCGATGTGGGCCTGGGTGCGGCCGGGCGGCGGCATTCTTTGGTATGACTTCACCGTCAACAACCCGCGCAATGCCGATGTGCGCGGCGTGCCGCTCAGCAGCGTGCGCGAGCTGTTTCCGCAAGGGCGGATCAGCGCCGAGCGGCTCACACTGGCACCGCCGATCGCGCGGGTTGTGAACCGCATTCATCCATTGCTCGGCAGCATGCTCGGATGCGTATCGCCGCTGCGCACGCACGTGCTTTGTTGGATTGGCAAGGATTGAGCAAGTCGCGCCCGGCGCCCGGACATTGAATAACTACAATGCACCTGCGCATCACTGCACCAGTGCATCAGTGCATCAAATTCAGGGATCTCCATCATGCGAACCACGCTTGACATCGACGATGACTTGATCGCTGCCGCCAAGGAGTTGGCCCGCCATGAGGGCACCACTGCCGGGCAGATCGTCTCGCGCTTGTTGCGCCAGTCGCTGACTGGCCGCGGCGATCTCGTGCCGCCGCGGGCCAGGTCGAAGGCCGTTGCGGGCTTCGTGCCTTTCCCGGCCAAGGCAGGCGTCGTCGTCACCAACGATCAAATCAACCGCTTGCGCGACGCCGAAGGCCTCTGACGTGCGTGCGCTGCTCGATGTCAACGTTCTGGTCGCGCTGCTCGATGCGGGCCACTTGCACCACCGCGCGGCAACCGATTGGCTGGCTGGTTCGGCGCGCAGCGGATGGGCCTCGTGCCCGATGACGCAAAACGGTTGTGTGCGCATGCTTTCGTTGAGCAGCTATCCGAACGCCCAAGCGCCCGCCATGGTTGCCGAGCGCCTGGGGCAGGCCATGGCGGCCAGCGAGCACGAGTTTTGGCCCGATGCCGCGAGCCTGCTGGAGCCGAATCGGCTGGCGTGGAGCCGTTTGCTCACCTCACGGCAAGTGACTGACGCCTACTTGCTCGCGCTCGCCGTAGAGCGACGCGGTCGCCTCGTCACCTTCGACCGCGGCATCGCACTCGGCGCAGTCGCGGGCGCAACGAAACGCCATTTGGTCACGCTCGCTTGAGCGCCTCCGGGCCCGCCATGACTGCTCCTTTGCTCTCATTCCTTCCATTTGCGCTGCCCGAAATCGGCGATGAAGAGATTGCCGAAGTCGTTGATACGCTGAAGTCGGGTTGGGTCACGACCGGGCCGAAGGTCAAGCGTTTCGAAGAAGATTTCGCCGCATTCCTTGGCGGCGAGCCGGGCTTGCAAGCGCTTGCCGTCAACTCCGCCACCGCCGGCCTGCACCTCGCACTCGAAGCGCTCGGCATCGGCCCCGGTGACGAGGTCATCACCACCACGCACACCTTCACCGCCACCGCCGAAGTCGTGCGCTACCTCGGCGCCGACGTGGTGCTGGTCGACATCGACGCGGCCACGCTTTGCATCAGCGTGGATGCGGTTGAAGCCGCCATCACGCCGGCTACCCGCGCCATCGTGCCGGTGCACTACGCCGGCCTGGCGGCCGACATGACGGCCCTGCTCGCGCTGGCTGCGAAGCACGGCTTGCGCGTCGTCGAAGACGCAGCCCATGCCTTGCCGACCACGCATGCCGGCGGCCTCATCGGCACGCTGCGCAGCGATGCCACAGTGTTCAGCTTCTACGCCAACAAAACGATCACCACCGGCGAGGGCGGCATGATCGCCACGCGCGATACCGCACTCGCCAAGCGCATGAAAGTGATGCGCCTGCACGGCATGAGCCGCGATGCGTTTGACCGCTTCACTGCCACCGTGCCGAGCTGGTATTACGAGATCGTGGCGCCCGGCTTCAAATACAACTTGACCGACATCGCTGCGGCCATCGGCCTGCACCAGCTCAAGCGGCTGCGCGACTTTCAAGCCAAGCGCGAGTTGCTCGCAACGCGCTATGACGAAGGCTTGCGCGGCTTGCCCGTCATCACGCCGCCGCGCGCGGCCGAAGGCGATGTGCATGCTTGGCATCTTTACGTGCTGCGCCTCGGCGATGCGGCGCCCGTGGGGCGCGATGTGTTCATCGAGCGCCTCTATGCCGCCGGCATCGGCTGCAGCGTGCACTACATCCCGCTGCACTTGCAGCCCTATTGGCGCGACCGGTACGCGCTGCGCCCAGAGGCTTATCCGCAGTCGCAACGCGCTTATGAGCGCATGGTCAGCTTGCCGCTCTACACCCGCATGACCGAGGCCGATGTCGACCGCGTGGTTGCGGCCGTGCGCGCCGCGCTGGCTTGATGGCCAAGCGCTGCTTTGATTTCGTGCTCGCAGCCATCGGCGTGGTGCTGCTCTCACCGTTGCTGCTGGCCATTGCGGCCTGGATCAAGCTCGATTCGGCTGGGCCGGTCTTCTTCAGGCAAGAGCGCGTTGGCCGGTTCGGTGTGCCGTTTCGCATCCACAAGTTTCGGACGATGGTGAGCGATGCGCCGGCCATCGGGCTGCCGCTCACGGTGGGTGCTGATCCACGCATCACCCGCGCCGGCGCCGTGCTGCGCCGCGCCAAGCTCGATGAGCTGCCGCAGTTGCTCGATGTGCTGCAAGGCACGATGAGCCTCGTCGGCCCGCGCCCGGAAGTGCCGCGGTATGTGGCGCTTTATCCGCCGGCGCTTCGCGAGCAAGTGCTCGCGGTGCGGCCTGGCATCACCGATCCGGTGTCGATCGCGTTCCGCGACGAGGCGGCGCTGCTCGCCCAGGCGGCTGACCCTGAGCGCGAGTACACGCAAGTCATCCTCCCGCAAAAACTCGCCCACGCGGCGCGCTATGCGCAGACCGCCACCTTGGCCACTGACCTCGGCGTGCTGCTGCGCACCTTGCGCGCGGTGTGTGGCCGCTAAAGCGGGCAACGCGATGGCTCGCACTCATCCCACCGCGCCTGCCTTTTGGCAGCGCATCGACCACGGCTTGACTTGGCTGCGGCCGCAGCGCGAGGTGTTGTCGCTGCTGATCGATGGCTTGGTGGTCGCGGCTTGCTGGCACGTCACTTACCTGTTCCGCCTTGGCTTTGAGCGCTGGAGCACCGCGAGGCCGAGCTACGACACGGCAGTGATGCTCGGCATCGTGGCGATCTACCTGCTGCTGTTCGTCGCGGCAGGCGTGCCGCGCGGCATGTGGCGCTTCTCGGGCTTCGGCGAGATCAAGCGGTTGACTCTCGCGTGCGTTGCGGGCGGCTTGCTGGCGGCGGCAGCGGTGCTGCTTGGCAAGCTGGTTGAGGTGCCGCGGGCGGTGCTGGCGTTGCACCCGTTCGTCACGTTGATGGGCTTGTGCTCGGTGCGCATCGCCTACCGCATGCTCTATGAGCACATGCGCGGGCAGCTGAGCGGCGGCTTGGTGGAAGGCCGGCGCGCGTTGATGCTCGGCGCGGGCGATGCGGCGCGGCTCGCGCTTGCCGGCATTCAGCATGAAGGCTGGGTCGTCGTCGGCTTGCTCGATGACGATCCGCTCAAGCAGCGATCGCGCATCAGCGGCGTGCCTATCCTCGGGCCCATCACGGCGGTGAAGGAGCTCGCAGCGCGCCACCACGCCACGCACATCGTGCTGGCCATGCCGGGCGCGACCGCCACGCAACGCCGCCGCGCGATCGATCTCGCGGCCGACACGGGCCTGCCGGTATCGACCGTGCCCTCGGCGCAAGAGCTGCTTGCTGGCGGCCAAGTGAGCCGCGTGCGCGACATCGAGCCCACCGATCTGCTTGGCCGCGAGCCAGTGCAGCTCGATGAAGCCGGCATTGGCGAGTCGCTCGCTGGCAAGACCGTGCTGATCACCGGCGCTGGCGGCTCCATCGGCAGCGAGCTCTGCCGCCAGGTGGCGCGCTATGGCCCGAGCCGCTTGGTGCTCTACGAGCTCAGCGAAGTGGCGCTCTACAACATCGAGCAAGAGCTCACCGAGCTGTTCCCGCAGCTGCCGTTGCTCCGGCTGATTGGTGATGTGAAGGACGATGAGCACCTTCGCGACACCTTCCTCAGGCTGCGGCCGCAAGTCGTCTTCCATGCCGCGGCCTACAAGCACGTGCCGTTGATGGAAGAAGACAACGCCGCCGCAGCCTTGCGCAACAACACACTCGGCACTTGGCGCACGGGCCGCGCCGCGGCCGAGGCCGGCGCCGAGCGCTTCGTGCTGATCTCGACCGACAAGGCGGTGAACCCGACCAACGTGATGGGTGCGACCAAGCGCGTGGCCGAGATGGTGGTCTCGCAGCTTGCAGCTGAAAGCGCCGCTGCGGGCCGCGCCACCAAATTCATCGCCGTGCGCTTTGGCAACGTGCTTGGTTCGAGCGGCAGCGTGATCCCGAAGTTCAAGGAGCAAATCGCCAAAGGTGGGCCAATCACCGTGACGCACCCGGACATCACGCGCTACTTCATGACCATCCCCGAGGCCGCGCGCCTCGTGCTGCAGGCCGCAGCCATCGGCCAGACCGGCCAAGTGTTGGTGCTGGAGATGGGCGAGCCGGTTCGCATCGTCGATCTGGCGCGCGACATGGTGCGCCTCGCAGGCCATGCGCCCGATGAAATCGCCATCGTCTTCTCAGGCCTGCGGCCGGGGGAGAAGCTCTACGAGGAACTGCTGGCGAGCGCCGACACGACCTTGCCCACATCGATCGCCAGCCTGCGCATCGCGCAGCTTGATGAGCGATCAACGGCCGCGCTGATCAATGAGGCGGAGCTGCTCGCCCTGCGTGGCGACGCTGAGGTTCGCGCTTGGTTGCAAGCGCGGGTGCCGGAGTACCGGCCGGGCCAGCATTGACGCGGCCGTGACTCAGGTTCTCAGTCGACGAGGTCGCTGAACCAGGGTGCCTCGGCGTCCTTGGCCGACAGGCTTGGCGCGAGGCCATCCAAAGGCCAATCAATCGCCAAGGTGGGGTCGCTCCAGCGGATGCTGCCTTCGGCGTGGGGGGCGTAGTAGGCGGTGGTTTTGTAGAGGAAGTCGGCACGTTCGCTGGTGACGAGGTAGCCATGCGCCAGGCCCGGTGGCACCCACATCTGTCGGTGATTGCCCGCGCTCAGCTCGGCGCCCACCCATTGCCCACGCGTCGAGCTTCCGGCTCGGATGTCGACCACCACGTCGAACACGCTGCCGTGCGTCACCCGCACCAGCTTGCCCTGGGCATGAGGCGGCTTCTGAAAGTGCAGGCCGCGCAACACGCCTCGGGCCGAGTGCGAATGGTTGTCCTGCACGAAGCTCACCGAGTGACCCACCGCCTCGTTGAACCTTTGCTGGTGGAAGCTTTCGTAGAAGAAGCCGCGCGCGTCGCCAAAGACCTGGGGCTCGATGAGCAAAACGCCTGCGATGGCGGTCGGTGTGACCTTCATCAAAACACCCGCGCGTTGACGATTTGCATGAGGTAGCGACCGTAGCCGTTCTTCAACATCGGTTGCGCGAGTGCGGCCACTTGGTCGGCGTTGATCCAGCCCGTGCGGAACGCGATTTCTTCGGGGCACGCAACCTTCAAGCCTTGGCGCCGCTCAAGTGTGGCGATGAATTGCCCGGCCTCGAGCAGCGAATCATGCGTGCCGGTGTCAAGCCAGGCATAGCCGCGGCCCATGATCTCGACGTTCAGCTGGCCGAGCTCGAGGTAGCGCGCGTTGACCGCAGTGATCTCGAGCTCGCCGCGGGGCGAGGGCTTCAGGTCGGCTGCGATGTCGCAGACCTGCTCGTCGTAGAAGTAGAGCCCGGTCACTGCATAACTGCTTTTCGGCACGGCAGGCTTTTCTTCGATGCTGACGGCGCGGCGGTCGGCGTCGAACTCGACAACGCCGTAGCGTTCGGGATCGCCGACGTGATACGCGAAGACCGACGCGCCCGCGCGCTGATCGTTGGCCCGATGAAGCAAGGTCTGCAACTCGTGGCCATGGAAGATGTTGTCGCCGAGCACGAGTGCGCTTGGTTGATTGCCCACGAACTCGCGGCCCAAGATGAAGGCTTGCGCGAGCCCATCGGGCGACGGTTGAACGCAGTACGAGATGTTCACGCCCCACTGCGAACCATCGCCCAGCAAGGCCTCGAATCTGGGTGTGTCTTGCGGCGTGCTGATCAGCAGGATGTCGCGAATGCCGGCGAGCATCAAGGTCGACAGCGGGTAGTAGACCATCGGCTTGTCGTAGACAGGCAGCAACTGCTTGCTGATCGCCAGCGTGGCCGGATGAAGCCGCGTGCCCGAGCCCCCGGCGAGGATGATGCCTTTGCGCTGCGCTGTGGTGAGAGGTGGCTGCATTCAGAGTCTCGTGGTTTCGTCGAGCATGCGTTCGACCCCGCGTTGCCACGGGGCGAGCGTGAGGCCAAATGTCGTGCAGAGCTTGGTGGTTGCAAGCCGCGAATTCAGCGGCCGCTTGGCAGGCGTTGGGAATGCCGTGGTTGGCACGGGTTTGATCTGGTCGGCCGCCACCTTCAGGCTTGCGCCTTGAGCACGTACGTAGGCGATCACGTGGCTTGCATAGCCGTGCCAACTCGTCTCGCCCGCGGCGACTGCGTGGTAGAGGCCTGACACCTCGGGCGTTGACAAAGCGACGCGCAAGGCATGCGCGCTGAGGTCGGCCAGCAATTCGGCGCCAGTGGGTGCGCCGATCTGATCGTCGATCACCGTCAAGGCATCGCGCTCTGACGCGAGGCGCAGCATGGTCTTCGCAAAGTTGCCCCCGCGCGCGGCATAGACCCAGCTCGTGCGGAAGATCAGGTGCCGGCATCCGCTGGCCTGAATTGCTTGCTCGCCTTCGAGCTTGGTTTGCCCGTAGACCGACAGTGGTGAGGCCACAGCATCTTCATTGCGCGCGTGGCTGCCGCTGCCATCGAACACGTAGTCGGTCGAGTAGTGAACGAGCCATGCGCCCAGCGAAGCTGCTTCGCCGGCGATGGCTGCCGGTGCAGTTGCATTGAGCAAGCGCGCCAGCTCGGGCTCACTCTCGGCTTTGTCGACGGCCGTGTGCGCCGCGGCATTGACGATGATGTCGGGCCGGACTTGTCGCACCGTGGCAGCGACGGCATCCGGCCGCGCGAAATCGCCGCACAGATCGATACTGTCGAAATCGACGGCAATCAGCTCGCCCAGCGGCGCAAGCGAGCGCTGCAGTTCCCAGCCGACTTGCCCGCCTTTGCCGAACAGAAGAATCTTCATGCGCGGGCGCCTGCGTCGGCGTTGCCGTACTGAGTGCTGAGCCATTGCCGGTATGCGCCCGATTGAACGCCGGCAATCCATTCAGTGTTTGTCAAATACCACTGAACAGTCTTGTCGATGCCACTGTCGAATGTCTCAGTGGGCTTCCAGCCGAGCTCGCGTTCGATCTTGGTCGGGTCAATCGCGTACCGGCGATCGTGGCCAGGGCGGTCTTTCACGTACGTCACCAGCTCTTCGTACTTGACGCCGCCGGTGCGAGGCCGCAGCGCATCGAGCTTGCGGCAGATCGTGGTCACGACGTCAATGTTTTTGATCTCGTTGTTGCCGCCGACGTTGTAGGTCTCTCCCGTTCTGCCATGGGCGAGCACCTGCCTGATGGCGGCACAGTGGTCAACAACGTACAGCCAGTCGCGCACGTTTTGACCGTCGCCATAGACCGGCAGCGCTTTGCCTGCAAGCGCATTGAGGATCATCAAAGGGATCAGCTTTTCCGGAAAGTGATACGGCCCATAGTTATTGCTGCAATTGGTGGTGAGTGTGGGCAGGCCATAGGTGTGGTGATAGGCGCGCACCAAATGGTCACTGCCGGCCTTGCTTGCCGAATAAGGGCTGTTGGGCGCGTACGGCGTTGTCTCGGTGAACGCGGGATCGGTTTCGCTCAGCGAGCCATACACCTCATCGGTCGAGACATGCAAGAAGCGAAACGCATCGCGTTCATGGGCAGGCAGCGAAGACCAATGCGCACGCGTTTCTTCCAGCAGGCTGAAGGTGCCGACCATGTTGGTTTGAATGAATTCGCCGGGGCCATGAATCGATCGATCCACGTGGCTCTCCGCGGCGAAGTGAAGGATGGCGCGAGGGCGATGCTGAGCAAGCAAGCCGGCGACCAAATGGCGATCGGCAATGTCGCCATGAACCAATTCGCATGTGCCTGGTGCAAGCCACTTCGCGACTGTCTGGGCATTGCCGGCGTATGTGAGCTTGTCGAGGATCACGATGGGTTCGCCTTGATTGGCGAACCAGTCGTGAACGAAGTTGCCACCGATGAAGCCGGCCGCGCCGGTGATCAATAACATGGTTTTGACCTTTGACTTGGCGCCGCTGTGTGGCCCTGGCGTATCTTTGAATTGGAAAATTATAGGCAGCGCTAGCGGGTCAAAGATGCTTCAAACAGACCGGCGATTACACTCTACTAATGCTCGTTTTGCTGCTCGGATTCAGCCTCTCGGCAGCCATCACTTTTCTGGTCGTTCGTTTTGACAGTGCCCATGCTCACTTGTCTGGCGACTCGGATTTGTCGGGCCCACGCCGCTTTCATGCCCGCTCGGTGCCACGCATCGGCGGCATTGGCATCTTTATTGGTTTGTTCGGTGGTCTCGTGCTTCTGAGCTTTCAGTCGGGTCGGAATGCTTCGATCGGCATTGCGTTGTTGCTGTGTGCAATCCCGGCGTTTGCCGCGGGATTGGCCGAAGATTTGACCAAGCGACAAAGCCCGCGTCGACGTCTCTTCTTCACTTCCGTTTCGGCAGCACTCGCCGCTTGGCTGCTTGGCGCAATCATTCGCCACACCGACATCCCTGGGCTCGACTGGCTCGTCTCATTCATGGTCCCGGCGGTAGTGGTCACTGTCTTTGCTGTGGCCGGTGTGGCCAATGCCGTCAACATCATCGATGGATTCAACGGCCTCGCCGCAATGTGCGTGGTGATGATTCTGGGTGCGATCACCTACGTTGCCTTTCAGGCCCAGGACCCGACCCTTGGCTTCTGTGCACTCGCTGGCTTGGGCGCAGTGCTCGGCTTCTTCGTTTGGAACTATCCCGCTGGCCTGATCTTCTTGGGCGACGGTGGCGCCTATCTGTTGGGTTTTTATGCGGCCGAGTTGTGTGTGCTGCTGCTCAAGCGCAACACGGAGGTTTCGCCTCTGTTCCCGCTCTTGGTCTGCATCTATCCCATCTTCGAGACCGTGTTCTCGATCTACCGGCGCAAGTTCATCAGCGGCCGCGCGATCGGCATGCCTGATGGCGTGCACCTGCACAGCCTTGTCTATCGGCGCCTCGTGCGCTGGGCCATGGGCGATAAAAGCGCCAAAGCACTGACGATACGCAACTCGGCCACAGCGCCTTATTTGTGGATGCTGTGCATGCTCTCGGTGATCCCGGCAGTCATCTTCTGGAACAACTCTGTGGTGCTCGCAATCTTCATCGTGTTGTTTGGAACGACCTACGTTTTCATCTACAGCCGCATCGTTCGCTTTCGTGCGCCTGGGTGGATGATCGTGCGCCGATAGTGCGCTTATCACAAAGCGCGCGATAATCGATGGATGACCGAAATAAATACCTCTGAGCTGGTTGCCGACACCGCAACCGATGATTTGGCCCCCACCGGGCCGATGGAATTCTCCGCACTTGGCTTGTCGCCGCTGCTGGAGCGCGCTGTGGCCGACCAGGGCTACACCACGATGACCCCGATCCAGGCCAAGGCCATCCCCATCGTGCTGGCTGGCCGCGACGTGATGGGTGCAGCACAAACCGGCACCGGAAAAACCGCCGCGTTTTCGCTCCCTCTTCTCCACAAGATGATGCGCCACGAGAATCCGAGCATGTCGCCAGCTCGCCACCCGGTGCGTGCTCTGGTGATCGCGCCAACGCGGGAGCTTGCCGACCAAGTTGCCTCCAGCATCAAAGGCTACGCCGCGCACTCCAAGCTGCGCACCGCGGTGGTTTACGGCGGCATCGACATGAAGCCACAGACGGCTGAATTGAAGCTTGGCGTCGAGGTGCTCGTGGCCACGCCTGGTCGGCTGCTCGACCACATCGAGGCCAAAAACTGTGTGTTGAATCAAGTCGAATACGTCGTCCTTGACGAAGCCGACCGCATGCTCGACATCGGCTTTCTGCCCGACCTGCAGCGCATCCTGAGCTACTTGCCGAAGACTCGCCAGACGCTGCTGTTCTCAGCCACTTTCTCGCCCGAGATCAAACGCCTCGCCGAGAGCTATCTGCAGGACCCGATCCTCGTTGAAGTGGCGCGCCCGAACGCGACGGCCACGAACGTCGAGCAGCGTTTCTTCAGCGTCGCGACCGACGACAAGCGGCGCGCCGTCGTCAAGCTCATCAAGGACCGTGCGCTGACGCAGGCCATCGTCTTCGTGAACTCCAAGCTGGGCTGCGCGCGGCTCGCGCGTTCGTTCGAGCGCGACGGCTTGCGCACCAATGCTTTGCACGGCGACAAGTCGCAAGACGAACGTCTGAAGGCGCTCGAGGCCTTCAAACGCGGTGAGGTGGATGTGTTGGTTGCAACCGACGTGGCGGCCCGTGGCCTCGACATCGCTGACCTGCCCGCTGTCTTCAATTTCGACGTGCCGTTCAATGCCGAAGACTATGTGCACCGAATCGGCCGCACCGGTCGCGCTGGAGCTTCCGGCCTCGCCGTGACGCTTGTTTCGCGCGACGATGCGCGGCTGATCGGTGACATCGAGAAGCTGATCAAGAAGAAGATCGAACTCGAAGCGATCGAGCTCGATGACGAATCGCCTCGCCGTGAATCTCGGGAGACGCGTGAGCGCGTGCGCCCTGAGGCCGACGATGAGCAGCCCGTGGCTCGCGCTCCTGCGCGCGTGTCGACTTACGCGTCGCCCCGTTCGGCGCCACGCGATCCATTCTTCGACAAGCCCTACGAACCGAGCGCGTCGGCCACGGAACCCGCGTGGGACAACAAGGCGCCTGCCACGCCCCGCGGTCTCTCCCCGAACATCAAGCCGAAGAAAAAGCTCGCGGCCTTGTTCGGGGCCAAGCAGCCAGAAACTGCAGATTCCTGAGCGCCTTCAGGCGGCCAGGAACGAGAACACAGCGGGAATGTTTGCGGGAAGATCCGCAGGCCGCGCCCGCCAAGACGCCACCGTGTCGGCACGCGTGAAGCCTCCGGCCAGTGTCAACCCGCAACTCACGGAGAGTCGGGTCCCTGGCTGCAGATTTGCCAGCAGTGCCGCGAGCAACGCCGGGTTGCGATAAGGCGTTTCGATCATCAGTTGCGTTTGAACGAGTCGGCGGGACGCGGCTTCGAGTTCGCGAATTTGCGCGCTTCTGGCTTGGGCGTCGATGGCGAGATAGCCAACAAACGAAAAGCTCTGGCCGTGCAGACCGCTCGCGGCAAGCGCAAGCAACATCGAACTCGGGCCCGGCAAGGCGACCACCTCGATGGCTGCCGTGTGCGCCGCCAACACCAGCGCGGCGCCCGGGTCGGCCACGGCCGGCAAGCCGGCCTCCGAGAGCAAGCCGATGTCGTGGCCCGACCGAGCCGCCACCAGGAGGGCTGAGAGATCGGGCGGAGTCGCCGGTCCACGGCCCTTTTGCGCGCGGGGAAGTTCGACGATGCTGAGCTCTTGCAGCGGCAGGCTCAAGGCCACGACGCGGTCCACGCGCTTCAGGAACGCCCGCGTCGTCTTCGCGTTCTCGACCACCCAATGCGTCAGGCGCGCTGCGATGCGGATGACGCCGGCCGGCAGAACGTCGCTGATGTCCGGTGCCGGCTCGGGGGTGCCGAAATCGAGCGTATTGGGCACCAAGTAGAGCTTGCCACTCATGGCTGGAGCGGGTCGATGCCCGCTTGGCGGAGCAGTGCGCTCGTGCGGATCAGTGGCAGGCCGATCAGCGCCGTTGGATCGTCAGAGTCGATGGCATCGAGCAGCGTGATGCCGAGGCCTTCCGCCTTCGCGCTGCCGGCGCAGTCGTAGGGTTGCTCCAGGCGAAGGTAGCGCTCGATTTCCGCGTCGGTCAGTTGGCGAAAGCGCACGCTGACGGGCAAGAGCACGGAGCCGGCAAAGCCAGTGGCTTCGCACACCACGGCGACGGCGGTCTGGAAGATCACACGCCGTCCTCGCATCAAACGCAGCTGCTCGGTGGCGCGCTCATGCGAGCCGGGCTTGCCGATGGGGTTGCCATCGAGGTCGGCGACTTGGTCTGCACCGATGACTACGGCATCGGGGTGTTTTGCTGCCACGGCCTTTGCTTTGGCAAAAGCCAGGCGCTGCGCAAGTGCCGCAGGCAGCTCACCCGCCAGTGGCGTTTCGTCAACCTCGGGCGACTGAACCTCAAACGGCAGTCGCAAACGCTCGAGCAATTCGCGCCGGTAGCGCGAGGTCGATGCGAGGATCAGGGTGGGGCGATTTGTCATCCGCCGCATTCTCCCATCGGCCCAAAGCGCCACGGAGCGACCAGCTGTCGCCGTACACTTGGTGAATGTCAGCGCGCGTTTTTGATCCCATCCGACTTGATCTAGAGGCCTTCGCTACCGATGCCGCGGTGGTAGGCGGGACATGGCCGCTGAGCCAGCTGCGCCGCTTGGCTGCGGCAACGATTGCTGGAGCCGAAATCGGAGTCGTCGACGAGATAACTTGGAATGCGCGCGGTGAACGGCGCAAGGCGCGCGCAGGCGACGGCCAGGTCTGGTTGCATTTGCACGTCGGTGCGCAGATGGCACTTGAATGCCAGCGCTGCCTCAAGCCTGTCGTCGTGCCAATCGAGGTCGATCGTTCGTTTCTGTTCGTGGCTGGCGAAGAGGCCGCGGCGCAACTTGACGCTGAGAGTGACGACGACGTGCTCGCGCTCAGCCGGGCTTACGATCTCCGCGAGTTGATCGAAGACGAATTGCTGCTTGCGCTGCCCATCGTGCCTCGCCACGAACACTGCCCGGAGCCGTTGCGGCTGCCGCCGGACGACGTGATCGCCGAGCCTGAGCCCAGCCCATTTGCCGCGTTGGCGGCCTTGAAACGAGGCGGCACGCTCAATTGAACCTTTTGCTGCGGATTTAGATGGCGCATTTTGCGCGTGCTAGAATCGCAGGCTTTTCGCCCGACGACCTCGCTGCCAATGCCCAGGTCGCACATGGGTTGTTTGACCAAGCCCCTTATGTGGGCGAGCAGGAGAATTTCGAATGGCCGTTCAGCAAAACAAAAAATCGCCGTCGAAGCGCGGCATGCACCGCGCGCACTACGCGCTTGGCACGCCCGGCACGGCAATCGAGCCCACTACGGGCGAGTCGCATTTGCGCCATCACATCAGCCCGACGGGTTTTTATCGTGGCCGCAAGGTACTGAAGACGAAGGCCGACGCCTGAATCGTCGGCGCCTAGCCCCGATCGTCGAACTCCGCGTGTCCAGGCCCGGCCTGCAGCCAGTTGCAGTGCCGGGCTTTTTGCATTGGCGTTCCGGCGCATACGGGTAGCGTTCACTGATGACTGCTCCTTTGTTCGCAGCCGCGCAGGCCGGCTCGCTATCTGCCGATTCACCCTCGGGCGTGGTTTGTCTCGCGGTCGATTGCATGGGTGGCGACCATGGCCCGGACGTCACGCTGCCGGCTTGTCGCGCGTTCCTCGAGGCTCATCGAGAGGCGGAGCTGATCCTGGTCGGCCGTGCGGAGGCGCTGGCGCCTGCGGCCGGTTGGCCACGTTGCCTGATCGTCGTTGCCAGCGAGGTCGTCGAAATGGACGACCCGATCGAAGTCGCCTTGCGCCGCAAGAAGAATTCTTCGATGCGCGTTGCGGTAAACCAAGTCAAGGCGGGCGCCGACGGCGTGGCGAAGGCCCAGGCTTGCGTTTCGGCTGGCAACACGGGCGCGCTGATGGCGGTTTCGCGCTATGTGCTGAAAACGCTCGAAGGCATCGATCGGCCGGCGATTGCTGCAGTGATGCCGAGCGAGCGAGGAAGCGTCACGGTGCTCGATCTCGGCGCGAACGTTGAATGCAGTGCTGAGCATCTGCTGCAGTTTGCAGTGATGGGCAGCGCGCTCGTGGCAGCGGTAGATGGCAAAGAAAATCCCACGGTCGGCTTGCTCAACATCGGTGAAGAGGCGATCAAGGGCAGCGAAACGATCAAGCGCGCTGGCGATTTGCTTCGCGCCGCCGCGGCAGGCGGCCTGCTGAACTTTCACGGCAATGTTGAAGGCAACGACATCTTCAAAGGCACGACGGACCTTGTCGTTTGCGACGGCTTCGTCGGCAATGTTGCGTTGAAAACGGCAGAGGGTCTGGCGGGAATGCTCTCGCGATTCGTCAAGCAAGAGTTCACGCGCAACGCTTTCACCAAGCTCGCGGCCTTGGCAGCTCTGCCCGTGCTGCGACAGCTGCAAAAGCGTGTCGATCATCGGCGCATGAATGGCGCAGCACTGCTGGGTCTGCGCGGCCTGGTGTTCAAGAGCCATGGTTCGGCCGATGCCTTTGCGTTCGAGCAGGCCTTAAATCGCGCTTATGATGCCGCGCGCAACGGGCTGCTCGAGCGGGTCCATGACCGTATTCTCGATACGCTTGCCGCCATGCCGACTGCGGCGAACGCCGACGATACTTCTGCGCCAGCCCAGGCGATATCTGCATGACTTTGCCCCGCTACGCCCGGATCGCGGGCACAGGCAGCCATCTGCCGCCCAATCGATTGACGAACGACGACATCGCCGCGCAACTCGCCCGCGATGGCATCGAAACCTCCGATCAATGGATCGTCGAGCGCACGGGCATTCGGGCGCGCCACTTCGCTGGGGCCGAGGTGAGCTGCAGCGATCTTGCTGTAGCCGCTGCAAAGCGCGCGCTCCAAGCGGCTGATTGCGACGTCGCAACGATCGATCTGATCATCGTCGCGACCTCTACGCCAGACATGGTCTTCCCCTCGACTGCCTGCATCGTCCAGCACAAACTCGGCGCGCACGGCAGCGCCGCGTTCGATGTGCAAGCTGTGTGCTCCGGTTTCGTCTACGCCATGACCGTCGCTGATTCGATGATCCGCAGCGGTGCAGCAACAAAGGCGCTTGTCATCGGCGCGGAAGTGTTTTCGCGCATCCTCGACTTCAAGGATCGCAGCACCTGCGTGCTGTTTGGAGACGGCGCGGGCGCGGTGGTGCTCGAGGCCAGCGACACGCCGGGCATCCTCGCGACCGAACTCCACGCCGATGGCCGGCACGTCGACATCCTCTGCGTGCCCGGCACGGTCTCGGGCGGGCAGGTGCTGGGTGATCCGCTGCTGAAGATGGACGGTCCGGCCGTGTTCAAGCTTGCCGTTGGCGTGTTGCACGATGTCGCGATCTCGGTGCTGGCCAAGGCCGGCCGTGATGTCGCCGACATCGATTGGCTCATCCCACATCAAGCCAACATCCGCATCTTGCAAAGCACCGCCAGGCGGCTCAAGTTGCCGCTCGACAAATTGATCGTGACCGTCGACCAGCATGGCAACACGTCGGCTGCCTCGGTGCCGCTGGCGCTCGACGAGTCCGTGCGCAACGGCAAGATTTCGCGAGGCGACACGGTGATGCTGCAGGGCGTTGGCGGCGGCTTCACCTGGGGCGCAGTTCTGCTCGACTTTTGAGCGCCCTGCGGGCCGCCACAACAACACATGAGACATCCACGATGAAGACCTTCGCATTCGTGTTCCCAGGCCAGGGCTCGCAGTCGGTCGGCATGCTGGCCGGCTGGGGCGAGCATCCAGCAGTTCGCGAAACTTTGGCCGAGGCATCTGATGCACTCGACCTCGAACTCTCGCGCCTCATCAGCGAGGGCCCGAAAGAGCTGCTCGACCTGACGACGAATACGCAACCGGTGATGCTCGCGGCGGGCGTGGCCTGCTACCGCGCGTGGATCGCGCAAACAGGATTGGTACCCAGCGTTGTCGCGGGGCACTCACTGGGCGAGTACACGGCACTCGTGGCCGCCGGCGTGCTGAGCTTGAAGAACGCGCTGCCGCTGGTTCGCTTTCGAGCACAAGCTATGCAGGATGCTGTGCCGGTTGGGCTCGGGGCCATGGCTGCCATTCTTGGCATTGACGCGGTCGCGGTCGGTGCGGTTTGTGCCGAGGTCGCCGAAGCGACGGGTGAAGTCGTCGAGGCGGTCAACTTCAACGGCCCGGCGCAGACCGTCATCGCCGGCACCAAAGCCGCGGTCCTCAAAGCGTGCGATGTGCTGAAAGTCAAAGGCGCCAAACGAGCGATGTTGCTTGCGGTGTCGGCGCCGTTTCATTCAAGTCTGATGAGGCCTGCGGCTGAGCGCCTGGTCGAGCGTCTGCGAGCGGTTCCGTTCGCGGCGCCGCAAATCCCGGTCATCAACAACGTCGATGTGCGCACAGAGACGAGCGAAGAGGCGATCCGCGATGCGCTCTATCGCCAGGCCTTCGGGGCGGTGCGCTGGGTCGAAACCGGCCTTGCGATGCGCGCCCGCGGCGTCACCCATGTGATCGAGTGCGGACCGGGCAAGGTGCTGGCCGGTATGGTCAAGCGGATCGATGCCGATGCCACGCCAGGGGCTCTCTATGACTTGGCAACGCTCGCCGAAGTGCGCGGGTTGTTGACATGAGCGAAGGTCTTCAGACGACCGGCCAAGTTGCCTTGGTCACGGGTGCATCACGCGGCATCGGCCGGGCCATTGCGCTTGCCTTGGCCGCCGCTGGCATGAAGGTGATCGGCACGGCCACCACCGATGCCGGTGCCGCGAGCATTGGCAGCGCGTTGGCAGCGCACGCTGGTTGCCGCGGCGTATGTCTCGACGTGAATGACGCTGAAGGAATTCAGGCCACTATTGCTGACGTCATCAAGCAGTACGGGGCTTTGCATGTGCTCGTCAACAACGCCGGCATCACCCGCGACATGCTGTCGATGCGCATGAAAGACGACGACTGGGATGCCGTGATCGACACCAACCTGAAGGCCGTGTTTCGAATGAGCCGCGCAGTGATGCGGCCGATGATGGCGCAGCGCTACGGGCGCATCGTCAACATCACCTCGGTGGTCGGCGCGAGTGGCAATGCGGGCCAAGCCAACTACGCCGCAGCGAAGGCCGGAGTCGGCGGGTTAACGCGCTCTTTGGCGCGCGAAGTCGGCAGCCGTGGCATCACCGTCAATTGCGTTGCGCCCGGCTTCATCGATACCGACATGACGCGCACATTGAGCGAGGCGCAGACGACTGCGCTCAAGGCGCAAATCCCGCTCGGCCGCCTTGGGGCAGCCGCTGACATCGCGCACGCAGTTGCGTTTCTCGCGTCGCCACAAGCCGGCTACATCACCGGCACCGAGCTGCATGTCAACGGCGGCATGTTCATGAACTGAACGGCCTTACCGCCACTTCAACGCCGGACCGTCCCGACCGGCGCGCGGCCCGGGCTGTCTTCGAACAGACACCCCGCAGGCCGTAGAATCTCGGGCTGTTTCTGTAAACACTCCCGGAGGAGTCATGAGCGATATCGAAGCACGTGTCAAAAAAATCATTGCTGAACAGCTTGGCGTTCCAGAAGGCGATGTCGTCAACGACAAGGCCTTCGTTGCCGACCTCGGCGCCGATTCGCTTGATACCGTGGAACTGGTGATGGCCCTCGAAGACGAGTTTGGCATCGAGATTCCCGACGAAGAGGCCGAAAAGATCACGACCGTTCAATTGGCGATCGACTACGCCGTCAAGCATCAGAAAGCCGCCTGATTCAGGCGCGCCTTTCCGCTTAACTTTCCCTGTTCTCAATTTCCCAAAAGCGCATGACCCGAAGGCGTGTCGTCGTCACAGGCCTTGGCCTCATCAGCCCCGTGGGCAACACGGTGGCTGAGGGCTGGGCCAACATCCTGGCCGGCCGTTCGGGCATTGCCAACATCACCAAGTTTGATGCTTCGAACTTCGCCTGCAGGTTTGCTGGCGAAGTCAAAGGCTTCAAAGTGGAAGAATATTTCCCGGCCAAAGAAGCTCGTCACATGGACAGCTTCATTCACTTCGGCTTGGCCGCATCGATCCAAGCGATCCGCGATGCAGGTCTGCCGACGAATGCCGACCTCTCCCAAGACGCCGCCGAGCGCATTGGCGTGTTGGTGGGCTCGGGCATCGGCGGATTGCCGCTGATCGAGGCAACGCACACCGAGCTCGTCGCGCGCGGGCCGCGTCGCGTCACCCCGTTTTTCGTGCCGGCATCGATCATCAACATGATCTCCGGTCATGTCTCGATCATGCACGGCTTTCAAGGCCCTAACCTTGCGATTGTCACCGCTTGCACCACCGGCTTGCACAGCATCGGCATGGCGGGGCGCTTGATCGCTGCCGGCGATGTGGACGTGATGGTTGCAGGCGGTTCAGAAGCCACTGTCTCACCGCTTGGTGTGGGCGGTTTCGCTGCAGCACGCGCGCTGTCGACTCGCAACGACGACCCGACCACAGCCTCGCGCCCGTGGGACAAAGACCGCGATGGATTTGTGCTCGGTGAGGGCGCTGGCGTTGTCGTGCTGGAAGAGTACGAGCATGCCAAGCAGCGCGGCGCCAAGATCTACGCCGAGCTGATCGGTTTCGGGATGGGTGCTGACGCGCACCACATGACCGCGCCCGATGTCGATGGCCCAAAGCGTTCGATGAAGGCTGCGCTGCGCGACGCAGGCATCAATGCCGACGAGGTGCAATACCTCAACGCGCACGGCACGTCGACGCCGCTTGGCGACCTGAATGAAACCAACGCGATCAAGCTCGCCTTCGGTGACCACGCAGGCAAACTGGTCGTCAATTCAACCAAGTCGATGACGGGTCACTTGCTGGGTGGCGCTGGTGGCATCGAGTCCGTGTTCACCGCTCTGGCCTTGCATCATCAAGTTTCGCCTCCGACCATCAACATCTTCAACCAAGATCCTGAGTGCGATCTGGACTACTGCGCCAACACCGCGCGGGACATGAAGATCGATTACGCCGTAAAGAACAACTTCGGTTTCGGCGGCACCAACGGCACCTTGGTGTTCAAACGCGTTTGACGCGTCTGTTGCAGCGCGGCTCGCATGCGCGCAGCGCCGCCAGTTCAAATCTTGCTGTGCCGATTCGGCATCTGGCGGGCTGGGGTAAGCGGCCTTGCGGTAACGACTTGGCTGACCTCAGGCCTTTGGCTGGCGCACAGGTCGCCTGCAGCGTCTGGTGCAATGGTCACGGCGGGGATTGTGTTGGTGCTGGCGTCCGCCGGCATTTGCTGGCAACTGCTCTACACGCCGACCACCAGCCTTCGTTGGGATGGCCGCGTCTGGCACTTGGGACCGCCGGGCACGGAAGGCGACGAACCCGCCGCCGGGCAGGTCGATGTGGCGGTCGACCTCGGCGCCTGGATGCTGCTGCGATTCACTCGCGATGCTTCAACTCCGGGCCGCTCAGTAACGTGGTTGCCAACACAGCGGTGGGGCCTCGAGGCGCAGTGGCATGCGCTTCGCTGTGCGGTATATTCCCCGCGCTCGCCGCCTGGCGTCGTCACGAAGGCCGACCTTTGATGCTCCTCGCATGAACGCTCCCGACGCCGACGCACCGCTGATCGCGCGCGTCAAGCAAGGCGACGTCAAGGCGTTCGAGATGCTCGTTGTCAAGTACCAGCGCCGCATCGAGCGCCTCATCGGGCGAATGGTGCGCGATGTGGATCTTGTGCCGGACATCGCTCAAGAAACGTTCATTCGCGCCTATCGTGCGCTTCCGCAGTTCCGTGGCGACAGCGCGTTCTACACCTGGCTCTACCGAATCGCGGTGAACACGGCGAAGAAGGCTTTGATGGAGTTGAAGCGCGATCCGCTGGTTTCCGAGTCGGCGCGGGCGTCTCGGGACGATGACGAAACTTCACGAGTTGAAAACGAACTAAGTGACGGCGAAACACCAGACGCGGTACTTGCAAGCAAGCAAATCGCAGCGGCGGTGAACTTTGCGATCGAAGCTTTGTCCGAAGACTTGCGTCAGGCAATCACGCTGCGAGAGATCGAGGGGCTCAGCTACGAAGAAATCGCCGAGCTGATGAACTGCCCGATCGGCACGGTGCGATCGAGGATATTTCGTGCTCGAGAGGCGATCGCGCTGCGTTTGCGTCCGTTGCTCGACACGCAGGTCGGTCAGCGTTGGTGAGCTAAGCCTCGGAAAATATGATGTTGGTGGATGGAGATGGACATGTCGGCTGATCTTTCGATGCGTGTGGTTGGGCTGGAGCGCTTGTCGGCGCTTGTCGACGGCGAACTCGACGACGCTTCGACGACGCTCGTCTGTCGCCATTGGCGCGACGATCCCTCTTTGCGCGCCTCGTGGCACGAATACCAGCTGATCGGTGACCTGCTTCGCTCCGATGATCTGGCATCGACGCCGCAGCGCGACTCTGCCTTTCTTAGCGCGTTGCGGTCGCGGCTGGCCGATGAGCCGGTCGTGCTTGCACCTCAGGCGATGCCTTCTGCGGTCTCGATGCATTTGCCAGAAGCGAGCAAAGTCGCGGGCGCGGCGCGAGGGCGCTGGTCGTTGCGCGCAACTTCGGCAATGGCCGCGGGCGTTGTTGCGGTTGCCGGTGTCGTCATGGTGACGCGTGGCCCAGCGGCGTTGCCAAGCGGCGCCGCCGATGCCAGCTTGGCGCAGCGTGCTGTGCCGAGCGTGTCCGTTGCGAGCCCAGCAGTTGATAACGCCGTCGTGCCTGTGCCGGTTGCAGTGACCGCGACTGAGCCACAAGTGCTGGTGGCCAACGGCAAGCTGATCCGTGACGTGCGGCTTGATCGCTA
This sequence comes from Rhizobacter sp., assembly GCA_043778145.1. Classification (GTDB taxonomy): domain Bacteria; phylum Pseudomonadota; class Gammaproteobacteria; order Burkholderiales; family Burkholderiaceae_C; genus LMDS01. Next base: position 29,362 of record JAYWGR010000134.1, read on the forward strand.
TCTTTCAGCTCATCAACAGTTCGCCGGCAGCGCGGCGCTGGGTGTGCCGTCGGCCTACCTGCGCAGCGCAACGGCCGACGCTGCAAATCGTTGAGGTTCGACGCGCTCTTGGCCCCGAATCACGTGACGCGTTTTCGTTTCCTTGCGCTCTTGGCGAGCACCGGTGTGGCGTGCGCGATGTTATCTATGGCGTGGGCATCGCCCGCATCAGCACAAGCTGCGGTGGGCACGGGCGACACGCCTGTCGACCCTGGCGAGGTGCGGCGTTGGCTGCTGCGTATCCACGAGGCGGCGAGCACGCGCAATTTTCAAGGCACCTTCGTCGTCAGTGGCGGCGGGGCTGTATCGAGTGCGCGAATTGCCCACTTTTGCGAAGGCAAGAATCAGTTCGAACGCAGCGAATCGCTTGATGGTCAGGCGCGCCACGTCTATCGCCATAACGAACAGGTCTACACCGTCTGGCCGGCCCGGCGGATTGCCGTGGTCGAACAACGCGACGCGTTGGCGTCTTTCCCCGCGCTGCTACAGACCAGCGAGGACCGCATCGCCGATTTCTACGAAGTTCATCTTCGCGGGACCGACCGCGTGGCCGGTCATGAGGCCAGCGTGTTGCTTGTTCGTCCAAAGGACGGCAAGCGTTACGGCTATCGCCTGTGGGCCGACCAAACCTCGGGTTTGCTATTGCGGGCTGATGTGGTCGGCTTGCGCGGAGAAGTACTTGAAACCGCTGCGTTCTCGGATGTCGTGATTGGCGTGCGGCCGCAGCCAGAAAGCGTGCTCCAGCCCCTGCGTCGGCTTGATGGCTACCGAGTGTTGCGGCCCGTGATGGTGCCAACCCGGCTTGATGTCGAAGGCTGGACCCTGGCCCAGCCGGCCCCGGGCTTTCGGCAGGTGAGCTGCGTCAAGCGGCCGATGGACGGTGCCGTGGTCGGTGATCCCGAACGTGCCGGCGAGCCTGCCCTGCAGACCATCTATTCGGACGGCCTGACTTATGTCTCGGTCTTCATCGAACCTTTCAACGCCGAGCATCACACGCGTGAGATGCTCGCCTCGGTGGGAGCGACTCAGACGATGATGCAGCGGCGCGGCAATTGGTGGGTCACTGTGGTTGGCGATGTGCCGCCAGCCACTTTGCGCATGTTCGCAAACAGTCTTGAACGCAAGAATTGAACACAAGAATTGAACACGAAATTCGAACGAGAAAGTTACAACATGGAGAGAGCGATCGGTGGCGGCGTCGAGCGCTGCCGGTCCGGGCAGGAGTGAATCAAGAATGAACCCAAAGATGACGATGCGATCAGTAATTAGGCCCGTGCCGTTGCGGCATCGGATGTGGCTTGCTGCGGTGGCGATATGCATTGCTGCTGCCACGAGCTTGGCCCCGCACACAGCTCGTGCGCAAGCTCTGCCTGACTTCAGCGAACTGGTTGAGAAAGTTGGCCCCGCTGTGGTCAACATTCGAACCACTGAGCGACGCGCTGTGCGTGGTGGCCCCGGCGCAAGCCCTGGCGCCGAGCCCGACGAAGACATGCTGGAATTCTTCCGCCGGTTCGGCCTGCCGATGCCCAATCGGCCAGCGCCGCGGAACCCGCAGCAGGCGCCCGAGAGTGAGCCGCAGCAGCGCGGCGTCGGATCGGGATTCATCCTTACAGCCGATGGGTATGTGATGACCAACGCGCACGTCGTCGAAGGTGCGGATGAGGTCTTCGTCACACTGACCGACAACCGTGGCGAACTCAAAGCCAAAGTGATCGGCGCAGACAAGCGGTCTGATGTCGCCCTCGTCAAAATTGACGCCACCGGCCTGCCGACTGTGCGCATCGGCGATGTGAATCGCCTGAAAGTCGGCGAGTGGGTGATCGCGATCGGGTCACCCTTCGGCTTGCAGAACAGCGTCACGGCGGGCATCGTGAGTGCCAAGGCGCGTGACACAGGCGAGTTCCTGCCGCTGATCCAAACCGACGTGGCGATCAATCCCGGCAACTCTGGTGGGCCACTGATCAACATGCGCGGTGAAGTGGTCGGTATCAACTCGCAGATCTACAGCCGCTCCGGTGGTTACATGGGCATCTCGTTCGCGATCCCTATTGACGAGGCGACTCGTGTGGTCGATCAGCTTCGCACGAGCGGGCGAGTCAGCCGAGGGCGCATCGGCGTGGTCATTGATGCGGTGACCAAGGAGGTGGCGGAATCCATTGGTCTGGGCAAGCCAATCGGCGCGCTGGTGCGCAGCGTCGAGACTGGTGGGCCGGCCGACAAGGGTGGCATCGAGGCTGGCGACATCATCACCAAAGTCGACGGGCGAACGGTTGAGAAATCAGGCGACTTGCCTCGCATCGTGGCGAGCGTCAAGCCAGGCAGCAAGGCCGTGCTGCAGGTGTTCCGACGCGGCAATTACCGCGACCTCAGCGTGACGGTTGCAGAGTTTGAACCCGAAAAAACATCGCGGGCCAGTGATCGCGAGCCCAAGGCGGCGGCTGCTGTGGCGACCAGTCTTGGCTTGATGGTCGCGGACTTGACCGACGCACAGAAAAAAGAGCTGAAGATCAAAGGCGGCGTGCGCGTCGATGGCGCAGACGGCGCGGCCGCGCGCGCAGGAGTTCGCGAAGGCGATGTGGTGCTCGCAATCGACAACACTGACGTGACGAGCGTCAAGCAGTTTGAATCGGTCATCGCCAAGCTCGACAAGGCCAAGCCACTGACGCTGTTGGTGCGCCGCGGAGATGTCGTGAATTTCCTGATCGTGCGACCTGCCCGCTGAGTTCGGCTCAGCCTGCATGGTTGCCCTGCAGACCTAGTAGCGCGCTGGGTCTTTCCATGTGGTGAGAAATCGTGTGCGGCTGATTTCGGAATGTGGCACGCTGCGAAACTCGGCATGGCGCGCAGGTTGGTCACTCACTGCCCGCATCCGCGTTCCGCGCGTCATTGAATTCACCGAAAGCTACAATTGAGCGCTTGAGGGGGGGTTTTTCGCCGATTCGCGCAACTAACGCGGCGGTCAAAATCTATCCCCAAGTCGTCCACAGGTAATTGTGGATAAGCTGTAGATAACTTTCCTGTTGGCCGTCCGCAACGGCGTGAAATCGAGCCGCGGCGCGGTTTGCGGCCGGACGCTTTTGACTACAATGAAGGCCCAACAAGCAGTTGCCATACGTTTTGTTGGAAGGCGCGTCATTGATTTCGACGTGCCTTTTTTTTATTCACTTCTGCCTCACGCAGGGCCGCTCGGGCCCACGCTAGCGTCTGGCGATCGCGAGCCTTCAACGCAACGGTGACTTCCGTTGCAGCGTCGTTCCGAGACGCGCTCAGACCACATCGCAGCACGCATGGACCACATCCGTAACTTCTCCATCATTGCCCACATCGACCACGGCAAGAGCACGCTCGCTGATCGCTTGATTCAACGATGCGGTGGCTTGAGCGACCGCGAGATGGAGGCTCAAGTGCTCGACTCGATGGACATCGAGCGCGAGCGTGGGATCACGATCAAGGCCCAGACTGCTTCGCTTGAATACAAAGCGCGCAATGGCAAGGTCTACAACCTCAACCTGATCGATACGCCGGGCCACGTCGACTTCTCGTATGAAGTGAGCCGCTCGCTCTCGGCCTGCGAAGGTGCGCTCTTGGTGGTCGATGCAAGCCAGGGCGTGGAAGCGCAGACGGTGGCTAACTGCTACACCGCACTCGACCTCGGCGTTGAGGTGATTCCGGTCCTGAACAAAATGGATCTGCCAAACGCCGACCCAGATAACGCGAAAGCCGAGATCGAAGATGTGATCGGCATTGACGCCGATGACGCGATTCCGTGCAGTGCCAAAACGGGCCTGGGCATCGATGAAATACTCGAGGCCGTGATCACCCGAATGCCGGCACCCCGCGGCAATCCCGACGCACCATTGCGGGCGATGATCGTCGACTCTTGGTTCGACAACTACGTAGGCGTCGTGATGCTGGTTCGTGTGGTCGACGGCGCGCTGCAACGCGGTGAGCGAATCCGCATGATGGCCAGCGGTGCGGTCTATGGGGCTGAACAGCTGGGCGTGTTCACGCCGAAGTCGGTGTCGCGCGATCGTTTGTCGGCAGGCGAGGTGGGCTTCATCATTGCTGGCATCAAGGAGCTGCAAGCGGCAAAAGTCGGCGACACGATCACTCTCGAGAAGAAGCTGCCGAACAACCTTGGTCCGGCTGCGGAGGCGCTGCCAGGTTTCAAGGAAATTCAGCCTCAGGTCTTCGCCGGTCTCTACCCAACAGAGGCAAGCGAGTACGACCAACTGCGCGATGCCCTCGAAAAATTGAAGCTCAACGACTCGTCGCTCCGCTACGAGCCCGAGGTGAGCCAGGCGCTTGGCTTTGGCTTTCGCTGCGGCTTTCTCGGCCTCTTGCACATGGAGATCGTGCAGGAGCGACTCGAACGGGAGTTCGACCAAGACCTCATCACCACTGCGCCGTCCGTCGTCTACCAAGTCGAACTCGGCAATGGCGAAGTGATCGAGATCGAGAACCCATCGAAGATGCCTGACCTTGGGCGCATCAACGAGATCCGCGAGCCGATCGTCACGGTGCATTTGTACATGCCGCAAGACTACGTCGGCCCAGTGATGACACTGGCCAATCTCAAGCGTGGCAACCAGCTCAACATGGCCTATCACGGGCGCCAAGTGATGCTGACCTACGAGATGCCGCTTGCGGAGATCGTGCTCGATTTTTTCGACAAACTCAAAAGCGTGTCGCGCGGCTACGCGTCTATGGACTACGAGTTCAAGGAATACCGCGCTTCTGATGTCGTCAAGGTCGACATTCTTCTCAACGGGGACCGCGTCGATGCGCTGTCGATCATCGTGCACCGCGCGCAGAGTCAGTTCCGCGCGCGGGCCGTTGTCAGCAAGATGCGCGAGTTGATTTCGCGGCAGCAATATGACGTGGCCATCCAGGCCGCAATCGGGGCCAACATCATCTCGCGTGAGACAATCAAAGCACTGCGCAAGAACGTCATCGCCAAGTGTTATGGCGGAGACATCAGCCGCAAACGCAAGCTGCTCGAAAAACAAAAGGCCGGCAAAAAGCGCATGAAGCAGATCGGGTCCGTCGAGGTTCCCCAGGAAGCGTTTCTGGCCATTCTCCAAGTGGACGACTGATGGGTTCTTTGACCGGTTTGCTCTACGCCTGCCTGGGTGTTTTTCTCGGTGGTTGGTATCTCGGCAAGTGGACCGGCAACTTCTCGCTGCTGCTGTTCATTCTCACGGTCGTGACGTTGGCGTACTGGCTTGCCGAACGCTTCGTGTTCGCGCCACGCCGCCGTGCTGCTGCAGCCACGCTTGAGCGGGAAACTGCAGCGCGCCGCGATCAGCTTGCCAAACAAGGCATCGCCAAGGTTGACGACAACGTTGTTGAGGCGCGAGAGCGCCTCCTGATGCAGCCGTGGTGGCTGGATTGGACGGCTGGCCTCTTCCCGGTGATCCTCGTTGTTTTCTTGTTGCGATCGTTCCTGTTCGAGCCGTTCAAAATTCCAAGCGGGTCGATGATTCCGACACTGCTCATCGGCGATCTCATCCTCGTCAACAAGTTTCATTACGGCGTGCGCCTGCCCGTCATCAACAAAAAGATCATCGCCAACCACGACCCGGAGCGTGGCGACGTGATGGTGTTTCGCTACCCCAAAGATCCGAGCACGGACTACATCAAGCGGGTGATTGGTCTGCCTGGCGATGAAATTTCGTTCATCAATCAAAAGCTGTCGATCAATGGCCAGCCTGTGCCGCTGGAAGCCATGCCACCGCCCGGCTTTTATGACGAAGACTTGCTGCGCTACTTTGCGGAATACACCGAGAAGCTCGGGCCAGTCGAGCACCACATCCTGCTCAACCCGCAGGCCCTGCCTCGCTATGGAAGCGACGACTTCCCGTTTCGCGAAAACTGCAGCTACAGTGCCGAGGGCGTCATCTGCAAGGTACCGCCAGGCCACTACTTCATGATGGGCGACAACCGAGACAACTCCCAAGATTCGCGCTATTGGGGCTTCGTGCCGGACGAAAACATCGTCGGCAAAGCCTTCTTTGTGTGGATGAACTTTGGCAATCTGAAGCGCATTGGCGCATTCCATTGAAAGCACTTCGATGACGAGCCCGCCTCCATCTTCTGCGCGACGTCAAAGCGGTGTCACGCTTTTCGGTTTGCTGTTCTGGGCCATCGTCGTCGGCTTCTTTGCGCTCATCGGAATGCGCGTGCTGCCAACCGTCAATGAGTTCATGACGATTGAAAGGGCCGTCAACAAAATCGCAGCGGGTGGCGCTACCACCGTAACGGAAATTCGCACTGCGTTCGAGAAACAAAAGGAGGTCGAGTATTCGATCCAGTCGATCGACGCCAAGGACCTCGCCATCACCAAGGTCAACGACAAAATTGTGATCAGCTTCGCGTACAACAAGGAGATAGAGCTCATGAGCCCCGTCTTCCTTTTGATCAAGTACGAAGGGCGCTCCAAGTAGGTCAACCATGGACAAGCGTTTGCAATCCCTGCAGCAGCGCATCGGCTACGCGTTCCGAGATCCGAGCCTGCTCACCCGGGCCTTGACTCACCGCAGCTTCGGTGCCGACCACAACGAACGGCTTGAATTCCTCGGCGATGCTGTGCTGAGCTTGGCGATCTCCGGCCTCTTGTTCGAGCGCTTCGCCGGGTCCGACGAAGGCGATCTCACGCGCGTGCGCGCCCACCTCGTTCGCGAAGACAGCCTTCACCGCGTGGCCCTCCAGCTTGGCTTGCCTGACACGCTGAACCTCGGTGAGGGCGAGGCTCGCGGCGGTGGCGCGCAACGAGCTTCCATCCTCGCCGATGCGCTGGAAGCTGTTCTTGGCGCCGCGTTCCTTGATGGCGGGTTCGATGCCGCGAAGGCGCTTGTGCAGGGTCTGTTCGGCGAGGTGATCGTGACCACCGACATCGCAAGTTGGTCCAAGGATGCGAAGACCGAACTCCAAGAGTGGCTGCAGGCACGGCGCCTGCCAGTGCCGGCTTACCGCATCAGCGCAACACGCGGTCAGGCCCATGCGCAAACGTTTGACGTCGAATGCGCGGTGCCGGCTTTGAATCTCACTGAATCCGGCGAAGGCCGTTCACGTCGTGTGGCCGAGCAAGAAGCCGCACGTCGCATGCTTGATGCGCTCAAAGCCATCGACCGACCTGGCAGCGCGCTGCAATCCTGATGACAAATTCTGAAGTGGTTCCCGAGGTCTTGCCCGCGCAAGTGCACCGTTGCGGCTTGGTCGCCATCGTTGGCCGGCCGAATGTTGGCAAATCGACATTGCTCAACGCACTTGTCGGCCAGAAAGTCAGTATCACTTCTGCAAAGGCGCAAACCACGCGGCACCGCATCACGGGCATCCGCACTGTGGGTGATTCGCAGTTTGTTTTTGTCGACACGCCGGGCTTTCAAACTCAGCACGCTGCGGCGCTGAACCGCACGCTGAACCGCACCGTTCAAAGCGTGCTGTCAGACGTCGACGTCGTGCTCTTCGTCGTTGAGGCCGGTCGTTTCGGGCTTGACGACGCCAAAGTGCTCGCCTTGATGCAAACCGAGCACACCGCGCAGAAGCCCGTCTTCCTGATTGCCAACAAGCTCGACGCTGTGCACCGCCGTGCAGAGCTCGCGCCCTGGCTCAAGGGCATGCAAGAGCGCCATGCGTTCGCCGAATTCGTGCCTCTGTCGGCGAAGAAAAACGCGGACGTCGAGCGACTGCTCGGCATCGTTCGCCCCTACCTGACGGAGCAGCCCTGGTTCTATGAGGAAGACGCGCTCACGGACCGAACCGATAAATTTCTCGCCAGTGAGCTCATCCGCGAGAAGCTTTTCCGGCTCACCGGCGATGAGCTGCCTTACACATCGACCGTCGTGATCGAGAAGTTCGAGGAAGAGGGCAACCTGCGGCGCATTGCGGCGAGCATCGTTGTCGAACGCGACTCTCACAAGGGCATGGTCATCGGCGGCGGTGGCGAGCGCCTCAAGCGAATCGGCTCCGAGGCGCGCCAAGAGCTCGAAACTTTGTGGGGCGCAAAGGTCTTCCTTGAGATTTGGGTCAAGGTCCGCTCCGGCTGGGCCGACGATGAGGCGCATTTGCGGTCTTACGGCTACGACTGAACGCTCCGTCATGGCGACCCGCACGGCGCGATCTCCCACGTCTCGGCCGCCCACTTCGCTCCACGCCTATGTCCTCCACCGATACGACTGGAGCGAGTCGAGCTTGATTCTCGATTTGCTCACGCGTGAGCTCGGGCGGGTGGCGGTGGCTGCCAAAGGTGCGAAGCGACCTTACTCGCAACTGCGGTCGGTGCTGTTGCCGTTCCAGCGCCTGCAGGTGTCGCTGGGCCGCGCGCCGGCGGTGGACGCTGCCAGCGATGTGCAAACGCTGCGCGGTGCCGAATGGGCTGGCGGCGCAGCCATGTTGACCGGCGCGGCCCTTTTCAGTGGCTTCTACCTCAATGAGTTGTTGATGAAGCTCGTCGAGCGACACGATCCGCATGTCGAGTTGTTCGACGCTTACTCCGAAACGCTCGCGTCACTGGCCCACGCCGATGACCTCGTTGCTGAAGCCGCGCTGCGCGCCTTTGAGTTGCGATTGCTGCGCGACATTGGCGTGCTGCCCGACCTGAGCCTCGTGACGCTGACGCAGCAACCCGTGCAGGCCCAGACGGGCTACACCTTGAGCGCAGAAGCTGGCGTTGCTTCGCTTCGCCAGCCCTCAGACGCCGACTTGCGCGGCGCCTCTCTCACCGGGCTGCAGGCTGCGCTGGTCCATGGCAGCATGCCTGCATTGCAGCAGGCGTGCGCAGCCGATCTCCCGGCATTGAAGACACTGCTGCGCGGAGTCCTGCAGCATCACCTCGGCCCGAACCTTTTGCGCACCCGGCAGGTGATGCGCGACGTGCAGAATCTCGAATCCTGATCAACGATTGGCCTTGGAGCACCGATGAATCCACTCGTCAGCACCGGCCTCGACGCCCGCCGCGGTGCCACGGCTTTGTCTGTCAACGTCAACAAAGTCGCTTTGCTGCGCAACACCCGAGCGCTTGCGATCCCGAGTGTGCTGCGCGCCGCCAGCTTGTGCCTGGAGGCCGGAGCGCAGGGCATCACCGTGCACCCGCGGCCTGACGAGCGCCACATTCGCGCGCATGACGTGCGCGACATCGCCGAGTTGATGAAGCAGTGGCCGCAGGCCGAATACAACATCGAGGGCAATCCGTTTCACAACCTCATGACCCTCATTCGCGAGCTGGCGGCTCATGGGGCGCGGCCGGATCAATGCACCTTTGTGCCTGACAGCGTCGAGCAATCGACCTCCGACCATGGCTGGCAGTTTCCGGCCGATGCCGAACGGCTCGCGCCCTTGATTCGCGAGGCGCAAGCGCTCGGCGTGCGGGTCAGTCTGTTCATGGATCCTGAGCCAGGCGCCATGCGCGCGGCGCGCGAGGTTGGTGCCGATCGCGTCGAGGTCTACACCGAGTCTTATGCGCGCACGCACGGCACACCGCAGGGTGAGTCGGTGCTGGCTGCTTTCAAAGCGAGCGCAGAAGCCGCGCTGCGCGAAGGGCTGGGGATCAACGCGGGGCACGATCTGAGCCTCAGCAATCTCACAGATTTCCTTCGCGCCGTGCCTGGTGTGCAGGAGGTGTCGATCGGCCATGCGCTGATTGCCGATGCGCTCGAGCTCGGTTACGGCGAGACGGTGCGCAGCTACCTTCGCTGCATCCACCAAGCCTCAACCGCGACATGATCTATGGCATCGGCACCGACATCTGCGACATCCGACGCATTCGCGAAACGCTGGCGCGGCGTGGTGATCGATTCGTCGAGCGCGTGCTCGGAGCGGCCGAAACCGAGGTCTTCCACGCTCGCCGAACCAAGGTAGAAGCGCGCGGCGTTCGCTATCTCGCCACGCGTTTTTCAGCGAAAGAGGCGTTCTCCAAAGCCATTGGCCTCGGCATTCGCACCCCGATGACTTGGCGCAACTGCGAGATCCTCAACCTGCCCAGCGGCGAGCCTCAGATTCACTTGCATGACGAGCTTGCCGCGTGGTTCGCCGAGCGGCACTTGATTGCCCACGTGACTGTTACCGATGAAACCGACTACGCGGCGAGCTTCGTCGTTGTCGAACAACTCCAACCAGGTTCCCCCAGATGATTGCCCACGCCCCCGTCGTACTCGACATCGCCGGCACCGCCCTCAGTGCGGCCGACAAGCGCCGCCTCGCCCATCCGCTAACAGGTGGACTGATCCTCTTCGCGCGCAACTGGCAATCCCGCAGCCAGCTCACCGAGCTCACAAGCGAGATCAAGTCCATGCGGCCAGATGTGCTGATCTGCGTTGATCACGAGGGCGGCCGCGTGCAGCGCTTTCGCACCGACGGCTTCACGCACCTGCCGCCGATGCGCGTGCTCGGTGAGATGTGGATGAACGATGGCAAGCGCGGCGTCGGCTCAGGTGCGCTGAGCGCAACCGATGCGGCCACCGCCGCGGGCCATGTGCTCGGTGCCGAGCTGCGCGCCTGCGGTGTCGACTTCAGCTTCACGCCCGTGCTCGACCTCGACTTCGGCGCCAGCAGCGTCATCGGCGACCGCGCTTTTCACCGCGACCCGCGTGTCGTGAGCCTGCTTGCCAAAAGCCTGATGCATGGCCTCTTGCTTGCCGGCATGCAAAACTGCGGCAAGCACTTCCCTGGCCACGGGTTCGTCAAAGCCGACAGCCACGTCGATGTGCCTGTCGACAAGCGCAGCCTGAAGGCCATCCTGACTGACGACGCGCGGCCATACGAGTGGCTCAGCACCAGCCTGTCCAGCGTGATGCCGGCGCACGTGATCTACCCGAGGGTCGATGCGCGGCCGGCTGGCTTCTCAGCGCGCTGGCTCAAGGACATCCTTCGCTTGCAACTCGGTTTCACCGGCGCCATCTTCAGCGACGACTTGAGCATGGAAGGCGCACGCCATCTGGATGGGGCGGCGGTCACGTACACCGAAGCCGCCACCGAAGCACTCAATGCGGGATGTGACTTGGTGCTCCTGTGCAACCAATCGCTTGAAGGCGGCGCTGCGGTGGATGAGTTGCTCGACGGCCTCGTCGCAGCACAGCAAAATCACCACTGGCAGCCCGATCCCGACAGCGAGGCGCGGCGCCTCGAGCTCCTGCCGCAAACCGCCCCACTGACCTGGGAAGAGTTGATGCACTCGCCGGCCTATCAGCGCTCGCTCGAACGTCTACCCTGAACGAAAAACGCCGCCGGGTTGTTGGCCCGGCGGCGTGTTGATGAGCGCTCAGGCGCTGCGGGTCAAGCCTGCGCTTGTGAACTGCCGGTGGTCTCGAACGGCAGCTTGATTTGCGACAAATCCTTGCGCGTTTCCACCAGCACCAGCGGGCCGTCGTTGGTGGTTTCGACCGGCTTGCGTTCACGCGGCACATGCACTGGCGCCGGGGCGCTGGCCAGGGCAGCTTGCACGGCGCTGATCTTGTCGGCGTCGGAGTTCACCCACTCCAAGCCGGCCGCTTCGGCCACAGCTTGCAACGAGTCCAGCGGAAGCACAAACGGCGCTGCAGGTGGAACCACTGCCTCAACCTTTGGTGCGACCACAGCTGCGGTCGGCATCGGCACTGCGGCAGCACGGGGTGGCGACACCGGTGCCATCACTGGCACCGTCACCACGGGCTCGGCGACTGCTGCCACGGGGGCATGGGGTGCCTCGACGAACTCAGCGGCTACTGGCGTTGGTGACTGCGCCGCGAGCGGCGTCGCCATCACATCGCCTTCGAACGACACAGCCGTTGGCGCGGGCGCTGCAGGCGCAGCTTCCGAGCCCGTTGTGCCTTCGGTCGCTGGCGCGCTCGCCATGCCGTTGTCAGCCGGCGATTCGTCACCGCGTTCGCGGCGATTGCGATCCCGGCCTCGCCCGCGGCGACGGCTTTCACCGCCTTCTGCAGGCAGTCCAGCATCGGCCGCGCCAACGATGGGCTCGGCTGCGAGCGGATCGGTTTCGGCAACGATTACCACGCCGTCGTCCAGGAGCGTTTGCTGGCCGTTGACGCCGGCTTCGGCCGTCTCGTCACGGTCTCGGCCACCGCGCCCGCCACGGCGGTTGCGGCGACGAGCACCTTGACGCTCGCCCTGCGCTTCGCCGCCGTCGCTTGCTTCGGCGCCGGGCAGCGAATCAGCAAAGCCCTCGGCCGGTGCGGCCACAGCATCGGCCGGAGCCTCTGCGTTTGGCAGCGCTGGGCGCGGTTCGCGCTCAGGTCTTGGGCCGCGTCGGCCTTCACCGCGAGCTTCGCCACGCGGCTCGCCTCGGGCGTCGGACCGGGTTTCAGCGCGAGCGCCGTCCTCGGTCACGGCCGGGCGTTCTTCGCGTTCCGGACGACGGCCTCGGCCCTCAGGGCGGCCTTCGGTGCGGGCTTCCGGACGACCATCCGGGCGGCTTTCGCCGCCACGTCCGTCGATGCGCCCATCGGCGCGGGCTTCGCCTCGATCGCCGCGGTTCTCACCGCGTCCGTCGCCTCGGCCTTCTCCTCTGCCGTCACCGCGACCTTCACCGCGCTTGCTGTCGCGGCCACCACGGCCGCCACGCGCGCCACGGTCTCCGCGGTTCTCGCGAGCCTCGACCGGTTTGGTCACGGCAGGAGCAGCGACCGGCGCTGGCGCTGCGACGACAGCTGGCTTCGGCGGTTCGCCACTGAAGAGGCTCTTGACCCAAGAAAAGAAGCCGCCGCCCGCTGGTGCGGGAGCCGGCGGCGCGACCACGGGCGCTGGAGCCACCGCAGGCGCGGGGGCAACTGCAGCCACCCGCTCTGGGCGCGGCACGGCAACCGGTGCTGGCGTCTCCGGCAAGATGCCTTTGATCACCGGCTCCTGCTTCGGCTTGGTCTTTTCGCGCCGTGTGATGCCGACTTCTTCTTCCTGCTCGTCGATCATCGTGTAGCTGGCTTGCAGATTCTCGAGCCGCGGATCATCGTGGCGCAGGCGCTCCAGGCGATAGTTCGGCGTGTCGAGGTTCTTGTTCGGCACGAGCAGCACGGTCACGCGCTGCTTCAACTCGATCTTCGTGATCTCGGTGCGCTTCTCGTTCAGCAGGAACGACGTCACTTCGACCGGAACCTGGACATGCACCGCGGCGGTGTTGTCCTTCATCGACTCTTCCTGAACCATGCGCAGGATTTGCAGCGCGCTCGATTCGGTGTCACGGATGTGGCCGGTGCCATTGCAGCGTGGGCAAGTGATGTGGCTGCCTTCGCTCAGCGCGGGGCGCAGGCGTTGGCGGCTGAGTTCGAGCAGGCCAAACTTGCTGATCGAGCTGAACTGCACGCGGGCACGGTCTTGGCGCAGCGCATCGCGCAGACGGGTTTCGACCTCGCGGCGATTCTTCGACTCTTCCATGTCGATGAAGTCAACGACGATCAGGCCGCCCAAGTCGCGCAGGCGCATTTGGCGCGCGATTTCATCCGCCGCTTCGAGGTTGGTGCGCGTCGCGGTTTCTTCGATGTCTGACCCGCGGGTGGAGCGCGCCGAGTTCACGTCGACCGAAACCAGCGCCTCGGTGTGATCGATCACGATGGCGCCGCCCGAAGGCAGGTTCACGGTGCGCGAGAACGCGGTTTCGATCTGGTGCTCGATCTGGAAGCGGCTGAACAGCGGTGCGTCGTCGCGGTAACGCTTGACCTTGTGCGCCGTCTCCGGCATCACGTGCTGCATGAACTGCTGCGCTTGATCGAAGATATCGTCGGTGTCGATCAGGATCTCGCCGATGTCAGCGGTGAAGTAATCGCGAATGGCGCGAATCACCAGCGACGATTCCTGATAGATCAAGAACGCGCCTTTGCCCGCTTTGGAGGCACCATCGATGGCGGTCCAGAGCTTGAGCATGTAGTTCAAGTCCCACTGCAGCTCGGGCGCCGTGCGGCCGATGCCGGCGGTGCGGGCGATCAGGCTCATGCCCTTTGGGTACTCGAGCTGGTCGAGGTTCTCTTTCAGTTCTTCGCGGTCTTCGCCCTCGATGCGACGCGAAACGCCACCACCGCGCGGGTTGTTGGGCATCAGCACGAGGTAGCGGCCAGCCAGGCTCACGAAGGTGGTCAGCGCCGCGCCCTTGTTACCGCGCTCTTCCTTCTCGACCTGAATCAACAATTCTTGGCCGTTGGAGATGCAATCTTGGATGCGCGCGTCGCGCACGTTCGCGCCTTCGCGGAAGTAATTCTTTGAGATTTCCTTGAACGGCAGAAAGCCGTGACGGTCTTCGCCGTAGTCGACGAAACAGGCTTCGAGCGAGGGCTCGACGCGCGTCACGATCGCTTTGTAGATATTCCCCTTGCGCTGTTCACGGCCTTCGATTTCGGTCTCGAAGTCCATCAACTTTTGGCCGTCGACGATCGCCAGGCGGCGTTCTTCGGGCTGCGTCGCATTGATCAGCATGCGTTTCATCTGCACTCCTTCTCGCGCGGCGTTGTGCGGCCGCGCATGTCGAGCAAGTCACCTCCGGCTTGATGCCGGGCGGGCGACGATTCGATGCACGAGAAACGCGAAGAAACCGGAGAAGGGTGTCGCCCTGGACTGGCAAGCGCGGGTGCGGTCAGGAGACCGGCCGAGCAAGCAGCGTTGGCGCGTGCGTGGCAGTGGGGTGGGCGGGTTGCTCCGGGCGGGCGTGCCGACAGGGCAGGGCGCGCGCCGAGGGTTTGCTGCGCGGCAGCCACGTCGGCACGCGCCGCAGGCCCGCGGCACCACAGGCTCTTGGCCGGGGCAGCGGGCGCTTTTGACGCGCAAGGTCGTGGGTTGGTCGCAACATCCGCCTGGGATTCACTGGACGCGGACAAAAGCGGCGCTCGCGCTGCAGGCGGCAAAGCCTGGGATCAGCGCGGTGCGATTCTTTCGACCGGGAAACCTCATGAGTCGGTTCGTTCTTGTTTGCTCTGCCGCTTCGGGCTGAGGCCGCATCGTCACGTGGGGACGATGCCCGCCGCAGCGCCTGGGCGTTGCATCACCTTGTGGTCAGGCTCAGCGCCAAACCGCCACCCGCTGCCATCCGCCGGAAAAACCTCAAAGCTAAACTCTGAAGAATCAAACACTTACGGCAGCAATGTGGTGCAACGCATTATAGGCAGCAAAGCAAGCCCGGGCGCTCGGGAAAAGCAGCGGGTTCGGGCCGCTGATGCGCCGCGCGCACCGGTGCCGGCGCCTTCAACTGCGCAGCCCGCGGTGTACCGCGTCGTCGTCGACGACGCCTCAGAAGGCCAGCGCCTCGACAATTTTCTCGTCAAGCTGCTCAAAGGCGTGCCCAAGACCCACGTCTACCGCGTGATTCGGTCCGGCGAGGTGCGCGTCAACAAAGGCCGGGCGGCCGCCGATACGCGCCTGGCGCTGGGTGATGAAGTCCGCATTCCGCCCGTCCGCGTGGCCGACCGAAGCGAGGTCGCGCCCGCGCCGCCCAAGGAATTCCCGATCATCTTTGAGGACGAGCATTTGCTCGCCATTGACAAGCCCGCCGGTGTCGCGGTGCACGGCGGCAGCGGCGTGAGTTTCGGTGTGATCGAACAATTGCGACAAGCCCGCCCCAATGCGCGCTTTCTCGAACTCGTGCACCGGCTTGACAAGGAAACCTCGGGCTTGCTCTTGATCGCCAAGAAGCGCTCGGCTTTGATCGACCTGCAAGAGCAGCTGCGCCAGCGCGAAACCGGCAAGACCTACGCGGCGCTCGTGATCGGCACCTGGCCGGCAGCGCGAAAGGTCATTGACGTTGCTCTGCACAAATTCTTGACAGCCGAAGGCGAGCGCCGCGTGCACGCCGTGGCAGCCGACCACGACGACGGTAAACGTTCAATCACGCTGGTTCACATCGCCCAGTCGTTTGCGGGCTACACCTTGCTCGACGTGACCATCAAGACCGGCCGCACCCACCAAATCCGCGTTCACCTGACGCACGAAGGCCATCCGATCGCCGGCGACGAGAAATACGGCGACTTCGCGCTCAACAAGGCATTGGCACGCGGCGAGGCCGTGCCGGCTTGTCGATTCGACCGCATGTTTTTGCATGCCAAGTCACTTCGCTTCACGCACCCTGCCTTCGGCGAGGTCGTTGAGCTGGCGGCACCCCTGCCAGCAGAATGCGCTGCCTTGCTCCAGGCCCTGGAAGCGTTGCCTCCGCCAACATGAATCACGCTCGAACCTACGATTTGATCGCCTTCGATTGGGATGGCACGCTGTTCGATTCCACCGCGCTGATCGCCCGCTGCATCCAGGCGGCCTGTGCCGATCTCGGCCAACCGGTGCCGAACGACCACGATGCCAGCTTTGTGATCGGCCTCGGCCTGACCGAAGCCTTGCAACTTGCTGCCCCCGCGCTCCCGCCAGAGCGCTACCGCGAGCTGACCGATCGCTATCGCCATCACTACTTTGCTCGCCAGGACGAGATCGTGTTCTTCGACGGCACGCTCGAGATGCTGCAAGCGCTCAAGGCGAAGAACCACCTGCTCGCCGTGGCAACGGGTAAGTCGCGCGCTGGCCTGAACGCCGCCTTGCACGACTCGATCTTGCACGGCATTTTTGACGCCACGCGCACCGCCGACGAGACCGCCTCCAAGCCGCATCCGCGCATGCTGCTTGAGTTGATGCGCGAGTTCGGTGTGGCCCCCGAGCGCACGCTGATGATTGGCGACACCACACACGATCTGCAGCTTGCCGCCAATGCCGGCGCTGCCAGCATCGGTGTGAGCTATGGCGCCCATCATCCCAGCAGCTTCGAAGGCTTTCCGACCCGGCTCGTCGCGCATTCGGTGGCCGAGTTGCACGCTTGGTTGCTTGTTCATGGCTGAATTTCTGAGCGAAGCGCCACAGCCGTTGTGCGATTCGGCCGCGCTCACCGATCGCGGCTTGGCGTATGGCTTCGACGTGCTTCATTACCGCGAGCCCGCGCGTGCTTTCGCACTCCGTTTCGATGGCCGGGTGGTGGCTTACCTCAACCGCTGCCTGCACGTGCCCACCGAGATGGATTGGCAACCTGGCGAGTTCCTCGACAGCAGCCAGAGCTTCATCATGTGTTCGATCCACGGCGCGTTTTATGAGCCGCTCACCGGCCAGTGCCGGGGCGGGCCTTGCGGACGTGGCAAGCTCACTGCGATCGACGTGATCGAGCAAAACGGGCAGGTTTTCTGGATTCCCTCACGCGACACGCGCCCGGCCTGAACCTCGGCCGGCAGGCGAGCAACTCGCCTATAACTTCATCAGCTCCTTCACTTTGGTCGCGCCCTCCATGTCCCAGGATTCTCACGACGCCAAGCCGCAAGGCTTGGCCGCACTCACGCTCGGCGCCATTGGCGTGGTCTACGGTGACATCGGAACCAGCCCGCTCTACACGCTGAAAGAAGTGTTTCACTCGTCAGGCGGCATTCCGCTGACCGATGCCAATTTGATCGGCGCGGTATCGACGATCTTCTGGGGCCTGATGATCGTCGTCACGCTCAAGTACGTGATCCTCATCCTTCGCGCCGACAACCGCGGAGAGGGCGGCATCATGGCGTTGACCACGCTGGCAGCCCACGCTGCTGGTTCGTCGCCACGCCGTCGCACGGCGCTGCTGCTGATTGGCGTGTTTGGCGCCGCGCTGTTTTATGGCGACGGCATCATCACGCCGGCGATCTCGGTGTTGAGCGCGGTAGAGGGTTTGGAAGTTGTCACGCCCGCGTTCAAGCCCTACATCGTTCCGATTTCGATTGCCGTGCTGGTGGCACTCTTCGCCGTGCAACGCCACGGTACCGCGGCGATCGGGAAGTTCTTTGGCCCGATCATCGTGCTTTGGTTCAGCGCGCTGGCGGTGACGGGCGTCATGCAGATCGCACAAGAGCCCGCGATCCTCGCGGCGCTGAATCCCTTGCACGCCATCGAGTTCCTGCACTCGCGCGGCTGGCAACTCTTCATCGCGGTTGGCGCCATCGTGCTTGCACTCACTGGTGCCGAGGCGCTCTACGCCGACATGGGCCACTTCGGCAAACGCCCGATTCAGATCGCCTGGACGGCCTTCGTGCTGCCCGCGCTTGCACTCAACTACATGGGCCAAGCCGCCTTGTTGATGCACAGCCCCGACGCGCTCGAGAACCCGTTCTATCGCATGTTTCCTGAGGCCTTGCTGATTCCCGCGGTCGTCTTGGCGACGCTTGCAACCGTCATCGCCTCGCAGGCTGTGATCTCCGGCGCCTACTCCATGACACGGCAGGCGATGCAACTCGGCTTCTTGCCGCGCTTGCAAATTCAGTACACCTCCGCACGAGAAGCCGGGCAGATTTACTTGCCAGGCATCAACCGCGCGCTGCTGATTGGCGTGGTGCTCGCCATCGTCGGCTTCGGCAGCTCATCGGCGCTTGCTTCGGCATACGGCATGGCGGTCACGGTGACGATGTTCGTGACCACGCTTTTGACCTTCTTCGTCGTCCACCACGTGTGGCGGTATCCGATGTGGCTGGCACTTGCCGTCACCGGTGTTTTCCTCTTCTTCGACGGCGTGCTCGTCATCGCCTGTGCGCTGAAGTTCTGGCATGGCGGTTGGTTCCCGCTGGTCCTTGGCGGCATGATCTTCGCGGTGATGGCCACCTGGAAGCGCGGCCGCGAATTGCTGCTCGAGCACATTCGCCGCGACGACATGGAACTGCAGCCCTTCATTCAAGCGCTGGCCGCTGACACCGAGGCCTTGCGCGTCGGCCGCACCGCCGTTTACGCCACTGCCAACCCTGACACCGTGCCGCAGGCGCTGCTGCACAACCTCAAGCACAACCAAGTCCTGCACGAGCGCAACGTGATCCTCTGCGTCGACTTCCGCGACGAGCCCATCGTGCCCGAAGAAGCGCGGGTCGATGTGCAGCCGCTTGCGCGTGGTTTCTGGTGCGTGCGGATTCACTACGGGTTCAAGGATGCGCCCGACATCCCCCGCGCGCTCGAGTTGTGTGCCAAGCACGGCCTGCAGATCGACCTGTTCGAAACGTCTTACTTCCTCAGCCGTGAGACGGTGGTGCCCACTCGCGGCTCCGGCATGGCCGACTGGCGCGAGAAGCTCTTTGCGACCATGTCACGCAACAGCGGCAGCGCGGTGGAGTTCTTCCGCTTGCCGAACAACAGCGTGATCGAGCTCGGCACCCGCGTTCAGATTTGATCGTTGGCGGCTCGGCCCGTACCCGGGCCGGTGCATCTGATCAAGCGGTCAAGCCATCAAGCGATTGACCGGCCAACCAGCCAACCAGCCAACCAGCCAGCCAACCGGTCAAGCGGTCAGCATGCCTTTGGTTTCGATGAAGGCAATCACTTCGTCGAGCCCTTGCCGAGTCTTCAGGTTGCTCATCACGAAGGGACGCAGGCCGTGTGGGCCGGTGCGCATGCGTGTGGTGTCGGCGGCCATCACATCGAGATTGGCGCCCACGTAAGGTGCGAGGTCGGTCTTGTTGATCACGAAGAGGTCACTCTTCGTGATGCCCGGCCCGCCTTTGCGCGGGATCTTCTCGCCGGCGGCCACATCGATCACGTAGATCGTCAAGTCGCTCAGCTCAGGGCTGAAGGTGGCGGCGAGGTTGTCGCCGCCGCTTTCGATGAAGACGATGTCGGCATTCGGAAATTTCTCGAGCATGCGGTCGACCGCTTCGAGGTTGATCGATGCATCCTCGCGGATCGCCGTGTGCGGGCAGCCACCGGTCTCGACGCCCATGATGCGCTCGGCCTCCAACGCGCCGGCAACGGTGAGCAGCCGCTGGTCTTCCTTGGTGTAGATGTCGTTCGTGACGACCACCAAGTCATAGCGCTCCCGCAAGGCCTTGCAAAGCATCTCCACCAGCGTCGTCTTGCCCGAGCCGACCGGGCCGCCCACCCCAACGCGCAGCGGTGGAAGCTTCTTCGTGCGATGGGCGATGCGGTGCAGTGCGTTCATGCGGCCGATTATGAATCGCAGGTTTGCCAGCTCTGGCTCGTCATGCGAGCGGCACGGCGAGCTCTGCGCGCAAGCCGCCTTCGGCGCGGTTCGTGAGCGCGAGGCGGCCGTTGAAGCGTTGCGCCAGATTGCTCGCGACGTAAACGCCGAGGCCACCGCCAGGCAGCGGCGGTTCGCTCTGCGAACCCGCTGCGGCGCGGTGGAGCGGCTGAAGCGCGGGCTTGAGCTCCAGCGCCGGCAAGCGCGGGCCATCGTCGTCGATGAGAACCTGCGCTTGGGTTGCGCCGCTCGCGACTGCGAGGCCGATGCGGGCCGAGCCGCCGCGCTGCACTGCGTGGCGGATCAGGGCGGCGCACGCAGCCCGCAGCGCATCGGGTGGCGCCGAGACAATGACCGGTGCGCCGCCCGGGTCGATGCCAGCCGCATCGACCGGCTCGCCGAGCTCTGCCAGGTCGTCTGTGAGCGCGAGCAACAGTGCGCGCAAGTCGAGGCGTGGGTTCGGCGCGGCACTCGGTTCAGGCCGAATCAACTGCAGCAGGCTGCCAATCGTTTCGTCCATCGCGCGAACCTCGGCAATGCAGGCCTCGGCATGCGGCATCCCGTCAGTCGATTCCAGGCGCAAGCGCAAGCGTGCCAGCGGCGTGCGCAGCTCATGAGAAATCGCGGCCAGCCACCAGGCCGGTGGCTCGGCTTGCGGCGGCTCGCGCATCGGTGCCGCCCACGCCAACACCAACCAGTGGCTTCCAGCCCATGCGGCCAAGCCGATCGCGATGAAGCGAACAGCGTAGGCAAGCCATGGCCCGCCGGCCGGCGCGCTGCGCACGGCAACGGCGGCGCAGCCCTCGCCAATCAGCAGCGCCGCAAGCAGAAGCAAGAAGAATCGCTTGAAGATCGGGTCGCGCAACCACGGCGTCACGTTTGTCCCTCGGCCGGGGGCTGCGCCGATTGATCGCGTGATGCGGGCGTTGGCTCGGCATCGAACACGTATCCCGCGCCGCGCTCGGTGCGGATCAGCGCCGGCTGCGGCGCCGAATCGTTGAGCTTCTGGCGAAGCCGTGAGACGGCGAGATCGATGGCGCGGTCGTTCACATCAGAGCCGGGCGGGCGAGACAAGTCGCGCAGCCGGTCTCGCGTGAGCAGGCGTCGCGGGTGATCCACAAAAGCTGCGAGCAACCTGCACTCGGCGCCCGACAAAGCCACGATCACGCCGCTCGGCGAGGTCAGCTGGCGCGCGAGGCCGTCGAAGGTCCAGCCGTTGAACGACACCGGCCCGGTGCTGTGCGCGGCTGGATTTGCCGAGCCGCGGCGGTGCAGCACAGCCTGGATTCGCGCCACCAACTCGCGCGGCTCGAAGGGTTTGGGCAAGAAATCGTCGGCGCCGAGTTCGAGGCCCGCGATGCGGCTCGCCGGGTCGCCTTCTGCCGTCAACATGATGATCGGCAGCTGGCTCGACTCGCGCACCCATCGGCACAAGTTGAAGCCATTGCCGTCGGGCAACATCAAGTCGAGCAGCAGCACATCGAAGCCACCACCAGGCAGCACGCGGCGCAACCCTGCTGCATCAGGCACGGCGGTCACCCGCACGCCAAAGCGTTGCAGATAGTCGGTCAGCAGCGTGCGGAGCGCGGTGTCATCGTCGACCAGCAAGGCGTGGGTCATGGCGGCTTCTCAGGAGCGGAAGAGCCTCGAATACTGGGCTTCGTGCTGCGCCGAGACGATGGCGAGCATCGGCGTGAATGCCTGGCGCTCCTCGCTCGACAGGCGCGTGGCATGGTCAACGGCATCGGGAATTGCCGCCGCCAACCCCGCAAGGATGCGCTGCCCTGCGCTCTGCCCGAGTGGCACCGATTTGAGCGCGGCTTGGACCATGTTTTCGGCCCAACCGAAGGTAAACGCCAGCAACGCTTCGCGCGGCGGCGCGCCGGTTTGCGCTGCGGCCAATGCAAATGCGACCGGCCAGGTCGGCGCGGGCAGCAAGGCTTTGAGGGCCGCCACGCGCGGGTCTTCGGCGCCGCCGCGGTTCTTCAGCCACTCGACCAGCGAGCGGCCTGTTTGTTCGGCTTGCTGGCGGAGTTCACGGGTTTCGCGCGTTGTGCCGATCCAGCGGTTCAGCGTGTCGATCGCCACCAGATCACCGCGTTGCCAAGCGGCAAAGGCTTTGGCGACGACGGCGATATCGCAGCGCG
>JAYWGR010000135.1:0-5658 GCA_043778145.1 Rhizobacter sp.
AGCGTGATCAGTGAGCTCGCCGTCGCGGCGCCGGCGGCGGCGGCACCGCCGCGCAGGTTGGTCACGAAGATCTGCCCGGTGCTGCGATCGATCCGCGGCGAGAACGTCGTCTCGCTGCCACCTTGCTTCAGGAACCCGCCTTCGGACAAGCCTTGCACCTCGAACACTGCGGGATCGAGACCGAGCACGTAGCTCAGACCGTAGATCGGCTGCGGCGGCGAGACGACGAGCTGAACCGAGAAGCTCTCGCCCGCCTTGACCTGCAACGGCCCTTGCCATCGGATGCCCGGTGCCATCGAATTGGCCGGCACGCCGGTGCCCGAACCGAAAGCATTGTTGGCGGCCAGGTTGGCACCTGCTGCATACGGGTTGCCAGGCATCGGCGGCGATCCGGGCGGCGCCGCGGTCGATGGCCCACCGGATGCGACGGGTGGCGTTCCCGAGGCGACTGACGAAGCTGAGCTCGTTCCGCCCCCGCTGCGCGCCGCACTTTCGGTGCCCGAATCAAACTCGAGCAGCGCCGCCTCAGGTCGCGTCAGGTTGCGCACGAGCCGCGGCGTGATTGACAGGACGATCTCGTTGCGGTTGCGCTGATCGAGGTCGCTCGAAAACAGTCGGCCGAGCAGGGGCAAGCTGCCGAACCCCGGCACCTTGCTCGATGTACGCCGGTCGTCGTCGTTGATCAGTCCGGCCAGGACCTGGTTCTCACCATCCCGCAGCCGCAACACCGTCGAGGCCGTCCGCGTGCCGATCTGATACGCCAACGTGCCCGAGCTGGTCTTGACCTGATTGGCAATGTTGCTGACTTCGAGCGCGATCTTGATCGTCACGTCGTTGTCGATCGAGATCGTCGGCGTGATGTCCAGTTTGAGGCCGACATCGAGGTACTGCACGTTCTCCGAGACGAAGCCGGTCGAAGTCGACGTCGAGGTGATGTTCGGCACCTTGTCACCGATCAGGATCTTCGCGGTCTCGCGGTTCTTGGCGCGGATGCGCGGATTGGCGAGCAGCTTGACGTCGGTGTCGAGGGCGCGCGCATTGATTGTCAGCGGTGTGACCGTGACGCCGACTGTCGAGGTGTTCGCTTGGCGCAGGTTCTGCACGGTCAGCGATCCGCCGGCCGCGCTTGGCAGCGGCGTCAGCGTCAGCTGATCCGGGTACTTGATGCCCAGCTCCGAAAGTCGGTTGCGGTTGACCTCGAGGATCTCAACTTCGAGCATCACCTCTGGCTCGGGCAGGTCGTGCAGCGCGACGAGGTTCTCGGCGATGCGCACCGCCTCGGGCGTGTCGCGCATGATCAGCAGGTTCTGCTTCTTATCGACGATCAGGTCCCGCGTCTTGACCAGCGTCTTGATGCTCGCGGCCACCGTCTCGATGTCGGCGTTGGCGAGGAAGAAGCTGCGCATCGTCAGGCTCTGGTAGTCCTTGAGTTTGGCTGGCGTGCTGGGGTAGATCAGGATCGTCGAGGCATCGACCGCGCGCTGTTCGAGCTGGCTGGTCAGCAGGATCACGTCGACCGCATCGCGCGTGGACTTGTTCTTCAGCACGACGCTGACGCGCTGGTCGGTCTTCACGTCCTTGTCGAAGACGAAGTTGAGACCCGAGGTCTTGGCGAGCACATCGAAGACCTGCTTGAGCGTCGCATCCTTGAAGTCGAGCGTGACGGGCTTTTGCAGCGCCTCGGTGCGCTGTTGCTCGGCGGTCGCGGCCGGCTGGCGAGATTGGACTGTGCGCAACATTCGACGCGCCGCTTCGTTCGACGGGTCTTGCAGCAACACCTGGCGAATCATTGACATTGCGCCCGCGTCGTCGCGGCGCTGTATCGCCTGCTCGGCATCAGACAGCGTCTGCGCGCTGGCGGCTTCGCGCTTGAGCGTATTGAGCCCAGCGGCCGCCTGCGCGTTGGTGGGATCGGTCGCGAGCACGCGCTTAAACGCCGCTTCGGCGGCCTCCGGCTGGCTGCGCAGCGCGGCGTAACCCGCAACGAGCCCATCGTTGATCTGGCGATCGCGCAGATGAAGGTAAGCACTGCGCACCTGGGCGTCGCGTGGCTGCGACTGCATCGCTTCACGCAGCATCTGCAGCGCCTGCTCCGACTGTCCGGCAGCGCTGAGTTCGTCGGCCTTGCGTACCGCCTGCGGTGACGAACTGCAGGCAACGAGCAACATCGCGGCAAGGCCGGCGAGACTCGCCCGGGTCATCAAGCGCTTGCGCACGATCGGTTCAATCGAGTGGGAGGACATGCGTGTGCTGAAGCGGCAGGTAGACGATGCTGGCATGCGTGGCGGTGAGTTCGCCCAAGCGGTAGTCGGTGTCGATCGCGTCGCCTTCACGCACGACCAGCGCTTCGCCGTTGTCGCGCTTGAGGAAGAGCTGCCATTGCGCGCCGTCGTGCTGCTTGCCGATGTAGGCGAAAGGCAGAGCCGGTGCGGTTGGAGCCGGCGGGGGCTCGGCTTTGGCGACAGCCGGCGGTGGCGGTACGACCGCGTGGAAGAGATCGGAACGGTCGTCTCCCGGCTCGCGGCCGATCAGCTGTGCGCGGTCCTTAACGGGCGTCAGGTCGGCTGCTTGCCGCGAAAGCGGCAGAAGGTTCGCACTCTCCCCCGCGGGGGCAGGCGCTGACGCCGAAGAGACGCGCACTGCTGCGAGCTGAGCGACGCGCGGCGACACCTCCGCTGCGCCGACCGCCTCGCGGTCGCCCCAAAGGGCCAGCGCGGCCGAACCGACCAACGCTACAGCCATCAGCGCACGACGCAAGCCGAGCTTCATCTCGCAATCTCCGTAGCAGCGACACGGGAAGCGTTCGGGCGTGCGAGCCGCTCGACGTTGTCCAGGTAAAGCACGAACCGCAGCTGCGCCTCGAGCTCCGCTGTGCCTGCCGACTTGCGCTTGAAGCGCACATCCTCGAGCGCGGCATGCGGAAGTTTCAACAGCACCGCCTCGGCGAAGCGGCGGATCGCGCGGTAGCTGTCTTTGACCGGCAAGTCGATCTCGCACGTCTGGAACTCGCCCGCGCGGCTATCTGCGACCTTGTAGCGGCCCTCGGGCAAGGTCAGCCCCTGGTCGCGTGCCGTCTCGAAGATCGTCTGGAGATCGCGCTCCAGATTCGAAGCACGGCCGACGACGGTGCGAAAAGCCGACACGCTCGCCCGTGCGCGCTCGGCAGTTGACTGCGTCGGCACAACGGCCTGTTCGTGAGCGATACGCTCGGCCCGCTCTTGGCGGGCCCGCATCAACGCCGACTCAACGTTGGACGCATCTCGCTTGATCAGGCTGCCCGTCAGCACGCCGGCCAAGCCCAACACGGTGCAGAAGAAGGCCACGCGCTGCACGCCAGACGCACGCATCCACTGCAACTGAACAGCGAGCCACGGCGCGTGCGTCATGGCGACCCTCCGTTGCCGCCCCAGTGCAGCATCAGCCGGAACCGAAGCCGGCTCACGCCGCCCACGCCCTCGGCCAACTCGTGAGCCACGAGCACCGCAGATGACGTCAGCTCTTCTCGCTTGAGTCGACGAACGTATGCAAACATGTCGTCGGCTGAACCGGCCTCGGCGGTCAGCGCGAGCTGGCCGGAGGCCGCGTCCGGATCGAGTGCGATCAGATCGATCGTCGACGGTGTCGCGACCTCGATCATCTCGAACAGATCGCGCCAGGGCGTGTTCAGAGAGCGCACCGCAGCATCGACAGCGGCAACCTGCTGTGCGCTCGGTGCGGAGACGCTCAAGGTCTTTGTCGAGCGCGAGCGCTGGAGTTGTGCATCGGCTGATTCGATGCGAGCCTGCTCCGCGCGCAGGCGCGCAGCCTCTTGGTGCGCGACCCACCCTCGCCAGCCGATCAGCCAGAGCACGACGGCCAAGAGTAAAGCCGCCATGAGACGGGCGAGCGATACCTCGATTGCGCGGCGCACCGCTGGCACCAAGTTGATCGCGCCCGGACTCATACGCTGGCCCCTGGGGCTGCCAGGATCGGCACCGCTGACGCGCTACCTATCACCGTGAAACCGCCGATGTGCTGCTGCTCAACGCCGAGGTCGCTGTTCTCGCAGCCACACACCACCACCGTGCTCGGCATGTCCAGATCGAGTTGCAGCGCTTCGGACTCGATCCACCGCGTCAGCGCCGCAGCATCGGTCCACGTGCTTGTCAGTGCACGGCCTTGCCGCACGCGATCACCATCGTCGGCTCGCGCCCAAACAGTGACGGACTCGGTCGTGCCGCGCACGACGAGCCAAATGCCGGACCTGTTGAGCCGACCGCGTTGCGCCTGCCATTGCCGCACGAAATTCGGCGCCATCGAGCGGACCGGCCAGCGCGCCGCCGCCAGTGGCTCGAGCAACGCATCTTGCGTCGCACATGGCATTGCGACCACGACGAAGCTGCGGCGCGCGTGCCAAGCTGCATCGAAGCGCCAGCCACCGTCAAGCGATTCTCCGTAGAGGCGCTCGAAGCGCAGGGCCGCTGCGGCACGAAGATCCGCGAGTGCTCGAACACCCGCCGGCGGCATCACCGAGAACAGGCGCACGACGGTGTCGTCGAGCGTCACGTCCACTCGCGTCCGCCCGAGCTTCGTTGCGGCACCGCCCAGCAATGAGGACATCGCATCTGCCAATGACGAGTGCACTGGCATCACCATTTCGGCGAACGCATGGTCCAGCTTCAGCGTTCGCAACCCTCGTCGCAGCACCTGCAGCCGCAGCCGGTCCGAGCCGACATCAAGCTGCGCACGCGCCTGCCAAGGCGCGCCAAGTCGCGAGGTCCAGCGCTCACGCATCGAGAGTCACCCGTTCAACTTCGGCAACGGTCGTCTCGCCCGCGGCCAACAGCTTGAGCGCCGCATCACGCAGGCGGGTCGCGCCTTTGGTTCGGGCAAGCCCCTTGAGTTCACGCACCGGCGCTTTGCGCACGATCAGCTCGCGCAGCTCATCGTCGAGCACCAGCACCTCGGCGATCGCGCGCCGGCCGCGGTAGCCGGTGCCGCGGCAGTCGCCGCAGCCGACGCCGGTCTTCAGCGTGGCGTCGTCCGGCAGCCCGAGCCGGACGCGCTGTTCGGCGCTCAGCTCCATCGGCCGGCTGCATCGCGTGCAGTTGATTCGCATCAGCCGCTGCGCCCACACGCCGTTCAACGCCGACGAGAACGCATACGGATCGATGCCCATGTGCGCGAAGCGGCTGAAGACATCGAACACCCCGTTCGCGTGCACGGTGCTGAAGACGAGGTGGCCGGTGAGTGCCGACTGCACCGCGATCTCAGCGGTCTCGCGGTCGCGGATCTCGCCAACCATGATGATGTCTGGATCGTGGCGCAGGATCGAACGCAGGCCCTTTGCGAACGTGAGGCCCTTCTTCTCGTGCACGGGGATCTGCAGCACGCCGGCAAGCTGGTACTCGACCGGGTCTTCGATCGTGATGATCTTGTCGCGGCCGGTGTGTCGTTCGGCCAGCGCGCCGTAGAGCGTGGTGGTCTTGCCCGAGCCGGTTGGGCCGGTCACGAGGACCATGCCGTAGGCCTGCCGCGTGAGGCGGCGCAGGCTCGCGCGCGCGTCGGCGTCCAGTCCCAGCGCGTCGAGCGTGAGAGAGCCGTTGGGCAGCAGCATGCCGCGCTTGTCGAGGATGCGGACGACCGCGTCTTCGCCATAGACGCTGGGCATGATCGACA
>JAYWGR010000136.1:0-5651 GCA_043778145.1 Rhizobacter sp.
ATGCCCAAACCTCAGTTCAGCTGCTCGGTCG
Organism: Rhizobacter sp.; assembly: GCA_043778145.1. Classification (GTDB taxonomy): domain Bacteria; phylum Pseudomonadota; class Gammaproteobacteria; order Burkholderiales; family Burkholderiaceae_C; genus LMDS01. The sequence goes on from JAYWGR010000136.1 coordinate 32, forward strand.
TGGTGCGCCACTTGCCGGAGCAATCCGACGCGCAAGCCGGCGAGCATGCCTTTGCCTACACCGTGACCATCCGGAACACCGGCGACATCACTGCGCAACTCATCGGCCGCCACTGGATCATCGTGGATGCCAGCGGCCAAACCGAAGAAGTGCGCGGCCTCGCCGTCGTCGGCCACCAGCCTTTGCTCAAGCCCGGCGAAACGTTCGAGTACACCAGCTGGACGCGCCTGGCCACGCCGCACGGCACGATGCGCGGCACGTATTTCTGTATGACCGAAGAAGCCGAGCCGTTCGAAGCGCCGATCGCCGAGTTCGGCCTGACGCTCGCTTCGGCTCTTCACTGACGGATGGGAAAGCAACGCGTCTCCCCCTGGGACCTCACCGCGCTGCTCAACGCAGCTGATCCGAAAGCCGCGCTGCCCGAGCGCCACCTGTGGCTGATCCGGTTGCTGGAGTGGCTGCGGCATGCGCCGGTTGACGGTGAGGCCGCGAACCCGGTGGCCACGCCGCGGCCGGTGGTGCGCCTCAAGCATTTGCTCGGCGTGCTCGACCGCCACCCCGAACACCGGCTGCGCGTGGAGGCGCTGTTGCGGCGCTTTTGGGTCGAGGTGGACAGCGCGGCGCTGCTGGCCGACTTTGGCTTTGCGCCGCGGATGGATCTGTGGGGCGAACTCGGCCGCCGCCTGCGCGCGCGCCTGCTGCCGCTGACGCCCGCCACCACCGACCTCGGCGAACTCTTCGCGCTGCTCTTCCCGAGCGATGCCGATGCCGCCTGGCTGCGCGCGATCGACGAAGCCACGCTGCAGCGCGTCCGCATGCTGCTGGCTCCGACCTTCGTGGCCCGCAGCGGCGCGCGCCAGCCGTTTCTCGACGCGATCATGTTCCTCGCCAGCGCCGTGCGCGCCGCCGGCTTCGCCCCGGCACTGCGCCAGCGCATGGACCCCGATTTGCTCGCTGCCAGCCCATTCCGGCAACTCTCGCGCATCGCCGAGCAAGTGACCGAGCACGCGGAAACCCTGGCGCCCGGCATCGACCCCGCCGAGCTGCTGCAAACCGCCCACTACCTGCGCGGCCTGCTCGACGCCTGCCGCGCCTGCGCCGACAGCGTCCACGAGCACCTGGAGACGCACGGCGTCTCGGTCGATGTGATGTTCGAGCTCGATCAATTGCGCGAGCGCACGCACCGCATCGATGCCCTGCTCACCTGCGTCATCAGCCCCGCGCCAGCGCGCGAGATCGTCCACCTGATCGCCGACCTCGTTCACACCGCCGACGAGCGGCGCAGCATTCGCCAACTCTTCGCGCGCCACTACTCGATGCTCGCGCGCAAAGTGGCCGAGCGCAGCGCCGAAACCGGCGAGCACTACATCACCCGCGACCGCAAGGCCTACCGCGGCATGCTGCAGGCCGCAGCGGGCGGCGGCACGGTGCTCGCGGTCACCACCTTCGTCAAGTTCGCGGTGATTGCACTTGGCTTGTCGATGTTCTGGGGCGGTTTTTGGGCCGGCATCAACTACGCAGTCAGCTTTTTGATGGTGCAGGCGCTGCACTTCACCGTTGCGACCAAACAACCCGCGATGACGGCCCCCGCCATGGCCGAGAAGCTCACCGACGTGACGAGCGACGAAGCGGTTGAAGGCTTCGTCGACGAAGTCACGCACCTGATCCGCTCGCAGGCGGCCGGCATCATCGGCAACCTCACCGCGGTGGCGCCGCTCGTGCTGGCGGTGCAGCTCGGCGCGCAAGCGCTGTTCGGCGCGCCGCTCGTTGGCCCAAAAGACGCGCAACATGTGCTGGACACGCTCACCTTGCTCGGCCCGACCGCCTTCTTCGCCGCGTTCACCGGCGTGCTGCTGTTTGCCAGTTCGCTGATCGCCGGCTGGGCCGAGAACTGGTTCGTCTGGCACCGGCTTGACAGCGCCATCGCCTGGAACCCGCGCATCGTGGCCCGCCTCGGCGCGGCGCGTGCGCAGCGCTGGGCGGCCTATTGGCGCAAGCACATCTCTGGCTTCGCATCGAACATTTCGCTCGGGCTGATGCTGGGCATCGTGCCGGTGGTCGGCACCTTCTTCGGCCTGCCGATCGAGGTGCGCCACGTCACGCTCTCAACCGGCCAACTCTCCGCCGCCGTGGGCGCACTCGGCTTCGACGTGATGGCGCACGCGCCCTTCTGGTGGTGCGTGGCCGGCATCGCGGCCACAGGCGCGCTCAACGTCACGGTGAGTTTCATCCTCGCCTTTCGCGTGGCCCTGCGCTCACGCGGCATCCGCCTGGCCGACCGCAGCCGCATCTACCGCGCCGTGCGTGCGCGGCTGCGCCGCAAGCCCGCATCGTTCATCGTGCCGCCGCGCGAGAACGGGTGATCGAACGTTTGATTTAAGCGGCTCGCCGGGAGGCAAGCCTGTTTAGATGAATGGTGAGGCCCAAAACAGCTTCGCCCACCCACCTCTGCAAATCAAGAACAAGCCGCTGCCCTGGCCAGCATCTCAGCGCGGGAGAACACCTCGCAGTTGACGTGGCGACCGCGCACAAATCAAAGTGGTTCCATTTCGGTTGGAGACGGACATGCCCACCACGCTGACGCCAAAGAACATTCCTGACGACGTGTACGCGCGCCTGAAGAGTTCGGCCGAGGCGCACCGGCGAAGCATGAACAGCGAAGCGATCGTGTGCCTGCAGGCCATGCTGCTGCGGCCAAGATCGCGGCGACAGAGCGGCTGGCCAGGGCACGCCCTCTTCGCGACACCCTGCTTGCGGCCAAGTTTCTGGCGCGACACATCGATGCGCTCTAGAAACACGGCCGCCCATGATCGTGGTCGATTCGAACATCTTGCCGTACCCCTACCTGCCGGGCGACCGCACGGCGGACGCTGAAACGCTGCTTGAGAGACCCAGAATGGGCCGCGCCGATACTGTGGCGAAGCGAATTTCGCAATATTCTTGCGGGATACAACAGACGCAAGACGATCACCTTTGATCAGGCGTGCAGACTGCAGAATGAAGCTGAAAGCCTGCTTGCCGGAGCGCAGTTCGAGGTGGACTCCAGCGCTGTGCTCGAGCTGGTACGTGACAGCGACTGCTCGGCATACGACTGCGAATTCGTCGCGCTCGCGATCAAACTCAACACGAAACTGGTCACAGTGGACACAAAGCTGCTTCGGGAATTCCCGAAGCGCGCTGTTGTTCTGGCTGCGGGCTGACGTCTAACACAACCGGCGTGAGCCGCATGCGGGGACTTGTCCGGTTGTAAAGGGCTACGCAGTAATTGCGCGTACTTGATTTCTGCAAAACACCAAAAACCCAACGCGCACCGGGTCCGAGTTAGTAATATTCGCCAGTTTGGCGGTGAAACGTTTTGACTGACCGGCTGGAATCGTCAGCTGGCCCATGGTGGCAACCTGGAGAAGTATCTTACAGAGACACTCTCGTTGTCCGCAACGTGTTAGCGGTCCCGGAACCGAGTTCATATTTGCTGATGCTCGGCGGCTTGATCGCGTTGGTTGGTTGCGGCAAGACACGGGCGAGGATTTCACCGGCCTAACGTTTGACATAACCGGCGTGCCCCGGCTTTCCGGGGCTTGTCCGGTTGATTGATGGACTAGACCTCACCCGGCCGTGAACTGAGTTGTGCGTTTGTTTTTGGTACCAAGAAAAACCGACTGTTAGTTTGATAGTAAAATGGCGCCTTGTGTGGATTCGAATAGCTGTACTCCAAAATCAATGTGTTGTTGCTCACATCGATTGCTACTCGTGTAGGATTCGGAGTTCTAAAATAATAGGCGGGGCTAAGAAGAATGCCAACTACCGAATATCGAGAAAAGTCAACTATTGGCGGACTATCCGCGCCGCATGCTTGTTCGTTGTAAGGTACTGCAGACGAGCAGCTTAACGCCGCCCTCCGACTTTTCCACGTCTGCTGCCATTCGTCATCACTCGATACCAGAAACGACCGAGTGGTTGATTCTAGCGGCCAATCGCCATTCAGTACATATTGATCACTGGCAGAAAACTCGGTTACTGTTGCCGACTGTATAGAGTTGCCGCCTTCACCTCCACCGCCGCAAGACGAAGCTAAAAAAGATGAGGCGAGAATGGCCGCAATAGTGAATTTAGGGGAATTCGTTGATTTCATGGTTTGATTGCGCAGTAGATTAAATTCGGCGGGATTGTGTTGTGTTTTGAGGCATAACGTTTGACATAAGTGGCAAGACCCGGCTTGCCGGGGCTCGGCCGCGATGGAATGGTAAGGGCCGCAGGCGTGCCAAGGAAACGTGATGCATTTCTTTGACCTGGGCGGTTTGGCGCGGCTTGGCGCATGCTTCGTGATCGATGTGCCTAGATGCTGTGCGAAACATTCGGGCGCAAAGCACCCTTTATTGACCGACTATTCAACCCGCGCTAAGCACGAACCACCGCCCGACCATTAAAGCTGCGCGAAGCGCGAGCCAGGGCCTGGCCGTTCAGATTGCGCGGAGCGCAAACCATAGCCTGACTTTGCGAGAGCCTGGGCAAATAGCTGTGGGTCGATTTAACGCCGAGCTGGGAGCTCTTGATATTCACTGCGGCCTAACGTTCTAGATAGGCAGCAAGACCGGCGCCAGCCGGGATTGTCCGCTTGATCGACGGGTCAGGCGCCGGCGCGACGAGGATGCTTAAAGCGCAATGCACCGAGAGTTGTAGACTCGCTCCAGTTCTCGGAGTGCTTCAACTTCCGTCGAATTTAGCGCACTTTCGCGCTTGCGCTTAAGCGCAATTACTTCTCTCATACCTCCGCATTGATCGGCCCGCAGCTTTGTTAGCTGGCGCTCCTTGAGTGCCTCGTCACGTTCATTCAGCTTGACCTGCTGTTGCTGCGATTGTTCCCCTCGCAATTTCTCGCGAGCCACTTGATCATCTACGGAGCACTTTTGTTCGTACTCGTCCTGCAAGCCGCGGATAACATCTCCGCGCGCGCCACGAGCCGGAGCGGTGCGGATGGCTTCGATGATTGAGGCGCAGCCGGAAGGCAAATATTTCACGAATTCTTGCGCTCTAGGTGCAGCGGGAAGTTGTGACGAGAAAGGGATGGCAGCCCCTGAGCGCGATGGTCCGTACATACCAATCTGCGCTTTACTCGGATTGCCGCAAGGTGAATTGGATAGATAACTCGATCCGTTAGAGTTGCATCTGTAGGTTTGGCCGTATGCCGCAGGTGTAGTAATCAAAAGCCCGACGACTGCGGCCCGTGTAGCAGTAATAAACATTTTCTGGGTTCCTTCCAATCGAGAATTTACTCGAGATTGGATCAACTGGCGACCTTGAAACGGAGGGGGAGTTCGGGCGCCTAACGTGAGAGGGGCATCACCACCCACTTGAAGATCGACATAGGTGGGTATGAACATTTCCACCTCTTGCCACATGTGGACGCCATTGCGCCGACTCAAAGCTCGAGCAGCAATGGCTTGAACTTGGTGACGCCTAAGCTGATACGGGAATCACTTCCCACCTCGAAAGTGAAATAGCTGATATTGGACTTTGCCTTAGACCTGAATCCGTGAGCACGATGTGAAATTCTCTCGCAACGCGTTGAATTGATTGGTTTTTTGGCAAGTTTCTTGCATGCATGAGACTCACCTTGGAG
>JAYWGR010000137.1:0-50964 GCA_043778145.1 Rhizobacter sp.
TTTGCTGCCGGCGACGATGGCAACCAGCGGCCGCTTCGGGTTGGCGAGCGCCTTGGTGATGGCATCGATCTCGGCGGCGAGCAGCGGGCCGGCGCAGGCAATCTTGGCGAACTGCGCGATGCCGTAGGTCGAGGCTTCGGCGCGGTGCGCGGTGCCGAAGGCGTCGTGCACGAAGATGTCGCAGAGCGCGGCCATCTTCCTGGCAAGCGCCTCGTCGTTCTTCTTTTCGCCCAGGTTGACGCGGCAGTTCTCGAGCAGCACGAGCTGGCCAGGTGCGACCTCTACGCCGCCGACCCAATCGGCGATCAATGGCACCTCGCGGCCGAGCAACTCGCTCATGCGTGCTGCAACTGGCGCGAGCGAGTCGGCAGGCTTGAAGGCGCCTTCGGTGGGGCGGCCGAGGTGCGAGGTCACCATTACCGCGGCACCTGCCTTCAAGGCCATCTCGATGCAGGGAATGGAGGCGCGAATGCGCGTGTCCTCGGTGATCTCGCCGGCCTCGTTTTGCGGCACGTTGAGGTCAGCTCGGATGAAGACGCGGCGGCCCGCTACGTTGCCGGCGGAGATCAAATCGCTGAAGCGCAGGATGTTCATGCGGCGCGCGCGGGCGTTGACTCGGCTGGCGCCAGCGCGAAATCAGCGACTTCAGGCAAGGCATGGAAGAGTTGGTCAGGTTTTGAATCGGCCACTGGCACGCCGGCGTTGTAGCCATACGGCACAGCCCACGCCGCAACACCTGCGTTCTTCGCAGCCATCACATCGATGGCCGAATCTCCGACGTGCGCGGTTCGCCTCGCATCCGATTTCAACACCGCCATCACATGCTGAAGCACGCTCGCGTCTGGCTTTTTCTGTGGCAACGAATCACCACCGATGACGAGGTCGAAGAAGTGGTCTAGGCCAGTCACTTCGAGCACGCGCTTGGCGTGGTGCAACTCTTTGTTGGTCGTGCAGGCCAGGCGAATGCCTGCGGCCTTCAAGCGCACCAGCGTGTCGACGCAGCCGGGGTAAGGCTGGGCCGAGGTGCCGGTGGTCTCGGCGTAGTGCGTGTCCATGCTGGCGAGCACGGCAGCGGCATCGAGCGATTCGGCAAGCGCAGGCTCATCGTGGATCAGGTGGGCGAGCAGCTTGCGCATCAGCTCGCGTGTGCCGGCGCCGATCAGCATCGTGATCTCAGCCATCGGCCGGCGTGCGAGGCCATTCGATTCCAAGGCGCGGTTGGCGGCTTCAGCGATCTCGTCGGCCGTGTCGACGAGCGTGCCGTCGAGATCGAAGCTGATCAGGTCGTAGCGCATCGGGCCCGCCATCAGCTTTGCCCTTGCGCAGTGTGGCTGGCTTCATTGACAGCGGCATGCACCGCCCCGGCGAGCTTCGCCGCTGTCAGCCCGAAGTGCTCATAGACCTGCGGTGCCGGCGCCGATTCACCAAACGTATCGACGCCCAACGCCGCCACGCAACCGTACTGGCCCCACCACCGCGTCACACCGGCTTCGATGCCGATGCGCGGCAAGCCAGGCCCGAGCACGCTGTCGCGATAGGCCTTGCTTTGCCGGTCGAAGATCGATGAAGACGGGATCGACACCACGCGCACCGGAAGCTCACGCGCGTCCAGCAGCTTTTGCGCATCCACCGCGAGCGACACCTCCGAGCCGGTTGCGAGGATCACCGCCACCGGCGCCGCTCGGTCGCTCAACACGTAGCCGCCGCGGCTGATGGCGTCGAGCTGCGCTGGCGTTCGTTGCTGCGCTGGCAGGTTCTGGCGCGACAACAGCAATGCGCTCGGGCGTTCGCGCTCAGCGAGCGCATGCGCCCAGGCCACCGCCGTTTCGGCCACATCGCAAGGCCGCCAAACGTCGAGGTTGGGAATCAGCCGCAAGCTCGCTGCATGTTCGACGGGTTGGTGCGTCGGGCCGTCTTCACCCAGGCCAATCGAGTCATGCGTGAAGACGTGGATCACGCGCAGCTTCATCAGCGCCGCCATGCGAATCGCATTGCGCGAGTAGTCGCTGAAAGTCAGGAAGGTGCCGCCGTAGGGGATGTAGCCGCCGTGCAGCGCGATGCCGTTCATCACCGCCGCCATGCCGAATTCGCGCACGCCGTAGTTGATGTGGCGGCCGCCCTTCTCGCCGCCACGCACCGCGCCGCAGCCGGGAAAGTCAGTCAGGTTCGAGCCGGTGAGATCGGCACTGCCGCCGAGCAGCTCGGGCAATTTTGGCGCGAGCGCGGCCAGCACTTTTTGCGAGGCCTTGCGGCTTGCGATGGCATCGGTCGATGCGGCGAGTTCGGCCATCGCCGCGCCCACGATCGCGCTGAAATCCGCGGGCAGTTGGCCCGCCATGCGCCGTTCGAATGCTGCGGCGAGCTCGGGGTGCGCGTAGGCGTAGTCCGCAAAGCGCTGCTGCCATTCACGGCTTTGATCGGCGCCGCGCGCCTTGGCGTTCCACGCGTCGGCTATTTCATGCGGGATTTCAAACGGCCCGTGGTGCCACCCAAGCGCATCACGCGTGCTTTGAATCTCCGCGGCACCCAAGGGCTCGCCGTGCGCTTTGGCCGTGCCCGCGCGGGCGGGCGAGCCTTTGCCGATCGTCGTTCGGCAATCGATCAGCGTGGGCTTGTCGGTGCTCGCTTTGGCTTCGGCGATGGCGGCTGACACCGCAGCCACATCGTGGCCATCGACCGGGCCGATCACCTGCCAGCCGCAAGCGCGAAAGCGTGCCGGTGTGTCGTCGATGAACCAGCCGTTCACGACGCCGTCGATGGAGATGCCGTTGTCGTCATAGAGCGCGATGAGCTTGTTGAGCTTCCATGCGCCGGCCAGGCCAATGGCTTCGTGGCTGATGCCTTCCATCAAGCAACCATCGCCGAGGAACACATAGGTATGGTGGTCGACGATCCTGTGGCCTGGCCTGTTGAACTCGTCGCCGAGCAGCTTCTCGACCAGCGCAAAGCCGACTGCGTTGGTGATGCCTTGGCCGAGCGGGCCGGTCGTCGTCTCGATGCCGGGCGTGATGCCGTGCTCTGGGTGGCCCGGCGTCTTGCTGTGCATTTGGCGAAAGCGCTTCAACTCGCTCAGCGGCAAGTCGTAGCCCGTCAAGTGCAGCAGTGCATAGAGCAACATCGACGCGTGGCCATTGCTGAGCACGAAGCGGTCACGGTCAGGCCAGTGCGGGTTTGCCGGGTCGTGGTGCAGGTGTTGGTTCCACAGCGCCACAGCCATCTCGGCCATGCCCATGGGCGCGCCGGGGTGGCCGGAGTTGGCCTGCTGAACGGCATCCATCGCCAACGCGCGCAAGGCATTCGCGAGCTCATTGTGTTGGCCGTTGTCGGGGCGCAAGACGCGTTGGTCTGCGCGGTCTGAAGGCGTGCTGCTCATCGTGTTCCGCCCTTCGTCACAACGCGCCAAGCGCGGCTTTGCGGCGCTCCATCATTCGCCAGATGAAGGGCGTGAAGATCAGCTGCATCGCCAGCTCCATCTTGCCGCCGGGCACGACGACGGTGTTGGCGCGCGACATGAACGAATCGTGCACCATCGAGAGCAAGTATTGAAAGTCGATGCCCTTCGGATTGGCGAAGCGGATGACCACGAAGCTTTCGTCAGCCGACGGAATATCGCGCGCCACAAACGGGTTGCTCGTGTCCACACACGGCACGCGCTGGAAGTTCACGTGCGTGTGCGTGAACTGCGGGCAGATGTAGTTCACGTAATCGGGCATGCGGCGAAGGATGGTGTCGGTCACGGCTTCGGTGGAATAGCCGCGCTGCTTTTTGTCGCGCCAGAGCTTTTGAATCCACTCCAAGTTGATGACCGGCACAACGCCGATCAACAAATCGGGATGGCGCGCGATGTTGACTTCGGGCGTCACGACGGCGCCGTGCAGCCCTTCATAGAAGAGGAGGTCTGTGCCCGCGTCCACATCTTCCCAAGCTGTGAAGGTGCCTGGCTTTTGCTTGTACGGTGCGGCTTCTTCGGCATCGTGCAGATACTTGCGCCGCTTGCCGGTGCCGATCTCGCTGTAGCTGCGAAAGAGCTGCTCAAGCTCGGCGAAGAGGTTGTTCTCGGGGCCGAAGTGGCTGAAGTTCATGTTGCCCGCGGCTTCGGCCTCGGCCGCGCGAACCTTCATCTCGGCGCGATCGAAACGGTGGAAGCTGTCACCCTCGATCACCGCGGCCTTGACGCTCTCGCGCCGAAAGATGTTCTCGAAGGTGCGCGTGACCGATGTGGTGCCAGCCCCTGAAGAGCCCGTGATCGCGATGATGGGATGGCGAATGGACATGAAGTTTCCTGAAGCTGCGAATCAGTCTCTGAACAAGCCGCGCTCGACGAACAGCGGATTGACTTGCTCTTTGGTCTCTGGGTCGAGGTGATAACGCTCGATGCGCTCCACCTCGCACTTCGACCCGAATATCAACCCGATGCGCTGATGCAGGCTTGACGGCTTGACACCGAGCGTGGCTTGCCGCCCGGTGCTCGCGCGGCCACCGGCTTGCTCCATGATGAAGCCGATCGGGTTGGCCTCATAGAGCAGGCGAAGCCGCCCCGGCTTGCCGGGATCTTTGGTGTCGCGCGGGTAGAGAAACACGCCGCCGCGCATCAGGATGCGGTGCGCTTCGGCCACCATGCTGGCGATCCAGCGCATGTTGAAGTCTTTGCCGCGTGGGCCGGTTTTGCCAGCCAGGCATTCGTCGACATAGCGCTTGACGGGCGGCTCCCAAAAGCGCGCATTGGAGCTGTTGATGGCGAACTCGTGCGTCTCGGTGGGTACTTTGATGTTCGGGTGCGTCAACACGAACTCGCCGAGATTGGGGTTGAGTGTGAAGCCGGCCACGCCGTTGCCGACCGAGAGCATGAGCATCGTGGTCGGGCCGTACAGCGCATAGCCGGCCGCAACCTGTGTGGTGCCGGCTTGCAGAAAGTCAGCTTCGGTCACATCACGGCCGCTGTCGATCACGTCTTGTGGCGCACGCAAGATCGAGAAGATGCTGCCGACCGAGACGTTGACGTCGATGTTCGAAGAGCCGTCCAGCGGATCGAACACAAGCAGGTATTTGCCGCGCGAGTAAGACGGCGGAATTTGATAGGGCGCCTCCATCTCCTCCGAGCCCATGCCCGCGAGGTGACCGTTCCATTCGTTCATGCGAATGAAGATTTCGTTGCTGACGACATCGAGCTTCTTCTGCACTTCGCCTTGCACGTTCACGCCGCCGCCCTGCGCATTCGGCGCCACCTCTTCATCGCCCACCGAGGCGCTCAGTTCACCAAAGGCCACGATGCGGGCGATGGCCTTGCAGGCAATCGAGACATCGAGCACGAGCGAGTTCAAATCGCCTCGGGCCTCGGGGAAGCGGCGGCGCTCTTCGATCAGGTAGCGCGTCAATGTCCAGCGTTGGGAGAGCGGCATGGCAGACCTCGGAGGTGCAAGAAGCTGAGCGGCGGTCAGGCTGCGAACACGCGGCTGGCGCGTATGTCCGAGGGCATCAAGGTCGTGAGGTCGTCTCGTGTGAGCTCTTTGTCGCGATCGGCAAAGAGGCGGCTGGCTTGCCGAAGGCGGGCACGGTCAAGTGCATTGCGCACGCTGCGGGCATTGGCAAAGTGAGGCTGCTCGATGCGAAGGTCGAGGTACTCGGAGAAGGTGTCTCGGCCTTCAGGGCCGAACCGGTAGTTCATCGTCTGCAGCATGAGGTCGCTGATTTGCAGCAACTCGTCTCGCGCATAGTCAGGAAAGTCGAGGTGATGGGCGATGCGCGAACTCATGCCGGGGTTGGACTGAAAGAACGTGTCCATTCGGTCTTTGTAGCCAGCCAAGATCACGACCAGGTCATCGCGCTGGTTCTCCATCACTTGCAGAAGGATCTCGATCGACTCTTGCCCGTAGTCGCGTTCGTTCTCGGGCCGGTAGAGGTAGTAGGCCTCGTCGATGAAGAGCACGCCGCCCATGGCTTTCTTGAGCACCTCCTTGGTCTTCGGTGCGGTGTGGCCGATGTATTGGCCCACCAAATCATCCCGCGTGACGCTCACCACATGGCCTTTGCGCACATAGCCCAAGCGATGGAGGATTTCCGCCATGCGCATGGCCACCGTCGTCTTGCCGGTGCCTGGGTTGCCGGTGAAACTCATGTGCAGTGACGGCGTCTGCGCATTCAGGCCGAGGTTCAAGCGCAGCTTGTCGATCACGAGCAAGGCTGACACATCGCGGATGCGTTGCTTGACTGGCGCAAGGCCAATCAGATCACGGTCGAGCTCGTCCATCACCGCTTCGACCTGGCTTTCGGCCAGAACTTCAGCGACGGTGCGCGCAGACGACTTGGCCGCGACCTCCGATGCCGGCGTGCCGCTTGAGCCCGAAATGGAGTGCAGTGGCGCGTTCATCTCAGGCCGCCTGCTTGAGTGCCGTGCCGCGTGAGAGCTCGGTGCGCATGGCATCGATCACGGCTTTGTAGTCGGGCTTGCCGAAGATCGCGCTGCCCGCCACGAAGGTGTCAGCGCCAGCATCGGCCACGCGGCGGATGTTGTCGATCTTGATGCCGCCATCCACTTCAAGGCGAATGTCTCGGCCGGTGCGTTCGATGAGCTTGCGCGCCTGCTCGGTCTTGCGCAGCGCGCTGTCGATGAAGCTCTGGCCGCCAAAGCCCGGGTTGACGCTCATGATGAGGATCAGGTCGATCTTGTCGATGACCCACTGGAGCGCATCGAGTGGCGTGCCGGGGTTGAACACGAGGCCGGCTTGGCAGCCTTCGGCTTGGATGAGTTGAAGCGTGCGGTCGATGTGCGGGCTTGCCTCGGGGTGAAAGCTGATGAGATTGGCGCCGGCCTTGGCAAAGCCTTGCGCCAATGCATCGACCGGCGTGACCATCAGGTGCACATCGAGTGGAACCTTCGCCCCATCGGCCCGCACGCAATGCGGCTTGACTGCTTGCGCCACAGCCGGGCCGAAGGTCAGGTTGGGCACGTAGTGGTTGTCCATCACATCGAAGTGAATCCAGTCGGCACCCGCGGCGATCACGTGACGAACTTCCTCGCCGAGCCGGGCGAAATCAGCCGACAGGATCGACGGGGCAATGCGGTAGGTGGTCATGGTCGTGGGTGCCTTGGGTTCAGGGTTGCGCGGTCACGTGCTCAATACCGCTCGCCTTCGGGCTGATCCGTCGCGTAAGACGAGATGCGGTAGCGCACCTGCCGGCCATCCGCCTCCGTGCGCGCCAAACCAAAGCCAGGCTCTTTGGACGGGCGGTTGACGATGAACGACATGCGCACTGACTCCACGCCCTGAGTCGAATCGAATGCCGTGACGCGGATGTAGTGGCTCGGGAAAGTCTTGCGGCATGAGTTGACTTCGAGCAGGATGCCGGCCGGGTCTTTCAAGTCAAACATCGGGTTGCCGAACATTTCCCAGTAGGTGTTGCGCGGGTGCGGATCGTCGGTGTATTCAATGCCGACCGCGTAGTTGTTCTTCAGCGCGTACTCGATTTGCTTGGTGATCTGCGCATCGGTCAAGTCGGGCAGGTAAGAGAACTGCCCCTGCGTGATGCGATTGCCGTGGTTGGTCATCATGGTCGTGGTTCCTTCAATCGGAAATCAATGGACGGGCCGCGAGCGTCAAGCACTGGCGGTGGCCGTGGGCACGAAGTCGGCGGTGTCGGTGGACTCGTAGTTGAAACTGATTTCGCCCCATGTGTCTATGGCGGCTTTCAGCGGTGAGCACCACTTGGCGGCGTCTTTCAAAATTTGCGGGCCCTCGTTCCAGATGTCGCGGCCTTCGTTGCGGGCGAGCACCATGGCTTCGAGCGCAACACGATTGGCCGTGGCGCCGGCTTGAATGCCCATCGGGTGGCCGATCGTGCCGCCGCCGAACTGCAGCACCACGTCGTCACCCAGATAGGTCAGCAGCTGGTGCATCTGGCCGGCATGGATGCCGCCCGAGGCGACTGGCATCACCTTGTTCAGCGAAGCCCAGTCCTGCGCGAAGAACAAGCCCTTTTCCAACTGCATCTCGGTGTGGGTATCGAGCAGCGTGTCGTAGAAGCCGCGAATCATTTGCGGATCGCCTTCGAGCTTGCCGACCACCGTGCCGGCGTGGATGTGGTCCACACCCGCCATGCGCATCCACTTGCAGATGACGCGGAAGTTCATGCCGTGGTTCTTCTGCCGCGAGTAGGTGCTGTTACCGGCGCGGTGCAGGTGCAAGATCATGTCGTTCTTGCGGGCCCACAAGGCCATGCTCTGAATCGCGGTGTAGCCAATCACGAGGTCGATCATGATGATCACCGAGCCGAGGCTCTTGGCGAACTCCGCGCGGGCGTACATCTCTTCCATCGTGCCCGCAGTCACGTTGAGGTAGTGGCCCTTGACCTCGCCGGTTGCCGCGCTCGCCTTGTTCACAGCCTCCATGCAATAGAGGTAGCGATCACGCCAGTGCATGAACGGCTGCGAGTTGATGTTCTCGTCATCCTTCATGAAATCGAGGCCGCCTTTGAGACCCTCGTACACCACACGCCCATAGTTGCGGCCCGAGAGGCCGAGCTTGGGCTTGGTCGTGGCGCCAAGCAGCGGGCGGCCGAATTTATCGAGCCGCTCGCGTTCAACGATCACGCCAGTCGCCGGGCCCTGGAAGGTCTTCAAGTAAGCGACCGGGATGCGCATGTCTTCAAGCCGCAAGGCCTTGACGGCTTTGAAGCCGAAGACATTGCCGATGATCGATGCCGTCAAGTTGGCGATCGAGCCGCCTTCGAAGAGATCGATGTCGTAGGCGATGTAGGCGAAGAACTGTGCCTCGGTCTTGGTGCCCGCGCCTGTGTTCGGCACAGCGTCAACGCGGTAGGCTTTGGCGCGGTAGAGATCGCATGCGGTGAGGCGGTCGGTCCATACGACTGTCCAGGTGGCAGTTGACGATTCACCGGCCACTGCGGCTGCCGCTTCTTCATGATCAACGCCCTCTTGCGGCGTGATCCGGAACATCGCAATCACGTCAGTGTCCTTGGGCACATAGTCGGGCTGCCAGTAGCCCATTTGCTTGTACTTGAGAACACCGGCGCTGTAGCGCTTCTTGGCATCGGTGATGACAGCGTCGTCAACTGGTTTGTTCACTGAAGCTCCTTGTGGGCCTTGTGGCCGTGATGGTTGATCGGGCCGGGCTGTCATTGACAACCTGTGACTTCACTCTAGGTTCGCGCACCCACAATAGCGAGTCAGACTTTCTTCCTCCATCCATAAGGCAGACCTGACCAATCAATGAACATCACGTTCCGCCAGCTAAGGGTTTTCATTGAGGTGGCAAAGCTCGGCAGCATGAACCGCGCGGCCACGAGCTTGCACCTCACGCCACCTGCGGTGTCGATGCAGATCAAGGAGATAGAGGCGCAAGTCGGCCTGCCCTTGTTCGACCGCGAAGGCCGGCATGTCTCGCTATCGACAGCGGGCGAATACTTTCTCGTTCATGCACGCCAAATGATGATGGCGCTGAAAGACGCCGAGAACTCGATGGCGCGCTTCAAGCGGCTCGAACACGGCGCGCTCACGATCGGGATCGTTAGCACGGCCAAGTACTTCGTGCCCGCGCTGCTCGCACGGTTTCACGAAGACCACCCCGGTGTGGAGCTGCGCATGAAGGTGGCCAGCAACCGCGAACAGTTGATCGCGATGATGGCGGCAGGCGATGTCGACCTCACCGTGATGGGTCGCCCGCCGAAGGAGCTGTCAACGCGCGCTGAGTCCTTTGCCGCACACCCGCTGGTGCTGGTGTGTGGCGCGAATCATCGCCTGGTGGGCAGTGGCCAGCTGCAACTCTCGGCACTCGAAGGCCTGCCCTTCATCGTGCGCGAGCCGGGCTCGGGCATTCGCGATGCGATGGAAATCTTTTTCTCGGAGCGCCGGTTTGAGCCACGCATCACGATGGATCTCGGCAGCAACGAAGGCATCAAGCAAGCGGTGATCGCCGGCATGGGCTTGTCGTTCCTGTCGCTGCACACGATCGGCCTTGAAGTGCGCAGCAGGCTGCTTGCCGTGCTCGATGTGGAAGGCACACCGGTGATGCGAACGTGGAACGTGGTGCGCTTGCAATCGAAGGTGCTGTCGCCTGCGGCAGAGGCTTTTCGCTACTTCATCATCGAGCACGGCGAGGCGCATTTGCTGGCGCATGACGAGCCGCTGCTTCGGCCCGCAGGTGCATCAGAGGTTGCCGCCGCGGTGCAGCCTTAGCGCATCAAGGCGGGCGCTGTTCCGCGCCCTTTGGCTTTGCTCCTTCTTCAGCTTGCCGATGCCGACTTGGGCAGCGCGCGGCCGGTCTCAAGAAAAGTCTTGAGGTTCGAGAGCACCTTCGGCCAGCCGCCCGAAATGCCTTCCAGCATTTGCGGGTCGTGTTCGAGTTGGTCGTGTGTGACCGTCAATCGAATGAGCCCGTCGCTGTAGGGCTCGATGTCGAACGCGACACGTGAATGTTTGGCCGCGTCTTCGGCATCGGCGGGTCGAGCCCAAGTGATCACGAGGCGACTCGGGCGGTTGCTTTCAACGACCTTTCCAACGATGTCAACGGTGGCAGCCGCATCGACGCGGCGGTGTTCCCAGCGCGAACCGGGTTGCCAGTCCGACACGTTCACACGGGCGCAACCCGCGTTGGGATCGACCCACCACTGGCGCATCATGTCGGCGTCAACGAGTGCCTGCCACGCCTTCTCAGGCGTTGTTGCGATGTAGGTCACATACAGGTAGTCAGGTTTTTTCATCTTCATCACCTTCCAATTGGTTCTTGAGCTTGTGCAACGCGCCCAGGCGCTTGCTCTCGAATTTGCCGATCCAGCGTTCGTAGATTTCTTGCAGAGGCACCGGGTTCAAGTAGTGAAGCTTTTCCCGGCCCTGCCACACGGTGGCGACGAGATTGGCGCCTTCGAGTTGCTGCAAGTGCTGCGTCACGGCCTGGCGCGACATGTCCATGTGTTCGCAAAGCGCCGTGAGCGTCTGGCCGCTCTCGCGGTGCAATTGGTCGAGCAGGCGCCTGCGGCTCGGGTCAGCGAGCGCTTTGAATACTTTGTCGATGTCCAAGGGCGGCGCGTCAGGGCTAGTGCTAGTGCCAGTGCCAGTGCCAGTGCTCGCGCCATGGCTGACGCTCGCACGGTGAGCTCGCGCTCATCCAAGAAAAGTGATGTGGGCTGCTGCGATGAAACATGGCTTCCTCCGGTCTATCAAGGTGGATCGAACACTGCTGTGTGCGTTGCCCTGGCCAAGAACGCAATTCAGTATAGGCAAGCGTTTACTTGCATGTCAAGCCGCAGTTGCCGGTGGTCGAACGCAGCTTCAGTTCAGAGCCGCGCCGTCTCGAAGGTATTGCAGTTGTCCACCTTGCCCGATTCGAACCCGCGCTTGAACCAGCCCACGCGTTGCGCGCTGGTGCCATGGGTGAAGCTCTCGGGCACCACCTCGCCGCGCGACTTGCGCTGCAAGGTGTCATCGCCGATTTGCGAGGCGGCGTTGAGCGCCGTCTCGATGTCGCCCGGGTCAAGGCGCCAGCCGCGCTCTTCTTGTTGAGAGCGATTGGCCCAGACGCCGGCGAAGCAATCGGCTTGCAGCTCAAGCCGCACGCTCATCGCGTTGGCCTGCGCTTCGGTGCTGCGGCGGCGCGCTTGCTCGACTTTGTCGCTCACGCCGAGCAAGCTTTGCACGTGGTGGCCCACCTCATGCGCGATCACATAGGCCTGCGCGAACTGCCCTGGTGCGCCAAGGCGCGAACGCATCGTGTCGAAGAAGCCGAGGTCGAGGTAGACGTAGTGATCGGCCGGGCAGTAGAACGGGCCCATGGCGGCATCGCCCTGGCCGCAACCGGTGGGGAAACGGTCGCGATAAAGGCGCAGGCGAGGCTTCTCGTAGGTGCGGCCGGAGGCGCTGAAGATGTCTGTCCAGACGACTTCGGTGCTCTTGAGCACCTGCGAGACGAACTTCGCTTCGGGGTCATTGGCCGGCGGCCGTGTGGCCTGCGCAGGCGGTGCGCTTTGCGGGATCACTTGGCCGCCTCCGCCGTTTCCACTGAGCAGGCCGAGCACGGTCAATGGGTTGATGCCAAACGCCCAACCGGCAACGAGCGCGATCGCAATGCTGCCGATGCCGATCGATCGGCCGCCACCGAAGCCGAAGCCTCCACCGCCACCACCACTGGCGCCACGCACATCTTCGACGTTGTCGCTCTCGTCTTGGCCGTCCATTCGCATGTGCTGGTCCCCGTGCTTCAGGTTTTCGGCAAGGTCACGCCGCGTTGGCCTTGGTACTTGCCGCCACGATCCTTGTAGCTTGTTTCGCAGACTTCATCGCTCTCGAAGAACAGCACTTGCGCGCAGCCTTCGCCGGCATAAATCTTTGCGGGCAATGGCGTCGTGTTGCTGAACTCCAGCGTCACGTAGCCCTCCCATTCAGGCTCGAACGGCGTGACGTTGACGATGATCCCGCAGCGCGCATAGGTGCTCTTGCCAAGGCAGATGGTGAGCACGTTGCGCGGGATGCGAAAGTACTCCATCGTTCGGGCGAGTGCAAAGCTGTTGGGCGGAATCACGCAGACATCGGCCTCGATGTCGACGAAGCTCTTCTCGTCGAAGTTCTTCGGGTCGACGACCGTGCTGTAGATGTTCGTGAAGACCTTGAATTCCGGGGCGCAACGGATGTCATACCCATAGCTGCTGGTGCCGTAGCTGACGATGCGCTGGCCGGCTGCATCGGCACGAATCTGGCCGGGTTCGAAGGGCTCGATCATGCCGGTCGTCTCGGCCATGTGGCGTATCCAGCGGTCGCTCTTGATGGTCATGGTCTTGGAGAGAGAAGTTTCACGATTGTAGGTACGGCATTTCAGCGGCTTGCGCCACTCGGCGCCACCAATTGGCCTACCATCGGCAGCACTGCCAGACGCGGAGAGCCCCATGCGCCCTGCCATCGACCTGCTGACCCAGTACGCGGCCTGTCACCGCGACGAGCGCAACATCTTGAGCCACTTCATCGGCGTGCCGCTGATCGTGTTATCCATCGGCGTGCTGCTGGCCAAGCCAGTGATCATGCTGGGCAGCTTGAGTTTGACGCCGGCCTGGATCGTGTTCGCCATGGCAGCCGCGTGGTACATGACCCGCGGCAGCTTGGTGCTCGGCCTGGCGGTGAGCACCTTTGTTGGCGTGCTCATGCTGTTTGGTCAGCATGCCGCCAGCGGCAGCACCGCAGCTTGGTTGAGTTGGGGCATTGGCTGCTTCACGGTCGGCTGGCTGATTCAGTTTGCAGGCCACCTGTACGAAGGCAAAAAGCCGGCGTTCGTTGACGACACGATCGGCCTGCTCGTTGGCCCGATGTTCGTCGTCGCCGAAGTGCTGTTTGGACTTGGCTGGAACAAGCCGCTGCGCGCGCACATCGAGCAACGCGTTGGCCCGACGATGCTGCGCGATCTCGCAAAAATCGCCTAACGCGATTCGCCCCGAACGCCAGAGAGTCGATTGCCTTTGGCGGAGGGGAGAAGGAGTCGAACCCTCCCGGCGACGCGTGGCGCCACCCACCGGGTTTGAAGCCCGGCCGTCCCACCAGAGACGTTTCCCCTCCGTGCGCTGATTCGGTTTTTTAAGCGCGTCTTTCACCGCGCTCTTCAGCTCGCATCCGGCGCTCACGCGCCCTGCCCTTCAAACAGCATCGTGTCACGCCGCAGGCGATGCGCGTCTTGCACCCGCTGCAACAGCCCCACGCGATCAAAGAATTCCAGCACCTGGATGGCGCGCTTGCGGCCCAGGCCGGTCGCATCACGAAAGGCAGCCGCGCGAATCTCGCCGTCGCGCGCCGCGAGCTTCCTCGCGATGCCGGCGAGTTGGGTGACCGCCTCTGGCGCGTAATACAAGTCCTTCACGATTTGGTGCAACTCGCCCCGCTGCGCGAGCCGCGCCATCACCGTGCGGACCAAAGCCTCGCTCTCGCGCGCGGTGGCCGCCAGAGTGCGCACCCAAGGCGGATCGAAGCCGCTCTCGGCAAGTGCCGGCAGCAGCTGCTGCGCGATGCGTTGATCGAGCGCAGACAACTGCACACCATGCTCGGGCAGATGCAGCTGAGTGCCGCGTTGCCGCACGTCGCCATTGGCGATGGCGCGGGCGAGCAAGGCACGCCAAAGTGCGTTTGGCAGGCGCGGCGCGAGCCATCGGCGCAGCCGCGCTGCATCCGGGCCCAACTCCTCCGGCTGTTCGGCGTGGATGGCTTTCAGCCGCGCGATCAGGCCAGCATGCAACGCTTCGGCGTGCATGGGCGCAAGCGCCCAATCCGCACCTGCGGCGCTGCCGAGCAAGCAGCCCGAGGAGAAGTCTCGCGGCGGCGTGATGCGGCCTTCGGCGCGTGCCCAGGCCTGCACATCGAGCCCAAGCGGTGCGCTTGCGAGCAAGGCCGCCAAGCGCGCTGTGGCGGTGGGCAACTCCCATGCGGCAAGCATGGCCAGCCGCTGCGGCGTGCGCCGGTAGCGCGCTGGCGCGAACGGATCGAGCACCTGGCCACCTGCGAGCGTGCGTGACGCGCTCGCATCGCGCAGCACGACGCGGTCGCCATGCCATGCCGCCATCGGCCCCTGCAGCACGAGCTGAGCCAGCGCGCTGGCGCCAGCCTTCAGCAAATCGGCATCCAACAGCGCGACGCTGGCGAGCACATCGCTCGCCCCCAGATGCACATGCACGGTGGTGCCGGAGCGAAGCGGCTGGGGCTCGTCGCGCCAGAGCGTGAGCCGCACATCGATGCGCTCCGTGACCAGCGCAATCGGCAGCGCGCACAGCCACTGCCCGCGTGCAGCGTCGTCTTTCGCCAAGCCGGCCAAGCCGAGCGCGCAACGCTCACCGGCGTGGGCCGAATCGGCCGCGCTGTTTTGCGCGTGCAGGCTGCGCACGCGCACGATGGGCGCATCGCGCGGCGGCACACGCGCGAGCTCATCACCGAGTTGCACCCGGCCGGCGTGAATGCTGCCGGTCGCCACGGTGCCCACGCCGCTCAGAGTGAACAACCGGTCGATGGCCAATCGGAAGCCGGCCTCTTCGCGGTGTGGCTCAGCGTGCTTGCTGGCTGTCTCAAACAACAAACTTTTGAGTTCGGCCACACCAATGCCAAGCGGTGCCGCCACCGGCAGCAGCGGCGCATCGGCCCACGGCGTGCCGTGCAACAGCGCGGCCACCTCCCTGCGCACTGCCGCGAGCCGCTCCGGCCCGACGCGATCGCACTTGGTGATGACGACTGCCCCGTGCGCCAACCCCATCAAGCACAGCACCGCGAAGTGCTCGCGCGTTTGCGGCATCACGCCGTCGTCAGCAGCCACGAGCAAGAGCGCGAAGTCGATGCCCGTGGCGCCGGCCAGCATGGTGTGGACGAGCCGCTCGTGGCCCGGCACATCGACGAACCCAATGCGCTCTGCACCGCCAGGAACATCGACAAAGGCATAGCCGAGCTCGATCGAGATGCCGCGCTTTTTCTCTTCCGGCAGGCGATCAGTGTCAACACCGGTGAGCGCACGCACGAGCGTGGTTTTGCCGTGGTCGATGTGGCCCGCAGTTCCAACGATCATCTGTCGACACTCATTGGCGTCAAGTCAATTGCGGATGGTCATGCACTCAGCGCCTCTCGCAGCGCTGGCAACTGCGCGATGAACGGGGCCGCATCTTCGAGGCAACGCATGTCGAGCAGCAGCCGGTCATCGGCGATGCGCCCGATCACCGGCTGCGGCAAGCTCCGCAACCCGCGGGCCAGCGCATCGAGCGCGGTGCCAACACCCTTCTTCGCGGTGCCGGCCGGGCTCAACGCCAAGCCCGCCGAGGGCAGCGTTTCGACCGGCAGCGAGCCCGAGCCAACTTGCCCAAGCAGCGCCACGCGGTCTACCCGATAGCGCGGCGCCACCGCGGCGGCAAGCAGCGGCCAAACCGCCTGCGCTGTGGCCTCGATTGCTGCGAGCGGCCGCGTCAGCAAGCGCAAGGTGGGAAGGTCAGCAGCGAGCCGCTCGGGTCGCAGGTAGAGCATCAAGGTGGCCTCCAACGCGGCCAGCGGCAACTTTGACATTCGCAGCGCCCGCTTCATCGGGAACTGCCGAATGCGCTGAATCGCTGCGCGCGTGCCGACGATCAACCCGGCTTGCGGCCCGCCGAGCAGCTTGTCGCCCGAGAAGGTGACGACGTCGCAGCCCGCCGCGAGCATCTCCTGCGGGAGCGGCTCTTTGGGCAAACCCCAGCGCGAGAGATCGACGAGCGCGCCGCTGCCGAGATCGGTCGCAAGCGGCAGGCTCTGGGCGTGGGCAATGGCCGCGAGCGTGGCCTCATCCACCGCCGCCGTGAAGCCCTGAACAGCGTAGTTGCTCGAATGAACCTTCATCAACAAGGCCGTGCGTTCGTTGATGGCGCGCTCGTAGTCGTGCGGATGCGTGCGGTTGGTCGTGCCGACCTCCACCAGCCTGGCGCCTGCACTCGCCATCACATCGGGCAGGCGGAAGGCGCCGCCAATTTCGACCAGCTCACCGCGCGAGACGATCACCTCGCGCTGGGCTGCTGTCGCCCCCACCGTGCCGTTCACGAAGGCCGCGATCGTGAGCAGCACGGCCGCAGCGTTGTTGTTGACGACCGTTGCCGCCTCGGCACCGGTGATCGTGCAGAGCAGCTCTTCGACGATGCTGTCGCGGTCGCCTCGGCCGCCGGTGGCGAGGTCGTACTCGAGGTTGTTCGGGCCAGTCATCGTGGCGAGCAGGTGCGCGAGCGCCGGCTCGGCAAGCACCGAGCGGCCGAGGTTCGTGTGGATGACCGTGCCGGTGAGGTTGAAGACCGCCCGCAGGCGAGGCGCAAGGCGTGCATCGCAGCGCGCTTGCAATGCAGTGATCAGTGCGGGCGGCTCCACGGCAGCCGCAGTCAGCACACCCGCGAGTGCCTGCGAGCGCAGGCCACTCAGCATCGCCCGCGCTTGATCGGTGACCAAGCTCTTGCCGTGTTCGCGCAACAAGACCAGCGCGCCGGGCTCGCGCAACAAGCGGTCGATCGAGGGCAGGTCTTTCGGAGCCGCCTTCGAACCATGAACCATGGATTCGGAGGGCGCGGCCATCAACCGGCTCCTGGATCGGGGCCCGCCTCCGGGTCACCGAAGAGCAGCATCAGGTTGACACCGTGGCGCGCCATGCCGGCTTCAGAGATGAGCAAATCGAGCGTGAGGGAAGCCAAGTCATCGGCCACGGGCTCGACCTCGATGTCCTTTTCCATGTGCACGATTTTCAAGTAGTGACCGCACTCGTCACAGGTCTCGGCCTGCACCGCGCCGGGCCGCGCCGCGGTGGCCGGCACCGCATGGCCGCCCAGGGCCTGCAGCGATTGGTAGTGAACGCCCTTGGTGCTTTGGCAATGCGTGCACTTGATGCGAACCATGTGCCACTGCGTGGCGCAGAGCGCGCAGTGCAGGTAGCGAAACCCGGAATCATCGGCACCCACACGCGTGATGCTGGCGGTGGGCCGGCTTGCGCAGCAGGGGCAGACGAGCGGGTCATCGATGCGGCCGAATGGGGCTGCGTGCTCAGCACCCGAGCCGGCGCCAAAACGAGCATCGACCTCGATCAGTGTGTGCACCCAGCAAACCTGCAAAGCGGCAGCGATCATCGGCGCAGCGGCCAGATCGAGCCCGAGCATCACACCGCTGAGCAAGCGCTCGGCTTGGGCATCGAGAAACGCGGCGTCTGCGTTCATCAGCCGCAAGGCGACTGCCCCGGCTGCGCTGCCTGCCAGGCGCGGCTGCAGGCGATCAAGCATCTGCAGCAAGACCGCTCGCCACGCTGGATCAAGCGCCGCACCTTCGGCTTGAAGCGGCGCCAGACCGGCGCGCGCTGCGGCCTGCAGGGCAGCCGAGGTGGGCATCTGCATAGAAGGCAGCTGCTGCAACTGGCGGTGCTGCGCATCGGCCAGATCGGCCACGAAGACGAGGAAGTCGCGCATCGCGTGGCCGGCCGCCAACTGGCGCAAGCGCAACGCGCGGTCGGCGAACACGCTGGCACGAGCCGGCAAACGGATGAACGGCGCCTGCTCCCCGGCGCGAACGGCGATCTCTTCTGGCGACAGCAATCGAGTGGTCTGGGTCAGCGTCACGTCACTTGCCTTCGGTCTTCTCGCGGTACCACAGTGGGTGGTTTTGCCGCGCCCATGCAGCGGCAACCGTGCCGCGGGTCATCGCGCGCGTCGTGCCTTTGACCCATATCGCCGCGTAGATGTGCGTGATCACCGAGAGGATCAAACCGAACGCGGCGAGCGCGTGCAGCAGCACCGCGATGCGCCGCATCGGAATGGCGAAGTACCCATCGAACCAAGGCCGCCAGAAGACGATGCCGGTGACCAGCAGCACCACGAGCGAGAGCGCGAACAGCCAGAACACCGCCTTCTGCCCGCCGTTGTATTTGCCCACAGGCGGCATCGCGGTCTTGTGGCCTTTGGCGAGATCGCCGGCATGCTTGAGCCAATCAACGTCGCCTTGCCGAATCACGTTGTCGCGCCACAGCTTGACGAAGAGGCCGGTGAAGCCGAGCACCATCGCCACGCCCATGAAGGGATGGAGGATGCGCGCCCACGGCCCGCCGCCGAAGAGGCCGGTGAGGAAGAAGAAGGCGGGGTGAAAGAACGCGAGGCCCGAGAGCCCGGCGCAGAAGAAGAGGATGGCCACGGCCCAATGGTTGAGGCGCGTGGCGTCTTGGTAGCGCTCGATGTAGCGGGTCATGCTTGTTCCTCTCAGGCGCCGCGCTGATCATCGCCGTCATCGTCTTTGACCTCGATCGGCCCGACCTTGACGTAGTGGAAGAAGCTGCCCACCACCGCGCCGATCATCGCGGCCACCGCAAGTGGCTTGGCTATGCCCTTCCACAGCGAGACGAAGGGGCTGATGTGCGGATCGGCCGGCAGCCCGTGGTAGAGCCCGGGCTTGTCGCCATGCTGCAGCACATACATCACATGCGTGCCGCCCACGCCTTGCGGGTTGTAGACGGCGGCTTGCGCATAGCCGCGCTCGTTCAGGTCAACCACGCGCTCGGCGCCGTACTCCAGCATGTCTTCTTTGGAACCGAAGCGGATCGCGCCGGTCGGGCAAGCTTTGACGCAGGCCGGCTCCAAGCCCACGCCAACGCGGTCAGAACACAGCGAACATTTGTACGACTTGTTGTCTTTCGCGCTGACGCGCGGCACATCGAACGGGCATCCACTGACGCAGTAGCCACAGCCGATGCAGTGCTCGCTGATGAAGTCGACGATGCCGTTGCTGTATTTGACGATCGCACCCGGCGCCGGGCAGGCCTTCAAGCAACCCGGGTCTTCGCAGTGCATGCAGCCGTCTTTGCGGATCAGCCATTCGAGGCGATCGGCTTCCACCTCGACTTCGGAGAAGCGCATCACCGTCCATGACTGTGGGGTGAGGTCACGCGGGTTGTCGTAGGTGCCGATGTTGTCGCCCACCTCGTCGCGCAAATCGTTCCACTGCATGCACGCGACCTGGCAGGCCTTGCAGCCAATGCAGCTTGACACGTCGATCAGCTTGGCGACCTCGGGGACGCGCGAGCGGGCGTCGGTGCTCGGGGTGGTGGTGGCCGAGCGGGCGGCGATGTCTAAGGATTGGAGTGAGGACATCGTCAGGCCTTTTCGATGTTCACGAGGAAGCTCTTGTACTCGGGCGTCTGCGTGTTCGCGTCACCAACTACCGGCGTCAACGTGTTGACCAGATAGCCCGGCTTGGCCACACCGACAAAGCCCCAGTGGTTCGGCAAGCCGACGTGATGCACCTTCTGCCCATCGCAATCGAGCTCCTTGATGCGCTTCGTGACCACCGCCACCGCCTTGATGAAGCCGCGGTTCGACGACACCTTGACCTGGTCGCCGTGCGCAATGCCCTTCTCCTTCGCGAGCATCTCGCCGATCTCGACGAACTGCTGCGGCTGGATGATGGCCGAGGTCTGCACGTTCTTCGTCCAGTAGTGGAAGTGCTCGGTCAGGCGGTAGCTCGTCGCGGCATACGGAAAGTCTTTCGGCGAGCCGAGCATGGCGCGGTCGCCCTTGAACATGCGTGCCGCCGGGTTGGCCTGCGCCAGCGGGTTGTTCGGATGCATCGGGTTGCCCTTGAGCATCGGCGATTCGAAGGGCTCGTAGTGCTCCGGCAGCGGCCCTTCGGCCATGCCGGTCGGCGCGAAGAGGCGAGCCACGCCTTCGGCATTCATGATGAACGGCTGGATGCGGTCAGGGTCGTCGGGGTTGGCGTCGGCCTGGATGTCGGGCACATCGGCGCCGCCCCAGGCCTTGCCGTTCCATTGCACCAGCTTGCGCTTGGCGTTCCACGGCTTGCCGTTCGGAGAACTCGACGCAGCGTTGTAGAGGATGCGCCGGTTCGCGGGCCACGCCCAAGCCCAGTTCAACGTTTGGCCATTGCCCCACGGGTCGCTGTTGTCGCGCCGGGCCATTTGGTTGCCGGCTTGCGTCCAGCAACCCGCGAAGACCCAGCAGCCGGATGCGGTGGAACCGTCGTCACGCAACTGGCCAAATCCCGAGATCTGATCGCCAGCCTTGACCAGCACCTTGGTTGCGTCTTTCGGGTCGGTCACGTCGGCCAGCGCGCGGCCGTTGAACTCCATCGCCAGCTCTTCGGCAGACGGGTTGCCGGCGGTCTTGTAAGGCCAGGTCAGGTTGACGATCGGATCGGGGAAGGCGCCGCCATCCTTCACATAAAGCGCTTTGATGCGGTTGAACAGATCGGCAATGATTTCGGGGTCGCCGCGCGCTTCGCCCGGCGGCTCGGCGCCCTTCCAGTGCCACTGCAGCCAGCGGCTGGAGTTGACGAGCGAGCCGTCTTCTTCGGCAAAGCAAGTCGATGGCAAGCGGAACACCATTGTTTGAATCTCTTCGCTCTTGACGTCGTTGTGCTCGCCGTAGTTCTTCCAGAACTCCGAGGTCTCGGTTGTGAGCGGATCGATGATCACCAAGAACTTGAGCTTCGAGAGCCCATCCACCACCTTCTTCTTGTTCGGGAACGAGCCGACCGGGTTGAAGCCTTGGCAGATGTAGCCGTTGATCTTGCCCTCGCTCATCAAATCGAAGGCGCGCAAGACGTCGTAGACCTTGTCGAACTTCGGCAGATAGTCGAAGGCCCATGAGTTCTCTGCGGTGGCGGCGGCGCCCCACCACGACTTTTGCAGGCTGACGAAGAACTTCGGGTAGTTCTGCCAGTAGCTCATCTGGTTCGGGCGCAGCGGCCTCAAGGCGCGGGGCTGGTAGTAAGCCTCGAGGTCTTGCTCTTTTTCATTGGCGAGCGAGAGGTAGCCCGGCAGCGAGGTGGAGAGCAAGCCGAGGTCGGTCAGGCCCTGAATGTTGCTGTGGCCGCGCAGTGCGTTCATGCCGCCCCCAGAGACGCCGATGTTGCCGAGCAGCAGTTGCATGATGGCGCCGGCGCGGATCATCTCGGCGCCTTGGCTGTGCTGCGTCCAGCCGAGCGCGTACATCACGGTCATTGCCTTGTTGGCCTCGGCGGTGCCGGCGATCATTTCGCAGATCTTGTTGAATTTTTCGATCGGCGTGCCGGTGATCTTGGTGACCATCTCCGGCGTGTACCGCGCATAGTGCGCCTTCATGATCTGCAGCACGCAGCGCGGGTGTTGCATCGTCTCGTCGATCTTGGCGAAGCCTTGCTCATCGAGCTCATAGGCCCAGCTCGCATTGCTGTAGTTGCGCTTGGCTTCGTCGTAGCCCGAGAAAATGCCGTCGGCAAAGCTGTAGCCCTCGCCCACGATGAAGGGCGCGTTGGTGTACTTGCGCACGTACTCGTGCTGCAGCTTGTCGGTGCTGAGAAGGTGATGAATGACGCCGCCGAGAAAGGCGATGTCGGTGCCGGTGCGGATCGGCGCGTAGTAGTCGCTCATCGCGGCCGAGCGCGTGAAGCGCGGGTCGACCACGATCAGCTTGGCCTTGTTCTTGTGCTTGGCCTCGATCACCCACTTGAAGCCGCAGGGGTGCGCTTCAGCCGCGTTGCCACCCATGATGAGCACGAGATCGGCATTGCGGATGTCGACCCAATGGTTGGTCATGGCACCTCGCCCAAACGTCGGGGCCAGACCGGCCACCGTCGGAGCGTGTCAAACGCGCGCTTGGTTATCGAAGACCAGCATCCCCATCGAGCGCATCACTTTGTGCGTGAGGTAGCCCGATTCGTTCGACGATGCCGAGGCACACAGCATGCCGGTGGTGAGCCAGCGGTTGACGACCTGGCCGGCATCGTTCTTGGCCACGAAGTTCGCGTCGCGGTCGGCCTTGATGAGTTGCGCCAGGCGGCCCATCGCGTCGTCCCACGAGACCCGCTTCCACGCTTTGCTGCCCGGCTCGCGAATCTCCGGGTGCTTGAGCCGGTTCGGGCTGTGCACGAAGTCGAGCAGGCCGGCGCCCTTTGGGCACAGCGTGCCGCGGTTCACCGGGTGATCTGCATCGCCCTCGATGTGGATGATGTCTGAGACGACGTTCTTCGCCTTGTCGCCCAGGCTGTACATGATGATCCCGCAGCCCACCGAGCAGTACGGGCAGGTGTTGCGGGTCTCGGTCGCGCGGGCGAGCTTGAAGCTGCGCGCTTCGGCCAACGCGGTCGCCGGCGAGAAGCCGAGTGCGACGAGGCTGGAGGCGGCCAGACCGGCACCGCTGACTCGGAAAAACCGCCTTCGGTCGATGTCCATCGCTCGGGCTCCTCCTCGGGTCGAATCAGAATGATTGGGGCTTGTGAACCCCTAAATCATTGTGCGATAACGCACACCGATACGTGCTAGGGGTTGTTCGCCGTTTTCCCTAGTTCCGGCGCACGGAGCCCGCCCGGCCAGCTCGCGATCAAGTCGTTTTGGAGATCGAAATCGTCGGGAACTTCGAAGAAAAGTCCTTGGCGCGCTGCGCGATCTTCACCGCCACTTGCCGCGCCACGCTTCGGTAGAGACCAGCAATTTCGCTCTCCGGATGGCTCACGACCGTCGGGTTGCCGCTATCGGCCTGCACGCGGATCGAGAGGTTCAGCGGCAGCGCGCCGAGGTAGTCCATGTTGTATTCAGCCGCGAGCCGCTTGCCGCCGTCTTGCCCGAAGAGGTGCTCCACGTGGCCGCAGTTCTCGCACACATGCACGGCCATGTTTTCGACGATGCCGAGGATCGGCACGCCGACTTTCTCAAACATCTTGATGCCCTTCTTGGCATCGAGCAGCGCGATGTCTTGTGGCGTGGTCACGATCACCGCGCCGGTGAGCGGCACACGCTGCGCGAGCGTGAGCTGGATGTCGCCGGTGCCGGGCGGCATGTCGACGATGAGGTAGTCGAGATCGCTCCAGTTGGTTTGCCGCAGCAGTTGCTCGAGTGCTTGCGTGGCCATCGGGCCGCGCCACACCATCGGGCTGTCGCCATCGATCAAAAAGCCGATCGACATGATCTCCACGCCGTGGTTCTTCAGCGGCTGCATGGTCTTGCCGTCATCGGATTGCGGCTTGCCGCTGGCGCCCATCATCATCGGCAGGCTGGGGCCGTAGATGTCGGCATCGAGCAGGCCAACGCTTGCGCCTTCCGCCGCGAGCGCGAGCGCCAGGTTCACGGCAGTCGTGCTCTTGCCGACACCACCTTTGCCTGACGCCACAGCGACGATGTTCTTCACATTGGGCAGCAAGGCCACGCCGCGCTGCACAGCATGCGAGGTGATCTTCGTGGCGAGCGTTGCGCTCACGTTGTCGACACCTGCCACGCCACGCGCCGCAGCGACGAGCGCTTTGCGCAGGCCGTCGATCTGCGTTTTGGCGGGGTAGCCGAGTTCGACATCAAAGGCCACATCGCCACCGTCGATCCGCAGGTTCTTCAGCTGCCGGGTGGAGACAAAGTCTTTGCCCGTGTTCGGATCGATGACACCGGCAAGGGCTTGGAGAAGATTGGCTTCGGTGAGATCGGGCATGGTGGTGTGGACAAGTTAGCCGGGCAGTCTATCGGAGCACGCCTCATGTGGCGGGTGTGTGGCGGGTGTGGGGCAACCCGCTTGGCGCTTTGGAACTGCCACCCAACATTTGCCGTAAGAATGCGACCTTCTTTCAGCTGCACCGCTCACGCGGAACCTTGATTGCCATGCAAAGAAGAACCCTTCTCGCGGCCGCAGCCGCTGGCGCCGCCGGTGTCACTTTCGGCCCGTTGAACCTGGCGGCCGCGGCCGGCATGAAGCCGCTTGGCGCACCCATCGCGTTCGATCTCGCCTGGCTCAAAGGCCGCGCTCGCCAACGCGCCGCCGCGCCCTATCAAGCACCGAAAGAGACGGTGCCTGCCGCGCTCACCGGCCTCGGCTATGACGAATACCAATCGATCCGTTTCAAAGGCGATCACGCGCTTTGGGCCGATGCGAAGCTGCGGTTCCGCATTCAACTCTTTCACCTCGGCCGCGGCTTCAAGCGGCCGGTGCAGATGTTCGAAGTGGCTGGCGGCCAAGCGCAAGAGCTGGCCTATGACCCTGCGATGTTCGACTACGGCGAGAGCGGCATCAAAGCGGCGAGCTTGCCCGGTGACTTGGGCTTCGCCGGCTTTCGCGTCAACTTCCACATCGCACCCACGCATGACGTGGCCGCCTTCCTCGGTGCGAGCTATTTCCGCTCGACCGGCGGCACGCGCCAATACGGCTTGTCAGCCCGCGGCTTGGCGATCGACACCGCGCTGCCGCGCCCAGAAGAGTTCCCCGACTTCATCGAGTTCTATCTGGAGCAACCCAGCGCGAACAGCGACACGGTCGTCGTCTACGCCTTGCTCGATTCACCCAGCGTGGCAGGCGCGTACCGCTTTGCCATCACACCGGGCGACACAACCGTGATGGACATCGATGCCGCGCTCTACCCGCGCCAAACCATCGAGCGGCTCGGCATTGCGCCTTGCACCAGCATGTTCCAGACCGGCAAGAACGACCACCGCATGGCCAACGATTGGCGGCCCGAGATTCATGACTCCGACGGCCTCTCGATGCACAGCGGCAGCGGCGAGTGGATTTGGCGTCCGCTGACCAACCCGGCCCAGCTTCGCTTCAACGCCTTTGCTGACACCGATCCGCGCGGCTTTGGCCTCTCACAACGCGAACGCAACTTCGCGGCATACCAAGACGACGGCGCCTTCTACGACAAGCGGCCGAGCCTTTGGGTCGAGCCCAAAGCGGGTTGGGGCAAAGGCTCGATTGATCTGGTCGAGATTCCAACGGTTGATGAGACCTTCGACAACATCGTCGCCTTCTGGAACCCAGCCGAAAAGCCGCAGCCCGGCCAGGAAATGCTCTTCGGCTACCGCCTGCGCTGGGGCGACGAGCCGTTGCCACCGCTCGCCCGATGCGTGGCCACGCGCAGCGGCATCGGCGGTGTGGTCGGGCAAAAGCGCAGCCGCTTCTCGCAGCGCTTCGTGGTCGATTTCGTCGGCGGGTCGCTCGCCTTGCTCGACCCGCAAGTCGTTGTTGATTCGGTCGTGACCGCATCGCGCGGCACGATCGAACTGGTGTCGGCCAGGCCGCTCGCGTCAGTCAAAGGGTATCGCGCGATGTTTGATTTGGTGCCCGACGCCGAGACCTCACCGATCACGCTGCGGCTTTTCCTGCGCGCCGGCGGGCAGCCGTTGTCAGAGACTTGGCTGCTCGAATGGACACCGCCGCCCGTGGCCGAGCGCAAGCTCATCTGACATACCGACTCCTAGAATCCGCGCCATGAACCGCAAGCTTTTCGTCACCACCGCCCTGCCCTACGCCAACGCGCCGTTTCACATCGGCCACATGATGGAATACATCCAGGCCGATGTCTGGGTGCGGTTTCAGCGCATGGTGGGCAATGAAGTTCACTTCGTGTGTGCCGACGATGCGCACGGCGCGCCGATCATGATCGCGGCCGAGAAGGCGGGGCTCACGCCGCAAGCATTCGTGGCCCAGATCGCCGCGGGCCGCAAGCCCTATCTCGACGGCTTTCACATCGCCTTCGATCACTGGCACTCGACCGATGCGCCCGAGAACCATGAACTCGCGCAAGACATCTATCGCGCACTCCGCCAAGAAGGCTTGATTGCCGAGCGGACGATTGAGCAGTTCTACGACCCGGTCAAAGGCATGTTCTTGCCCGACCGCTACATCAAAGGCGAGTGCCCGAAGTGCGGCACGAAAGACCAATACGGTGACAACTGCGAGAACTGCGGCGCCGTCTATTCGCCGACCGATCTCAAGAACCCTTATTCCACGCTGACCGGCGCCGCACCGGTACTGAAAAGCAGCGCGCATTACTTCTTCCAGTTGTCGTCACAGCGCTGCGTCGAATTTTTAGAGCAGTGGACGAACACGCCCGGCCGCTTGCAGCCCGAGGTGCTCAACAAAATCAAAGAATGGTTTGCAACCGATGAGCACGGCCAAGTCGGCCTGAACGACTGGGACATCAGCCGCGACGCGCCCTACTTCGGCATCGCCATTCCAGACGCGCCGGGCAAGTATTTCTATGTGTGGCTCGATGCGCCGGTGGGTTATCTCGCCTCGCTCAAAGCGCACCTCACGAACATCGGCGTTGATTTCGACGCCTTCATGGCCGATCCAGCGGTCGAGCAGATTCACTTCATCGGCAAAGACATCGTCACCTTCCACACGCTGTTTTGGCCAGCGATGCTGCACTTCAGCGGCCGCAAGGTGCCGACGCACATCAACGTGCACGGCTTCTTGCAGCTCAGCGGCGAGAAGATGAGCAAGAGCCGCGGCACCGGTATTTCGCCGCTCAAGTACCTGGAGCTCGGCATGAACGCCGAGTGGATGCGCTACTACATCGCGGCCAAGCTGAGTGCCAAAGTTGAAGATGTCGACTTCAATCCGGATGACTTTCTCGCCCGCGTCAACAGCGACTTGGTGGGCAAATACATCAACATCGCCAGCCGCGCGGCCGGCTTCTTGAGCAAGCGCTTCGGCGGCATGCTCTCGGCCGATCTCGGCGTTGAGGGCCGCACCTTGCTCGACGCCTTGCGTGCGCAGCGCAGCGCGATCGAGGCGCTCTATGAGACGCGCGAGTTCGCCAAGGCACTGCGCGAGGTGATGTTGCTGGCCGACCGCGTCAATGAATTCGTCGATCAAAACAAGCCGTGGGAGCTCGCCAAGCTGGCGGGCCAAGATGCCGTGCTGCACGACGTGTGCTCGGTCTGCATCGAAGCCTTCCGCGTGCTGACGATTTACTTGAAGCCGGTGCTGCCGGCGCTCGCAGCGCAGGTCGAGGCGTTCTTGCAAGTCGAGCCGCTGCGGTTTGCAGATGCCTCGCGCGCACTCGGCGCGCACAAGATTGCCGAGTACAAGCACTTGATGCAGCGAGTTGACGCCAAACAGCTCGATGCGTTGCTTGAGCCCACCGTGGTTGAGGCGCCACCGCCCGGCGGCGAGCCGATCGCCGCAGAAATCAAGATCGAAGACTTTGCAAAGGTCGACCTGCGCATTGCCAAGATCATCGATTGCGCTGCAGTTGAAGGCTCGACCAAACTGCTGCGGCTGACGCTCGACGCTGGCGAAGGCAAGACGCGCAATGTATTCAGCGGCATTCAATCGGCCTACAAGCCGGCTGACTTGATCGGCAAGTTGACCGTGATGGTGGCCAACCTCGCGCCACGCAAGATGAAGTTCGGCGTGAGCGAAGGCATGGTGTTGGCCGCCTCGCACGCCGATGAAAAGGCCGAGCCAGGCATCTACATCCTGGAGCCCGGTGCGGGTGCCTCGCCGGGCATGCGAGTGCGTTGATCGCTGAGCCTTTGCCCTTAGCGAACTCGACCTTAGCGCTCTCGACCTCAGCGAACTTGACCCAGAGAAGGCCGAGCAAGTGACAGCGATGGCCATCACCCCGGTGCGCGAGTTCCCCGACACGCACTGGACGAACGACGGCCCGACGCGTGACGCAGAAGCCGTCGTCGAGAGCGGCGCGGTGCTGAGCTTCCCGCAGCTGCCTTTCGTGTTGAGCGCGGACGAGCAGCGTTTTCTCGACCCGCGCTGGGCCGATCCGCATGTCAAGAACATCTCGGTGCGATGGCCAGCCGGCAGCCTGCGCGGCGCGACTGGCACCGCTGCCGATCGGGCTGCGCTGCACGCGCTGATCGTGCGTTATGCCGAGCAGAGCGAGGCCTTCGCGCTGCGCCTTTTTCCTTACTACCGCGGCAAACTCACACGCGGCAACACGTCGTTCCGCCCGGTTGACGTGTCAGGCCGGCAAACGAGCTGGCGCAAGGACGACACCCGCCTTCACGTCGACGCCTTCCCGTCGAACCCGATGCACGGCACACGGCTTTTGCGCGTGTTTTGCAACGTCAACCCGAACGGTGAGGCGCGGCATTGGCGTGTTGGCGAACCATTCGCTGATCACGCGCGGCGCTACCTCCATGCGCTGACGCGGCCGATTCCCGGCACCGCGTGGCTGATGGCGGCAACCGGCATCACCAAGCGCCGCCGCACCGAATATGACCACGTGATGCTGCAACTGCACGACCTCGCCAAGGCCGACACGACCTACCAGCGCAGCGGCCCGCAAGCCGCAGTTGACTTCGCGCCGGGCACGACCTGGGTCGTCTTCAGCGATCAAGTGCCGCACGCGGCGATGGGCGGCCAGCACATGATGGAGCAGACGTTCTACATCGACAGCGACGACCTCCAGCAACCCGCCACCGCGCCGCTGCGCGTGTTGGAGCGCATGCTGGGGCATGCGTTGCGCTGAGCACGTTGAGGCGTGCGTTGCGCTCATGCGCACGCTGCGTTCAGCCACGCCGCCAGAATCGCGCCGCCTTCGCGAAGCCACGCAGATCGCCGCGCGCCTCCTTGATGACGCGCTCACGCCGAGCCGCAAGCCAGCCGAGGGCGAACCAGGCGCGCGGATCGGTGTCGCGCAGGCTGCTGTAGGTTGCCATCGCCACGGTGATGTCGTTGAGCGCGCCGAGCCGCTCTTGCAGCGCGCGAAGGGGCTTCAAGTAGCGGCGCACCTTGCGCTGCGCGAACAACGATGCACTGAACTCAACCGCATAGCGCAGCCGCTTGATGCGCTTGCGCAAGCGGTGGCGCGCTTCGTCGTCAAGCTCGGCAAAGCGCTTGACATCCGCCGCGGCGCGGCGGTGCCAGCGGTCAAGGCGCTTGGCGAGTTGATCGCGCAGTGGCGGCTCGGCATCTGGCTCGGCATCTGGCTCGGCTGGGGCCGGCGCGATGCCGGCTGCGAGCAAGTCGAGCAAAAGCAACTGCACCGCCGGCGCGCGGACCACGTCGCGCGCCAGCACTGCCGGTGCTTTTGGAACAGCCAAACTCGGCTCGGCGTTCCTGCCTGCGCCTGTGCCTGCGACTTCGCTTGAGCCGAAGGCGGCGGCCTGCAACGCAGCATCGAGCTCGGCCGCGAATTCGCCCTCGGTCACGGCGTGGTCGCGCACTTCGCCAAGCTGCTGAAAGAGTGCGCGGGCCGACTCATCCCACACCGGCGCCGGCGCCTCGCGATCAACCTCGAACAAGGCCTGCGCGCTGCGCAATCGGCGCAGGCCCACGCGCAGCTGATGAACGTGTTCATCGCCGTGAAGGCCGTCGGCGATCTGACTCGCGTTGACGGTGATCTGCTCAGTGCAAGCGCGCAGCACTTCGCGCCAAGCGTCGTCGCGCGTCATGGCTTTGTCGAGCGCGACAGGGCGCGCCTGCCGGGCTGCAGCCTGGCGCTGATCGCGCGCGAGCATGTCGCCGCGTTCGGCCTTGGTGCGGGTATCGAGCCAGAGGCCATGGCGTGGCACCCAGCGCCGAGCCGTCTCGATCACGGCGGCGCTGCTGCCATTTTTCAGCTCGATCTCAAGCTCTTGAACTGGCAGCTGACGATCGTTGGCCAAGATGCGGCCCGCGTCGAATGCCAGCTCCACCTCGGCGCCGCCGCGCATCCGCACGAGACGCGTGCGGCGGAGGATGTCGGTGCGAAACAGCACGCGCAGATCGGCCTCGGGCGAGGCTTCGATCAGGGCAATGAGCCGGTCACCGATTGGCGTGCCGGCGTGGCGCGCAGGGTCAGGCACGGGCACGGCTGCGCCGCCGCCAAGTGGCACGTTGTGCTCGGCGCGGGTCAGGCCATCGGCAGCGGCGCCCTTCAAGGTTTGCACCCAAAGGCGACCTTCGCGGCGCACGCGCAAGGCCATGCCTTCGCTGGCCAACAAGCGCTCGGGCGTGTCGACATACGCCGCTTGCAGGCGCATGCGGCGCGGCGGTGTGCTTCCGGCCACAGCGGAATCAACGGCCGCACGCCGCTCCGCCGACACTTGAAATTTGAGTTCGATTTCTTTCATTGCAGCATCGTGACACGCGGCCTTGCGCCATTTGATGAATGTCAGCCCGAAGCGCTGCGATATGCTTTTGGCTTCCGCCCTCAACCAACTCGAACGCCACGCCGTGGGATTTCTCGACGACCTCAAACGCCAGGCCGAATTGGCGCAAGCGCAGCAAACCACCGACGAGCGCGCATTCGAACGCAACGCCGCGTTGGCCGATGCCGCTTGCCATTCGGCATTTCGCTACCTCGACGCGCTCGGTCAACAACTCGAGATCCTGCAGCCCGCGGCCAAAGCCGTCTTCCAGCTCGACAAGCGCCACGCGCTCGAAGGCCTGCGCCTTTGCGAATTCCGCGCCGATGTGCGGCGCAAGAGCTTGCGCGGCATCGATGTTTGTGAACATGTCGTGCTCAACTTCGAGCTGCGCAGCGGCCGCGAATTCACGCTGGTGAAAAACTTTCTGCCCGACATCGAGCGGCTCGAAGCGCGGCTCCGCCAGGGCGGCGCCAAAGTCGACAGCGAGGCCGTGCGCGATCCCAAAACGCACAAGCTGGCCGAGATGCGCTACTGCTTCGTTGCCGATTTCCACGCAAGCGTGCGCTTGGTGCCCGACCACGAACGCGGTCGCATTCAATTCCAGCTCAACAACCTCGATGGCTTCGAGACCGTGACGGTCGAGTTCCCCGCATTCGAAGTCGGCAGCGCCAGGCTCGACGAGCTGGCGCGTTGGTTGGTGGGCGAGCCCCACGCGTTCTTGCAAGGTGGGCAGGCGGTGCGGCGCGTCGAAGCTTGAGGCGCGGGCGTATGGCCTGGTCGCGCCGTAAAATCCGCGCCTCGACTTTCGCGCCTGCCACCCAGCGCGCTCACGCCATGCCGCTGTTCTGGAAGCCCTACAAATCTGATGTCAGCTCTTTCATCGACGAGCTGAAAGCCAAGAAGCCCACGCTCGAAGCCGAGCAGCGCCAAGGCCGCGCCTTGCTGTGGGACAAACGAGTCGACCGCGACGCCCAAGCCGAGTACAGCGAAGCCACCGTGGCTCAGCAGCCCTACGTCTACCAGACCCGCAGCTAAGCCGGTTCTGCGGTGATCGACAACGTGCTCGCCCCCGAGCCGGCCACGCCTGCCGTGGTGGCCGCGCCGGCCGAAGCCATGGTCGACGGCATTGCCGTGGCACGCCTCTACGGCGAGCCCTTGTTCGCGATGCCGACCGACCTCTACATCCCGCCGGATGCGCTCGAGGTCTTTCTTGAAGCGTTCGAGGGCCCGCTCGACTTGCTGCTCTACCTGATCCGCAAGCAAAACTTCAACATCCTCGACATCCCGCTCGCCAGCGTGACGCGCCAGTACCTGGCCTACGTGGAGCAAATCCGCAAGAGCAACCTTGAGCTGGCGAGCGATTACCTGTTGATGGCGGCCATGCTGATCGAGATCAAATCTCGCATGCTCTTGCCGCCGAAGAAATCCGCGGATGGCGCCGAGCCCGAAGACCCGCGGGCCGAGTTGGTTCGCCGCTTGATCGAATACGAACAGATGAAGCTCGCTGCCGCCCGGCTCGATGCGCTGCCGGTGATCGGCCGCGATTTCTTGCGGGCGCAGGTCGTCATCGAGCAGTCGATCGAGCCGCGTTTCCCCGAAGTTCACGCGGCCGACCTGCGCGCCGCGTGGGCCGATGTGCTGGCGCGCGCCACGCTCGTGCAGCACCACACCATCGCGCGCGAGCACCTGAGCGTGCGCGAGCACATGAGCATCGTGCTGCGCGCGCTGCAAGGCCGGCGCTTTGCGATGTTCGAAGATTTGTTCGACATCCGCCGCGGCCCGCAAGTGATGGTGGTGACCTTCATCGCCATGCTCGAGCTTGCCCGCGAGCGCCTGCTCGAAATCACCCAAGCCGAAGCGTTTGCGCCCGTTTACGTGAGACTGTCGTTTCAACCGGTGTAGTGCGCCGCCCGGCTGTGGCATGCTTTCGTGTCGTTGGCTACTGCACAAACGCCATGAAATACCGCAATGTGACGATCTTCTCCGGCCAGAGTTTCTCGGTGCCCGAAGGTATCCAGCGGCTCGACCACCGCGCCACGCATGGCTGGCAACTGCGCTACGGTCCCTCCAAGATGTTCTCCGATCACTCCAACGACGGCAGCGGTGCCGAAGCAGCGCTGGCAGTAGCGATTGCCGAGCTGGCACGGCGAATCGCCAAGCTCCCTGCCCCGTCGGGGCTGCAGCGCAGGGCGAGCGCGAACAAAACCAACGATCTCCCTGTGGGCATATCCGGCCCGATCATCCGGCGGCGCAACGACCAGGCGGTTCGCGAATGCAGCTTTGGCGTCTCGTTGCCGCGCTTCGGCGCAGAGCCTCGCAAGCGCAGCATCTACATCGGCAATGAGAACACCTATACGCCCGAGAAGTACGAGGCTGCACTCGCCAAGGCGATCGAGCTGCGCGAAGCGGCCGAGCGCGCCTACGAAGTGGCGGCCACGCGCGCCAAGCGGGCGGAAGGCCGCACCTTGGTGGTCGCCAATCAGAGCGCCCGGCTGCGCACGGCACCTGCGGGTGCGGCCAAGCGCGGCGCCGGCGCTCGCGCAAAGTAGCCAGCGTTCAGCCTCCGCCATGACGATCCATGACTTCATCTCGACCGCGTGGTCTGACCACGGCGAGCACGCCGCATCGGTGGCCGATCGGCTTGTCGCATCGCTGCACTTGATCACCGAGCCGGCGCACATCGCGCCCTACGCCGCGCTTGTGACGCATGTGTATGGCGAGCACCTCGCGCGCTGGGACGACGGCGCGGCGCTCCTCGGTGCCATGCGTCGGCTGCCAGCGTTTGATGCCAGCGAGGCGGCAGAGCGCCCGCTGCGGCGAGGCTCTGCGGTGCTGCGCTGCACCGCCGAAGCCCTGGCTGCCCACGCCGATCAAGAAGGCGCGCGCGAAGTCAAGCTGCCGGCCGCACTGAGCGCCCAGGATCAAGCCGATGTACTCGCCTCGACCTCGGCTGCGCTCGCAGGCCGGCGCGCCTTTGGCGCCGCGGTACAGATCTACACCCAAGCACTGGCGATCGCCGATCAAGGCTTATCTGCCCAGTCACCAGCGTTGCGAGCGATGGCGATTGGCGGCAACAACCTCGCTGCTGCGCTCGAGGAGCACACCGGCCGCAATGCAGCCGAGCGCGCCGGCATGCTGATGGCGGCGGAAGCTGGCTTGAAGTACTGGAAGCTCGCCGGCACGTGGCTCGAAGAAGAGCGCGCCGAACTGCGCCTGAGCCAATGCCGCTTGGCAGCGGGGCTGGCCGTCGATGCAATCGCCAGCGCCGAACGCTGCTTGGCGATTTGTGCTGCCCAAGACGCTCCCGCCATCGAGCGATTTTTCGGCCAAGCCGCGCTCGCGTCTGCTCAAAAAGCAGCCGACCGAGGCGCTGATTTCGAAGCCTCGCGCGCCAAGGCCGATGCGCTCTTCGCCCAAATTCCTGCCGAAGAGCGCGCTTGGTGCGCCGGCACGCTCGCCCAACTCCGCGCCTCGCCGCCCGCCGCCTGATGCCCACCTTTCCGACGCTTGAAACCCCGCGACTGCTGCTTCGCGAGATCGTCCACGCGGATGCCCCCGACCTGCTCGCGATCCACGGCAACCGGGAGTTGATGCGCTGGTTCGGCACCGAACCCTTGCTCGACTTGAATGCCGCCGAGGCGCTGATCGACACGTTCGCCAGTTGGCGAACGCTGCCCAACCCGGGCACGCGCTGGGCGATCCAGCTCAAGAGCGATACGCGGCTGCTCGGCACCTGCGGGCTGTTTTCATGGAACCGCGCGTGGAAGAAGTGCGCCATCGGCTACGAGCTCGCCACTGCCGTGCAAGGCAAGGGCTACATGCGCGAGGCGATCGAGGCTGTGCTCTCCTGGGGATTCCGGCAGATGGACTTGAACCGCATCGAAGCCCAAGTACACCCGCTCAACCTCGCCTCGCTCCGCCTCTTGCGAACCTTCGGCTTCGTCCAGGAAGGCTGCTTGCGCGAGGTCGGTTTCTGGGGCGGATCGTTTCACGACATGCTTCAGTTCTCGCTCCTTCAACGCGAGTACGACGCGGTGGAGCTGCCAGCCCGCCCCTAGCGCAGCGCTTACTCCGCGCCCCGCGCAGCAACCGACTTTTCACCAACAGGAGGATGCGATGAAGCCCACCCCACCCGACTGGCCGCGCATGTCGAGCAGCGTTTTCTACCAAGATGCCGCCGCAGCGATCGACTGGTTGTGCAAGGCCTTCGGCTTCGAGGTTCGGCTGCGAATCGAGGGCGCAGGCGGGCGCATCGAGCACAGCGAGCTCACCTATGGCGATGGCCTGGTGATGGTGGGCCAGGAAGGGCAAGACACCGACGCCAAACCCTGGCGGCGCGCAATGCGCAGCCCGCGCTCGCTGGGCGGAGCCACCACGCAAAGCATCATGCTTTTCGTCGACGATGCCGACGCGCACTGCGCCCACGCCCGCGCCCATGGCGCAGAGATCGTCGATGAGCCGACCACGCACGACTACGGCGCCGAATACTGGTGCGACCGCAGCTACGGCGCGCTCGATCTCGAAGGCCACATGTGGTGGATCACGCAACGGCTGCACACCGCACCTGCCGGCTGAGAGCCATCGGCTCAACGCAAGAATGCTGAGCCGGCCCCTGCTAAAACAACTCGATGCCGCCAGCGATCTCTGCTACGACGATGGCTTTCGAGTCGACCAGTTCCTCGAACTGCGCCACTCGGTTGCGGCCGTTCTCTTTCACGTAGTAAAGCGCCTTGTCAGCGCGCGCAAATGCGGCTGAAGGTGTGTCGCACGGCATGGCTTGCGTGAACCCGATGCTGACGGTTATTCGGCCGACTTGAGGAAAGTCAAAGCGCTCGACATTCGTTCGCAACCGGTCGTAGGCATGAGCCGCCAGACCGGCATCGTTGCAATCAAGCACGACCACAAATTCCTCGCCTCCAAATCGATAAAGCCGGTCGAAATGCCGAAAGCTCGACCGAAGCAGACGAGAGAGAAGCAAAAGCACTTCATCGCCAATCGGGTGCCCGAAGTTGTCGTTCACGCGCTTGAAATGATCGATGTCGATCACGCCCAGCCAAGTCGATGAAACCTCGGCCGCCGCGCGGCGCTCTTGCGGAATATCGCCCACCGCGGCGTCGCGCTTGTTCCGCGACACCAATGCGGCGTTGAAGGTTTGACGGTTGAGCAAGCCGGTCAACGGATCGCGCTCGCTGTGATCGAGCAGGTCATGAAAGTTGCCGTAGATGCGCAACACGGTGGTCAGCATCGCGCGATCCGCGGTCGAGAGCGGCTCAGCACTCACCAACTCGAGGACTCCAACGACCTCTCGTTCGGTGGCGATCGGAAAGTAGCTGGTCTGTGGGCCGTCACCTTCGGTCAAGGCTTCTGCCGTATTCAGGCACTGTGCACGCGCTGCAAACGCATGCAATTCGGGGAGTGTTTGGAAGTCTCTCCACAGCGGATCTGCGGCGGGTGCGGATTCACCCTCTCTCAAACGCGCTCGCGTGAGCCAGCGCTGCGAATTGAACTCGCCGACGCATCTGTAGATGCCGACATCCAGCGGACGAATGACGTCATTGACAGCCCGCACCACCGAGACATCGAGCTGGTCTCGGTCTCGAAAGCCGGTGAGTTCGGCCAAGTGGTCAATCAATTGCGGCATCTTCAACCTTCAAAGATTACGAGGGACAGCTTACGCACCAAGGATGCCAGTTTGCGGCAAGACGCGCATTTTGCGCGTGCGCAATGCCACGTGTGCGCACTCGAAGAATGCAACATCAGGAGCTGATTGCCGCGGTCAGCAAATCAAAGTTGCACGCGGCTCTCACGGCATTGATCGGATGCCCTGACCTCCAGCCCGTTGCGGCCCGCTGCGGCCGGAGAAGGCTGCGCCCCAGAGGCGCTGAACTATCCTCGTGCCCATGTACGAGACCTTCTTTGGCCTGAAGCGCGAGCCCTTCTCCATCGCGCCTGATCCGCACTTTCTCTACATGAGTGAGCGCCACCGCGAAGCGCTCGCCCATCTCACTTACGGCTTGCGTCGGGGCGCCGGCTTCGTGCTTTTGACTGGTGAGATTGGCGCCGGCAAGACGACCGTTTGGCGCGCATTCCTTGAGCAGCTGCCGGCCAACTTCGATGTGGCCAACGTCGTGAATCCGAAGCTTGCCGTTCGCGACTTGCTGATGCGCATCTGCGAAGACTTGCACGTCGAATTGCCGGGTCAAGGCGACACGAGCGGCCGCGGTGTCGACGGCAATGCGCAGCGCAATGCTGACGGTGGAGCGGTCGATTTGATCGATGCCATCCACGGCCACCTGCTGCTGGCTTTCGCGCGCGGGCGGCGTACGCTGATCGTGGTCGATGAAGCGCAGGCCTTGTCGGCCGACGTGATGGAGCAGCTGCGGCTCTTGACCAACCTCGACACGAGCGACCGCAAGCTGCAAGTCTTGCTGATCGGCCAGCCCGAGCTCCGCACGATTCTTGAGCAGCCGGCGCTCGAGCCGCTGGCGCAGCGCGTGGTGGCGCGCTTTCACCTGCCAGCACTCGCCGAGGCCGAGACCACGCGCTACATCGCCCACCGCATGGCCGTGGCGGGCTTGAGCGGCGAAGTACCGTTCGAGGCCGACGCGCTCTCGCGCATCCACCGGCTCTGCCGCGGCGTGCCGCGGCGCATCAACGTGCTGTGTGACCGCGCGTTGTTGCTGGCCCAAACCGAAAGCAAGCACCGCATCAACCGAGACGACGTCGACCGCGCAGCACTCGAAGTGTTTGACATCCGGCGCACGAGCACCGCCACCACCGACCGCAAGCCCAAGCCGACTTGGCCGGCTTGGCTGGCCGTAGGCAGCGTGGCTGGTGCCGCCTTGGTGGCCGGGGCGTTGCTCGGGCCACTCATTGCATCGGCGGTGAACGGCGGCGCGCGCTCGACGCGTGCCACCGCACCGGCCACGCCAGTCACGCCAGAGACGACGAGTGAATCACCTTCGTCGGCAACCGCATCGGCAACCGCGTCGGCAACGCTGCCGCCGAGTGCCGAGACATCCGTTGCGGCGCGCCCGGCGCCCGGCTCAGCAGCGGCCACGCCGCCGGTTCGATCAGCACAGAAGCTCGCCACGGCCACACCCACACCACCGTCAATGCCCGCGTCAACGTCG
This sequence comes from Rhizobacter sp., assembly GCA_043778145.1. Lineage (GTDB taxonomy): Bacteria > Pseudomonadota > Gammaproteobacteria > Burkholderiales > Burkholderiaceae_C > LMDS01. Next base: position 37,427 of record JAYWGR010000137.1, read on the forward strand.
ACGACCACATCTGCTGCGAACAACGCTGCATCTGCTGCCAAGCCGATGGTCGTACCGGCCATGCCGTCAAGCCTCGTGGCGTTGTTTGACGCGCCGGCCACCGACGAACCCCGCGCTTGGCGCGCGCTCGCCCTCCTCTGGAACGCGCAGATCGGCCCTGGCGATCCGTGCGAGGCCGCGGCCAAACAATCCTTGCAGTGCTACCGCGGGCGCGGTGGGCTGGCGCCCATTCGCCAACTCGGCAGGCCTTGCTTGCTGGAGCTCATCGACGAGCGTGGCCGCAGCACGCGCGCATTGCTCGTCGGCCTTGGCAGCGACCACGCCACGCTTCGCATCAACAACGCCGACACCACAGTCCCATTGACCACATTGGCAAAAGTTTGGCGCGGTGAGTTCGCAACGCTTTGGCGCGCACCACCCGCCTACCGCGCCGGCGACACCGTGGGCCGCGAAGGCCCGGTTGCAGGCTGGCTGGGCCAGCGCCTCGGCATGCTCGATGGCGCACCAGCGGCATCCGCCAGCGACGAAGCAATGAAGTCACGTGTGTTCGCATTCCAACTCGCCAACGGCTTGGCACCCGATGGCCTGACAGGCCCGCTGACGCTGATGCAGCTCAACCGCGCCAGCGGCGTTGACGAGCCGCGATTGACCCTGCTGCCGTAATCGGCCAGCGCATCCGCCGCCGCATCTGCCGCGTAAGGCATGGCACCTGGCGCAAACGCTGAGCCACCTGCCGCAGCGGCGCTCGGGTCAATCAACTGGATGCACTGATGAAATCGAACAAACTTTCTTCCCTGGCGTTGGCATTGCTGCTGTCTGTTTCGGCCACTGCATCGATGGCGCAAGTCATGGTCGGCGGCGCGCCGATGTTGCCCACCAAGGACATCATCGACAACGCCGTCAACTCCAAAGATCACACCACGCTCGTGGCTGCAGTCAAGGCCGCAGGTCTCGTTGACACGCTCAAAGGCGCGGGCCCATTCACCGTGTTCGCACCGACCAACGATGCCTTCGCCGCGCTGCCTGCTGGCACGGTCGACACCTTGTTGAAGCCAGAGAGCAAGCCCGCGCTGACCAAGGTGCTCACCTACCACGTCGTCGCCGGCAAGATGGACGCTGCCGCACTCACCAAAGCCATCATGGCCGGTGGTGGCAAGGCATCACTGAAGACCGTCTCCGGCGGCTCGCTCACGGCAACCGCCGCGGGCGGCAAGGTGATGGTGACTGACGAAAGCGGCAACACCGCCCACGTGACCATCGCCGATGTGATGCAGTCCAACGGCGTGATTCACGTCGTCGACAAGGTGCTGTTGCCGAAGTAATTGCGGCAACGCAGAGCGCCAAGCGCAGTGCCGCTCCCGCGGCACTCGCTCAGAACATCAGAACATCAGAACCTCAGAACATCAGGGCTTCAGAAGCCGAGGCTTGCCAACAGGTCGTCGACTTCGCCTTGATTGGCGACCACGTCGGTGCGGCCTTCGGGGTTGACCACCGGGCCGTTCAGTATCGACGCTTCAACCTTCTGCGCTTGCTCCGGCGGCGCGGCTTGAACGAGCAACTTGACGAGGCTGTCTTCGAGATCGCTTGCCAGCGACACAACCTTCGCCACCACCTGGCCAGTCAGGTCATGGAAGTCCTGGGCCATCATGATGTCGGTCAGGTGCTGGTCGATGCGGGCCGTGGCGGCATCGACATCGCGAACGAAATTCATCACCGAGCCGCTCGCCACTGCGCGCACCGGATCAGCGAGGATGGCCTCCACGATGCGGCGGGTCTCGCGGCTGATCGATTGGTGTTCTTCCTTCGCTTGATCAACCGAGTTGAGGACCTTGTCTGCGGCCTCGCCGGTCTTCTTGGCGATGTAGGTCAAGCGGCTGCGGGCATCGGGCAGGCCATCGGCAGCAGCCTGAAGCTTGGGCATGACGCCGAGTTGTGCCAATGTGTCGTGAAGCTGGCGGGTGATCAGACCGAGTTGTTGAAAAACCTCGGGCGAAGCTGCAGCGTTCATTGGCGGCAGCACGTTGTTCAGTTCATTCATCTTCATGTGATTCCCCGGGTACTCAAGCAGTGGCCGCCAGCTTTTGCATGATCTTCTGGACCTTTTCTTCAAGCGTCGCCTTGGTGAAAGGCTTGACGATGTAGCCGGCCGCGCCATCTTGGGCGGCGCGCACGATGTCTTCCTTGCGCGCTTCGGCTGTGACCATCAGCACCGGCAAGTGCTTGAGGGCGGGATCTTTCTTCACCGCAGCCAGAAGGTCGAAGCCGTTCATGTTGGGCATGTTGATGTCGCTGACGACGAAGTCGTATTTCGCGTTCTTCAACATGTTCAATGCCACGGCGCCGTCTTCGGCTTCGTCTGCGTTGTTGTAGCCGATCTCCTTCAACAAGCCGCGCACGATGCGCCGCATGGTCGAGAAGTCGTCGACGATCAGAAACTTCATGTCGGCTGAGATGCTCATGGGGTGCTTTGGAAGTGGTCGGTGGAAATGAATCGCGCTGTGCCTGCGCTCTTGCGGATTTATCGGGTCGGCGCGGGCAAAGTTGAGGGTGCAATCGCAGACAGTTTTGCGTCTGTGTTCACGGCGCCGCTGCTCGCCATTTCGGGCGGCTCTGGCGCCACGCGGTAGAGCCGGTCTTCGGCATCGCGGTTCATCACGATGATGCTGATGCGCCGATTGATCGGGCTCGTTGGGTCCTTGGTGTCGAAGAGGCTGCTTGATGCCAAGCCCTGGACGAGCAGCACGCGGTCGTCGGGCAGGCCGCCGCTGCCGAGCTCTCGCCGCGAGGCGTTGGCGCGGTCACTCGAAAGCTCCCAATTGCTGTAGCCGGCCGCGCCGCCACCGAACGCCTGGGCATCGGTGTGGCCCTCGAGCGTGAGGTGGTTCGGCACTTCGGCGAGCACCGCACCGATTTCGCGCAAGAGCTCGCGCATGTAAGGTTTGACGATCGCACTGCCGCTGTCGAACATGGGCCGGTTCTGCTCGTCGACGATCTGGATGCGCAAGCCGTCGCGCGTCATCTCCAGGCGAATCTGCGATTTCATCGCAGCCAGCTTCGGGTTCGAGGCCAGCACGTCTTCGACCTTCTCTTTGAGCTGCTGCAGCCGCGCTGCCTCGGCTCGCCGCTGCTCCGATTTCAAAGCTTTCAGCTGAATCGTGCGGCGCTCGGCTTCGATGTCGCCCGACTTGACTTGGCCATTGCTGCGCGTGAGGTCGGTGCCGCCACCTTTGACCACGCTTGAAGAATCGCCCGAGCCGCTGCCGCCATTCATGGCCACTTTGAGCGGCGAGCCGAAGTAATCCGCGATGCCTTTTTTGTCGCCTTCGGTCGTCGAGCCGAGCAGCCACATCAGCAGAAAGAACGCCATCATCGCGGTGACGAAGTCTGCATACGCGATCTTCCATGCGCCACCGTGCACCGCATGGCCGCCCTTCTTCACCCGTTTGATGATGATGGGCTGGAGCTTCTTGGAATCGCCGGCCATGCGTTACCCCACCGCCGGCCAGAAGGCCGGCTGACGGAGCCGTCGGATACGGAGCGCCATCACTTCTTGCCCTTGACGTGGCCTTCGAGCTCGGCAAACGTCGGTCGGTCGCCGGAGTAAAGCACCTTGCGGCCAAACTCCACCGCCACCTGCGGCGCATAGCCCTGCATGCTTGCAAGCAAGGTCGTCTTGATGCACTGCAATTCCTTGCCGGCATCTTCAACCTTCTGCTCCAACAGGCCGCCGAGCGGCTCGACGAAACCATAGGCCAACAAGATGCCAAGGAAGGTGCCTACGAGCGCCGAGCCGATCATGCCGCCCAGCACCGCCGGCGGCTGGCCGACCGATCCCATGGTGTTGACCACACCGAGCACCGCGGCCACGATGCCGAAGGCCGGCAGGCCGCCAGCCAAGCGCGCAATCGCCGCCACCGCGGCATGCTCTTCGGCGTGATGCGTGTCGATCTCGCTGTCCATCAGGCTTTCGATCTCATGGGCATTCAAGTTGCCCGAGACCATCATGCGCAGATAGTCGGTCACAAACTCGATCACATGGTGGTCATTGCCGACGTTCGGGTACTTCTGGAAGATGGCCGAGCTGTGCGGGTCTTCCACGTCTTTCTCAATCGACATCAAGCCCTCTTTGCGGGCTTTCTGCAGGATGTCATAGAGCATGGCCATCAGCTCGAGGTAGCGCGCCTTGCTGTATTTGCTGCCCTTGAAGCAGCGGCCCAGGCCCGCAATGGAAGCCTTGACGACCTTCATCTGGTTGTTCGCCAGGAAAGCACCGGCCGCAGCACCAAAGATGGTGATCATCTCGAACGGCAAGGCATGCAGGATCACGCTGATGTTGCCACCGTGAAAGATGTAGACACCGAAGATGCAAACCAGTGCCAAGCCCCAGCCGACGATTACAAACATGGTTTCCTGATTCCCCGTGTGGCCTGCCGCACTTGTGCGTGTGGCCTGCTGCACTCTCGCGTGCGGCAGGCTCTTGCCAAGTCCTTATCGACCAGCCGTTGCTCGGCTTGAGTTTGCGTGCGTCTTGCACGGTCGATCGCCGCAGTTGGCAGGCCATTGCCAATCAGATCAACCCCATCGGAGAACAAGTCGAGACGAAAAAAAGCGAACCCGAAGGTTCGCTTTGAAAGCACATTGCTGTGCCACGAGGAGACAAACAAAGAAATCAATCAACTTGCATCATGTGTTTCGGCAGAACCGGAGAAGACTTGAGTCGAGTTGCATTCACTTTGTTGGAGACTTTGCCGTGTCAGAGAGAAAAGTCACGGTGGAGAGGAAGTGAGGTAGAGACAAAGAGACAAAGAGACAAAGAGAGGGAGCCTGCATTGAGCCCACTCAATGCATGCGGATGCCACCAACTGTCTTGCCCTTGCCGGCGCGCGCCGGCGGGTTGCACAGGCCGCAAACGTAGTGCTTGGCAATCTCGTGCGGGTGGCTGACGAATTGGCCGCCGCACTTGGAGCATTTGGTCATCGTCAACATGCCGTTGTCGACGAACTTGACGAGCCGCCACGCGCGCGTCACCGAGAGCAGTGCTTCCAGGCTTTGCGCCTGGGTTTGTTCGAGATAGAGCTGGTAGGCCTTGATGACGGTGTCGATCTCATCAAGCTCGGCCGCCTTGTTCAAGTATTCGTGGATGTTGAGAAAGAGCGAGGCATGGATGTTCGGCTGCCAAGTCATGAACCAATCGGTCGAGAACGGCAGCTGGCCTTTGCTGGGCGACTTGCCCGAGACTTCCTTGTAGAGCCGCAGCAGGCGCTCGTAAGAAAGATCAGTCTCCGACTCAAGCACCTGAAGGCGGGCGCCAAGGTTGATCAGCGTGATCGCACGGCTGATTTGTTTGGCTTCGGTCAGGATGCTTTTGCTGCGCATGGTCGTTCTCGCTCGTGTGTATGTTTTTCGATCAGTCTCAGGCGGCTTCTTGGTGGCGGCCGGCCATCAGGATGCTGGCGTGCAAGCGTGAGGTGGTTTCGTTGGCGGCGCTCTTGCCATGGTTCGTCAAGAGGCTCCAGACCAGATCGTCATCGACGCGCATGCGGCAGAGCAGCGTGTTGCCAGACGAGATCTTCATCATCTGCGCCGGCGTCAGCAGCGCAATCAGCGCAGCGTTGTCTTCGCTGATGCCGAGGCGGAACAGGGCCTGGTCGCGATCGGTGCGGATCAGGCTTTGCGCAAGCATCAGATAGGAGAGGTTGGCTTCGCGGATTTCGGTGAGGATTTGGTCAGCGTTCATGTTGGCTCCTGGCGTGTCGTGTGGGCGGCGGTGGGCTTCTGAGAGGTCTGTCGCGTTGGCTTTGTGTCTCAACGTGAAACCGATTGTGAAGACGGCATTTAGACCGTGACATCAGGCCAACTCTGTCGCTTGAGTCCCGTTTCTTCCGTGCACCGTGTCAGGGAACTTCTTACAAGCCGTCACAAAGCCACAGTCGCGGCAGAAATCTCAGCCGTGGCGGATTCGCGCGCCTCGGGTTGCTCAGGCTGCTCAGGCTGCTCGGGCTGCTCGGGCGTCTCAGCCTGCTCACGAACGATCCAGTCGAGCCCGGCGTGCGGGTCGATCGGCTCCAGCAGCCCGCCGAAGTCCGGCTGCATGGCACGCGCCGTCATGCGCTCGGCGGCTGTGGTCTCGGCCTTCACCAGGCACACCCGCATGAAATGCGCGTTTTCGCGCGTACACGAGGCGAGCTTCAAGTCGAGGTACTCGAACTGTTTGATGTGGAAGCGGTGCTCTACCCAGCCGAGATACCAGAACCAGTCGGTGTAGTAGGCCCATGACTTCTCGTTCATCGCGCGCACGTGGGTGGGGTCTTGCCACGCGCCGGGCGAATGCTCGTACGGCACTTCGATCAAAAATTCGCCGCCGGTCTTGAGCAGGGTCAAAGCCTGGGTCATGAACGTGACGAGGTCGGGCACGTGCTCGAGCACGTTGTTCGCATAGAGCTGCTCCACAGAGCCCTCGGCCAGCCTCACCGGCCCGACGAAATGTGAATTCAGCTCGAACGGGAAGGCCAGCGCCTGGCCGAGATCGAGCAGCGCATCGGGCTGGGCTTTGGGCAGCACATCGAGGTTGAGCCAGCCGAGCTTGTAATCTTTGCCGGAGCCGATGTTGATCTGCGTTGGCTGCCAGGGCCGGTCACTGCGGCGCTGGCTGTGCACTTGCCAAAGTCCAGCAGCAAAGCCGACCAGGTCGGCATAGGCTTCGATCGGGTCGGTCTTGGCGAAGGCCTCCAACTGCGCTTGCGCCCGCTGGTAGAAGCCGGGGGTGCGGAACTCGGTTTCAAAGAAGTCGCGGATCTTCTCGGGGCTGGTCCAGAACACCGCATCTTCGAATGCAGCGGCCGGGCTCGTCGTCGGGTTGCGCTCGCACAGCATCGGCGTGCCGAGCGAGAGCACTTGCGATGCCCGCACCTGCTCGAAGCGGCTGGCCTCGTAGTGATGCACATTGAGCACGAGCTTGGCCTGGCGGATCACTGCATCGCGCTCCGGGCCATACACCGGGCTGCGAAAGGTGGTGACCGAAACGCCGGCGGCTTCCACCGCTTCCATCAGCTTGCGGCGCCGCTCGTTCATGCTGCCGAAAAACAGCACGTCGATCGGTCGCTCGGCGAGCGGCAAGCTGGCTTCGGCACTGGCGCGCAGATACGGGGCATAGGCGAAGCTGATGAGCGGCACATCGAGCGGGTCGGCGGCGTACATCTTGATGTTGGCGGCGTCGTAGTCGACCACGGCCGAGCCGCGCAGCAGCGCGAGGTAGCTCGGCGCCACGGCAGCGCCGCCGGCCCCCAGCTGCTCCAGGTTCATGAAGAGGCACGAATACCGGCTGCGCAGCACGGGGTCGAAGCCGAGGTGCGCGCCGAAGACGATGTTGACCGCGTCGTGCATCAGCCGGTTCTTGGCGATCGTCGCCGCCACACCAAGCCGCTGCATCTGGTGGTGCATGTAGAGGGCCGGATCGAGCAGGCCCATCGAATGCACGTAGCCGCTCGGCTGCATCACGCAGACATGAATTTTCGGTAGTTGGCTCATCAGGTCTCCTCGGCGAGAAGCGCTGCAGGGGCGAGGCCCTGCCTGGCGCGATCGATCATTCGGTCATAGAGGTGTTCAAGGTCGGCAGCGAAGCGCCGGCCGTCAAACAGCGGGAAGCCGGCTCGGCCTTCGGCCAAGTGGCGGCGCAGGCCCTGCAGGCGGGCCGGGTCATTGAGCAGCGCGATCGTCACGGCTTCGTAGTCGGCAACGTTTGTGCACACCAGCTCGCCGAGGCCCACCGCGTGCAGCAGGCTGCCGGCAACGCGCGACGCAAAGCTCTCGCCCATCAGGCTGACCATCGGCACGCCCATCCAGAGCGAATCGCTCGCGGTGGTGTGGGCGTTGCAAGGCCAGTTGTCGAGCATCAGATCGGCAACAGGCAGGCGCGCCAGATGCTGATCCACGCCCACGCGCGGCGCAAACACGATGCGCGAAGGGTCCAGGCCGCGCGCTTGCGCCTCACGGCGAAGATTGGTCGAGGCTTGCGGGTTGTCGGCCAGCAGCCAGAGCAAGCTTTTCGGCACTGCCTTGACGATGCGCACCCAGGCATCAAACGTCTCGGGCGAGAGCTTGAAGCTTTGGTTGAAGTTGCCGAGCACCAGCGCGTCATCGGGCAAGCCCCACATTCCGCGCGGGGTGGGCTCGGGCAGGTGGCGCTGGCTGTCGTTGGGCTGGTAGCTGTGCGGCAGCTGGGCGATGTGCTCGCTGTAGTGAGCAGCATGCTCTGCGGGCGTGACCCAGCGGTCGCCAATGATGTAGTCGACATAGTCTGCCCCGCAGGTGCCCGGAAAGCCCAGCCACGCGGCCTGCACGGCCGCCGGGCGCCAAGCAAAGACGCCGAGTCGGTTGTCGAAGGTGTGGCCTTTGAGGTCGATCAGAAGGTCGATCCCGTCAGCATGAATGCGCTCGGCCATCTGCTGCTCGGACATCTCTTTCATGTTGACGAAGCGCTCGCAAGCGCTGCGGATGCGCTGCTGCACGCAGCTGCCGTCATCCTTGCCGTGCGAATAGAGCGTGACTTCAAATCGCTCTGTGTTGCGGCATTCGAGTGCCTCGACCAGCAACAGCGTCGTCGCGTGGCTGTGAAAGTCGGACGAAACATATCCCACGCGAATGCGCCGCTCGCCGACCGCGGGCACACGGTGGCGCGGCAAGGGCTCAGCGCGTTTGGCCCATTTGGCCGCCACCTCGGCCGTTGCCTTGAGAAAGAGCTTCGGCGGGTGTTCAATGGCCGCCAGCGCCCAAACGGCGCCTTCGCCGCGCGGGCCTTCGGCGGCGTCGTCCATCTGCGCCATGGCGTCAACGATGCCGAGGCGCGCCTCTTCGAAGCCAGCCCATTGGCAGGCATGCTGGCGCATGTGCAGCACCATCAGTTGCGCAGCAAAGCGCCGCCGATCGAGCACCCAGGCGGTCAAGAAGCTCTCGGCCGACTCCTCGAACATCTTCAGCGCCTTCAGCGTCAGGCCGAGCTTCATGTGCAGCGCGGGGTCGGTCATCTCGATCACCATGGCTTCGAGAAACATGCTCATCGCCTCTTGCTGGCGGTTGACCTGCGCAAGCGTCGTCGCATGGTTGACGACGAAGTGGTAGTGCTGCCGCACCGGCCCGACCGCAAAGCGCTCGAAAACCGCAAGCGCCTCGACCCAGCGGTTCTGGTGAATGAGCCCAAGCGTCTGCAGGTGCACGGCCTCCAGGCTCGCCGGGTTGGCCGCCAGCGCGCGCTCGACGGGCATGGTCATCGCCTCGTATTGCCCAAGGCGAAAGCGCGCCGTGGCCAGCACCAGCCAATCGCCGAGTTCGAAATGCTGATCGGCCGCGAGCCGCGCCAAAGTCGACTCGGCTTCGCGCCAGGCACCCGCTTGAGCCCACTCGTAGGCGCGGCGGCGCGACTGTTGATATTTCTGGCTGGGCCCGCGCGCAGCGAGACGAGAGGCTTGTTTCATGCTGTGGGTTGGTGCCGAACGCACCCTGGGCACCAGAGGGTGCGGGCTCGCGAAATTTAGGTCGCGCCCCAGAGGCCGATAGCTCGATGAAGCCATGGGTTGCCCGCTCATTTCGGCGCATTGCGTCGGTTTGATTTGCCGACGAGATTCAACAGTCGGCCACGGATCAGCCTCAAGTCGCAGAGAGTGCCGTCGATATTGATCTCAGCGAGGCATGAAACCCAGGTCTCGTGAGGGGGGTAACCCCGTCTGACGAGACTCGCCGGTGCCCGCCGGCTGTTCATTAACTTACGGAGCTATCTCATGGCATTGACCATCAACACCAACGTCAACTCGATGACGGCCCAACGCAACCTGGGCGCGTCGCAAAACATGCTTTCCACAGCCATGCAGCGGCTGTCTTCGGGCTTGCGCTTGAACAGCGCCAAGGACGACTCAGCCGGCTTGGCGATTGCCGAGCGCATGAACGCGCAAGTCCGCGGCCTGAACGTGGCGGCTCGCAACGCCAACGACGGCGTCTCTCTCGCGCAAACCGCTGAAGGCGCGCTCGGCAAAGTGGGCGACATGCTGCAACGCATGCGTGAACTTGCAGTGCAATCCTCCAACGCCACCAACAGCGCCGATGACCGCAAGGCGCTGCAAGCCGAAGTGGGCCAGCTGCGCGATGAAATCGACCGCGTGGCCAAGAACACTGGCTTCAACGGCCAGAAGCTGCTCGACGGCTCATTCGCCGCAGCCAACTTCCAAGTGGGCTCCAATTCCGGCGAGACCATCACGGTCGCCGCACTGACCAACTCATCGGCCAAAGGCCTCTCCAAGGTCGTCTACGGCGAAGGCAGCCAAGTTGACATCTCGGCCACTGCGATCACCAACCTGGCTGAAATCACCAACGGCTCGCTGACGGTCACCGCCGCCGGCACGACCTACACGCTCGGCGACCTCGGCGCTGCGCGCACGGCCGAAGAGCGCTTGGGCCAAGTTGTTGAAGCCGTCAACCGCGCCACCGCCGACACCGGCGTGACGGCGTTCCTGAAGAAGCAAACCGACGGTCAATTCAAGGTCGAACTGCTCTCATCGAAACTCGACGTTGACGGCAGCGCCGTGGCGGTTGCCCTTGCCGGCTTCAGCACCGCAACGACCGGCCTGGACACATCGATCTCCATCACCAACGGCAACACGACCTCGGCCGTGGGCATCGACAAACTCTCGGTCGCCACGGCTCAAGACGCCTGGCTCGCGATCAAGCAGATCGACGATTCGCTCAAGCAAGTCAATGACACGCGAGCCACGCTCGGTGCGGTGCAAAGCCGGTTCGAAAACGCCGTGTCGAACATCGCGATTCAGTCGGAGAACACTGCGGCTGCACGCGGCCGAATCGTCGATGCCGACTTCGCTCAGGAAACGGCCAATCTCTCGAAGGCGCAGATCCTGCAGCAGGCTGGCACAGCGATGGTCGCCCAGGCCAACCAGCAACCGCAGCAGGTGCTCTCGCTGCTGCGCTGATCGCGCCCTTGAATCTGCCACCGGTGCTGCGGCGCTGGTGGCCCCAACACAAACCCGGCCATGCGCCGGGTTTTTTCATTGAGGGCTCGCTGAATGAATCTTCTTCGAGTGCTGAACCAGTGCTGAACGAGTGCCGGCTGAGTGCCGATCGAGTGCCCGCTGAGTGCCAGCCGAGTGATGGTTGAATGCCGATTGAGTGCGCTGGCTTGCAAACCGAGTCGCGGCGACTCTTCACCCACTCGGCCAATGCGGCTGCGAATTGAGGTCGACTTTCCCTGCTTTTCCGGGTTTTGCGCGCCGCGAGGCTGCCAAAGAATTGTGCATACCGCAAACGGTAGGCCCGGCACGACAGCCGGATGGTGAATCCGGTAAATCAGGAGAGCGACATGCCTCAAACCATCAACACGAACATCAACTCACTCACAGCGCAACGGAATCTAACCTCGTCGCAGAGCATGCTGTCGACGTCGATGCAGCGGCTGTCGTCCGGCCTTCGTGTGAACAGCGCCAAGGACGACGCCGCGGGCTTGGCGATCGCCGAACGCATGAACACCCAGGTGCGAGGTTTGAACGTCGCGGCGCGCAATGCCAACGACGGCATCTCACTGGCGCAAACTGCCGAAGGCGCACTCGGCAAAGTGGGCGACATGCTGCAACGCATGCGTGAACTCGCGGTGCAATCATCGAATGCGACCAACAGCATCGATGACCGCAAAGCACTGCAGGCTGAAGCCGGCCAACTGCGCGATGAAATCAACCGCGTTGCCAAACAAACCGCATTCAACGGCCAGAAACTGCTGGATGGATCGTTTGCGGCAGCGACCTTCCAAGTCGGCGCCAACTCGGGCGAAACGATCACTGTCGCCGCGCTCACCAACTCATCTGGTCAAGGGCTCTCGAAAGTCATCTACGGCGAAGTCAGCGAGGCCGACATCTCGGCACTCGGAATCACCAGCCTGGTCGAGATCACCGATGGCTCGCTCGCCATCACAGTCAACGGCATCGGCTACACACTCGGCGACTTGCCCTCGGCCCGCACGCCAGAAGAACGCCTCGGTCAAGTGATCGAGGGCATCAACCGCAAGACCGCGGATACAGGCGTCTCGGCCTTCTTGAAGAAGCAGACCGATGGCCAATACAAGATCGAGCTGCTCTCGTCCAAGCTCTCGGCCGACGGCAGTGCCGCGCAGGTCGACCTCGCCGGCTTCGCACTCACGACGACTGGCCTCTCCACCACGCCCGCCATCGTCAACAACGACGCCACCTCATCGGCCGGCATCGACAAACTCTCGATCGCAACAGCGCAAGACTCGTGGTTGGCGATCAAGCAGATCGATGATTCGCTGAACCAGGTCAATGAAGCGCGGGCCACACTCGGCGCGGTGCAAAGCCGCTTTGAGAGTGCCGTCTCGAACATCATGATTCAGTCCGAAAACACCTCGGCCGCGCGAGGCCGCATCATGGATGCCGACTTCGCGGCAGAGACTGCCAACCTTTCTCGATCACAAATACTGCAGCAAGCCGGCACGGCGATGGTGGCCCAGGCCAACCAGTTGCCGCAGCAGGTGCTGCAGTTGCTCAAAGGCTGACAACGCTCTCGCCCAGAGGCGCACGCAAAACCCATCCGGTTGCCCGGGTGGGTTTTTTTCCGCGCTCAAGTTGGATCGCAGAAGGCCGAAAAATAGCGTACGAAAAGGAGTGTTTCCATGCCCACTATCTCAAGTCCCGGCATAGGCAGTGGGCTCGATGTCACGAGCATCGTGAACCAGCTCGACGCAGCCAACCGCGCGCCAGTCAAGCTGCTGACGACGCGGACCACCGCCCTGCAAGCCAAGCTCTCGGCCTTCGGCCTGCTCAAGAGCTACACCACCAACATTCACGACACGACGGCCAAGCTCGCCGATCCCGCCTTCTGGCAGAAGACGAGCGCCAGCAGCAGCGACTCGGCATCGGTCTCGGTCGCATCGTCGACCTCGGCGGCAGTGGGCTCCTACAGCGTTGAGGTGCAACAACTCGCGCAAGCGCAGTCGCTCTCGTCGAGTGCGTATGCGGACAGCACTTCTGCAGTCGGCACCGGCAGCCTGCGCATCGAGCTTGGCAGCTGGAATGCCGACAAAACCGCATTCACACCGGCGACACCGCCTTCGCAAGTCGACATCCCGGTGCCGATTGGCGAAGACTCGCTTGAGAGCGTGCGCGCGAAGATCAATGCGTCCAACGCGGGTGTCAGCGCCTCGATCGTCAAAGACAGCAGCGGCTCGCGCCTCGTGATTCGCTCCAACACGACCGGCGCCGAGCACTCGGTGCGCATCACCGCCACCGCTGACGCACCCGCTGCGCCAGGCGGCCCGACGCTCGATGATCTCGTCTACAACCCGCCAAGCGGGGCCGTGAAGGTGACAGAGACCGCGCTCGCCAAAAACGCCAAAGCAACGCTCAACGGCGTGGCCATCGAGTCAGCCAGCAACACGCTCACGGAGGTCACGGGCGGCTTGTCGCTCACGGTCAGCAAGGTCACGACCAGCGCCGCCACAGTGACGGTGGGCCTGGACACGGCGACGATGA